>NZ_JBFUMS010000002.1:0-972989 GCF_054049255.1 Roseateles sp. P5_E4 | reverse complement strand
GGCGGGTGCAGCCTTCTTGGCCGGAGCGGCCTTCTTGGCGGGCGCAGCCTTCTTGGCCGGAGCGGCCTTCTTGGCGGGCGCAGCCTTCTTGGCCGGAGCGGCCTTCTTGGCGGGCGCAGCCTTCTTGGCCGGAGCGGCCTTCTTGGCGGGCGCAGCCTTCTTGGCCGGAGCGGCCTTCTTGGCCGGAGCGGCCTTCTTGGCCGGAGCGGCCTTCTTGGCGGGTGCAGCCTTCTTGGCCGGAGCGGCCTTCTTCGCTGCGGCCTTAGCCGGGGTCTTTGCAGTTGCCATGGTTTTCTCCTTGATCAAGTGGAAAAGTCACCGTCCCGCACGGACCGGTCCGTGCGGATACGGTTATTCACCGCCCGAGAGTCGCCCAGGAGGAGCGCCTCGATACGGTGAATGGGATCGCCATGCAGCCCCGCCACGTCTAGCGTGTTGATGCGGGTTTCGCTCGGTGACTGCATTGGCCAGGTCTTGATCTTGTGATGGCTGGGACTTCAGTCCCAGCTCAGTGCCCCGCCTGATTGGTACTCGATGACGCGCGTCTCGAAGAAGTTGCGTTCCTTCTTCAAGTCGATCATCTCGCTCATCCAGGGGAAGGGATTTTCTTCGTTAGGGAACAGGGCTTCGAGGCCGATCTGCACCGCACGGCGGTTGGCGATGAAGCGCAGATAGCCCTTGAACATCGAGGCATTGAGGCCCAGCACACCACGCGGCATGGTGTCCTCGGCGTAGCGGTATTCAAGTTCGACGGCCTTCATGAACAACGCCTTGATCTCGGCCTTGAACTCGGCCGTCCAGAGGTGCGGGTTCTCAAGCTTGATCTGGTTGATCAGGTCGATGCCGAAGTTGCAGTGCATCGACTCGTCGCGCAGGATGTACTGGTACTGCTCGGCAGCACCGGTCATCTTGTTCTGGCGGCCCATGGCGAGGATCTGCGTGAAGCCGACATAGAAGAACAGGCCTTCCATCAGGCAGGCGAAAACGATCAGGCTCTTCAGCAGCGTCTGGTCGGTCTCGGGCGTGCCGGTGTGGAAGTGCGGGTCCATGATCGCGCCGATGAAGGGGATCAGAAACTCGTCCTTGTCGCGGATGGACTGGACTTCGTTGTAGGCGTTGAAGATCTCGCTCTCATCCAGACCCAGCGACTCCACGATGTACTGGTAGGCGTGCGTGTGGATCGCCTCTTCGAAGGCCTGGCGCAGCAGGAACTGGCGAGCCTCGGGCGCCGTGATGTGGCGGTAGGTGCCCAGCACGATGTTGTTCGCGGCCAGCGAGTCAGCGGTGACGAAGAAGCCGAGGTTGCGCTTGATGATGCGGCGCTCGTCTTCGGTCAGGCCGTTGGGATCTTTCCAGAGCGCGATGTCGCGGCTCATGTTCACTTCCTGCGGCATCCAGTGGTTGGCGCAGGTGGCGAGGTACTTCTCCCAGGCCCATTTGTACTTGAAGGGCACCAGCTGGTTGACGTCGGTCTGGCCGTTGATGATGCGCTTGTCGGCAGCCTTCACGCGACGCGCGGTGGTTGGTTCGCCGGACAACTTGGGAGCGGGAGAGGAAGCGAGAGCAACTTCAGGCATCAGGGGCGCCGAAGGCAGTGCCGCGACAGGCTTCGCGGTGTGTGTGTCAGTGGACTTCAGGTCTTCGTCCCAATCCAGCATGGTGTGCTTCCTATCACTTCGAATTATCGGCAGTGCTTGTGCAAATCAACAAGAACTAGCTACAGCTATTTGCATCGTTCGCGCAAAGTTTGTTGCGCGAGGGCATCGAAACCGAGGCCTTCACTTGTATAGACAAGTGAAGGCCTCGCTCCGAATTTACTGACAGGCCTCGCAATCCGGATTGTCGATCGAGCAGAACTTCATGTCCGTCGCCGGCAGTTCGGGCTCGACGACGGCAACCGGCGCGACCGGTGCGGCGGCCATCGCTGCGGTGCTGTTGGACACCGCGTTGAGCTGGCCCGAGCGCGTCACCGTGCTCTTCTCGGCCTGCGTCGCGCTGGTCGTGCGCAGGTAGTAGGTCGTCTTCAGGCCGCGCTGCCAGGCGAGCTTGTAGGTCTCGTCGAGCTTCTTGCCCGACGCGCCGGCCATGTAGATGTTCAGGCTCTGCGCCTGGTCGATCCACTTCTGGCGGCGAGCACCGGCCTCGATCAGCCACACGGTGTCGACCTCGAAGGCTGTCGCGTACAGCGCCTTGATCTCTTCCGGCACGCGGTCGATGCGGCGCAGCGAGCCGTCGAAGTGCTTGAGGTCCATGACCATCACGTCGTCCCACAGGCCCAGTGCCTTCAGGTCACGCACGAGGGATTCGTTGATGACGGTGAACTCGCCGGACAGGTTGGACTTGACCGACAGGTTGCCGAAGCAGGGCTCGATGGAGGCGTCCACGCCAATGATGTTGGAGATGGTCGCGGTCGGGGCGATGGCGACGCAGTTGCTGTTGCGCATGCCGTAGGTGGTGATGCGAGCGCGCAGTGCGTCCCAGTCCATCGTCGTCGAACGGTCCACATCGACGTAGCCGCCACGGGCGTCGGCCAGCAGGTCGAGCGAGTCGATCGGCAGGATGCCGCGGTCCCACAGCGAACCCTTGTAGGACGAATAGCGGCCGCGTTCTTCGGCCAGCTCGGTCGAGGCCCAGTAGGCGTGATAGCAGACGGCTTCCATCGAGCGATCGGCGAAGTCGACGGCAGCCTGCGAGGCGTAAGGCGTGCGCAGTTGGTACAGCGCGTCCTGGAAGCCCATGATGCCCAGGCCGACCGGACGGTGACGCAGGTTGGAGTCGCGCGCCTTCTTGACGGCGTAGTAGTTGATGTCGATGACGTTGTCGAGCATGCGCATCGCCGTGCGCGTCGTCTTCTTCAGCTTGACCTGGTCGATGGCGCCATCCTTGATGTGCTGGGCCAGGTTGACGGAGCCGAGGTTGCAGACGGCGATCTCGCTGTCGTTGGTGTTCAGCGTGATCTCGGTGCACAGGTTGCTGGAGTGCACGACGCCGACATGCTGCTGCGGGCTGCGCACATTGCAGGCGTCCTTGAACGTGATCCAGGGGTGGCCCGTCTCGAACAGCATCGACAGCATCTTGCGCCACAGGTCCTTGGCGGGCATGCGCTTGAAGAGCTTGATCTCGCCGCGGTCGGCCTTGGCCTCGTAGGCCGTGTAGGCCACTTCGAAGGGCTTGCCGAACAGGTCGTGCAGGTCCGGGCAGGTGCTGGGGCTGAACAGCGTCCAGTCACCGCCTTCAAGCACGCGGCGCATGAACAGGTCGGGAATCCAGTTCGCCGTGTTCATGTCGTGCGTGCGGCGGCGGTCGTCGCCGGTGTTCTTGCGCAGGTCCAGGAACTCTTCGATGTCCAGGTGCCAGGTTTCCAGGTAGGCGCAGACGGCGCCCTTGCGCTTGCCACCCTGGTTCACGGCCACGGCCGTGTCGTTGACGACCTTCAGGAAGGGCACGACGCCCTGGCTCTTGCCGTTGGTGCCCTTGATGTGCGAGCCCAGCGCGCGCACCGGGGTCCAGTCATTGCCCAGGCCGCCGGCGAACTTGCTCAGCAGGGCGTTCTCCTTCAGGGCCTCGTAGATGCCGTCGAGGTCATCGCTGACCGTCGTCAGGTAGCAGCTCGACAGCTGCGAGCGGCGCGTGCCGGCGTTGAACAGCGTCGGCGTGCTGGACATGAAGTCGAAGCTCGACAGCACTTCGTAGAACTCGATGGCGCGGGCTTCGCGGTCGATCTCGCCAAGCGCCAGGCCCATGGCCACGCGCATGAAGAAGGCCTGGGGCAGCTCGATGCGCTGCTCTTCGATGTGCAGGAAGTAGCGGTCGTACAGCGTCTGCAGGCCGAGGTAGTCGAACTGCAGATCGCGCTCGGGCTTGAGCGCCGCACCCAGCTTGGTCAGGTCGTACTGGGCCAGCTTCTCGTCCAGCAGTTCGGCCTTCACGCCCTTCTTGATATAGCCGGGGAAGTACTCGGCATAGCGCTGGGTCATCTCGCCCTGCAGCACCTCGCCGCCGAGGATCTCGCGGCGGATCGTGTGCAGCAGCAGGCGCGCGGTGGCGCGGCTGTAGCCCGGGTCCTTCTCGATCAGCGTGCGCGCGGCCAGGATGGCGGCCTTGTAGACCTCGTCGATGGCGACGCCGTCGTACAGATTGCGCTGGGTCTCGGCCAGCACGGGATCGGGCTTCACATCGGCGCCGAGGTTCTCGCAAGCGGAGGCGATCAGCGACTTCAGCTGGCCGAGGTCCAGCGGACGACGCTCGCCGCGGTCCACCACCATCACCGTCGGTTCGGCCGCACGCGTGGCCTCGCCTTGAGCGGCACGCTCCTGCGTACGACGCTCGCGGTACAGCACATAGGCGCGGGCGACTTCGTGGTTGCTGCTGCGCATCAGGCCCAGCTCGACCTGGTCCTGCACATCTTCAATATGGAAGGTGCCGCCGCTCGGACGCGAACGCAGCAGGGCGCGCACGACGTTCTGGGTCAGCTGCTCCACCGTCTCGCGCACGCTGGCCGAGGCGGCGCCGCTGGTGCCGTGCACGGCCAGAAAGGCCTTCATCAGCGCGACGGCGATCTTGCTCGGTTCGAACGAGACCACGGCGCCGTTGCGACGAATGATCTGGTAGGCCTGGTAGCTCGTCAGCGTGGGAGCGCTGGCGGCAGACGCGTCGGATCCAAACGCAACCGGGGATGCCGAGGAGAGCGGAGAGAGCGAGGCGGCGGAGGTGGCCTGGCCCGTGGCGGCTTCATGCAGCATGAGGGAATCCTTTATCGAGAAATGACGGGCAAATGCGCGGCATCAACCCGAAGGTCGGGCCAGCGCATCGTGCGGTGCTTCAGTGGGGTATTTCGTCCCTGCCGCTCCATTGCCAGGCCGGCGTTTCGGCTTGGTCCCCGGGCGCTTTGCTGCCGTGGCCAAGCCACTGCAAACAGCGAATCCGAGGGGATGGTCATGGGGTCGACTGGCTCAGCAGGATATCACGAAGGAACACTATATCTATGGCCCCCGCCGTCCTCAAGCACTACCGCTAGTGTCAAACCCTGGCCGCGATTTCTCTGGACAAATGCCCTGCGCGCGCCTTTGCCCGATCAGATCGGGGCTTGCAACCGGCAACCCGCATCAACACTGGGCTGGCGGGCCGAAGCGGGCCGCAAGGCCGCGCCAGCGCTGCGTCCGAGCAAGCGCTCTATAGCCTCGCCGCAGATTCAAGCAGGGCAAATCCCGAGAAGGTTTTTCTTTCAGCTGTCACCAGCCGAGATCGCAAGCCGCGCCATGCGGTAGCGGATCTGGCGCAGCGACAGCCCGAGGCTGGCTGCCGCGGCCGTGCGGTTGAAGCGGTGCAGCTCCAGCGCTCGCAGCAGAATGGCGCGCTCGACCTCGTCGAGATAGCGCGCCAGGTCCGACGGCAATTCCTCGGGCAGGGACACGCCCTCGGCCACTG
Organism: Roseateles sp. P5_E4; assembly: GCF_054049255.1. Classification (NCBI taxonomy): domain Bacteria; kingdom Pseudomonadati; phylum Pseudomonadota; class Betaproteobacteria; order Burkholderiales; family Sphaerotilaceae; genus Roseateles; species Roseateles sp. P5_E4. The sequence continues at coordinate 967,562 of NZ_JBFUMS010000002.1, read as the reverse complement.
GTGCCGCCCCCAGGGGGGTGTCCAGCGCGGCGAACTGCGACTCGCTGCGGTCCTCGTCCAGCAGCGTGTCGGGCAGGCCAAGATCGTCGGCGTCGATCCACTCACCGCCCGCCAGCGCCAGCGCGCGGTGCAGCAGGTTCTCGAGCTCGCGCACATTGCCGGGAAAGGCATAGCGCGACAGCGTCTGCAGCGCACCCACCGTCAGTCGCGGCGCTGGTGACACGCCGGCGTCCTGGGCGATGCGGGTCAGCACCCGGGTGCTGATCAGGCCCAGGTCCTCCAGGCGCTCGCGCAGCGGCGGCACGCGGATCTGGATGACGTTGAGGCGGTAGAACAAGTCCTGGCGGAAGCGCCCCGCCGCCACCTCGGCGGACAGATCCTTGTGCGTCGCGCTGAGGATGCGCACATTGATCGGCGTCTCGGCGGTGGCGCCGACCGGCCGCACCGAACGCTCCTGGATGACGCGCAGCAGCTTGCTTTGCATGGCCAGGGGCAGGTCGCCGATCTCATCGAGGAAGAGCGTGCCGCCATCCGCCGCCTGGAAGAAGCCCTCGCGGTCCTCGTTGGCACCGGTGAACGCGCCCTTGCGGTAGCCGAAGAACTCGGCCTCCAGCAGGTTCTCGGGAATGGCGCCGCAGTTGACGGCGATGAAGCCCTGCTCGGCGCGCACGCCGTGGTCGTGGATGGCCCGCGCCACCAGCTCCTTGCCGGTCCCGGATTCACCCTGCACCAGCACCGGCGCCATGCTGCGCGCCACCTTGTCGATCAGCGAGCGAACCGCGCGGATGGCCGGTGATTCACCCACCAGGCGCAGCGCCGACGCCGGCATTGCCACGCTTTTTTCTTGCGCCGCCGGGCTGGGATCGGGCGCCACGCGGCCCAGTGCCGAACCGACGACAAGGCGGAACTGGCGCAGGTCCACCGGCTTGGTCAGGTAGTCGTAGGCGCCGGCCTTCAAGGCCTCCACCGCGTTCTCGGCCGAGCCGAACGCCGTGATGACGATGGCCTTCTCGGGTCGGCCGGCCTGCTCCAGCCAGCGCAGCAATGCCAGGCCCGAGCCGTCGGGCAGCTTCATGTCGGTGATGACGGCGCTGTAGGTCTGGGCCTGCAGATGCGCCAGCGCCTCGGCCACCGTGCCCGCACTGTCGATCTCATAGCCTTCACGCAGCAACGTCAGCTCGTAGAGCGTGCGCAGATCGGGCTCGTCGTCGACGACCAGCAGGCGCGGGAGCGTGGCAGTAGTCATGCAGAGGATGCAGATGGGGGCGTGCGCAGTCGAACGCAGAACTCGTTGGCCGCCGCGTCAGTGGCGCGGCGGTAGTCGATGCGGGCGCCATGACGCTCGCACAGTTCACGGCAAATGTAGAGGCCCAGGCCCGAACCGCGGCTGCGTGTCGAGAAGAAAGGCTCGAACAGATGGCGCTCGATCTCATGCGGCACCGGCGCGCCCGCGCTGCGCACGACGAGGTCCAGCGCATCGCCGTGGCGGTCCAGCGTCGCCTGGATCGCGCCCGCGCCGGGCTCGGCATGGCGGTGCGCGTTGTCCAGCAGGTTGACGAGGATGCGGCGCAGATGCTCGGCATCGAACAGGCCCGTCAGGCCTGGCGCGCCGATGTGCAGCCGGAAGCGGCTCTGGGCACCCGGCTCGACGCCGTTGACCTGCACCCAGTCCTCGCAGGTCTCCTGCACCAGCGCGCTGACGTCCAGCGGCTGCGTGTCGGGCTGCATGCCGGGCGCCAGCTCGCTGACGTCGTCGACCAGGCGCTTGAGCCTTTGCACATTGGAGGCGACCATCCTGGTCAGCTGCTCGGCGCGCCCGCCGGCGACGTCCTCGGCCAGCAAGGCATTGGCCTGGGCGATGGCCGCCAGCGGGTTGCGAATCTCGTGAGCGATGCCGGCCGACACCCGGCCCATGGCGGCCAGTTTCTCCTGGCGGGTACGCGCCAGCAGCTCGCGGTTGTCCTCGACGAACAGCACGCACAGCTCCTCGCTGCCCTCGCGCTGGCGTGTGAAGCGCAGGCGCAGGCGCAGGCTGCGCGCGGCGCCGCTGTCCAGCGCCAGCGCCACGTCGACTTCCGCTCCCCCCTCGCCGGCGCTGCCACCATAGGCTCGCTCCAACGCGAGCACCAGGGGCTGCCAGTCGGCCCGCCCGCGCAACTGCCAGCTCAGCTCTCCGCTGGCGGCGCCCAACAGGCTGCGCGCCGCCGGGTTCATCGCGCGGATACGGCCACGCCGGTCGACGACGAGCACGCCCTCCTGCATCTCATCGATGACCAGGCGGTTCAGCAGCTCCTGCTGGCGGGCGAGCGCCAGGCTGYCCCGTGCGGCCTTCTCCTCGCGAGCGAGCCGCGCGCTGAGCTCACCGGCGAGCAGGCTCACGGCGAACAGGCCGCTGCCCACCAGGCCGGCCTGCGTCGTCTTCAGGCCCACGTCCAGGCCGGCCAGCAGCGACCAGGCGGCCGCACCGAGCAGGCCCAGCGTTGCCATCGCCGCTGTAGCCAGCGCCAGCATGCGCGGGCTCAGCACGGCCGCCATCAGCACCGGCATGACGAAGAGGGCGCCGTAGTTCACCCCACTCGGGTCCAGCGCATGCAGCACGCCGAACAGGATCAAGTCCACGCCGATGGCGCTCCACCAATGGGGGCTGCTGATGCGCGCCAGGCTGCGCGCCGAGGCGCCCCGCCGCAGCTGCGGCGCCAGCCACAGGGCCAGGGCTGCCATGGCATAGGACAGGCTCAGAGCCAGCGTCGAGCGCGCCGGCGTCGTGCCGAGAACGACCGAGATCAGTTGGGCCATCACCAGGGCCAGGCCCAGGGCTGCACGCGCCGACAGGAAGGCGCGGTAAAGACGCTCGAACGAAGCGCTGGCCTCGGCCGGCGGCTCCGCCGGCGGCTGCTCGACGAACCAGCTGCCGGCGCCGGCCACCGTCAGGCCTGCCCCTCGCGGGCCTCGAAGCTGGTGCGATGCGCCGAGCTGCAGAACACGCCACCCTTGCCCGGCAGCGCCTCATCGACGGGCAGATGCATGCCGCATTCGGCGCAGCGCAGCATGGCTTGCGGCGGCGCTGGCGGCTGGGGCTTGCGCGCCTCGGGTTCGCGCGGCCGGCCGCGCTTGATGCCCAACACAAAGAACAGGCCCGCCAGCAGGGCCAGCAGCAGCAGGTATTTCATGCGCCGCCTCCGTTGACACCGCGCTGCAGGATGACCTCCAGCACGAAGCGCGAGCCGGCATAGGACAACAGCAGCAAGGCCGCGCCGGCGTAGAGCCAGCGCGTCGCACGCCGGCCGCGCCAGCCGTAGATGCGCCGCCCGACCAGCAGGCCGGTCAGCACCAGCCAGCCCAGCACGGCCAGCAGGTTCTTGTGGTCCCAACGCCAATGCGGCGTGAACCACCATCCCAGCAGGATGGCCAGGGACAGCACGCCGACGCCGGCGGCCACGAACTGGAAGGTCAGGCGCTCAAGCCGCAGCAGTGGCAGCCCGGCCGGTGTCGACTGCTTGCGGCGCAGCTGCATCTCGGCGCGGTTCATCAGCGCCGCATGCAGCACCGCCACGCCAAACAGGCCGTAGGACGCCAGGCCCAGCACCCAGTGCAACGGCGCCCAGGGCGACGCGGCCAGCGGCCGGCTCTCGCCGGGGAAGCCCCAAGCCAGCAGCACGGCCGCCGCCGCCAGCCAGGCCAGCACGCGCCGCACGCTGTGCAGGGGCAGAAAGCGGCTTTCAACCAGATAGACCGTCAGCACCAGCCAGGTCGTCATCGACAGCGCCGGCGCGAAACCGAAGCGCGCGCCCGGTTCGGCCAGGCCGTAGCCACTGATATCTATATAGAGGGCAGCGAACTGGGCCGTCCAGGCCAGGGCCATGGGCGGCACGGACCGCAGCGGCCGCCGCACGGAGGCATCGTCGCCGGCGCGCGCGCGCAGCAGCCCAACCCAGACATATCCCAGCAGCGCCAGCGCGCTGGCGACGGCCAATGCCGGCCCGGGGCCGAGGCTTTGGGCGCCGGCTGCGGCGTCTCCAGCATCGGCAAGAAGGGCGGGCGATAAACTCATGGCTGCAGTGTACTTTTGGCCTGCCGCCGTTCTGGCGGTCCAGGAGGCTGTCGGGCTTTGGGCGGGGTGCGCGCCGAGGCGAGTTGCGAGGCCAGGCTAGGCGTCGACGAGGCGTTGGGTGGGGCCCAGCAACGAGTCGGCAACGACGCATGGCCCCGCAAATCGCCTCGGCCCTTCGGGTTGGGTCTGCAAGGGGGCTGATGCGCTGTTGCTCCTCCTCGCGGGCACGAGCCCGCAGCGTCGTCGCGCCTAGCCTCAGCCCCCWTGCAGATCCAACGTGCACCCCGCCCAAAGCCCGACAGCCTCCTAGCCCACCTCCCCACCATGGCATCCAACCTCACCGACCGCCTGAGTCGCCTCGTCAAGACGATGCGCGGGCAGGCCCGCATCACCGAGAGCAATGTGCAGGACATGCTCCGCGAGGTGCGCATGGCCCTGCTGGAGGCCGACGTGGCCCTGCCGGTGGTGCGCGACTTCATTGCCCGCGTGAAGGAAAAGGCCCTCGGTCAGGAAGTCGTCGGTTCGCTGAACCCGGGCCAGGTGCTGGTCTCGGTCGTGCACAAGGAACTCGCCGCGACCATGGGCGAAGGCGTGGCCGACATCAACCTCGCCGCCCAGCCGCCCGCCGTCATCCTGATGGCCGGCCTGCAGGGCGCCGGCAAGACGACGACGACGGCCAAGCTCGCCAAGCACCTGATCGAGAAGCGCAAGAAGAAGGTGCTGACAGTCTCCGCCGACGTCTACCGCCCGGCAGCCATCGAGCAGTTGAAGACGGTGACCAGGCAGGCCGGCGCCGAATGGTTCGAGTCCACGCCCGAGCAAAAGCCTCGTGACATCGCGCTGGCCGCGCTGGACTACGCCAAGCGCCACTACATCGACGTGCTGCTGGTGGACACCGCCGGCCGCCTGGCCATCGATGAAGCGCTGATGGCCGAGATCAAGGACCTGCATGCGGTGCTGAACCCGGTCGAGACGCTGTTCGTCGTCGACGCCATGCAGGGCCAGGATGCGATCAACACCGCCAAGGCCTTCAAGGACGCTCTGCCGCTGACCGGCGTCGTGCTGACCAAGCTCGACGGCGACTCCCGCGGTGGTGCGGCGCTGTCGGTGCGCCAGATCACCGGTGCGCCGATCAAGTTCGCCGGCGTGTCCGAGAAGATCGACGGGCTGGAGGTCTTCGACGCCGACCGCCACGCCGGCCGCGTGCTGGGCATGGGCGACATCGTGGCCCTCGTCGAGCAGGTCACGGCCAACGTCGACATGGCCAGCGCCCAGGCAATGGCCGACAAGCTCAAGAGCGGCAGCGGCTTCGACCTGAATGACTTCCTGCAACAGATCGCGCAGATGAAGAAGATGGGCGGCCTGGGCGGCCTGATGGACAAATTGCCGCAGAACATGATGGGCAACAAGCAGCCCGGCCAGGCCGACATGGACCGCGCCGAGCGCGACATGAAGCGCATGGAAGGCATCCTGCGTTCCATGAGCGCCAAGGAGCGCTCACACCCGGCCCTCTTGATGGATGGCAAGAGCAAGGCCAGCCGCAAGCGCCGCATCGCCACCGGCGCCGGCGTGCAGATCCAGGACGTCAATCGCCTGCTGAATCAGTTCGACCAGATGCAGCAGATGATGAAGAAGATGAAGGGCGGCGGCCTGATGAAGATGATGAAGCGCATGGGCGGCATGAAGGGCCTGCCGGGGATGTAAACCCGCAGGCTTGCACTCTCGATCGTTCGTTCGATCCGCGCGCAGACAGCCTGTCGTCAGCAGGGACACAAGTCCACACACTTGGTCCCAAGGTCGAGGGACAACGGAGCATGGTCAAGAACCGGCGCGGCCGCTAGCGTCGCGCGCATGCTGAACCTTCACCTCCCAAGAGCCGTTGGCGCCTGGCTGAGCAACCTCACCGGGCAAGGCAGAGCGCCTCGCAAGGACGCCAGCGATACCGTGATGCAGTGGCCGCCCACCGCTGCGCGGGTGCTGGTGAGCGCGGAGCGCCATGCCCACAAGTGCATCGCACAAGCCCTGGCACTGGAACACCCCAAGGGCTTCCTGCTGGCCCATGTGCCGCTGCACAAGCTGGTGCGGGTGCCGAAGCAATACTCCTACCGCGAGTGGCTGTCGCGCACGGGTTTGCTGACCGTCGACTTCGCGCTTTGCGACGAACACGGCTATGCGCGCTCCGTCGTTCTCCTGCCCGTCGCCGACGAGCCTCGCCATTCCAGAAAACGGGATCGCCTGTTGCGCGTGCTGGGCGCCACCGAGCTGGCGGTCACACCGTGGAACCGGGAATGGCAGAACGAGTCCAGCGACCGGCTGCGTGACGCGCTGTTCCCCAAGCCGCGCGCATCCGGCTACTACGCCGATACGCCACACGCGCATTAGCCGAGCATCAGCAGGGCCGCACAGCCCAGCAAGCCCAGACCGCCGAGGCGGTTCAGCCAGGGCCCGGCGGGCATGCAGGCCCGACGGCGCAGCAGGGCCGCACCTGCGATCAGCAGCGCGAACCAGCCGATGTTGATCAGCTCGAACAGCAGGCCCAGGCGCATGAAGCCGCCCAGCCAGTCGGTGTTGTCAATCGTCAGGAAGAGCGGAAAGAAGGCGCCGAAGAACAGGATGGGCTTGGGGTTGAGCAGCGTCAGCAGCAGGGCCGGACCGAAAGCGCCGCTGGCCTTCCCGCTGGATTTCTCCTCCATGGTGGCAGGCGCCGCAGCGCTGCGCAGCATGGTCAGCCCAAGCCATGCGACGTACAGCGCGCCGACCATCCGCAACGCCACCAACGCCGCCGGCCATTGCTGCAGGAGGCTGCCCAGCCCCAAGCCAGCCGCCATGATCAGCAACAGATCGCCGGCCACCAGGCCGCCAACGGCCAGCATGACGCGAGGCACCGCCGTGCGCGTCTGGCCGAGCACATAGAGCGTCGCCGGCCCCGGCACGACGATGACGAGCAAGGCTGCCAGCAGGAAGGCGCCAAGGTGTTGGACGCCGTTCATGCGCCCACCCCTTCACCAGCCAGCGCTGCTGCGTGCGTGTCGATGAGGACATCCAGCCAGTCGTCCAGGGGATCAAACAGCCAGCCCAGCGCCGTCGCGCGACCGGTGTCCAGCGCGTGAAGCGCGGCGTAGTCGAAGGGGCTCGCACCGGCACCGGCTTTCGGCGTCGTCAGGGCTTCACGCCCCAATCTTGTGGCGATACGCGCATGCAGTTGTGGCGCCGTCAGCGTGCCGCGGCTCGCGACGTTGAGCGGGCCGAGAAAGTCCTGGCGGCCAGCCCAGACCAACAGCGCCACCACGCCAGGCACATCGATGAAGGAGGTCGCGCCCGGCACCGCCGCATGCGGCAGCGGTTCGCCACGGAGGACCCGCTCGACATAGCCGCGCAGCCGGCCGGTGAAATCCTCCGCGCCGCCCAGCACGTGGGCCAGCCGAAGCGTCGCGACCGGCAGCTCCCGAGCCCCCAGCAGCTGGACCTCGGCGCGACGCTTGCCGTCGCCATAGGCCGTCGGCGGCCTGTCCACGGACCGCGCCAGGTCGAGATCCTCCTCTCGATAGGCGCGCGCCAACTGGCCATGCCGCGCGTCATAGACCTCGAGCGTCGACGTCATCAGGTAGCGGCCGACCTTGCCGGTGAACAGGCGTGCGGCGAGTGCGGCTTCATCCGGGCCGTAGCACATCTGGTCGTAGACGACGTCAAAGCGCGCATCGCTGAATGCAGCCTGCATCGCCGTCGCGTCGCCACGGTCCACCGCGACGCGGCGCACGCGCACGCCGAAGGGATCGGGCGTGCGGCCTCGCGTCGCGATCGTCACGCGGTTGCCAGCAGCGAGCAGTGCCTCAACAAGAGGAATGCCGAAAAATCGGGTTCCGCCGATGACCAGGATTTCTTGGCTCATGACTCGTCCGTGGAGTGATGGCCAGCAGTCTTCCCTTGCGGGGCGAGAAGCGAAACCGAGATTTGGCTATCCTGAGGATCAGGAAAACTTGCCCTCGCTCCATGCCCAAGCCTTTTGCCAGCCTGTCCGGCCTGCTCGACTTCGAAGCGGCCGCCCGCCACGATGGCTTTCGCGCGGCGGCAGCCGAGCTGCACAAGACGCCGGCAGCGTTGAGCCAGCAGATCAAGCTGTTGGAGCAGTCCCTGGGCCTGGCCCTGTTCGTGCGCCACCCGCGCCATGTCGCCATCACGCCGGCCGGGCGCGCGCTGGCCGCGAGCGTCACGCGCATGGTGGACGAACTGCGCGAGCAGGTGCTGGCGCTGCGCGAGACGCAGGACCCGCACACCGTGCGTGTATCCAGCACGCATTCGCTGACGATGAAGTTCCTGGTTCCGCGGCTGCATGCGTTCACCGCGACCCATCCGGCGGTCGACGTGCGCGTGCAGGCCAGCGACCAGCTCGCCGACCTCGACGGTGGGGGCTGCGACATCGCGCTGCGCTACCAGGCTCTCGACAAGATGGGGGAGCCGCCGCTGTATGCCGAGCAGCAGGTCGTCGTCTACAGCCCTGCCCTCACGCCCAAGCCCGCGCCACTGGCCGAGCTGCTGCGCCAGCCGCTGCTGCACGAGGAAGGGGGGCTGCAGGCCTGGCAGCGCCTGCTGTCGCGCGAGGGGCTGGCCGCGCGGCGGCATCTCGACTTCTCACGCAGCTACAGCCATGGCGGGCTGCTGGTGCAGGCTGCGGTGGCCGGGCTGGGCGTGGGCATTGTGCCGTTCGCGCTTGCGGCCGAGGACCTGGCCCAGGGCCGCCTGGTGCTCGCCAACTGCGCGCCGCTGGCTTCGGCCTATGGCTACCGGTTGCTGCGTGGTGCGGCCCGCGTCGGCGCGCCGGCCGTCGACGCGTTCGAGGCCTGGATTCGCGCCGAGTTCGGGCGACTTACTCCAGCAAGGCCCGCGCGAACTCGCGCGCGCTGAAGGTTTCCAGGTCTTCCAGCTTCTCGCCCACACCGATGAAGTAAACCGGCACCGGCCGCTCGCGAGCAATGGCCGCCAGCACGCCGCCCTTGGCGGTGCCGTCGAGCTTGGTGACGATGAGCCCGGTCAGGCCCAGCGTTTCGTCAAAGGCCTTGACCTGGTTCAGCGCGTTCTGGCCGGTGTTGCCGTCCACCACCAGCAGCACCTCATGAGGCGCACCTTCCTGGGCCTTGTTGATGACGCGCTTGATCTTCTTCAGCTCTTCCATCAGGTGGAGCTGCGTCGGCAGGCGGCCGGCGGTGTCGGCGATGACGACATCGGCACCACGAGCGCGTCCGGCATTGACGGCGTCGAAGGACACGGCAGCGGGGTCGCCGCCCTCCTGGCTGACGATCTCGACCTTGGCGCGGTCGGCCCACACACCCAACTGCTCGCGCGCCGCGGCGCGGAAGGTGTCGGCAGCCGCCAGCAGCACCTTCTGGTCGGCTTCGGCAAGATGGCGGGTCAGCTTGCCGATGCTGGTCGTCTTGCCGGCGCCATTGACGCCCACGACCATCATGACAGTGGGCGTGTGACGGCCGACTTCCAGGCCCCTTTCCAGCGGCGACAGCAACTCGGTGAGCGCGTCGATCAGCAGACCACGCACGGCCTGCGGGTCGCTGGCCCGGGCGTCCTTCACGCGACGCTTCAGGTCATCGAGCAGGAACTGCGTGGCCTTGACGCCGGCATCGGCCATCAACAGGGCTTCTTCCAGTTCCTCGTAAAGCTGGTCGTCGATCTGGGTGCCGGTGAAGACGCCGGCGATGCTGCCGCCCGTCTTGCGCAGGCCGGCACGCAGCCGCTCCATCCAGCTCTGGCGCGGCGCAGCGGCGGGTTCGGGCGCCCTCGGCGGCAGGGCGACGGGCAGCGCGGGAGCCGGCGCGGCGGGAACGGGTGCTTGGGGCGCGGCGACCGGTGGTGCAACTGGCTCGGGAGCGGCGGGCGGAGGTGGCGGGCTGGCGGGCTTGGTGACCCAGCCCTCGGGCAGCAGGGTGGGCGCCTCGTCGGGCACCGGCGCCGGCGCCGTCTTCTTGAAGAAACTGAACATGGGGGCATTCTCGCCGGCCCAGACGAAGGCCCCTTTCTCGCACGCGCTTGATTTTTTGGCGGCGGCGAACCGGGTGACACTGAATCAGGCTCCCCGCACTCCCGGTCCGCTATGCACGCTGCCTTGCCGTTTGCTCCGTCGCCCCGCTCCGCCAGCTGGTGGGCCGCGCTGTTGCTGTGCGGGGCGATCCAGGCGCAGGACCTGCCTGGTCAGTTGCCACCGACGGCCGTCAGCCCAGCGGCGCTGACAACAGCGCCCGTCGCCAAGAGCGAGCGCACCTTCCTGATGTCGGCCTTCATGGCCACCTCGCAGAACAAGCTCAGCCTGTTCTCGTCCACCGACGGCGCCACCTTCACCTCGCTGGGCTCGGAGGTCTACCAACCGCCCAAGGATCTGCTGCGCGACCCGTCCATCATCCGCGCAGCGGACGGGCAGTACTACGTCGCCTACACGACGAACTGGAACGGCTCAACCTTCGGCATCGCCAAGTCGGTGGATCTGAAAAGCTGGACGCATGTGGCCGACGTGCCCGTGAAGCTGCCGGGTGTGTCCAACGTCTGGGCGCCTGAATGGTTCCGCGACAACGATGGCAGCTTCAAGCTCGTCGTGAGCCTGTCCAAGGGCGGCACCCAGGGGCCGTTCGCCGCCTATTTCGTGAAGGCGCTGGACGCCGGCTTCACGAAGTTCTCCGACCCGGTGCCCATGCAGGGGTTGGAGAAGAACTACATCGACACCTTCGTCATCCAGCATGAAGGCCGCTACGTCGCCTTCACGAAGAACGAGACGACCAAGTTCATCGAACTGGCCACGGCCCCGTCGCTGGACGGCCCGTGGACGATTCAGAAAACCGGCGACTGGGCCGGCTGGGGTGGCCCGTCGGAAGGCCAGGCACTGGTACCCATCAAGGGCGGCTGGCGCATCTACTTCGACGACTACACGACCAAGCGGTACTGGTATTCCGATAGCTTCGACGGCCTGCAGACCTGGACGGCCAAGAAGGAGCTGGGCGGCGTGTCGGGCACCGTGCGCCACTTCACGGTCATCTCCGAAGAGACCGCGCAACTGGAGCGTGCAACGGCACCCAAGGCCAAGCCCAAGGCCATCGCCTGGGACCGCCACTCGCTCATCATCGACGGCCATCGCGAAATGATCTTCGCGGGCGAATTCCACCCCTTTCGCCTGCCCTCGCCCAGCCTGTGGCACGACGTACTGCAGAAGATGAAGGCGTCGGGCCTCAACGCCGTGTCGCTCTACTTCAGCTGGGGCTATCACTCGGCCAAGCCGGGCCACTACGACTTCACCGGCGTGCGCAACATCGAGCGCGCCATCCAGATGGCCGAGGAGGAAGGCCTCTACGTCATCGCCCGCATGGGGCCTTATGTGAACGCCGAGCTGACGGCCGGCGGCTTCCCGGGTTGGCTGCTGCGCCAGCGCGCCGAGGCCCGCACCGACGCGGCCGAGTACCAGGCCGCAGCGGATGAATGGATGACGCAGATCAACGCCATCCTGGCCCGCCACCAGATCACCAACGGCGGCGGCACCGTCATCGCCTATCAGTTGGAAAACGAGCTGTTCGCGGTGAACCCCAAGAACATCCGCCACATGCAGCACCTGGCGGACAAGGCGCGCGCCGACGGCATCACCGTGCCGCTGTTCCACAACGCCGCCTCACGGCTGCCGGACTGGACGCCCAAGAACTCGACCGCGCCGTTCGCCAACCCCGGCCCGACCGACCTCTACGCTTTTGACGGCTATCCCGGCGGCGTCTGCGGTGTGGACGCCCAACCCGGCACGCCGGCACCGGCGCCGGACTGGGGCATCTACGGCAAGAACTTCCCCAAGGTCGGCTCGCTGGCCTCCCCCAACACGCCGGGCTTCGTCGCCGAGATCGGCGCAGGCTGGTTCGACTACTGGGGCAGCAACGGCACTTACGAATGCACGGCCCAGCGCCAGGGACCGGGCTACCAGCGCGTGTTCTACGGTAGCAGCCTCATCAACGCGCTGACCATCCATTCCATCTACATGGCCTATGGTGGCACCAGCTGGGGCTGGCAGCCGGGGCCCATCGTCTACACGAGCTACGACTACGGCTCGCCCATCAGCGAGGCCCGCGTCATGCGCGACAAGGCGCTGGTGCTCAAGCAGATGGGCGGCTTCGTGCAGGCGGCCACGCCCGTGCTGGCGCAGATGGACAAGGGCGAGCCTCTTGATTCGGGCAATGCCAAGGTCAGGCTTTATCACAACGTCAATCAGGCGCTGGGCAGCCATGTGCTGCTGGCTCAGCACAACGCGCTGACAGGAACTGAGGCGTTCAGCTTCAAGCTGCAAACGCGTGACGGCAGCTACCAGGTGCCGCAGGCCGGCAAGCTGACGCTGACCGGCCAGGACGCCAAGATGCTGCTGGCCAGCTACGCACTGGAACACCAACACCTGGTCTACAGCACGAGCGAGCTGCAGGCGCAGTTGCAGCAAGGCGCCCGTGATGTGGCGCTGTTCTACGGCCGCAACGGCGACGACGGCGAGGCCGTGCTGCGCTATGCCGCCAGGCCGACCGTGAAGCTGCTGCGCGGCCAGGCCCAGGTGAACTGGGATGCCAAGCGCGGCGACCTGCGGCTGAACTACCAGCACACCGGCCTCATCGAAGTGCTGATCAGCGGCGCCGGGCGTGCCCCCTTGCTGCTGCTGATCGCTGACGAAAAGACGGGCCAGGAGTTCTGGCGCCTGCAAGCCGGTGGTCAGAGCGTACTGGTGCGCAGCCCGGGCCTCGTTCGCACGGCGGCGGTCGACGGCAAGAAGCTGCAACTCCGCGGCGATACGACACAGCCGAGCGCGCTGCGCGCTTGGGTGCCGGACGGCATCAACGCGCTGACGTTCAACGGCCAAGCCGTAGCGACCGCAGCGCAGGACTTCAGCCTCGCCGCCCGCACCGCCCTGCCCGGCCCTGACGCCGTCAAGCTGCCCGACCTGACGCAGCTCACCTGGACGCGCCGCTTCGACTCCCTCGAAGCCGCCCCCGGCTTCGACGACAGTGCCTGGCGCAAGACCGACACCAGCGGGTCGGCCGCCAACGTGTACACCGCGCCCGACAAGGGCCAGCCCGTGCTGGCCATGAGCGACTACGGCTTCCACCATGGCGACGTCTGGTACCGCGGCCGCTTCGCAACGAGCGACACCAAGCCGCTGCAGCTGGAACTCTTCTTCGGCGGCGGTGGCGCCGGCATGATCCAGGTCTGGCTGGACGGCAAGTTCATCGGCCAGCAGGAGCACGACACCGGCCGCCCCTTCCCCGAGACGACCGACACCTTCCGCCACCTGCTGAAAGACCTGCCGCCGGGCGACCACGTGCTGGCCGTCGTCGTGCGCAACAACTCGCACAACTGGGACCTGTTCGCCGACGACGTGCACAAGGAAGCGCGTGGCCTGATCTCCATGTCCCTCACGCCCAAGGGCGGCCAGCGTTTTGCAACGCCCATCGCCTGGAAGATCCAGGGCAACAAGGGCGGCGAGGACATTGCCGACCTCGTGCGCGGTCCGATGAACAGCGGTGGCCTGCACGGCGAGCGCATGGGCTGGCATCTGCCCGTTGACCCGACCAAGCCCCAGCCCGGCTGGGAGGCCACGACCGTGAGCGCCGCGCCGCCAGCGCCGGGCAGCTACTGGCTGCGCACCAACTTCAAGCTGGACCTGCCGGCCGGCCACGATGTGCAGCTCGGGCTGGCCTTTGGCGACACGACCAAGCCACGTTCCGAGGTCGAGAACCGCGCGCTGATCTTCGTCAACGGCTGGAATATGGGCCAGTTCATCGCCCACATCGGCCCGCAGCGCGTTTTCGTGCTGCCGCCCGGCATCCTGAACCCGAACGGCGAGAACACGCTGACGTTGGCCGTCACGACCGATGGCCAGCCGGCCAACGCACTGGAGGCCGTGCGCCTGGTGCAGCTGGCCGTCGCCCGCGGCGGCGTACCGTTGGAGCCGGTGCCCCAACCGCGCAACCTGCAGCGTTGAATACATACCGAGACATGACCATGCCAAATCAAGTCCTCAAACCCGTCGATTCCTCGCGCATCCACCCGCTGCTGGCTCATCACACGGTCGGCCTCGGCGCGGACCGCGACGACATTCGCGGCGCCATCGATCGCCTGATCCACAACCTGGTCAACATCGAGGACAAGGACGGCAAGTTCCTGCTGCGCCTGGACGACGGCCGCGTGCTGGACACCAAGGGCTGGAACGGCTTCGAATGGACGCACGGCGTGGGCCTGTACGGTGTCTACAAGGTCTGGGAGCTGACCGGCGACCCCAAGGCCTGGAGCATCATGACGAGCTGGTTCGAGGCGCGGTTTGCGGAAGGCATGCCCAGCCGCAACATCAACACGGTGGCGCCCTTCCTGACGCTGGCCTACCTGTTCGACCGCACCGGCGAGCGTCGCTTCCTGCCCTACATCGATCGCTGGGCCGAGTGGGTCTACAACGAGCTGCCGCGCACCGAGGAAGGCGGCTTCCAGCACATCGTCTACAACAGCGTCAACAACCAGCAGATGTGGGACGACACGCTGATGATGTCGGTGTTGCCGCTGGCCAAGTTCGGCTTGCTGCTGAACCGGCCGCATTACATCGAGGAGGCCAAGCGCCAGTTCCTCGTCCACATCAAATACCTGGCCGACCGCAAGACGGGGCTGTGGTTCCACGGCTGGACCTTCGAGGGGCGGCACAACTTTGCGAATGCGCTGTGGGCGCGTGGCAATTCGTGGGTCACGATCGTCATCCCAGAGTTCATCGAGCTGTTGAACCTGCCCGAGGGCGACGCCTTCCGCCAGTTCCTGATCACGACGCTCGAAGCGCAGGTCAAGGCCCTGGCCCAGTTCCAGTCACCATCGGGCCTGTGGCCCACGCTGCTGGACGACCCGACGTCCTACGACGAAGCCGCCGCGTCGGCCGGCTTCGCCTACGGCATCCTGAAGGCGGTCCGCAAGGGCTACATCTCCAAGGACTACGAGGCCTTCGGCGTGAAGGCGGCGCTGGCGGTGCGGTCGAAGATCAACGATGCGGGCGAGCTGACTCAGGTGAGCTTCGGCACGCCGGTGTTCAACACGTTGCAGGAATACAAGGACATCCCGCTGACGTCGATGCCGTTTGGGCAGGCGATGGCTTTGTTGGCGATGGGTGAGTTGTTGGTTCGCTTCATCTGATTCGATTGCTATGCGCTGCTTTGGGTTTATGGCTAGGCCCAGCCGGGGGTTCGTCCCGGCGGCCGACCTACTTTTTGCGCCGCCAAAAAGTAGGCAAAAAGCTCTCCCCTGCGAAACCGCCCCTGCGGGGTCCCCTGCGATGCTCGAAGCCCGAGGCTCGCGCAGAACTCACTTCGCTACGCTGCGTTCAGACAACTGCGCTAAGTCAGTTGTCGAAGCGTGCTTCGCACGCGCCTCGGGCTTCTGCGCTTCTCGGCGGTTTAGAAGGGGAGGCTCCGAACAGCCCCAACAGCCAAACCCGAAATCCGGGTGGTGGATGTATTTCTGTCTGCCCCCTTTTAGCCCCGCCGAGGAACGGAAGACCCGAAGCCCGTTCGCGCAGCGAACCTCAAGAACTGACTCGCGACGCCTGTTTGAGCAGAGCGTAGCGACGCGAGTTCGGCGCGGGGCTTCGGGGCTGAGTACCGCAGGGGACCCGCAGCGAAGCGTAGGGCGGGGCGGTCAGGGGGGAGCTCTTTGGTTACTTTCTGGCGGCCCAGAAAGTGACTCGCCTGCGGGGGCGAAATCCCCGCACCACTCGCAGCAGAAAACAAGAGCAGCTGAGACAAGCGCTCAAAGAGCACAGACATGACAACCCGAAACCTCCACCCAGCCGCCAAAGAACCCACCTGGATCAACTACTGGGGTTGGGGCAGCGGCGACATGCTGGGCGCCGGCGCCCAGGCCGTCATCACCGGCTGGCTGTTCTATTTCTTCACCACCTTCTGCGGCCTCAGCGCCGTCGACGCGGGACTGATCCTCGGCCTCCCGAGACTGCTCGAAGCCATCACCTGCCCCCTCATCGGCTACGTCTCCGACAACCTGCGCCACACCTGGGTGGGCCGCAAGATCGGCCGGCGCAAGCTCTTCCTGCTGGTCACCATCCCGCTGCTGCCCAGCTTCGCGCTGATCTTCCGCACCGGGCACACGTTCACCTACTACCTGCTTGCCTTCATCTTCTTCGAGCTGCTGTACACGATGTTTCTCATCCCCTGGGAAACGCTGGCGGCCGAGATGACCAAGGACTACAAGCGCAAGGCCAAGTTCGCCGGCGCCCGCATGATCGTCGCGCAGAGCTCGGCCATCCTGGCCTCCTACCTGCCCACGCTGCTGATCAGCCAGTTCGGCGGCAAGGACTCGCCCGACACCTTCTTCTGGATGGCAGCCATCTTTGGCTGCATCTTCTCGGTCGTCGTGACGATCGTCGTGTTGACGACGTGGGAGCGCCCCTACGGCACGCGCGAGCAGGCGGTCATGTCGCAGACCTATGGCGGCGTGACGCTGAAGGCCGCACTGGCCCTGCCGGTCAAGATGTTCGGCGACCTGTTCTCGACGCTGAAGATCCGCGCCTTCCGCCAGCACCTGTCCATCTACCTGGGCGGCTACCTGTCGCAGGACATCTTCAACACCGCCTTCCCCATCTTCGTGGCGACGGTGCTGATGGGCGCGACCCTCGTCATCTCGCAGCTGATGACGGTCATGTACGTGGCCCAGCTCATCTCGGTGATGGTGGCCATCCAGATCGTCATCCGCACCGGGCCCGTGCTGGCCTACCGCCTCGCTATCTCGCTGTTCGGCGCGGCGCTGTTGCTGTACCTGGGATTTTTCCTGGCCCGGCCAGAGGGTTTCGATGCCGGCTTCAAGGCGCTGGGCACCAACCTCTTCACCGCGCTGAACCCGGCAAGCGGCAGCCTCAGCCTGGTGTTCTGGATCTTCGTGCCGATCGTGCTGGCCGGCCTGGGCCGCGGCACGCTGAACTTCGTGCCCTGGTCGGTCTACAACTACCTGCCCGACATCGACGAGGCCGTCACCGGCCAACGCCGCGAGGGCATCTTTGCCGGCGTGATGACGTTGGTGCGCAAGATGGCCCAGAGCGCGGCCATCATCGCCAGCGGCTGGATCATCGACCTGGGCGGATATATCTCGCCCAAGAGCCGCCCCGGCGAGGTCATCGTGCAAAGCCCCGAGGCCATCCAGACCATCACCGCGCTGATGGTCGGCGGGCCGCTGCTGATGATGGTATTCGGCCTGATCGCCTCCTGGTCCTTCCGCCTCAACGCCAGCACGCATGCCGTCCTCGTCAACGAGGTCGAGCGCCTGCGCAGCGGTGCGACCGAAGCCGAGACCGATGACAGCCGCCGCATCGTCGAAGACCTGACCGGCTGGCCTTACGACCGCCTGTGGGGCCGCGGCAGCGGCCACGCCGCCGACTCCTCGCTGCAACCTCTGCAAGCCCGCCCATGACCGACTTCAGCCGCCGCAACTTCTTCAAGACCGCGTCCCTGCCTCTGGGTCTGACCGGCTTGGCCACCACCGCCGGTGCTGCATCGGCGCCCGCACCGACCGTCGCCACGTCGGACGACCTGCTCGGCTTGCGCTGGCTGGATGGCACCGCCCCCGCGCTGGCGCTCGGCGCCACGTTGGGTCTGCCCTGGCCGCGCGGCCAGCACAGGAAGGATCAGGCCTTCCACGCGCTGGACGCGCAGGGCAAGCCACTGGCCTTGCAGACCTGGCCGCTGGCCTGGTGGCCCGATGGCTCGCTGAAGTGGACGGCGCATGCGCTGCCAGCCGGCGTCGATGCCGGTGCCCAGCCCAGCATCCGCCCGGGCAAGGGTGCTGCCGCCGCAGGTGCCACCGTGAAGGTGCGCGAGGAGGCTGACTTCATCGAGGTCGACAACGGCGTCATCCGCTGCAGGCTGCCACGCCAGGGCGCCAAGCTCATCCAGGGCATCGAGCGCGACGGCCGCGAGGTGCTGGGTTCCTGCACCCTCATCGCCCAGACCGACGACAAGCCCGATGCCGAGCAGGGCGCCGTCACGCAGACCGCCTTCCAGAGCCGCATCGCAAAACTGACCGTCGAGCAGACCGGCCCGGTGCGCGCCGTCATCAAGGTCGACGGCCAACACCGCAGCGCCGCCGGCCGCGAATGGCTGCCCTTCTCGGTGCGCTTCTATTTCTACGCCGGCGCCGAATCGCTGCGCGTCATGCACACCTTCGTCTTCGATGGCGACGATCAGAAGGACTTCCTGCGCGGTATCGGCCTGCGCTTCGACGTGCCGCTGCGCGACGCCCTCTACGACCGTCATGTGCGCTTTGCCGGCGAATCCGGTGGCCTGTGGGCCGAGGGCGTGCGCAACCTGACCGGCCTGCGCCGCGACCCGGGTGCGGCCGTGCGCGAGGCCCAGCTCGCCGGCCGCGCCACGCCGCCGGTGGCGCAATGGGGCACGCAGGTGCGTCAGCTGCAACATCGCATCCCCGCCTGGGGCGACTACTCCTTAAGCCAGCTCAGTGCCGATGGCTTCCAGATCAAGAAGCGCACCAAGGCCGGCCATGGCTGGATCCCGGCCGCCTTTGGCAAGCGGGCGCCGGGCAGCGGCTATATCGGCGGCGCCACCGGCGGCGTGGCCTTCGGCCTGCGCGACTTCTGGCAGCGCCACCCGACGCAGCTGGACATCCGCAATGCCCACACCGACGCCGCGCAGGTGACGCTGTGGATGCACTCGCCCGAGGCGCCGGCCATGGACCTGCGCTTCTATCACGATGGCTTGGGGCAGGAGACCCACGAGCAGGAGCTCGAAGGCCTGGAGATGACCTACGAGGACTACGAGAAGGGCTTCGGCACGCCGGTGGGCATCGCGCGCAGCAGCGAGATCACGCTGTGGGCGCTGGCCGCCACGCCGACCCGCGAGCGCCTGGTGCAGATGGCCGCCGCAGTGCAGGCACCGCCGCAGCTCGCCGCATCACCGCAGCGTTATCTGGCGGCCGGCGTCTTCGGCAAGCTGTGGAGCCTGCCCGACCGCAGCACGCCCACGCGGCAGAAGATCGAGGACAAGCTCGACTTCCTGTTCGGCTTCTATGCCAAGGAGGTCGAGCAGCGCCATTGGTACGGTTTCTGGGACTACGGCGACATCCGCCACACCTACGACAGTGATCGCCACGAGTGGCGCTACGACGTCGGCGGCTTTGCCTGGGACAACTCCGAGCTCTCGCCTGACCTGTGGCTCTGGTACGCCTGGCTGCGCAGCGGCCGCGCCGATATCTTTCGCTTTGCCGAGGCCATGGTGCGCCACACCAGCGAGGTCGACATCTATCACGCCGGCCGCTTCCAGGGCCTGGGCACGCGGCACAACGTGCAGCACTGGGGCTGCAGCGCCAAGCAGGCGCGCATCTCGACGGCGGCCTACCGCCGCTTCTACTACTACCTGACGGCCGACGAACGCATCGGCGACGTCATGCGCGAGGTGCTCAGCGCCGACAGCAACATGGATGAGGTCGACCCCGTGCGCAAGATCGCCGGCCGCGTGGACAAGGGCCCCTGGCCGGCGCGCATCGGCTTTGGCACGGATTGGGGATCGGTCGTCGCGAATGTGCTGACCGAGTGGGAGCGCACCGGCGACGTGCGCTGGCGCAACAAGCTGCTGCGCGGAATGAAGGGCATCGCGGCCATGCCGCACGGCTTTTTCACCGGCAGTGGCGGCTATGAGCCCACGGGGCCGAACGAAGGCGCCTTCCACAACGTCAGCGGCGACAAGCTCAGCGCCAGCCACCTGAGCGCCGTCTTTGGTGCTGTGGAGATGATGGCCGAACTGGTGGAGCTGATCGATGAGCCCGAGTTCAAGCAGGCCTGGCTGCAGTATTGCGAGCTCTACAACGCGCCGCGCGACCAGCAGGTCAAGGCGCTGGGCGCACCGCACGGCGGCGGCACTGTGCTGAGCGTGGGGCATTCGCGCCTGTCCGCCTATGCGGCAAAACAGAAGCAGGACAAGGCGCTGGCCCAGCGCGCCTGGCGCGAGTTCCTGGCCGACGATCCGCGCGGCCACAAGACGCTGAAGACCACGCGCATCGCCGGCCCGCTGGCGCTGAACCCCGTGGACGAGGCGCCCTGGATCAGCACCAATGACGCCGCGCAGTGGGGACTGGCCGCCATCCAGAACCTGGCCCTGATCGGCGACCAGCTCACTGACTGACATGACCACATCGATGAACACAGCCACAGAGACACAGAGGCACAGAGGAAATCTGCCCTTTCTCTCCATGCTCTTCTCTGTGTCTCTGTGCCTCAGTGGCTGTGTTTCCCAGCCACGCGCGGCCGAACCGCTCAGCTTCGACTTCACCACGACGCCCGCGCCCACCTACAGCCGTGACCGCGGCGCCGGCTTCGAGCCCGGCGCCGCGCTCAATGCCGCCGGCCAGCCGAGCTTCTTCACGGTGGACGTGYCCGCGGAAGGCAACTACCGCGTCACCGCGACGCTCGGCGCCGCCGCCGCCAGCAACACGACCATCAAAGCCGAGCTGCGTCGGCTGATGCTGGACAGCGTGGGGGTGGCTGCCGGTGCAACTGAAACGCGCAGCTTCATCGTCAACGTGCGAACGGCCCGCATCGCCGCCGTGCCGGGTGTGGAAGCAGGCGTCGTCAAGCTCAAGGAACCGCGCGAAAGCAAGGATGAGATCTGGGCCTGGGACCAGCGCCTGACGCTGGAGATCAACGGCAGCCAGCCGGCGCTGCGCAGTCTCGTCATTGAGCCCGTCAAGGTGCCCACCGTCTTCCTGCTGGGCGACTCCACGGTGGCCGACCAGGCCCGCGAGCCCTACAGCAGCTGGGGCCAGATGCTGACGGCCCTGTTCAAGCCCACCGTGGCCGTGGCCAACCATGCGCAGTCGGGAGAGACCTTCCGCGACTCGCTGGCGCGGCGGCGCATCGACAAGATCCTGTCGCAGCTGCAACCCGGCGACACGGTGCTGCTGCAGTTCGGCCACAACGACCAGAAGCAGCAGAAGGACGGCAGCGGCAACGCCCAGACCTACAAGGCCGAGCTGCGCACCCACGCCGAGCGCATCCTGGCGCGAGGCGGCGTGCCGGTCGTCGTGTCGTCGATGGAGAGGCGCAACTTCGACCCCGAGGGAAAGCTCAGGCCCAGCCTGACCGAGTACGCCGACGCGGCGCGCGCGGTCGCGCAGGACATGAAGCTGGCCTTCATCGACCTCAACGCGATGAGCCAGCAGTTCTACGCGGCCCTCGGCCCCGAGCGCTCCCAGGCCGCCCATCCGATGAACAACGGCAAGCTCGACAACACCCACCACAACAACTACGGCGCCATGCAGTTGGCGCGTTTGGTGGCCCTGGGTTTGAAGGAAGCCCGCGTGCCGGTGGCCGCACAGCTGCGCGATGATCTTGGCGTTATTGACCCCGCCAGGCCGCTGCCGCCGGAGCAGTTCCACGTTGCAGCGAGCCCGGGCTTCACCCAGCAACGCCCCCTGGGCGATTGAGCCGAATGAGAACCATCCTTGCCGCCCTGGCGCTGGCCTGCGCCGCGCTGGCCCACGCCCCAGCGACCTCGGCCGCACCGCCCAAGGCCGCTGCGGTCACCGCACAAGGCTTCTCGCCGGAACGCCTGCAGCGGCTCGACGCAGCCATCGAGGAGCAGATCGGCAAACAGCAGCTCGCCGGCGGCGTGATGGCCGTGCTGCGCGATGGCAAGCCGGTCGTCTTCAAGGCCTATGGCCAGCGCGACATCGAGAACGCCAGGCCGATGCGCACGGACACGATCTTCCGCATCGCCTCCATGACCAAGGCGCTGACGACCGTGGCGGCCATGATCCTTTACGAGGAAGGCCGCTTCCTGCTGAAGGACCCGGTGGCGCGCTACCTGCCGGCCTTCGCCAACCTGCAGGTCGCCTTGGCCCAAGGCGGCACCGAGAAGCCGCGCCGCGCGTTGACCATCCACGATCTGCTGACGCACACGGCCGGCATGAGCTACGGCAGCGGCCCGGCCCAGGCGGCCTACAGCGCTGCTGGCATGAAGGACTGGTACCTCGTCGGCAACGACGAGACGTTGGCGCAGTGGACCGACCGCTTCGCCGCGCTGCCGCTGCAGAGCCAGCCGGGTGAGCAGTTCATCTACGGCTACGCCACCGACGTGCTGGGCCGCCTCGTCGAGGTCGTTTCCGGCCAGCCGCTGGACCGCTTCATCAAGGAGCGCATCACCGACCCGCTGCGCATGCCGGATACGAGCTTCTTCCTGCCACCGGAGAAGGTTGAGCGCCTGGCCAATGTCTACGGGCTGGAAGGCGGCCAGCTCAAGCTGATGGAAACGTCTGCGAAGAGCGACTTCGTCAATGGCCCGCGCAAGCTGCTGTCGGGCGGCGCCGGCATGCTCTCCACCGCGGGCGACTACACGCGTTTCCTGCAGATGCTGCTGAACCAGGGCGAGCTGGATGGCGTGCGCATCCTCGCACCCCACACCGTGGCGCTGATGACGGCCGACCATCTCGGTTCCAAATCCGGCGGCGACGCCGATGGCTTCGGGCTGGGCTTCTGGGTCAACGTGAAACGCGGCGGCTTCAAGGAACTGGGCAGCGAAGGCGCCTTCGGTTGGGGCAGCGCCTATTTCCCGCAGTACACGGTGGACCCGAAGGAGCGCCTCGTCATCCTCTTCATGACGCAGCTGCGGCCCGCGGGAAATTCGACGCTGCATCTGCGCGTGCGCACGCTGACCTACCAGGCGCTGATGAAGTGAGTTGACGCGCTTTGACACCGTGCGCGATGTCGCAACGGTTATCGCAAACGCAGTGGTAGCGCTCCTCTGAGCGAAGCTTCGAAGACGCGAGAGCGGCGCTGTTCAAACGCTCAACGGGTTGAGTACACGCGGAGTCAGGCGCTGCCTACATTCCGCTCCGGTTTGCGGCCAAGTCCACAGACCGTGAACAACGACACGAAACCAGGAGACTCCATGAACACCACAAGCACGCGCCCGCCCTGGGTGCGCTGGCTGGCCGCAGGCCTGCTCGCCGCGGCGGCACCGGCCGCGATGGCCGCCTTCAGCATCACCACCGTCCACGACAACAACAACGCGGCGCGGCCGCAGTACGTCATCGACACCGATGGCGGCCTGGTGTTCAAGGTGCGTGGCTGGGACAGCAGCAGCACCACGGCCATCGGCGACTTGTCCAGCATGGTCTACAAGGGCGTGGAGTACGCCGACCCCGCCCGCGGCACACAGCTCAACTCCGGGGCCGACTGGCTCTACAACGGCGTAAGCGCCGTGGGCCTGAAGGTGGAGGCCGTCAGCGCCAACGGCACGGTGACGCCGGCTTCCAGCAGCAACGGCGGCGTGGTCAACGCGAGCGACTACATCCGCGTCACCCTCACCAGCACCAGCACCAAGGGCGGCGTGCTGACGCACTACTACGTGGTGAAGAAGGGCGAGTCCAACATCCACATGGGCACGCACTTCACCGAAGAGCCGGACGTACACGGCCTGGTGCGCTTCATCGCCCGCATCCCCATCGCCAAGCTGCCCAACGGCGGCCCGGTCAACGCGGCCGGCGGCCTGCGCACCTACAACGGCGAGAGCTTCTGGGCCGAGGACCTGCGCGGCACCAGCGGCGCCATCGAGGCCAGCGACGTGTTCGGCTTCCCGGCCACCGATGCGCGATACGGCCAGTCGCGCTCCAAGCACTACGCCAACCGCCGGCTGAAGGACTGGGAGTTCGTCGGCGGCTCCGGCCCTGGCGCGGGCATCTGGTTCTGGCGAGACAACAACGAAGGCGGCTCCGGCGGTCCCTTCTACCGCAGCTTGCTGCAGCAGATCACCGACACGACCAACGAGCTGACCTACATCGTCAATTACGGCGAGGCCCAGACGGAAGCCTTCCGCATGGGTGTACTGAACACCTACACGATGATCTTCAACGACGGCACGGCCCCCACGGCCCGCCCCGACACCAGCTGGTACGGCAACGTGGGCCTGCTGGGCTACGTGCCTCCGGTGGGCCGAGGCTCGGTCAGCGGCGCCGGCCTCACGGGCCGCATCGCCGGCCTGCCCTACACGGTGGGCTTCGCCAACGCGCAGGCACAGTACTGGGCCGACGCCGACCCCGTCGACGGCCACTTCACGGCCACGGGCATGCTGCCGGGCGTCTACACGATGACGGTCTACAAGGGCGAGCTGGCCGTGCAGACCGGCTCGGTGACGGTGACCGCCAATGCCACGTACGCGCTGAACCCGGTGGCCATCACGGCCGACCCCGAGGCCACGCCGGCGCTGTGGCGCATCGGCCACTGGGACGGCACGCCGCAGGAGTTCATCAACGGCGACAAGCTGACCTTCATGCACCCGTCCGACGTGCGCATGGCGTCGTGGAATGTCAGTCCCTTCGTCATCGGCCAATCCAATGCCGCAACGCAATGGCCGGCCTATCAATGGAAGGACGTCAACAACGGCCTGCAGGTGCGCTTCACGCTCAAGCGCGGCCAGAACACCGTGCCGCTGCGGCTGCGCCTCGGCACCACGGCCGACTTCGCCGGCGCCCGCCCACAGGTCACGGTCAACAGCTGGACGTCGGCCATTCCCGCCGCACCGCCCAAGGTGTCGCGCAACCTCACCGTGGGCACCTACCGCGGCTTCAACCGCACCTACAGCTTCGACATCCCCGCCGCGCAGCTGGTCGTCGGCACCAACGTGCTGACCATCAACACCGTCAGCGGCACCGCCGGTGCCGCCTTCCTGAGCCCGGCGCTGTCCTTCGATGCCATCGATCTGATTGCCGCGCAATGAACGCTCTTCCCATGAAAACCATCACCCTCCTCGCCTCTGCCTTGCTGGCAGCCCACGTCAGCGCCGCCGTCGTGCAGACCACCGGCGCCGGCAGCGCCACGCCGAGCGCAGCGCACCTGACCTCCGCTGCCGACTTCGAGGCCAACGTCAACCTCGACAGCCCCTGGTCAGAAGGCGGCCTGCTGTTCAGCCACACGGGCTTTGCCAATGACAACGGCGGCTGCGGCTATGCCGGTGGCAACTGCGTGGACCTGGGCGCCGGCGAGACCTACAGCCAGTCCTTCGCGGGCAACTACTTCGCCACCGCAGGCATGAACGCCTACCTGTCCATCCGCAGCGCGGCACGCGACCTCAACGGCATCGAGTTCGCCGTCGATTCGGGCTACGCCAGCATCTACCTGATGTGGCAGACCTGGCTGGACGGCGTGCAGACCGGCAATGGCCGCGTGTCCCTGGGCGCGGCGGGCATTGGCGGCGTACTCGGGCTGAGTGACGCCGTCGGCTTTGACGAAGTGCGGGTCTATGCCTTCGACAGCGCGACCGACACGAGCGGCTACAGCGTGCCGGCCATCGACAGCGTGCGCGCCTTCACTCTTCCCGAGCCGGGCTCGCTGGCCCTGGCCTCGCTGGCCGGGCTGGGTGTGGCCGGCATCAGGCGCCGCCGACGCGGCTGACGCCACCGCGACCCCAAGTCAAAGGGCCGGCCTCGCGGGAGGCCGGCCCTTCTTCTTCGTGGCTTGCAGATCAGTGCGCGCCGGTGCTTGTGCGCCAGGCGTCGCGGTAGGCCCGCCATCCCGGCAGGTTCAATGCGGCCACCGACGCGGCTGCCGCCTCGGGCGCGCTGCCCCAGGCGTCCAGCAGCCAGGCGCCGCAGGTCGTGCCACTGCTGTCGTCCGACACGGTCACGTCGCGGCCTTCGGCCAGGCCGGCCAGCAGCGGGCCGAACCAGCGGTTGGCCGTGAATGCGCCTTCGACGACGACACGGCCGGTGGTGCCCAGGGCGGCCAGGCAATGGTCGGCCATCAGCACGACGTAGAGCGTGGCCAGCGCGGCCTGTTCGGCGGGCGTCTGGGGTGCTGGGCCGGTGACACGGCCGGGCTGGCCCGCGAACGGCCCGCCGGTTTCGGCAAAGCAGGGCAAGGCCAGGGTGCGCTGTGCAATGAGTCGCTGCAGTTCGTCCAGACCGAAGCTGGCCGGTTGCGCACCGGCAATGGCACCGAATTCGCGCCCACCCATGAAACGGATACAGGGCACTGCGTCGCCAAAGACATCGCAGTTGGCCAGCATGTCCTGGGCCTCGACGAGAGGCCTGGTTGCCGAGCCCAGGGCCGCCGCGATGACCCAGGTGCCGGTGGACAGCACCGTGCAGGGGCCGCTCTGCTGCAGGGTCAGCAGATGGCGCAGCAGCGAGGCATTGCTGTCGTGGATGCCGCAGACGATCTCGCAGTCGCCGGGCAGGCCGATGTCCGCGGCCAGCTCGGGCCGCAGCTTGCCCAAGCGCGACCAGGCATCGCGGCGCGGCGGGAACAGCTTCTCCCAGCCCAGGCGCTCGACCAGGCTGGACCAGCGGCCCACCCGGGGACGCCACAGGTCGGTATGGCAACCCAAGGAAGTGACCTCGCTCGCAGCCACCCCGCACAGCCGCCAGGCCCAGTACTGCGGGTACATCAGCACATGCCGGGTGCGAGCGAACTCCGCGGGGAATCTCGCCTGCAGCCAGTCCAGTTGGCGGCCGAGGTTGAGGCCGGCCGGCAGCCGCGGCGAACCGCTCTCGTCGAACGGCGGCCGCAGCGTGTCATAGCGAGCGGCATCGACGGCGTCGCCCGGCACATGCTCATAGTCAGGCACCGGCAGCACCAGGCCCGCATCGTCGATCAACGCCGCTGTCGCCCCATGCGTGACCGGCACGATGGCTCGGATCTGGGCCAGCGTCGACAACTCGCGCAGTTGACCCAGCAGCCAGCCCCACAGCCTCTCGGTGTCGTGGTGCGGATAGGGCTCGTCTCGCCGCACGGTATTGGGCGTGCGCGCTTCGGCCAGCGTCTTGCCAGCCGCGTCGATGAGGGTCAGCTTGGCGTTGGTCTTGCCGATGTCGAGGACGACGGTGCCTGAAACGAGATCGCCGGCCGCAGGGCTCAAGACACCAGCCCCGCATGCCGGTGGTAGGAGCCCGACTCCAGCACGGCCGCATAGTCATGCGAGCTCAGCGCCGAAGCCTCCACCACGCGAGGGTCCACGGCTTCAGGCTCCACGGTGATGACGCGCACGCCGTAGTGCTCCAGCAGTTGCACGGCACTGTCGGACGCGCCGGTGTCGGTAATGACGGTGGACACGCGGTTCAAGCCGCACAGCACCAGGCCCGCCTTGCGCTGGAACTTGGAGCTGTCCACCAGCACGATCAGCTCCTCCGCCTGGCTGATGAGGCGCTTCTCCGCCTGGATCAGCAGCGGGTCGGCCTCCATCAGGCCCAGGATGGACAGCCCGTAGACGCCCATGAACATCTTGGCCGCGTAGTGGTGCTGGGCCACGTCGTTCTCGAACGGGCTGAGGATGACGTTCTGCTCGCGGTAAACCTTGCCGCCGGGCAGGATGATCTCGTTGTCGCTGGTGACGAGCAGGCGCTCGGCCATCAGGAAGGAGTTGGTGAGAATCTTCAGCCGCTTCTCGACGAGAAACTCCGCCATCATGAAGGTGGTGGTACCGCCATTGATGATGATGGTTTCTCCGTCATTGCACATCGAGGTGGCATAACGCGCGATGGCGCGCTTGGCGGCGGTATGTTGCTGGGCATTGTTTTGAAAAGTCTCGCTAGACAGCGTGTATGACTTTTTCTTTTGCTCCAGCCTCTGCGCCCCGCCCCGCGTACGCGTCAGCTGGTTTTTTGCGGCCAGCCAGGAAATATCCCGCCGCACCGTCGCGGCTGAGGCCGACAACCAGTCCATCAATTGCTGAACGCTGGCGTGCTCGCGTTCGTCCAGCAGTTTGAGCAGACGCTTGTGACGCTTGTGATTGATCATGGGGATCACCTTTATCGGGCGCCTGGAGAATCGGTGGCGACCGTTGTCTCGTATTTATGGCGCCCAGCCTCTGGAGGGCAGGCGTCGCTTGGCTTGGCGGCCCGGCTGAGGCCGGTTCCTTGATCGCAGCCGGTGAGCGTAGGCGCCGGCTGCAACAGCCCAATCCACTCACGCTCAGAAGCAATCAAAGCCTGGGTGAAACGCTGTTCCAAGTGCAGATTACGTCAGCTGCGTGACAAGGTCAATCAGCAAACGCTCACGGCCATGAGCGTTTCGTGAGCGGAGGTGCCGCGGCCGATGCATTCGCTCATCCTTTTGATTTACTGCGCCGGCGCCGACCGTGGCGCGCTGTTTCGGCCCACACTGCGCTCCGCTAATCCCGCGAATGGCGGGCTCCGGGTCGCAGGCTGCGCTCACGGAGATGAATGACGGACTGAATACAGGCAAGCTGATGACTGCAAATTCCCAAACTCCCGCCAAATTCTCAGATACGGCTCCCATCATCTCCAAGTGGGACGATGCCGTGGCAGCCAGGCTGAGCGAACCCGAACTGCTGCTCTACCGCTCCAATCTGCTGGGCTCCGATTTGCGCGTGACGAATTTCGGCGGCGGCAATACCTCGGCCAAGGTTCTGATGCGCGACCACCTGACCGGCGCGGATGTCGAGGTGCTGTGGGTCAAGGGCTCGGGCGGCGATTTGGGGTCCATCAAGCTGGATGGTTTCTCCACGCTCTATATGGACAAGCTGCAGGCGCTTAAGCAACGTTATCGCGGCCTGGAACATGAAGACGAGATGGTGGATTACCTGCCGCACTGCACCTTCAATCTGAATCCGCGAGCGGCGAGTATCGATACGCCTTTGCACGCCTATATCCCGAAGGCGCATGTCGACCACATGCACCCTGACGCCATCATCGCCATCGCCGCCTGTGCCGATAGCCGCCGCCTGACCGAAGTGATCTTCGGCGGCCAGCTGGGCTGGCTGCCCTGGCAGCGCCCCGGCTACGACCTGGGCCTCAAACTCGAAGCCCTGGCCACGTCGCAGCCGAACCTGAAGGGCATCATCCTGGAAGGCCACGGCCTGTTCACCTGGGGCGACACGGCCAAGAGCTGCTACGAGATCACGCTGGAGATGATCCGCCTGGCCGAGCAGTGGCTGGCCGAGAACATCAAGCAGCCGGTGTTCGGCGGCGTCAAGACCATCACCCTGCCCGCCGAAGAGCGCGCAGCCCTCGCCGCCAAGCTGATGCCCGCGCTGCGCGGCCGCATCAGCGCCAGCGAACGCAAGCTGGGCGACTTCAACGACAGCGCCGCGGTGCTGGAGTTCGTCGGCAGCAAGGACCTGGCCGCCCTGGCCGCTCTGGGCACGTCCTGCCCCGACCACTTCCTGCGCACCAAGATCCGCCCGCTGGTGCTGGACTTCGACCCGGCCAGGCCCGACGTCGACGCGCTGCTGGCCGGCCTGGACAAGGCGCTGGAAGACTACCGCGCCGACTACGTGGCCTATTACGAGCGCTGCAAGCGCGCCAACAGCCCGGCCGTGCGCGATGCCAACCCCATCATCTACCTGATCCCCGGCGTGGGCATGCTGTCCTTCGCCAAGGACAAGGCCACGGCCCGCATCGCCGGCGAGTTCTACGTCAACGCCATCAACGTGATGCGCGGTGCGAACGGCGTCGACAAATACGTCGGCCTGCCCGAGCAGGAAGCCTTTGATATCGAGTACTGGCTGCTTGAAGAAGCCAAGCTGCAGCGCATGCCCAAGCCCAAGAGCCTGGCCGGCCGCGTGGCCCTGGTGACCGGCGGCGCCGGCGGCATCGGCCAGGCGGTGGCACGCCAGCTGCTGCAGGAAGGCGCCTGCGTGATGCTGACCGACATCGACGCCGAGGCGCTGGAAGAAGCCCGCCAGAACCTGCTGAAGGCTGGCGGCAAGGACAACGTGGCCGCCGTGCGCGGTGACATCACGTCCGAGGCCGAAGTGGAAGCGCTGCTGTCAGCCACGGCGCTGCGCTTTGGCGGCCTGGACATCCTCGTTTCCAACGCCGGCATCGCCTCTGCCGCGCCGCTGGAAGACACCACGCTGGAGATCTGGAACCGCAACCAGAACATCCTCGTCACCGGCTACTTCCTGGTCAGCCGCGGTGCCTTCCGCCTGATGAAGCAGCAGAAGATCGGCGGCAGCATGGTGTTCGTGGCCAGCAAGAACGGCCTCGTCGCGTCCGCCGGCGCCTCGGCCTATTGCACGGCCAAGGCGGCCGAGATCCACCTGGCCCGCTGCGTGGCGCTGGAAGGCGCGCCCATCGGCGTGCGCGTCAACGTCGTCAACCCCGACGCCGTCATCCGCGGCTCGCGCATCTGGGACGGCAAGTGGAAGGAAGAGCGCGCCGCGTCCAACAAGATCGAGACCGACAACATCGAAGAGTTCTACCGCCAGCGCAGCATGCTCAAGCTCAGCGTGCTGCCCGAGGACATCGCCGAGGCGGTGTACTTCATGGCAAGCGACAAGTCGGGCAAGAGCACGGGTAACGTCCTCAACGTTGACGCGGGCAACGCCGCCGCATTTACTCGTTGACACGGCGGCCAGGAGACAACCATGACAACCAACATCATCGACACGGCCCAGGTCGAGCAGCACAACGCCAGCCAGCGCACCACGCTGCAGGCCGACTACGACGCGCTGGGCGGCATGCTGTCCCGCCGCGGCGTGGACATCGAGGCGCTGACGGCCACGGCCCAGACCTTCGCTGTCGCCCTGCCCAGCTGGGGCGTGGGCACCGGTGGCACGCGCTTCGCGCGCTTCCCCGGCAAGGGCGAGCCGCGTGACGTGACCGAGAAGCTGGAGGACTGCGCCGTCATCCACCAGCTGACGCGCGCCACGCCCACCGTGTCGCTGCACTTCCCCTGGGACAGGCCGAGCGACCCCAAGGCCCTGCGCCAGCAGGCCGACAGCTTGGGCCTGAGCTTTGACGCGGTGAACTCCAACACCTTCCAGGACCAGCCCGGCCAGGCCCAAAGCTACAAGTACGGCAGCCTGACCGCGCAAAGCCAGGCCGCCCGCGAGCAGGCCGTGGCGCACAACATCGACTGCATCGAGCTGGGCAAGACACTGGGCTCCAAGGGCCTGACGGTGTGGGTCGGCGACGGCGCCAACTTCCCCGGCCAGCACAACCTGCGCGGTTCGCTGGAGCGCTACCTGGACAGCGCCAAGGGCATCTACGCCGCGCTGCCGGACGACTGGCTGATGTACATCGAGCACAAGCTGTTCGAGCCAGCGTTCTACTGCACCGTCATCGCCGACTGGGGCACCAGCTTCGCGGCCGCGCAAACGCTGGGCGACAAGGCCAAGTGCCTGGTGGATCTGGGCCACCACGCGCCCAACACCAACATCGAAATGATCGTGGCGCGCCTGGCCCAGTTCGGCAAGCTCGGCGGCTTCCACTTCAACGACAGCAAGTACGGCGACGACGACCTGGACTCGGGCTCCATCGACCCCTTCCAGCTCTTCCTTGTCTTCAACGAACTGGCCGATGCGGCATCGCGCGACGGCAGCGCCTTCAAGCCCGCCTACATGCTGGACCAGTCGCACAACGTGACCGACCCCATCGAGAGCCTGATGAGCAGCGCGGTGGAAGTGCAGCGCGCCTTCGTGCAGGCCGCGCTGGTGGACCGCAAGGCGCTGGCCGGCTTCCAGGAAGCCAACGATGCGCTGCAGTCCGCACAGGCGCTGAAGAAGGCCTTCCGCACCGACGTCAGCCCCATCCTCGCCATGGCCCGCCTGCGTGCCGGCGGCGCGATCGACCCGGTCGCGGCTTACCGCGCAAGCGGCTACCGCGAGAAGGCTGCGGTCAAGCGCCCGCCCAAGGCGGGCGCTTCGGGCAGCGGCATCGTCTGAGGTGGATGCCAAGGCCTTTGGCGCGCGCGGTGACGGCCTCACGCTCGACACGCGGGCGCTGCAGGCCGCCATTGATGCCGCGGCGCTGCAGCGCACGACGCTGCGAATCCCGCCCGGCACCTACCTGACGGGTTCGCTCTTCCTGAAAAGCGGCATGACGCTGCGGCTGGATCGCGGCGCCACGCTGCTGGGCTCGCGCAACCTGGCCGACTACCCACTGCTGGCCACTCGCGTTTCAGGCATCGAGATGCGCTGGCCGGCGGCGTTGGTCAACATCTACGGCGAGCATGACGTCGGCCTTGTCGGCGAAGGCTGCATCGACGGCGATGGCCAGGTCTTCTGGGACAGCTACTGGGCCTTACGCGCGCTCTACGAGCCGCGCGGCCTGCGCTGGGCGTCGGACTACGACGCACAGCGCCCTCGCCTGATCCAGGTCTTCGAGGCGGCCCGCATCCACATTGGCGACGGCCTGCTGCTGCGCCGTTCGGGCTTCTGGACGCTGCACCTCTGCTATTCGGAGGATGTCAGCGTCGACGCCATCACCATCCGCAACAACGACGGCGACGCACGCGGCCCGTCCACCGACGGCATCGACATCGACTCCTCCCGCCGCGTCACCATCCGCCGCGCCGACATCGCCGTCAACGATGACGCCCTGGTGCTGAAGGCCGGCCGCGACGCCGACGGCCTGCGCGTCGCGCGGCCCTGCGAAGACATCAGCATCAGCGACTGCATCATCCGCGAGGGCGCCGCGGGCTTGACCTTCGGCAGCGAGACCTCGGGCGGTTTTCGGCGCATCACGGCGGGGCGCATCGAGGTCCACGCGCCGGTGCCCGTGGGCCTGCTGTTCAAGTCCGCACCCAGCCGCGGCGGCTTCATCGAGGGCGCGACGATCAGCGATCTCGTTCTGCACGAGGTACCCACCGCGCTGCGCGTGACGATGAACTGGAACCCCGCCTTCAGCTGCGCCCGCATCCCCGCCGCCGAGCGTGCCGGCGCACCCGCGCACTGGCTCAACCTGGCCACGCCGGTGCCCGCCGAGCAGGGCCGTGTGCAGGTGAACGGTGTGCGCATCGAGCGCCTCAAGGCGCGCGGCGCGGCAGTCGCCTTCGAGGTCGACGCCTATGCCGAGACGCCGCTGCGGGGCTTCCACTTCACGGGGCTGGACATCGAGGCGCAACGCGGCGGCCATGTGCTGGACGCCGTGGACTGGCGCTTTGCGGACAGCCGCATGTCGCTGGGCGAGCCCATCGCCGTCGGCGCGGGTATCGAACTCACCGGCTTGGGCAGCGCCTGCTGGAGACATGATCCCGCCCTGCGCCGCCGCGACGTGTCGGCCCTGCCGATGGCGGAGCAGGACGTTCAATAAGAAGGAGACAAGCGATGAGCGACGAGACCCTGGCCTTCAAGATGCAGCTCAAGCCCGGCGTCGTGCCGGAGTACAAGCGCCGCCACGACGAGCTCTGGCCCGACCTGGCCGCGGCCCTGCGCGAAGCCGGCATCCACGACTACTGGATCTTTCTCGACGAAGCCACGCTGTCCCTCTTTGCCGTGCTCAAGCGCAAGCCAGGCACCGCCTTCGACGCCCTGCCCCAGCAGCCCGTCATGCGCCGCTGGTGGGACTACATGGCCGACCTGATGGAGGTCGAGCCCGACAACAAGCCGCGCCAGTGGCCGCTGCAGCCCCTCTTCCACTTCAATTGAAGGCGGGTCGTCATGCGCACCTGGATCACCCTCGCCCTGGCCTGGGCCCTCGCCCTACCGACGCTCGCCGCCGACTCGCTGCGCCCATCCCTGCTGCTGACGGCCCGCGCCGCCGACCAGGATCTGTCGGGCCGCTGGACCTATTCCAAGGACCTCTACCGCACTGGTTTCACCGACATCAACGGCTGGCCCGCCAAGCCGCGCATGCAGCGCTTTCGTGACGTTGACGTGGCCGCGGCCGAGGCCAAAGGCGGCGCGGGCTTCTTCGAATACGACCTCGACCGCGCGCCGACGATGGAGCTCCCAGGCGCCTGGAACTCGGCGGTTCCCGAGCTACGCTATTTCGACGGGCTGATGTGGTTCCAGCGCCGCTTTGATGCGCCCATCCAGGCCGGCCGGCGCAGCTTCCTGCGCTTCGAGGCCGTCAACTACCGCAGCACCATCTTCCTGAACGGCCAAGAGGTCGGCAAGCATGAAGGCGGCTTCACGCCCTTTGTCGTCGAGGTTACTCAGGCCCTGCGCGAGACGGGCAACCGCCTGGTCGTCGGCGTCGATTCCAAGCACGACGCCCAGACCATTCCGGCCGAGATCACCGACTGGGATCTGTATGGCGGCATCACGCGGCCGGTCAAGCTGTTCCAGACGCCAGCCACCTTCATCGACGACGCCACGCTGCGCCTGACCGAGGCCGGCCGCATCGTCGGCAGCCTGCAGCTCAACGGCCCGCAGCCGGCCAACCAGGCCGTGAGCCTGCGCATAGGCGCGTTGAACCTCACGCTGCGGGCCCGCACAGACGCGAACGGCGAAGCCCGCTTCGACACTGCCGCGCCGGCGGGGCTCAAGCGCTGGTCGCCCGAGTCGCCGACGCTTTACGACGTCGAGTTCGAGGCCGGCGGTGACCACGTGCGCGACCGCATGGGCTTTCGGACCATCGCCGTGCGCGGCAGCGACATCCTTTTGAACGGCCA
The DNA here is from genome assembly GCF_054049255.1 of Roseateles sp. P5_E4. Classification (NCBI taxonomy): domain Bacteria; kingdom Pseudomonadati; phylum Pseudomonadota; class Betaproteobacteria; order Burkholderiales; family Sphaerotilaceae; genus Roseateles; species Roseateles sp. P5_E4. The sequence continues at coordinate 933,156 of NZ_JBFUMS010000002.1, read as the reverse complement.
GCCCATCACGCTGCGCGGCATCTCCATCCACGAGGAGGAGATCGGCCCCAACCCGGCTCGCCGCATTGACGAAGCCGCCGCGCGCCGCCTGCTCGGCGAGGTGAAGAATGGCCTGCACGGCAACTACGTGCGCCTGTCCCACTACCCCCACAACGAGACCATGCTGCGCGTGGCCGACGAGATCGGCCTGCTGGTCTGGAGCGAGATCCCCGTCTACTGGAGCATCGACTGGGACACGCCCGCCGTGCTGGACAAGGCCCGCCGCATGCAGGCCGAGACCATCTACCGCGACCGCAACCGCGCGGCGTTGATCCTGTGGAGCATTGGCAACGAGACGCCGGTGGCCGAGAACCGCACGCGCTTCCACACCGCCCTGGCCGAGACCGTGCGCGCTCTGGACGCCAGCCGCCTTGTCAGCGCGGCCCTGCTCGTCGAGCGCAAAGGTGACACCATCCATATCGCCGACCCGCTGCTGTCGCAACTCGACGTCATCGCCGTCAACACCTATGCCGGTTGGTATGGCGACGACACGCTGGACGCAGTGCGCAAGCTGCGCTGGGATGTGCCTGCGACCAAGCCGCTGCTGTTCTCCGAGTTCGGCGCCGACGCCTTCGCGGGCTTCCGCGACCCAGCCTTGAGACCGAAGTTCTCCGAGGACTACCAGGCCGACTACTACCGCGCCACGCTGGCGATGGCCGCCAAGGTGCCCACGCTGCGTGGCCTGTCACCTTGGGTGTTGAAGGACTTCCGCTCGCCGCGCCGCGAGCACCCGGTCTACCAGAACGGCTGGAACCGCAAGGGCCTGATCTCCGAGACCGGGCAGCGCAAGCTAGCGTTTGAGGTCCTGGCCGAGCATTACAAGGCGCAGGCGAAATGAAGCGATGGCTGGCCGCTCTCGCCTTGGCAGCGGCGGCACTGTCGGCCCAAGCCGCCCGCGAAACCTACAACTTCAACCCCGGCTGGCGCTTGCATGTCGGCGACGCGCCGGGCGCCGAAAGCACGACATTCGACGACGCCAGCTGGAAGCCCGTCACCCTGCCCCGCGCCTGGAATGAAGACGACGCCTTCGCCAAGGACATCGTCGACCACAGCACCGGCATCGCCTGGTACCGCAAGCGCTTCACGCTGCCCGCCGACGTCGCCACCCGCAAGGTCTTCATCGAGTTCGAAGGCGCCCGCCAGGCCGCCGAGGTCTGGGTCAACGGCCAGCGCATCGGCCTGCATGAGAACGGCGTCACCGCCTTCGGCTTCGACCTGAGTCAGGCCGTGAAACCCGGCGACAACCTCATCGCCGTGCGCACCGACAACCGCTGGGACTACCGCGAGCAGGCGACCAACCAGCGCTATCAGTGGGCTGACCGCAACTTCAACGCCAACTACGGTGGCCTGCCCAAGAACCTGCGGCTGCACCTCACCGACAGGCTCTACCAGACGCTGCCACTGCTCTCCAACCTCGGCACGACCGGCGTCTACATCTATGCCAAGGATTTCGACCAGAAGGCGGCCCGCGCCACCATCACTGCTGAAGCCCAGGTACGCAACGAGCACGCCCGGCCGCGTCGCTTTAGCTATGAGGTGACGCTGCGCGAGCCGGGCGGCCGCGTCATCGCGACGTTCAAGGCGCCCACTCAAACCATTCCTGCCGGCACCACCACCACCGTCGGCGCCAAGGCGCCGGTGGCCGGCCTGCAGTTCTGGAGCTGGGGCCATGGCGCCCTCTACGACGTGGAGACCACGCTGAGTGTGGACGGCAAGCCGGTCGACAAGGTCGTCACGCGCACGGGCTTCCGCCAGACCGAGTTTGCCCGCGGCATGGTCAAGCTCAACGGCCGCGTCATCCAGCTCAAGGGCTATGCCCAGCGCACGAGCAACGAGTGGCCGGCCATCGGCCTGTCGGTACCACCCTGGCTCAGCGACTACAGCAACGGCCAGATGCTGGCCAGCAATGCCAACTTCGTGCGCTGGATGCACACCGCGCCGTGGAAGCAGGACGTCGAATCGCTGGACCGCGTAGGCCTGATGCAGGCCATGCCCGCGGGCGACTCCGAGGCCGACGTGACCGGCCGGCGCTGGGAGCAGCGCATGGAGGCCATGCGCGACGCCATCGTCTACTTCCGCAACAGCCCCAGCATCCTCATGTACGAGTCGGGCAACCGCGGCGTCAGCGCCGAGCACATGCGCGAGATGGCCGCGCTGCGCGATCGCTTCGACCCGAACGGTGGCCGCGCCGCTGGCAGCCGCGAGATGCTGTCCCAAGCGCTGCAGGACGTGGCCGAGTACGGCGGCGAAATGCTCTACGTCAACAAGAGCGCGCGGCGGCCGATGTGGGCCATGGAGTACTCGCGCGACGAGGGCGCCCGCAAGTTCTGGGACGAGCTCTCGCCGCCTTTTCACCGCGACGGCGACGGCCCCGAGCACAAGGGCCAGAGCGCTGCGGCCTACAACCGCAACCAGGATTCCCACGCACTGGAAGACGTGCGCCGCTGGGTGGACTTCTGGCGCGAGCGGCCGGGCACCGGCATGCGCGTGTCGTCGGGCGGCGTCAACATCATCTTCAGCGACAGCAACACCCACCACCGCGGCGCCGAGAACTATCGCCGCAGCGGCGAGGTGGATGCGATGCGCATTCCCAAGGATGGCTTCTTCGCGCACCAGGTGGTTTGGGACGGCTGGGTCGATATCGAGCAGCCGCGAGCCCATCTGCTCGGCCACTGGAACTACACGGCCGGCACGCTCAAGACGGTCATCGTCATCTCCAGCGCGCGACGCGTGCAGCTGACGCTGAATGGCAGGGCTTTCAGTGAAGGCGAGGCGAGCGAGCCCTTCATCTTCCGGTTCGATGGTGTGCACTTCGAGCCCGGAGAGCTGCGTGCGGTGGGCTTGGACAAGGACGGCAACAAGGTCTGCGAAGACGTGCGCATCACAGCCGGCGCGCCCGCTGCGCTGAAGCTGGCGGCGCGGACGCACCCGCAAGGCCTGCAGGCCGATGGCGCCGACCTGGCGCTGGTGCAGGTCGAAGTGGTGGACGCTGCCGGCCGCCGCAACCCCATCGCGCTGGACACGGTGAAGTTCACGCTGGACGGTCCTGCCGAGTGGCGTGGCGGCATTGCGCAGGGGCCGGGCAACTTCGTGCTGGCGCGCGAGTTGCCGGTGGAAGGCGGCGTCAACCGCGTGCTGGTGCGCAGCACGACGGACGCGGGCGTCATCCGGCTGCGCGCCGAGGCGCCCGGCCTGGCTCCGGCCACGCTGGAACTGCGTTCACAGCCCGTGCCCGTCATCGGCGGCTTGAGCACCCGCTTCCCTGCGGACGGCCTGGCGCCGCAATCCACACGGGGAACGACGCCGGCCACACCTTCCTTTACGGCAAGCCGCCTGGCCGTTGCCGTCGCATCTGTCGAGGCCGACAGCGGCACACCCGGCCAGGCCATTGACGACGACGAGTCGACCTCGTGGACCAGCGAGTCCGGCAAGGGTGCCATCCGCTTCAAGCTGGCCGAGCCGGCCACGCTGACCGAGATCACGCTCAAGCTCGGCGGCTGGCGCGAGCGGCGCTACCCGCTGCGCGTCAGTGTCGACGGCACTGAGGTCTGGCGCGGCCTGACCGAGCGCAGCCTGGGCTATGTGACGCTGCCGCTCAAGCCCCAGCGCGGCCAGACGGTCGGCATCGAGCTGGCCGGTGAGGCCGAAGGCGGCACCGAAACGGCGAATACCGAAGTCGCCAACCAGAAAATCGTCGACACCGGCGCCAGCCGCCTCGGCCGCGGCGTGCTGTCCATCGTCGAGGCCGAGTTCTACCGCCTGCCCTGAACCATGTCTGCTGCAAACCTCACCCGCCGCCAGCTGCTGACCACTGCACTGCTCGCCACGGCCCTGCCCGCCGGCGCCCAGCCCACATCCTGGCCCAACCCGTTGGTCGCCCAGCGCGCCGACCCGCAGATCCTGCGCCGCGGCGATTGGGTCTACCTGATGGCCACGGTGCCCGAATACGACCGGCTGGAGCTGCGCCGCGCGCGCAGCATTGCTGGCCTCGCCACTGCCGAGCCGAAAGTGATCTGGCGCCGGCACGAGCAGGGCCCGATGAGCCACCACATCTGGGCGCCCGAGCTGCACTTCATCGACAACCGCTGGTTCATCTACTTCAGCGCCGGTGAAGCGAAGGAGCCGTGGAAGATCCGCCTGTGGGTACTCGAGAACGCGTCGCCCGACCCCATGCAGGGCGACTGGACCGAGCGCGGGCAGATCAGGACGCAGTGGGAGACGTTCACGCTGGACGCGACCGTCTTCGAGCATCGCGGCCGGCGCTACATGGCCTGGGCCCAGACCGACCCGGCGAAGAAGAACCACAGCACCGACATCTTCATCTCAAGCATGAAGAGCCCGACCGAACTGCAAGGCCCGCAGGTGCGGCTGAGCCAGCCCGACTACGCCTGGGAGAAGGTGCGCCACTTCGTCAACGAGGCGCCGGCTGCGCTCATCCACGGCGGCCGCGTCTTCATGACCTACTCGGCCGCCGGCACCGGCGCCGAGTACTGCCTGGGCCTGCTGTGGGCCGACGAGAACGCTGACCTGTTGGACGCGAAGAACTGGCGCAAGTCGCCCGGCCCGGTGTTCACCAGCAGCCCGGAGAACGGCATTTACGGCCCCGGCCACAACAGCTTCGTCACCGAGCCGGATGGCAGCGTGCTGAACGTCTTCCATGCCCGCAACTACCGCGACGTCGTCGGCGACCCGCTGAAGGACACCGGTCGCGCGACGCGCGTACAGCCGCTGGCGTTCACGGCCGACGGCATGCCGGACTTCGGCCTGCCGCTGCCCGAGAAACGATGAACCTCATTGCTCTGTCGGCCGGCGCGCCGAATGTGTTCGACGGCGAATCGCCCGACCGCATCTGCCGCCGCCCGACGCGGGCCGAGCTGCACGCCTATCCGTCGCCCTCACCGGCGCGCGGCCGTGCCCTCGTCTATGCCGGCGGCGGCTACCTGCAGCTGATGCACAACAAGGAAGGTGTCGAGATCGCGCGATGGCTGAACACGCTGGGGCTGGACGCCCATGTGCTGATGCATCGCCTGCCCGGTCAGGACGGCCAGCCCTTCGACATCGCGCTGCAGGACGGTCTGCTCGCGCTGGATCACCTCGCCACGCTGCCGCCGCTGCCGCTGCTGCACGTGGGCCTCTCCTCCGGCGGCCATCTGGCCGGCGTCATGGCCTGCCAGCGGGAATCGGCGGGCGCCGTCATCGCCTACGCTCCCCTCAACGCCAACCATCGCGACCACAAGTTTCCTGCGGCCAAGCCCGACTTCCTGCCGCCCGAGAAACAGGCCTTCTACGACGCCTGGCCCATCGGCATTGCCAGCCAGCCCCACGGCCTGCCGCGCTGCCCGGTGTTCCTGGCCTATGCGCTGCACGACCCCGTCGTGCCCGTCGCCCATGCACTCAACCTGATCGCCGCGGCCCAGCAACACCGGCTCGACGTCGAGGCCCATGTCTTCCCGCAGGCCGAACACGGCTTCGCGCTGCGGGAACTGGCCGGCACGCAGGATCAATGGCCAGCGCTGGCAGCCCGCTGGATGGGCGAGAAACTGGGCAACCCAAACTTCGCCTAACCTTGCGCGCTTGTCGGGGCAACAAAGCAAGCATGCTGCAAGAGATCAATACCTGGGCTGACTACCGTTCCAAGCTGCGCGAGTTCGACGCCGTGCTCGAACATGGCAAGGCGGTTTCCGCGGCCCTGACCGGCCAGCCCCTCTCGGCTGTGCATGTCAGCTATGGCGAACAGATCTTCGCCAAGCTGCTGTCCCACGGCATCGCCTTGCGCCGGCTGGCGCCTGACCCCACCCAGCAGCCGCCTCTCGATCTGTGGGATCTGCCGTCCATGAGCGCCCTGGCGCGCTGCGTCATCGAGGCCCATGACGCCTTTGAGTACATCGCGGGTCATCAAGTGCCGGACTCGGAACGCAGCTTCCGCATCCGGCTCTGGGAACTGCATGACGCCACACGCCGCTTGAAGATCCTGGGCGGCATCGCTTCGACGGACCCGGCCATCACCGGCATCCTGGCCGACGCGGCGCGGCTCCAGCTGGCGCTGGAAGCGCACGAATACATGGCTTCGCTGCCGGCTGTGCCACAAGCGGAATTGCGCCTGCGACTGCGGCGCAGCGACCCGCCGGACTTTCATCTGAGCCGCCGCCAGCGCTGTGCCATGAGTGGCGTCGACGCCGATTGGCACAAGTCGGTCACGATGCAACTCGCGCAGCACGCGCTCACGCTGCCGTTCTCCGTCCACCAGTTGCACCAGTTCCAGGCGGGTACGCCCCAGGCGCTCCGCCTGATGGCCATGCCGCTGCTCTTCGCCCTGCCCTTCCTGGTTCGCGCCACCCAGGCCATGGACCTGCTCACGCCCGGGCGCGTCCCCAAGCCGCCAAGCCGCACGGCTCGCACCATGACGGTGTGGCGCACCCTGGCCGAGCGAGGCACGAGAGAGATCGGATGAGCCGCTGGCTAAAGGTACTGCTGCTCTGGATGACCCGTCTGCAGCGGCGATAGCGAGCGGGCCATCAATCCCGCAGTACCGCCTGCAGGCGTTCGGCCAACTGGGCACGCTTGGCGTCCGAGCCGGCATTCGCCAGCGCACGCCGGGCCGCGGCCCTGGCCTCGTCGGCGCGGCCGACGGCCAGCAGCGCCTCGGCCTGCGCGGTGTTCAGCAGCCAGTCATCGGGCAGGGCGGCCAGCGACGGCGCCAGCACCTTCAGCGCCCGCCCGGTCTCCGCCAGGCGCAGCAGCCGGTCCGCCAAAAAGTAGCGCGCCACCTTCACGCTGGGCTGCGAGTCCCCTTGCCCCAGCGCCAGTTCTGCCGCCAGCGCCAGTTCGGATTGGGCGACGGCATCGGCCAGACGGCCGGCACCGTCCATCACGGCCGCCAGCTGGCCGTGCAGGTCGGCGACACCCGCCTGCCCGCCGGCTGCGGCGATGGCTCGGACAAAGCAGGCCTCGGCCGCGTCGAGGCGCCCGGCCTCCCAATGCTCGCGGGCCTGCCGCGCCAGCGCGTTGATCGATTCATCAGTGTTCATCGCTCCCCCTCAGCGCTTCGCGGCGCGCTGCGGGAAGTCGCCCACGCCTTGCTCCGTGCGCTCCACCTTGCGGATCGTGCCGTCGTCATTGAAGTGCAGGTACTCCGCCGCCACGTGCCGCTGCTTCTTTGCACAGGCCGCACCGGAGACGTCCAGCCAGCGGTGATAGAACAGCAGCCACTGGCCTTTGTACTGGACGATGGAGTGGTGGTTGTTGCCGCCCTCGGCGTCCATGATGACGCCGCGGTAGGTCCACGGGCCTTTGGGCGAGGTGCCCGTGTAGTAGGTCAGGATGCGGTTGTGCTCGGGCATGGTGAAGTAGTACAGGCCGTTGCGCTTGAACACCCACGGGCCTTCCATCGGCGGCTCGTAGCCGCCCATGTCCATCTTCTGCAGTTCGCCCTTGATGCTGCGCATGTCGTCAGCCATCTCCGCCACCAGGTAGTTGACACCTGATGTGCGGCTGTAGAGGTAGGCGCGGCCGTCGTCGTCGACGAACAGCACCGGGTCATTGGCGTAGGGCTTGCGCCACAACGGCGCGCCGATCATGTCCTTGAAGGGGCCGGCGGGCGAGTCGCTCTCGGCGATGCCGATGCCCATCCACTTGGTGCTGTTCTTCGGGTTCTGGCGGTCCTTGACGCCGGTGCCGGCGGGGAAGACGAGGTAGTACCTGCCGTTCTTGTAGGCCGCGTCGGGCGCCCAGGCGTAGTCGTCAGCCCACTTCAGGTCCTTGACCGACAGCACCGCGCCGTGGTTCGTCCAGTTGACGAGGTCGGTGGACGAGAAGGCGGTCCAGTCCTTCATGTGGAAGTCGGCCTGGCATTCCTCGTCGTGCGAGGTGTAGAGCCACAGGCGGCCGTCGGGCCAGACATGGCCGGAGGGGTCGGCGGTGCGCAGGTCCTTGCCGAGGGCCAGCGGGTTCTGGGCTTGTGCGATCGGTGCGGCAAGCAGGGCGGCGAGCGCGAAGGATGCGAGTTTCATGGATTGCCTTTGCAGGCGCCGGGCAGCAGCTCCGCGCCATCGAACATCAGGTCGCGCTGGCCAGCCCTGAGCTGCAGGCGCAGCGGGCTGGTGCGCTCGGGCAGCGTCAACGACGCGGTGATGCGGTTGGCCAGCACGCCCTGGCCCCAGGCGACGTCTTGTAGGCCACGCGGCCAGCGCAGCGCGTGGATCTGGCCGTCGAAAAGTACATCGGCCTGCCAGGGCTCCCCGGTGGCGAGCGGATAGGTCGGCAGCAAGTGGACGCGCAGGCAGGCCGCGTCGCTCGCCGTCGCCTGCAGCGTCAACACCGCGCCGGGCTGTCGCGCGACGAGCACGCCGTCGCCGCGGCCCAGGCCGGGTACGCGGCGCCAGCCTTCGGCGGCGGTGACGCGCAGCAGCGGCGCGATGGGCTCGATGAGAGGCAACGGGGCGAGGTCGGCCGATGCGCGGGCCAGGTCCCGCAGTGCGTCGGGCGCGCTACCGCCCAGGCCCGCCGCCGGCAGCAACGGCGCCTGCTGGCGGCAGCTGGTCCACAAGCCGTCGGCCGGTTCCTCGGCCAGGATGCCCGCCCAGCGGCCAGTGTTGTAGCGGGCGGTCAGGGCCTTGAGGCGCTGGTCGGCGCGCACGGCCTGCGCAGCGATGGTCCGGGCGCCGGCCGGATCGCGCTCCATCGTCGCGGCGTAGCGCTCCAGCGCGAAGAAGCGCTCATTGGCCAGCGCCGAGGCGCGCAGCGGGTACTCGACGAGCTGGAAGAAGCCGTCGCGCTGCGCGGCGGCGATGCGCGGGCGCACGGCGTCGAGCGCGGCCAGCAGTTGGGCGAAGCGCGTCAGACGCTCGTTGACGGCTGCCGCCGTGAGGCCGCTGCGCTTCACGCGTTCGCCCGGCAGATGGAACTGCAGATGCTCGGGCCGGCGCTCGAAGTTGACGCGGTAGTAGCCGTCCCAGATGTCGGCAATCTCGGCGATGCCGAACAGCCGCTGGGCCAGATCGCGCAGGTAGCCGCCTTGCCCCTGCGCGCGCACGGTAGCCGGGTTCCAGGCCAGGTCGAACCAGTGGCTGAGGTTGACCTCGTGCGGCTTGATGTCGCCGGCGTTGGCGATCCACAGCCGCTGCGCGCCGGCATCGAAGGCGCGGCCCATTTCTTCGGCGACGAGTGCGGGCGGCGTGGTGGACAGCCACAGATAGGACAGCGGCGCGCCGAGATAACTCAGGTGGTAGTACACGCCCGAGCCGCCTGAGCGCTTGGTCTGCTCCGCGTCGGGGAACTGGCGGATGTAGCCGAAGTTGTCGTCGGGCCAGACCAGCGTCACGTCGTCGGGCAGGGCCAGCCCGGGCAGCAAAGGCAGCACTTCCTTGTAGGGCACGAAGACCTGGGGCAGCGTCACCGGGTCGCCTACGTGCTTTGCCAGCAGCTCTCGTTGGTCGGCCAGCAAGCGGTTCAGCAGCGCCTGCTTCTCGGCCACCGTGCCGCCGCCCTGCATGCCGGAGTCGTGGATGCCGCGCATGCCCAGCGTGTAGAGGTTGTCGAAGCGGCCATTCGTCTTCAGCCGCTCGGCCCAGTAGTCGCGCACCTGTTCGGGATGAGTTGCGTAGTTGTACTGCTCGGCCGGCGCCTTCCACTCGGCGACGTTGTTGCGCAGCATCGGCTCCGCGTGGGATGAGCCCATGACGATGCCATAGCGCTGCGCGAGCTCGGCATTGCGCGGATCGGCGTTGAAGGCGCCCGAGACTTGGTGCATGGCCGGCCACAGCGTGTTGGCCTTCAGGCGCAGCAGCAGGCGGAAGACCTGCTCGTAGGTGCGCGGGCCAATCGTGCGGGCCTCGGGCTCGAAGGTGCGAGAGGCCCAGGGGAAGAGGCCCCAGTCCTCGTCGTTGATGAAGAGGCCGCGGTATTTCACGGCGGGACCGTCGTGCAGCAGCAGCTCGGTCAGGCTGACATGCAATGGCCCGCGCTTGAGCGGCGCGACGTCGGCCCACCAGTGCCAGGGCGACACGCCCAGCGCCTGGCTCAGCGTGTAGACCCCGTAGGCCGTGCCGCGGCGGTCGGCGCCAGCGATGACGAGGGCGGCCTTCACACCAGGCTTCGGGTTGCGCAGCAGTGCGATCTGGAAACACTCCCAGCAGCCCTTGAGCTTGCTGAGGTCCAGACCGGCGGCGTCAATGGCTGCATGGCCGCCCACGGTGCCGACCCAGATCTGCACGGCGCCCTTGCCGCCGACGCTGGCTTGCAGGCCCACGCGCTTCAGGTCATCCGCGAGGTCTCGGGCGACGAAGGCTTCGAGCGGATCGGCATCCGGCGCGGCGATGATGACGGCGCCGTCGAGCGGCACGCTGCCCGGCGTGGCCTTGGTTGCAACGTTGAGCCCGGCTTGCGCAGCGCCAGCCAGACTGATCCACAGACCCAGCAGCAGCGCGCGCATCAGCGGGCCTTGAATGCAGACCGCAGATCGGGCGGCGGCGCGTTGCGGTCCAAAGTCAGCCAGCCGTCTTGCAGCTTCATCTCCGCGACCTGGATGACGGTGCGCTGGTGCCAGCGGTCGTCCGCCTTCGCTTCGGGCTCGCCGCTCTGGTGCGTGAAGTAGAAGAGGTAAGCCCGGCCGTCGACAACGGTGACGCCCGGGTGCTGGCCCTTCGCGCGGTCGGTGGGATGCTCGCCGATGCCGGCCAGCAGTCGCGTGGGCTGCTCCTGCCAGTGCTCGGCGTCGTCGGAGCGCAGCACCAGCAGGCCCTTCCACAGGTCGGCCACCAGCCACCATTTGCCGGCGAACTGGAACACCGTCGGCCCCTCACCGGGCAGCGGGCTGACCGGGCCGCGCACGGTCCACGTCTTCATGTCGGGGCTGTCAGCCACCGTGAGCTTGCTGCCGGCCTGCTCGTCCTTGAACCACATGCGCCAGCCGCCCTGCGGCGCGCGGATGACGGACGCGTCGATGACCTTGGGCGAGCCCAGCTCCACGCGGCCGGCGCAGGTCCAGCTGCGCAGGTCGGTGCTGGTCAGGTGCTCGATGCGCCGCTCGCCCGTCCAGCTCTTGTGCACGCCGGGCACGATGGTGAGCCACAGGTGGTACACGCCGTCGAAGTCCTGGATCTCGGGCGCCCACAGCGTGGCGCCGGTGCACTCGGCAGGGAACTTCGCCTCGCCCGACGCGCGCCAGCGGTTGCCGTCGTCCGTCGTCGCGATGCCGATGGGCGTGGCGTGCACCCAGGTCACGTCCTTGGGGTCGTCCAGCCGCAGCGTCGCGCGGCGGTTGGTGTAGAACATCTCCCAGCGCTTCAGGCCGCGGTTGAAGACGAGCGACACGTCGGCCGCGCCGTCCAGCACCGGGTCGCGGTAGAGCGGCCGCGGCGCAGGTTCCATGCTGACGCAGCCGGCCAGCGCAACAAGCAACAGCGCGACCAGCCTCATGGCGTGGTGATGGGCAGGTAGCGCGGCGGCTTCATCCCGTGGCCGAGGTGGAAGCTGGTGTGCGGCGGCTGGTTGTAGCCGGCGTTCTGCGCGGCCACCTGCACGCGGTATTGCGGGTCGTGCATCAGCGTGACGAGGCGGTGCTCAGTCGGCACGGCCGTCGAGAAGACCAGCAGGGCCGTGCTGTCCTCGTTGCGCCAGACGACTTCCTCGCGCCAGTCGCCGAACAGGTCGGCCGACAACACCGGGTTGCCCTTGGTGCCGTTGTTGGACGCCGCACCAAACTTCTTGCCGTTCAGCACGTTCTCGAACTTGAAGCTGGCAGGGTTCCACTTGTCGATGGCGACGTGGTCCAGTGACTCGCGCAGCAGATCGCCGTCCCACCAGATGGCGAAGTTGTAGCGGTTGGGGTGCTGCTCGCTGATGAGCTTGCCGCCAGCGCTCATCAGGCCGCCGACAGAGCCCCAGCATTCGGCGCCGGGGTAGGCCGGGTCGATGTCGAAGCAGACACCGCGGCCTACGTCGGTGTTCTTGCCGGACATGCTCCACAGCAGCTTGCCGGTGGCGGCGTCGTGCATCTCCAGCCCATGCTCGCCGTAGCAGCGCGGAGTCTCGTGGACCATGAAAACTTGCTGGCCCTCGCGCGCCGGGTCGAAGGCGCTGACGTGCAGCGCGTCGCCGTGGCACAGGCCGGTGCTGTAGAGCAGCTTGCCGGTGCCGGAGATGGTGGCAGCGCCGTAGATGATGTCGTCCAGGCCGTCGCCGTTGACGTCGGCCACCGAGAACCAATGCGCGCCCTGGCCCGCAGCGGGCTTGCTCGCAGCATCCGCGTCGCTGTCGAACACCCACCGCTGAGTCAGCTTGCCATCGCGCCAGTCCCAGGCGGCCAGCACGGCGCGGGTGTAGTAGCCGCGCGAGAACACCGCGCTGGGGCGCTGGCCATCCAGGTAGGCCACGCCGGCCAGGAAGCGGTCGACGCGATTGCCGTAGGCATCGCCCCAGGCGGCCACGTCACCGCGTGGCGGTGTGTAGTCCGCAGTGGCCATGGCAGCGCCGGTCAAGCCGTTGAACACGGTCAGGAACTCGGGGCCGGCCAGCACATAGCCCGCCTCGTTGCGGTAATCGGCCTTGGCGTCGCCAATCACCTTGCCCGCACCATCCACCGTGCCATCGGCCGTCTTCATCATGAGCTCGGCCTTGCCGTCACCATCGAAGTCGTAGGCGAGGAAGCTGGTGTAGTGGGCGCCGGCGCGGATGTTCTGGCCAAGGTCGATGCGCCACAGCCGCGTGCCGTCGAGCTTGTAGGCGTCCAGCAGCGTGTGCCCTGTGTGGCCCTTGTGCGAGTTGTCATGCGCGTTGGTAGGCTGCCATTTCACGACGAGTTCGTATTGGCCGTCGCCGTCGAGGTCGGCCGCTGCGCCGTCGTTGGCCTCGTAGCGGTAGGCCACGCCGTCGGGCGTCACGCCGCCTTCGGGCTTTTGCAGCGGCACACGCAGATAGGGCTGGCTCCACGGGGCCACCGCCGCGCTGGCCGGCAATTCGTGACCGTCGACGACGGCACGCACGCTGTAGAGGCTGTCGCTGCGGCCTTGCGCGTCCACCAGGTTGGTCAGCGCCTGCGGCTCGTGGTTGATGCGCTTGCCATCGCGGTAGACATTGAAACGCACCCCGGCTGGCTCGGTGCCCAACAGGCGCCAGCTGATGAAGACCCCGGACGAAGTCGTCAACGCAACGACGCCGCGATCAAGCCTCTCCATCTGCCTGGGCTGTGCTTGAGCTGCGCCGGCCAACAACAGGCAGCAGACGAGGAGATGGCGCAGAAGACTCATGGTGGCGGTCAAAAAAAGCGGCCCCAGCGGAGGCGGGGGCCGGTGCGCGATCAGCGCAACACAGAGGCCATGCCGGCCCGGGAGTCCAATTCAGGTCAGAGCTTGTAGCCCAGTGTGACGTAGTAGCGGCGGCCCGACCAGGCCAGCTCGTTGGGCCGGCCCAGGTCGCCGGCATAGGTCAGCTCGGCCTGGTTGGTCAGGTTCTTGGCTTCCAGAGCCAGCGTGAAGTTCTTCGTTGCCTTCCACTGGATCTTGGCGTCCAGGTAGCCGGTCTTGTCGCTGAAGTTGGGATTGCCCGACACGTCGTTGCCGCCGGTGTAGTACTTGTCGCGATAAGCGTAGGCCAGGCGCGCGTTGAAGTTGCCGTCGTCGTACCACAGGCCCAGGTTGTAGGAATTCTTCGACATGCCTGGGTAAGGAAGAACCGAGTTGTCCAGCGGGCTGATGAGTTCGTTGCCCTTGGCGTAGCTGAACGCCATGCGCGTGTAGTTGGCATCCACGCCGAAGTTGCCCAGCCAGCCCGGCAGGAAGGACAAGGCCGTGCGGCCCGCCAGCTCGATGCCCTGCGTCTTGGCACCCTCGCCGTTGACGGCCTGGGTCACGTCGAACAGCCGACCGTCGCCGTAGAAGTTCACGCTCGGCCGGTAGACGCCGGTACGCACATAGGTGCCGATCTCGGTGCGGAAGGTGGCCAGGCTGACCTGCGTGTCGCGGCTGGGGTAGTACTCCACGCTCAGGTCGTACTTGGTGGCGCGGTAGGGCTTGAGTTCCGGGTTGCCGGCCGTGCAGTCGTCGGTGCCGTCACCGCCGCGCGCCGGGTCGCCGCTGCCGGTCGTGCAGGTGACGTTGGGCGCCAGCAGATTGATCGCCGGACGGGCCATCACCTTGGCCGCACCACCGCGGACCAGCAGCTTGCCGTTGATCAGCTGCAACGTGGCGTTCAGGCTGGGCAGCACGTCGCTGTAGCTGTTGCTGATGGACACCACCTTGTTCGTGTTCACGAGCGGCGAGCAGGTCGACACCGTGGCCGGGTTGCAGGTACGGTCCGTCTGCAGGCCGGTCGAGGTCACGTCGGTGCGGGTGTAGCGCACACCGACATTGCCATCCAGCGGCAGGCCGAGGATCTCGGTGCCCCAGTCCAGCCGCACGTAACCCGCCTTGACCTTCTCGGTGATGTCGAAGGCCGGGATCTGCGGATAGGTCTTGCCGTCGTTGCCAGGCGTCGAGTACAGGTATTTGTGGCTGAAGTCGCTGGTGTCGAAGATGCCCGAGGCCACCGTGGCGGCATAGTTCGGCGCCGTCCAGTTGGCGGGTACGCCGGAGACGTCGCCATAGCCGCCCATGAAGGTGCCGGGCGACTTGGTGCGGATCGCGTTGACGATCTCCTGCATGCGCGCGCCGGTCACGTACGCCGTCTTGTAGCCGCTGTTGATGTAGGTCTGCGCGTCGTTGGGGCGTTGCGCCGTGCCGGTGTAGAGCGGGTCCCAGATGAAGGTCTGGTTGACGTTGGCCGTGCGGGCATTGATGTCCACCGCCTCGTCGGTGGCGGTCAGGCTGCCGTTGTTCTGCACCAGGTAGCCGCCACCGTTGTACTGGCGCGAACTGGACTCGCGCGCCTGGCCGCCGAACCACAGGCTCTGGAAGAGGTTGTGGTCGAAGTTGTACTGGAAGTCCAGCTTGCCCTGGCGCTCGGCGTTCTTCGTGGCCGACGGCCGGTACTGCAGCTGCGCCTGCACATAGGACGACGCGTTGTCCGGGCTGTAGGCCGTCGGGAACGTGAACTGCGGCAGGTGGCTGCCGTCGAGCTTGACGACCAGGCCCGGCGCGTTCTGCGTCAGCACGATGTTGTTGCTCTCGCTCTTGTAGTCCGACTTGGAGTCGCCCAGCAGCCCTTCGACGCGCCAGCTGTTGTTCTTGAACTTGAAGCCGGCGGTGGTGTACTTGGACTCGATGTCCAGCGCGAAGTCGCGCGCCGACGTGCTGAACGCGCCCTGGCCGCCCTGGCCCGCCACGTTCAGGCAGTTGCCCACGGTGAACTGCGTGACGTGGTGGTTCTCCACCACCATGCCGGCCGGCGTGGTGGCGGTGGGCGCCGCGACGCAGGTGCCGGCAGTCTGCACCGTGGCGTCGGCGCGGTAGACCGGCGCATTGCCCGGCGAAGCCAGCCGCGTCACCGCCGAGAAGTCGGTGCCGTAGTTCATGTCGTTGAGCCGCTGGGCCTGCGTGTTGGCCTGGTAGCTCACGTAGGCGTCCAGCTCCCTGGTGAACTGGTATTGCGCCGTCACCTCGGCGGAGCTGCGCTTGTGGTCGCGGGTCCAGATGCCGTAGCGCGAGATGCGCGGCGAGTAGTCGAACCACTGGCTGCGGCAAGGCGCCTGGTCAGCGGCAGCCAGGCTGCTGCAGCCGGCCGACGTGGTGACAGCCGCCGCATTGGCGTTCAGGCTGGTGATGGTCTTGTCGGCCGAGAAGTCCCAGTCGCGCAGGAAGGCCCAGGAGGTGTTGCGGGAGAAGTCACCGCGCGTGTAGATCTTGTCGTAGACCAGGTTGGCCATGAGGCCGAGCTTGCCGTCCAGGAATTTGTCGGCCAGCAGCAGCGTGCCGCGCGGCTGCATGCCGCCGCGCAGACTGCCCTGCTCGGCCGCCAACGTACCAGCGATGGTGCGCTTGGTGAAGTCGAGCGGCTTGCGCGTCGTGATGCGCACGGTGCCGCCGATGCCGCCTTCGGTCAGGTCGGCCGTGGAGCCCTTGATGACGTCGATGGAGGAAATCAGCTCCGACGCCAGCTCGCGCAACTCGGCCCCGCGGCCCGCGCCGCCGTTGGTACCGAGCACCGACATGCCGTTGATCTCGACGCGGTTCAGGTCGGGCTCGACACCGCGGATGGACACCTGCGAGCCTTCGCCGAACTGGCGCGACAGCTGCACGCCGGTGATGCGCGACAACGCCTCGCCGACGTTCTTGTCCGGGAACTGGTCGATGTCTTCCGCAACGATGCTGTCGCTGACGGTCGACGCATTCTTCTTGCGGTCGATGGCGCTCTGGATGGAGCGGCGGATGCCGGTGACGGTGACCGTGTCGAGCTGCTGGGCCTTGGCGGCAGCCGCTGGCGCGGATGCGGCTTCGGCCGGCGCGGCGGGTTGCTGGGCGTGTGCCTGGCCCGCCAGCGTTGCCGAGATTGCCAGGGCGAGCGGCGTCCAACGCAAAACCGGTGTGCCGCCGTGAATCTTCTTCAGCATTTTGTCTGTCTCCGAAAATATCAACCGGGGAGAACTCGAAAAGGCTCTCTTTATTGCCCCGAAGACAGTCTAGGGGCCGGTTTTGCGCTGTGTTCACACGCCGGCAAAGAATCACGACCGTGATTGCTTTGACTCCGCGAAAACCCTTGAAAAGTGCAGGCTTCGCTCAAAATTTTGATTATCCGGCCTGCCTGTTGAGCGCGCGACGGCCCAATGGTGAGCGATGCGCTCGCGGCGACAGCCGCCTGTCCGGCGGTTTGAGCGTTAGGCAATATGGCGCCTGATTTTCAATATCAACAAACCCGCCAGCGGCAGGCTCGTTCGAATTTGTCGAATATCAGTATTTGAATATTGGCGTCAAACCCATCACCGCACAATCTCAGGGCTTGCGCTCCAGCCAAGCCTGGGGCACCGGCACGATGCAGATATTCATCTCGCGTCCGTCGGCGGCGAGCATGGCGGACTGGATCTCGATCTTCCTGCCATCCGGGCTGAAGGTCGGATGCGGGTGGTCACGCGCCGTCGTCTTGTGGCCGGTGGTCAGCAGAATCATTTCGCGCGTCTTGCGATCGATCAGGTAGAGGCTGCGGCTGAAGTCATCGCCGACCGCAAAGCGCCCATCGGGTGAACCATGCACATGCCACAGGCCACTGCCCGAGGGCGTCTGCCCAGCAATCGTCATCTCCCGCGTGCGCAGGTTGACGATGGCCAGGCCGGTCGGCTTCTCACGCGTGCCGGCGTCGCCCCAGGCGGCGTCCTGCCCGGGGTTGGCGCCGCCCACGTCAGTGGCGGCCGGACGGTTCGGATCAACGACGCCGGGAATGGCGCGGTGGCCCATGATGGCCAGCGCCACCTCGTCCTTGCCGATGAAGGCTTCGTGCGTGACCCATTCATAAGGCGCTTCCGGGTAGAGGGGGCGCAGGCCGGTGCCGTCGCCCTTGACCGTCCAGGTCCGCTGCGGCGACTTGCCGCCCGTCTCCCAGCTGAACACCAGCTCACTCGGGTTCCAGCTGTTGCTCTGGATGTGGCCGATCTGGAAGGGCACCGAGACGACGTGGCGGATCTCGCCCGTCTGCACATTGATCTTGCCGATGGCATGCGGGCCGGCGCCCATGCCGCGTGGGCCGAAGGGCGGCTCGATCTTGATGCCGGCGGGCAGCCGCGCCCCAGCGTAGGCCTTGCCCTGGATGCGGAAGTAGAACCACTGGCCGTCGGCGTCGAGCGCGTTGTCGCCGAACGCCTCCAGTTCAGCCGGCAGCGTACCGATGACGCGCTGGTAGCTGCTGGCCGGCTTGATCATGCCGGCGCGGCTGTCGGCGAAGACGCGGTCCAGGTCCACCTTGATGGCCTGCATGGCCTTGGGGGCACCCTTCCTGTCGGGCCGCAGGAAATAGAGCTTGTTGCCGCCCGACTGCGCGAGGTTGAGCATGCCGTCATAGCCGCCCTCGGTGACCTGCACCATCTCGCCACTGGCCTCGTTGACGGCGATGGCCTCGCCTTTGACACGAGCCGAGCGGAACACCAGCCACTGGCCGTCGGCCGTCCACTGCGGATGGCTGGGGTAGATCTTCGAGTCGCCCCGCGGCTGTGTGGTCAGGAAGGTCAGCGGCACGCCGGTGACGGGGTCGGGCACGATGCGCTTCTCGGAGGGAAAGCGCTGGCCGATCTGGGCCCAGGTGGACGCCGTGGCCAACAGCAGGCACAGCAGCAGGAAAGTCTTGCGAAGCGACATGAGGGAGGCCCGGTAGAAGTGGCGCGACTCTAGGACCGGCTCTGTTGCGCGATGTTGCTGCGCCTCAATCGCTCAAGAACTTGCGCCGTCCTGGCCCGGCCTGCTCCTAGCATGCGCGCCATGATCCGCACGCTCATCGCCTTGCTCTCACTGTTCGCCTTGCCCCTGACACAGGCCCAGACCTTCACCGCCAGCACCGACCCCGCCCGCGCCCAGGTCAAGCTGCCCGAGCCAACCAAGCCCGAACTGCCGTCGCTGATCCTCATCGGCGATTCGACAGTGCGCAACGGTCAGGACGACGGCCAGGGCAAGGGAGCCGAAGGTCAGTGGGGCTGGGGCAACCCGATCGCCGCCTACTTCGACACGAACAAGATCAACGTCGTCAACCGCGCTGTGGGCGGCCTCTCCAGCCGCACCTACCGCAGCAGCGGCCATTGGGACCGCACCAAGCCTTTCATCAAGCGCGGCGATTGGGTCGTCATGCAGTTCGGCCATAACGATGCCAGCCCGGTCAATGACAACAGCCGCGCCCGCGGCGTGTTGCGCGGCACCGGACCGGAGAAGGAAGACATCGACAACCAGCTGACCGGCAAGCCGGAAACCGTCTACACCTACGGCGCCTACCTGCGTGGCTACATCGCCGAGATCCGCGCGGCCGGCGCCACACCCGTCATCTGCTCCCCAGTGATCCGCAAGCGCTGGGAGGCGGATGGTGTGAGGGTGACGCGCGCCGGCGGTAATTTCGCGGCTTGGGCCGCCGAGGTCGCCAGGCAGGAGGGCGTGGCCTTCATCGACCTCAACGAATGGGGCGCGTTGCGCTATGAGGCGCTCGGCAAGGCCACGGTCGAGAAGCTCTTCCCTGTCGACACGCCGCAGGAGACCGTACACACCAACTGGCTTGGCGCGGCGGTCAATGCGCAGCTCGTCATCGCCGGGCTGATCCAGAACAAGGTGCTGCCGGACGCCGTCTACACCCGCCGCTTCGCGCCCGACGGCTCGGACGACCGGCCCGTCGTCGACGCCCGCAAGGTCAAGGTCGAAGCACCTCGCGATCCCAAGCTGCCCAGCCTCGTGCTGATTGGCGACTCCACCGTGCGCAGCGGCGGCCAGAACGGCGCCTATGGCTGGGGTGAGCGACTCGCACCCTTCTTCGACACCCAGCGCATCAACATCGTCAACAACGCCATCGGCGGCCGCAGCAGCCGCACCTTCTTCACCGAAGGCCGCTGGGCCTCGGTGCTGGAGCAACTTAAGGCGGGCGACACGCTGCTGATCCAGTTCGGCCACAACGACGGCGCCCGCATCGGCGACCCGGCTGGCAAGAACCGCGGCTCGGTGCCCGGCATCGGCCCGGAGGCGGTCGAGGACACGCGGCCTGACGGCAGCAAGGAGATGGTGCAGAGCTTCGGCTGGTACCTGGCCCGCTACATCAACGATGCGAAGGCCAAGGGAGCCCATGTCGTCGTGCTGTCGCCCATCCCGCACAAGGACCGCTGGCAGACGGGCCAGCCGCGCGACTTCGAGAACTACGCCGCCTGGGGCGAGCAAGTGGCACACGAGAACGGCGCCCAGTTCATCGACCTGACGATGCTGGTGACCGAGGCCTATCGCGTCATCGGCGCCGAGCGCGTCGACGCCTATTTTTCCGACGCCCGCACCCATACCAATGACGCCGGCGCCGTGTTCAACGCCACGCGCGTCGTCGAGGGCCTGAAGCGCCTGCCGGGCAAGCCGCTGCAGGCCTATCTGCGCGAGCCCACGCTGTGATCTTTCGCGACTGCTTGCCAGCCTCAAAAAACTTCGCTTAGAATAGCGGGCTCAGGCGCTTTAGCTCAGTTGGTTAGAGCGATGGAATCATAATCCACAGGTCCGGGGTTCGAGTCCCTGAAGCGCCACCAAATACCAAGCCCGCACAGCTCACGCTGTGCGGGCTTTTCGTTTGGTCGGGTCCAGATCTACCAGTGTTGGGGATGCATGTGTGAGCGCGCGCGCAGACGCCGCTCCATGCGACTGCTGTACCACCGCACGCTCGCATGGTGCGGGCGATCCAACAAGGAGTTCGCATGATGCTCAACCCCAGCAAGTCGCGGTTTCCAATCCTGCACGACGCCTCGGTCGCCATCGCGCTGATGACGGTCTGTGCCGCCGCTTCCGCGGCCCTACCTTCGTTCACCCTCGACCCTGCTGCGGTCGGGCTGAACGGCGCGTCGCTCATGGCCGACAACATCCTGATCTCGGACTATTCCACCGTCACCATCGACGCACTGGGCAACTTCACCGAGACCGGCTATCTGCCCGTCACCGGCTTCCAGCTCGGCGGCAACGCCCTCACACCCACCGGCCTGAACACCGACTACGGGCTGTATCTCGCCTTCACCGGTACCGGCACGACGACGAACGATCCGACCACGACGTTCAATTTCGGCAACTTCACGACCTTGACCTACACGCTGTACGGCTACAACGGCACAGCGACCTTCGGCTTCAGCGGCAACACGCCCACCGAAACAGCCAGCGGTGAAATGGCACTGGCCAGCGGCACCTTGATCTCGGGCAGCGTGCTGACGGTGCCGACTGGCGGCGGCACCTTCAGCCCCTCGGCCAACGCCATGCTGACGGTGGCGCTGAACCAGCCGACGTTCTTCTCACCCGATCCCTTCTATTCGGTCGCGCTGACGGCCTTCTCCAACACGCCGTCACAGGTCGAGCCGTTCGCGGGCGGCTTCCGCATTCGCCAGGGCGGCGGATCGCTGAACTTTGCGCCGGTGCCCGAGCCGAGCAGCACCGCCATGCTGTTGGGCGGTCTGGCTGCCGCAGGCTTCCTCGGCTACCGTCGCCAGCGCAAGCAGGGCTGACGCAAGGGACGCCGGGGCCGGCCCCGGCGTCAGTAGACCGGGCGGGGCCGCAGCAAGCGCTCAAACTCGCGGTGGATGGTGTGATAGCAGTCGCAGGTGCGCGTCTCTAGTCCGCTGCGATTCAGTACCGTGATATGGCCCCGTGCATAGCGGATATAGCCCCCCTGCTGCAGCCGAGCTGCGGCCAGCGTGACGCTCTCGCGCCGCACACCCAGCATGCCGGCCATGGACTCCTGGGTCATGGTCAGCTCATCGGACTGCTGGCGGTCCATCCGCAGCAGGATGAGGCGCGCGAGCTGCTGCTCCAGGCCATGATGCCGGCTGCATAAGGCGGTCTGCATGATCTCGGCGACCAGGGCCTGCGAATAGGCCAGCAGCAGCCGGCGTACCGTGGCGTGGCGCGCGAACTCCTCGGCCACGGCAGAGGCACGCAGGCGCAGCGCCTTGCCCGGCATGTGCACCACGGCGCGGCTGCGCGTGTAGTTGCCATCGATCAGCGGCAGACCCACGACACCTTCGCGGCCAACGGTCGCCACTTCGGCGCAGGCGCCGGCGCGATCCGGCACCGAGAGCGACGCCAGCGCGGTGATCGGAAAGTACACCCACTGGATGAAGGCAGACGCTTCGTGAAGCATCTGGCCGGGGCGCAGGTAGACCCATTCCGCTTGCGCCAGCCACCTCTGGCGGTGCTCCGGCAGCAACGCTGCCAACAGTCGGTTGTATCGCCAGTCGCCCGCGTACGCCGCTCCGCGCCGGATACCTTCCTCCACGTCGTCCTGCAGCCAGGCTCGGGCGTGAACTCCCGCGGTCGAGCTCTCATCGGCGGCATGGAGGGTGGGTAAATCTTTCATGTTCAAGCCGTGTATGCGCTCTGGGCGCGGTGGACAGGCGGCTGCCAACATAATTGGCAAAGACCGTTCCCGCCTCAGGCAGCGGCAAGGATTTCCTGCCCGTCTTTGCACCGAAGGGGTGCCGACGCGGCCAGCTTGAAAAATTTGCGGAATCCTTTCCATGCCGGGGACTGCCGCGCATGAGCCGCAACCAAGCTCAACCGGTCCCGTCGCTACAATGCCGGGCGCTTGGCTCGTCTTGCCGAGCACGACGGCTCGGGGCACTCCCGGGTCGTTTTCATTTCCAACCGCAGCCACTGGACACATACCATGTACCGCTGTGCACTCTCGCTGGCGCTGGCCGTCAGCTGTCTGGCCGTACAGGCCCAGACGCACCGTTCCTTCACACCCCAGACCCTGCGCGGCGAACTCGTCGTCACGCAGCACCCCGACGTGCTGTTGAACGGCAAGTACGCGCGCCTGGCACCCGGCAGCCGCATCAAGGGCGACACCAATCTGCTGGTGCAACCGGGCGCCATCACCGGCCAGAAGTTCATCGTGCACTACACGGTCGAGAGCAGCGGCTTGATCATGGACGTCTGGCTGCTGAACCCGGCCGAGATTGCCAACAAACCCTGGCCGACGACGCCGGCCGAGTCGGCAACCTGGCAGTTCAACCCGGGCAACCAGACCTGGAGCAAGCCATGAGCGCGGCCATGACAAAAAAGGTCTTCATCAAGACCTTCGGCTGCCAGATGAACGAGTACGACTCGGACAAGATGGCCGACGTGCTGGGCGCCGCCCAAGGCTACGAACCGACGACCGATGTCGAGCAGGCCGACCTCATCCTCTTCAACACCTGCTCGGTGCGTGAGAAGGCGCAGGAGAAGGTCTTCAGCGACCTCGGCCGCGTGAAGCACCTGAAGGCCAAGGGCGTCATGATCGGCGTCGGCGGCTGCGTCGCCTCGCAGGAAGGCGCGGCCATCATCGAGCGCGCGCCCTACGTGGACATCGTGTTCGGCCCGCAGACCCTGCACCGCCTGCCCGCCATGCTGGATGCCCGCCGCGAACAGCGCCGCCCGCAGGTGGACATCTCCTTCCCCGAGATCGAGAAGTTCGACCACCTGCCGCCGGCCAAGGTCGAGGGTGCCTCGGCCTTCGTCTCCATCATGGAAGGCTGCTCCAAGTACTGCAGCTACTGCGTGGTGCCCTACACCCGCGGCGAGGAGGTCTCGCGCCCGTTTGACGACGTGCTGACCGAGATCGCCGGCCTGGCTGACCAGGGCGTCATGGAGATCAACCTGCTGGGGCAGAACGTCAACGCCTACCGCGGCAAGATGGGCGAAACAGCCGAGTTCGCCGACCTGGCCCTGCTGCTGGAATACGCCGCCGAGATCCCCGGCATCCGCCGCCTGCGCTTCACGACCAGCCACCCTAACGAGTTCAGCCCCCGCCTCATCGAGGCCTACGGCAAGATCCCGCAACTCGTGAACCACCTGCACCTGCCCGTCCAGCATGGCAGCGACCGCATCCTGATGGCGATGAAGCGCGGCTACACGGCGCTGGAGTTCAAGAGCATCGTGCGCAAGCTGCGCGCCATCCGCCCGGACCTGCGCCTGGCCAGCGACTTCATCGTCGGCTTCCCCGGCGAGACGGACGAAGACCACGCCAAGCTGATGAAGCTGGTGCACGACGTCGGCTTCGACGCCTCGTTCAGCTTCATCTTCAGCCCCCGCCCCGGCACGCCGGCCGCGGCGCTGGAGGACACGACGCCCTATGAGGTCAAGGTCAAACGCCTGCAGGAGCTGCAGGCCGCCATCGAGGCCCACGCGTTGACCATCTCGCAAGGTATGGTGGGCCGGGTCGAGAAGGTGCTCGTCACCGGCAATGCGCGCAAGGACGCCTCAGAGCTGATGGGGCGCACCGAGTGCAACCGCATCGTCAACTTCCCCGGCTCGCCGCGGCTGATGAACCAGCTGGTCGATGTGCGCATCACGACGGCCTTCGCGCATTCGCTGCGCGGCGAGGTCGTGACGACGGAAGACGTGCTTAGCGCTTGAAACTCAGCAGCCACCATTGCGGCAAGGCCACGCCGAGCACCAGCAAGGCATAGCCCGCCATGCGGCCATCTCGGCCCAGCAGGATCAGCGTGGCGATGGTGGCCGCCGTGCCGCCCGCCGCACCCCAGGCCCACAACCGTTGCCACGCCAGAGGCTTCGCCACCCGCCGCCACAGGCCCTTGATCGCCAACGCCAGTAGCGCCGCCAGCCCCCAGGCTGGGGCAAAGAGATTCGCGATGTGCCAAAAGGCGTCAAGTGGGCTCATTCGGGCTTGACCGATGTCAGATGCGGAAAAGCCGCGAATCCTACAATTCACGCCCATGTCCGTCTTTGCTCTCGGCCTGAACCACAACACCGCCCCGCTCGATCTGCGCGGGCGGTTTGCATTCACGCTCGAGCAGCTCGCCCCTTCACTGACCGGCCTGCGCCAGAAGCTGTCCGGCACGCCCGAGGCGGCCATCCTGTCGACCTGCAACCGCACCGAGGTCTATGTGGCCGCACCGTCAGCCCTGGTGCAACCCGCCATCGCCTGGCTGGCCGATGCCGGCGGCGTGCAGGCCGGCGCCTTGCGCGAGCATGCCTATGTGATGCAGGGCAGCGATGCCGCTCGCCATGCTTTCCGCGTCGCGGCTGGCCTGGACTCCATGGTGCTGGGCGAGCCACAGATCCTGGGCCAGATGAAGCAGGCCGTGCGTGAAGCCGAGAACGCCGGCGCCCTGGGCACGACGCTGCACCAGCTCTTCCAGCGCAGCTTCTCGGTGGCCAAGGAAGTGCGCAGCTCCACCGAGATCGGCGCCCACTCCATCAGCATGGCCGCCGCCGCCGTGCGCCTGGCCGGCCAGCTGTTCGAGGATCTGGCCAAGACCCGCGTGCTCTTCGTCGGTGCCGGCGAGATGATCGAGCTGACCGCGACTCACTTCGCGGCCAAGACACCGCGCCAGATGGCCGTGGCCAACCGGACTCTTGAGCGCGGCGAGAAGCTCGCCACCCATTTCGGCGCCGAGGCCATGCGCCTGGCCGACTTGCCGGAGCGCCTGCATGAGTTCGACATCGTCGTCTCCTGCACGGCCTCCAGCCTGCCGCTGATCGGCCTGGGCGCCGTCGAGCGGGCGCTGAAGAAACGCAAGCACCGCCCGATGTTCATGGTCGACCTGGCCGTGCCGCGCGACATCGAGCCCGAGGTCGCCCAGCTGGACGACGTCTATCTCTATACGGTCGACGAGCTCGCCGCCCAGGTGCAGACCGCCGGCGAGAAACGCCAGGCCGCCGTGGCCCAGGCCGAGGCCATCGTCGAGACCGGCGTGCAGAGCTTCATGCACTGGCTGGACCAGCGCCACACCGTGCCTCTGATCCAGGCTCTGCATGCCCAGGCCGACGACTGGCGGGCGCTGGAGATCGCCCGCGCCCGCAAGCTGCTGGCCAAGGGCGCGGACGTGGACGAGGTGCTGGATGCGCTGTCCAAGGGCATCACGCAGAAGCTGCTTCACGGCACGCTGGCCGAACTGCACGCCAGCGACGGCGAGCAACGCCTGCAGTTGGCCCAGACGGTGTCGCGCCTCTTCCTGCGCGGCAAGCAGTCTTAGCGGCGCTCTCAAGCCGCCGCTCGGTGCATCGCTTGCGCCGCCCCTGACCGCATTCCCGTTCCGTGCCCATGAAAGACTCCCTGCGCCAGCAGTTCGACCGCCTCGGCTTCCGCCTCGCCGAGCTCGACACCATCCTTGCCGACGGCAGCGTCGCCTCGGACATGAAGCGCTACCGCGCGCTGACCAAGGAGCAGGCCGAGGTGTCTGGCCTGGTCGAGCGCTACCGGCGCTATCTGCAACACGAGGCCGATCTCGCCGCGGCACGCGACATGCTGGCGGACGCTGAGATGGCGGAGATGGCCCGCGAGGAAATTGCGTCCAACGAGACGGCACTGACGTCGCTCGACGCAGAGTTGCAACTCGCGCTGATCCCCAAGGATCCGGACGACGAGCGCAACGCCTTCCTCGAAATCCGCGCCGGCGCCGGTGGCGACGAGGCGGCCCTGTTCGCCGGCGACCTGGCGCGCATGTATCTGCGCTTCGCCGAAGGCCAGGGCTGGCGCACCGAAATCCTGTCCGAGAACATCTCCGACCTCGGCGGCTACAAGGAGCTGGTCGTGCGCGTCGAGGGCGATGCCGTCTACGGTCGTCTCAAGTTCGAATCCGGCGGCCACCGCGTGCAGCGCGTGCCGGCGACCGAAACCCAGGGCCGCATTCACACCAGCGCCTGCACGATCGCCGTGATGCCCGAGCCCGACGAGGCCGAGGTCATCACGCTGAACCCGGCCGACCTGCGCATCGACACTTTCCGTGCCAGCGGCGCCGGTGGCCAGCACATCAACAAGACCGATTCCGCTGTACGCGTCGTCCATCTGCCCACCGGCATCGTGGCCGAATGCCAGGACGGCCGCAGCCAGCACAGCAACAAGGCCAAGGCGCTGCAGGTGCTGCAGGCACGCATCCAGGAGAAGGAACGCAGCGAGCGCGCCGCCAAGGAGGCCGCCACGCGCAAGGGGCTGATCGGCAGCGGCGACCGCAGCGACCGCATTCGCACCTACAACTTCCCCCAGGGCCGCCTGACCGACCACCGCATCAACCTGACCCTCTACAAGCTGGGCCAGATCATGGACGGCGACCTCGGCGACGTCATCCAGGGCCTGCAGGCGGCGCAGGCGGCCGAGCAGTTGGCTCAGCTCGAAGAAGGCCGGGCGTGACAGTCGATGAGGCGCTCGCCCTCGCCCGCCAGCTCGGCGTCGAGCGCGGCGATGTGCAGACGCTGCTCGGCCACCTGACCGGCCAGGGCCGCGCCTGGCTTGTCACCCATGGCGACGCACTCGCACCCGGCGCCGAAGCCGCGCTGCAAAGGCTGGCCGCTGGTGAACCGCTGGCCCACCTGACCGGCTGGCAGCCCTTCCACGGTCTGATGCTGCAGGTCACGCCGGCCACGCTGATCCCTCGGCCGGACACCGAAACCCTGGTCGACTGGGCGCTGGAACTGCTCGCCGCCCTGCCGGGCCAATCCAGCGTCGCCGACCTCGGCACCGGCAGTGGCGCCATCGCGCTGGCCATCAAGGCCGCCTGCCCGCACGCCCAGGTCACGGCCGTTGACTTCAGCGCCGACGCCTTGGCTGTTGCTCGCGCCAATGGTGAACGCCTGGGTCTGGCCGTTGACTGGCGGCACGGCAACTGGTTCGCGCCGCTGGCCGACCGGCGCTTCGACCTCGTCGTCAGCAACCCGCCCTATATCGCCGGCGACGACCCGCATCTGCCAGCCCTGCGCCATGAGCCGATCACGGCCCTGACGCCTGGAGGTGACGGACTGGCCGACCTGCAAACCCTGATTGATGCTGCACCGCAACACATCAACGATGGCGGCTGGCTGCTGATGGAACACGGCTGGGACCAGGCCGAAGCGGTCGCCGCCCGCCTGGCCGCACGGGGGTTTGCCCAGGCCACGCTGAGGCGCGACCTGGGCGGTCGGCCGCGGGCCAGTGGCGGCTGCTGGCGTGCAACCAGCTGAAAGCTCCCCGAAATGTGTGATGTATTGCTGCCAGTTCTTCATTCCCGTAACTGACTGGCCGGCGTAGTATCAAATCCCGGTGCCACTCGATGCACCGCGCAGGAGACGATCATGGCCCGCCTCGCCAGCGCTGCAGTACTGAGCCTCTCTGTCCTTTGTGCTATCCATGCCGTCTCGGCCCAGGCCGACGACAACGCCAATCCGCGCTGGCAGGCGCGATTGCAGCTGAACAGCATCGACAGCGGCAGCGAGGCGCAGCAGCCCCATCTCGGCGGATCCCGTGTGCTCAGCGCCAACCTGCTTGGCGACTACTACCTCACCAGCTCAGGCTTCTCCAGCCTGCGCGGCGGCCTTCGTGCCACCGGCGGCCTGTTGCTCGGACCGCTGTCCATGTCGCAAAGCAGTGGCGGCCTGGCCCTGGGCAGCGGCCCGGTCTCCGCGGGGCGGCGCAGCCTGTCGCTGAACGGCCCTGACGGTTATTCGCTGGACAACGCCAATCTCTCCTATGTCGGCATCGGCTACACCGGCCGCGTGCACAAGAGCGGCCTGGCCTTCAGCGCCGACTTCGGCCTGATGTCAGGCTCCTATGGCAGCAGCCTGCGCCTGGGCCGCAGCAGCGCCCAGGGCTTCGAGGACGCCATGCGCGATTTGCGCTTCAAGCCCTTGCTGCAATTGGGCTTGGCGTACAGCTACTGACGCTCAACCGGGCGCGTCCCGGATAATTGCCGTTTTGCCTTTTGACGAGAACAGCAATGAGTGACGTTCAGCAACGCATCGACGACCTGGTCAAGTCCAATCGCGTCGTGCTCTTCATGAAGGGCACCGCCCAGTTTCCGATGTGCGGTTTCTCCGGCCGCGCCATCCAGATCCTGAAGGCCGCCGGCGTGACCGATCTCAAGACCTTCAACGTGCTCGAGGACGAGGAAGTGCGCCAGGGCATCAAGGACTACGCCAACTGGCCCACCATCCCCCAGCTCTACGTCAACGGCGAATTCCTCGGCGGCTCGGACATCATGATGGAGATGTACGAGTCGGGTGAGCTGCAGCAGGCATTGACGGCCGCCTGATGAGCCCGCAGCGGCTCGTCGTCGGGCTGACCGGGGCGACGGGCGCCGCCTACGCGCTGCGGCTGCTGCGCCGCTCGCGCGAGCTGGGCGTCGAGACCCATCTGATCGCCACGCCCGCCGGCATCCTCAACGTCCATCACGAACTCGGCCTGGACCGCTCTGCGCTGGAAGCCGAGGCGGACCATGCCTACGCGCCAGGAGACATCGGCGCCTGCATCGCCAGCGGCAGCTTCGCGACCGCCGCCATGATCGTGGCGCCCTGTTCGATGAAGTCGCTCGCGGCGATTGCTCACGGGCTTGGCGACAACCTGCTGACCCGCGCCGCCGACGTCACCTTGAAGGAGCGCCGCCGGCTGATCCTGATGGTGCGCGAGACACCGCTCAACCTGGCCCATTTGCGCAATATGGTCGCGGTGACCGAAATGGGCGGCATCTGCTTCCCGCCGCTGCCGGCCTTCTATCACCGCCCCAAGACGATCGAGGAGATGGTCAACGAGACCGCCGAGCGGGTACTGGAGCTGGCCGGCGTCGCGGCAGCGCAGCCCAAGTCCTGGGCGGGGCTCTAGGGAAACGCTAAACCAGTCACTCGCGCGCAGCGCATCCCTGCTTTGGGCGGCCTGCGGCGTTGCAAATCCTCGCCATAGCCCGCTATGGCTGTGGTTTGCGCCTTGCAGTCCATCCCAAACCAGGGCGCGCTGCATCACGGGACCGATTCAGCGTTCCCCTGGCCCGCTCAGGGCTTCTGCACCACCAACCCACGCCGCTCCAGCAGCGGCTTGATGTCGGGCTCGTGGCCCACGAGGTTGCGGAACAGCACCATCGCATCCTCGCTGCCACCGCGCGACAGCAGCTTGGCGCGCAGCGCATCACCGTTGGCGCGCTTGAGGCCACCGTTGGCCTTCAGCCATTCGACGGTGTCTGCGTCCAGCACCTCGCTCCAGATGTAGGCGTAGTAACCGGCCGAGTAGCCGCCCATGATGTGGCTGAAGTAAGGCAGGCGGTAGCGCGGCGGCACGGGGCCGAAGTCAATGCCTTCGTCCTTCAGCACCTTGGCCTCGAAGGCCATGATGCCGTCGGCTGCGGGCACTTCGCCGGCCTTGAGCTGGTGCAGGCGCTGGTCGACGATGGCCGCACCGAGATAGGACAGTGTCGTGTAGCCCTGGTTGAAGCGCTTGGCACGCGCCACCTTGTCGAGCAGTTCGCGCGGCATGGGCGCACCGGTCTGGTAGTGCTTGGCGTAATTGGCCAGCACGCTGGGCCAGTCGGCCCAGACCTCGTTGACCTGCGAGGGATATTCAACAAAGTCGCGCGGCACGCGGCCCAGGCCCGGGTATTGGCCCTTGTTGAACATGCCATGCAGCGCGTGGCCGAACTCGTGGAACAAGGTGTTGACCTCATCCCAGGTCAGCAGCGTCGGCTCGCCGGCCGGTGGCTTGGGGATGTTGAGGTGGTTGGCAACGACCGGCTGCGTGCCCTCCAGCGCGTTCTGGCTGACGTAGGCGTTCATCCATGCACCGCCGCGCTTGCTGGGCCGGGCGTAGAGGTCGGCGATGAAGATGGCGAGCTGCTTGCCGTCGGTGTCGAAGACGTCGTAGGTGCGCACGTCGTCGCGGTAAACGGGCAGGTCGGTGCGGCGTTTGAAGCTGATGCCATAGAGCTGGTTGGCCGCAAAGAACACGCCGCGCTCCAGCACGCTGGTGAGCTCCAGATAGGGCTTGAGCTGGCTTTCGTCGAAGCCGTACTTGGCGGCACGCAGCTTCTCGGAGTAGTAGCTCCAGTCCCAGGGCTGCAGGGCGAAACTGGGTTGCTTCTTGACGGCCTGGTCGGTATCAATGAGCTTTTGCAGCTCGGCAGCCTCCTGTTTGGCCGACGCCACGGCCGCCGGCCCAAGCTTGCCGAGCATGGCATTGACGGCTTCGGCGGACTTGGCCGTCTCCTCCTCCAGCACATAGGCGGCGGGCGTCGCATAGCCGAGCAGGGCCGCGCGCTCCTGGCGCAACGTCATCACGCGGGACACGATGCCCGTCGTGTCATTGGCATTGCCGCGGCTGCCGCGCGCGACGGATGCGCGGTGCAGGCGCTCGCGCAATGCACGGTTCTGCAGCTCGGTCTCCAGCGGCTGGATGGTGGTGTTCAGCAGCGTCAACAGGTACTTGCCTTCCAGACCCTTCTTCTTGCCGGCTTCGGCCGCGGCGGCCACCTGGGCCGGCGTGAGCCCGGCAAGATCCTCGGCGCTGTCAACGATGAGAGCCGAATCATTGACCTCGGCCAGCACCGCCTTGTTGAAACGCGCGCCCAGCGTCGCCAACTCGGCGTTGATGGCCTTCATGCGCACCTTCTGTTCGTCGCTCAGCTGCGCACCGGCGCGCACCATGTCGCGGCGGTAGCGCTCGATGAGGCGCTTGCCTTCGGCGTTGGGCGCTGCCTTGCCACGCGTCGCGTACAAGGTCTCGATGCGGGCGAACAGCCTGGGGTTGAGCAGCACCGCGTCGCGATGGGCGGCGAGCTTGGCGGCGTAGTCGGTCTGCAACTGCTGGCGGGCGGGGTTGGCGTCCGCACCGATCAGGCTGAACAGCAGCGTGGAGGTGCGGCTCAGCAACCGGCCACTCTTCTCCCACGCGACGATGGTGTTGTCGAAGGTGGGCGCTGCAGGGTTGTCGGCGATGGCCTGGATTTCGGCCAGTTGCTCAGCCATGCCCTTGTCCAGGGCCGGGCCGAAATGCTCGTCGCGTACCTTGTCGAACTGCGGATATTGCAGCGGCAGCGGGCTGGGCGTGAAGAGGGGGTTGTCCGAAGGCTGCTGAGCCCAGCTCAGGCTGGTAGCCAGCAATGTCGTCAGGAGAAGAGGCGCGAAGCGTTTGGCAGCGGGCATGGGTGGCTTGTCTTGTGGACGAAACCTCAAAGCCTAACGCCCTGACCGCTCCCGGCCACAAGCCACGCCGGGAAAGCCCTGAGTCATTTCTCGCCGGGCAGCAACCACTGCCGCCGCGCGGCAAATACGGCGTTCGGATATTCGGGCCGGCCGCGGCTGCCGTTGTAACGGCCCAGAGCCAGGAAGAGGTCGCCCTTCTCCAGGTCCAGGTAGTGGCGCAAGATGACGCAGCCGAAACGCAGATTGCTCTGCATGTGAAAGAGGCGCGCGGCATCGCCGTCGCCGATCAGCTTGGCCCAGAAGGGCATGACCTGCATATAGCCGCGCGCGCCGGCAATGCTGATGGCGTATTTGCGAAAGCCGCTCTCGACCTGCACGAGGCCGAGCACGAGGCTGGGCTCCAGGCCCGCGCGCTTGGCCTCGTACCAGACGGTCTCGAGGAACTCGATGCGGATCTGCGTCTCGGTTTTGCGCTTCTTCAGCCGCTCGCTCATCGCGCCCAGCCAGCGCAGATAGGCCATGCGCTCATCGACCTGGCTGGCCTCGAACTTCGGGCGCGGCGGGGCCGCCTGGGCGATGGAGGCGGTCAGCGCCGAGCGCATCGAGTCCGCCAGCGGCTCCTCGACCTGGGCGCCGGCCTGCGCCGCCAGCGGCGCGGCGAGCAGGCTGGACAGCAGCAGCCGGCGCTTCAAAGCTTGAGCAGGCCCTTCAGGTGGCCGACCACATCGCCCACGGCGAGCTTGGTCGCGGCCTCGTCGCGACGGCCCTGGTACTCGACCTGGCCTTCCTTCAAGCCACGGTCGCCCAGCACGACGCGGTGCGGCACGCCGATGAGCTCCCAGTCCGCGAACATCGCACCGGGGCGCTCACCGCGGTCGTCCAGCAGCACGTCAACGCCCAGCGCCTTGAGCTCCTCGTACAGCTTGTGGGCGGCGGCCTTGACCTCTTCGCTCCGGTCCATGCCGATGGGGCAGATGACGACGGTGAAGGGTGCGATGGCGTCCGGCCAGATGATGCCGCGCGCATCGTGGTTCTGCTCGATGGCGGCGCCCAGGATGCGGGTCACGCCGATGCCGTAGCAGCCCATCTCCATCAGCTTGGGTTTGCCGTTCTCGTCCAGGAAGTTCGCGTTCATCGCGGCCGAGTATTTGGTGCCGAGATAGAAGACATGGCCGACCTCGATGCCGCGCTGGATGGCGAGCAGGCCCTTGCCGTCCGGCGAGGGGTCGCCGGCAACGACGTTGCGAATGTCTGCAACGACGTCGGGCTCGGGCAGATCGCGGCCCCAGTTGGCGCCGGTGAAGTGGAAGTCAGCCTCGTTGGCGCCGCAGACGAAGTCGCTCATGACGGCGACCGTGCGGTCGGCGACGATCTTCAGCGGCTGCTTCAGTCCGATGGGACCAAGGTAGCCGGGCTTGCAGCCGAAGTGGGCGTCGATCTCGCCGCTGGTCGCGAAGCGGAAGCCGCCCTTCAACCCCTCGACCTTGCCGGCCTTGACCTCGTTCAGGTCGTGGTCGCCGCGCACCAGCAGCAGCCACACCTGGGTCTTGACGATGTTGCCGTCCTTGTCGAGCTCGTCGGTGGCCAGCACCAGGGACTTGACCGTCTGCGCGAGCGGCAGACCGAGCAGCAGCGCCACCTCGGCGCACGTAGCCTTGCCCGGCGTGGGCGTCTTGGTGAGCGTCTGCAGCGCGTCGGCGCGGCCGGGCAGCAGGGCGACGGCTTCCGCCAGCTCGATGTTGGCGGCGTAGTCGCTGGTCGGGCAATAGACGATGGCGTCTTCGCCGGTCTCGGCGATGACCTGGAACTCATGCGAGCGGTCGCCGCCGATGGCACCGGTGTCTGCAGCGACAGCGCGGTACTGCAGGCCGAAGCGGTCGAAGATCTTGCCGTAGGCCGCGTACATGTTGTCGTAGCTGCGGCCGGCGGCCTCGACGTCACGGTCGAAGGAGTAGGCGTCCTTCATCGTGAATTCGCGGCCGCGCATCAGGCCGAAGCGCGGACGGCGTTCGTCGCGGAACTTGGTCTGGATGTGATAGAAATTCTTCGGCAGCTGGCGGTAGCTGCGCAGCTCCTGGCGGGCAATGTCGGTGATGACCTCCTCGCTGGTCGGCTGCACGATGAAGTCGCGGCCATGGCGGTCCTTCACGCGCAACAACTCGGGGCCCATCTTGTCGAAGCGGCCCGTCTCCTGCCACAGCTCGGCAGGCTGGATGACGGGCATCAGGCATTCGACGGCGCCGGCAGCGTCCATCTCCTCGCGGATGATCTTCTCGACCTTGCGGATGACACGAAGACCCATCGGCATGTAGTTGTAAATGCCGGCGCCCAGGCGCTTGATCATGCCGGCGCGCATCATCAGCCTGTGGCTGACGACCTCGGCATCGGCGGGCGCTTCCTTGAGGGTGGAGACGAAGAACTGGGAGGCTTTCATGGGCAGACCGGATCAAAGGCCAGGAGAGCGCCTGGCAAATGCGAAGGCCGGGTGAAAACCCGGCCGAAGTCACGACAAAACAGGGAGAAATCTTCGGGTTAGCGAGGGCGCTGTGACGATCGTGGCCCGATGCAATAATCGAACCAACTAGAGATTTGAGGTTGATTATGCTCGACCGTGAAGGCTTCCGCCCCAACGTCGGCATCATCCTGCTCAACCAACGCAACGAGGTCTTCTGGGGCAAACGCATCCGGACGCACTCGTGGCAGTTCCCGCAAGGGGGCATCAAGCACGGTGAAACGCCTGAGCAGGCGATGTTCCGAGAGCTCCACGAAGAAGTGGGGCTCACGCCAGAGCATGTGCGCATCATCGCGAGAACGCGCGACTGGCTGCGCTATGAGGTGCCCGAGCATTTCATTCGGCGAGATGCGCGTGGCCATTACAGGGGCCAGAAACAGATCTGGTTCCTGCTGCAGATGGTGGGGCGCGACTGCGACATGAATCTGCGCGCCACCGATCACCCGGAGTTCGACGCCTGGCGTTGGAACGAGTACTGGGTACCGCTGGAGGCCGTCATCGAGTTCAAGCGCGGTGTTTACGAGATGGCGCTGACGGAACTGGCGCGCTACCTGCCGCGCATCAACCATCACAACCGCTATCTGCGTGCCGGCATGCGGCCCGCGCACCGGGAGCGCAACAGCGGGCCAATGCCGCTGGACGCGCCACTGGAAACAACGGCGACGCCGCCGGAGGGCGAGCCGCCGAACTGAGGGGCTGCGCTTCTAGCGGAGCACCAAGTTGTCTCGATGGATAAGTTCGGGCTCTGCCGCATAGCCGAGCAGCGCCTCGAACTCCGACGACGGCTTGCGCGCAATCAGCCGGGCTTCCGAGGCTGAATAGTTGGCCAGGCCACGCGCGAGTTCAACGCCCTCGGCCGTCTGCACGGCGATGACATCGCCGCGATGGAAGCCGCCCTGCACTTCCACCACGCCGATGGGCAGCAGACTTTTTCCTTCGTCCCGCAGCTTGATCGCCGCGCCGGCATCCACCTTGACCGAGCCGCGCAGTTGCAGATGGTCGACCATCCACTGCTTGCGCGCCGCCAGCTTGGGCGTGGCCGCCAGCAGGGCCGTGCCGATGGCCTCGCCGCGCGCCAGGCGCAGCAGCACATCGGGCTCGCGCCCCCAGGCGATGACAGTGCCGGCGCCACTGCCAGCTGCGCGCTTGGCCGCGAGGATCTTCGTGATCATGCCGCCGCGGCCGATGCTCGAGCCGGCGCCGCCAGCCATGCGCTCCAGCTCCGGATCGCCGGCCTGTGCCGTATCGATGAAGCGGGCGGTTGGGTCCTTGCGTGGGTCGGCTGAATACAGGCCGCGCTGGTCGGTCAGGATCACTAGCGCATCGGCCTCGACCAGGTTGGCGACCAGCGCCCCCAGCGTGTCGTTGTCGCCAAACTTGATCTCGTCGTTGACGACGGTGTCGTTCTCGTTGATGACGGGCAGCACGCGGTGGGCCAGCAACGTCAGCAGCGTCGAGCGCGCATTGAGATAGCGCTCCCGGTCCGCCAGGTCGGCGTGCGTCAGCAGCACCTGGGCACTGGCCATGCCCTGGGCACTGAGCTGGCTCTCGTACATCTGCGCCAGGCCCATCTGACCGACGGCTGCAGCGGCCTGCAATTCGTGCAGTTCCTTGGGGCGTGTCGCCCAACCGAGACGCTTCATGCCCTCAGCGATGGCGCCGCTGGACACCATGATCAGCTCACGGCCCTCTTTCGCCAACGCCGCCAGCTGGCGGCTCCAGTTCGCGATCGCCTCGGCATCAATGCCGCGGCCCTCGTCAGTGACGAGGCTGGAACCGACTTTGACGACGATGCGGCGTGCGCTGGACAGCAAACTCATTCGGCGGGGCTGTTGGACTCGAAACGGATATCGGGCTCGACCAGCACGTTCTGCTCGGCAGCGACGTGTTCGTAGATCGCATGGATCAGCGGCTGGCAGCCCTGGCGTGTCAGCGCCGAGATCTCGAAGACCGGCCCCTTCCAGCGATAGCGCTTGACGAAGTCCTTCACGCGCGTGGCACGCTCTTCCTCGGGAACCATGTCCAGCTTGTTCAACACCAGCCAGCGTGGCTTGGCATGCAGCTGAGGGTCGTATTTCTTCAGCTCGGCCACGATAGCCTTGGCTTCCTTGACCGGATCGACCTCGGGATCAAAGGGCGCGATGTCGACGACATGCAGCAGCAGCCGCGTGCGTTGCAAATGGCGCAGGAACTGGTGACCGAGGCCAGCCCCCTCGGAGGCGCCTTCGATGAGGCCTGGAATGTCCGCAACAACGAAGCTCTTCTCGGGCGCGACGCGCACGACACCGAGGTTGGGATGCAACGTCGTGAACGGATAGTCCGCAATCTTGGGCTTGGCGTTGGAGATCGCCGTGATCAATGTCGACTTGCCGGCGTTGGGCTGGCCCAGCAGACCAACGTCGGCCAGCACGCGTAGCTCCAGGCGCAGCTTCTTGGCCTCGCCCGGCCAACCCGGCGTTTTCTGGCGCGGCGCACGGTTGGTCGACGTCTTGAAATGCAGGTTGCCAAAGCCGCCGTCGCCGCCCTTGGCGAGCAGAATGCGCTGGCCGGACTCGATCAACTCGCCGATGACGGATTCGGTTTCCAGGTCCGTGATGATGGTGCCGACCGGCACACGCAGCACGATGTCGTCGGCCGCCGCGCCGAAGCAGTCGGAACCGCGACCAGCCTCACCGTTGCGTGCTTCGTGGCGGCGTGCGTAGCGGTAGTCGATCAGCGTGTTCAGGTTGCGGTCCGCCTCGGCCCACACGCTGCCACCCTTGCCGCCGTCACCGCCGTCCGGCCCCCCGAAGGGAATGAACTTCTCGCGACGAAAGCTCGCGCAGCCCGCGCCGCCGTTGCCGGCTGCGATGTCAATGGTGGCTTCGTCGACGAATTTCATGGCTGAGCAGCCATCGTACTGGCTGGGTTGCGGCGCGCCCGCTGCGATTCAGTGCGGCGGGCTTTCCAAAAAACAAACCCGGCGAGCCGGATCAAAAAAGCAAAGGCTCCGGCAAGCCGGACCTTAAAAAACAAAAGCCCCGGCGAGCCGGGGCTTGGAAGTATCCGGGCGGGCGACCCGTCCGGATCACGCAATCATCAAGCCGCCAGCGGCGTGATGACGACGGTCTGACGGTTCTTCTCGCCCTTGATGGCGAAGGACACGTGGCCATCGACCAACGCGAACAGCGTGTGGTCCTTGCCCATGCCGACGTTGACGCCAGCGTGGAACTTGGTGCCGCGCTGACGCACGATGATCGAACCTGCGGAGATCAGTTCACCGCCGTAAGCCTTGACGCCCAGCATCTTGGGCTTGGAGTCGCGGCCATTCCGTGTGGAACCGCCGCCTTTTTTCTGTGCCATGAGTTAGCTCCTAGAAATTAGCGAAAGACGACTGAAATCAGCCGTTGACCGCGCTGATTTCCAGCTCGGTGAAGTTTTGGCGATGGCCTTGGCTCTTCTTGTAGTGCTTGCGACGGCGCATCTTGAAGATGCGAACCTTGTCGTGCTTGCCATGGCTGACAACCTTGGCGCTGACAGTAGCGCCGGCGACCAGCGGAGCGCCGACCGTCAGGCCGTCGCCGCTGCCGATGGCCAGCACTTGGTCGATAGTGACCTCAGCGCCGACTTCCACGTCGAGCAACTCGACCTTGATCTTTTCGCCAGCAGCAACCTTGTATTGCTTGCCGCCGGTTTTGATGACCGCGTACATATTCATCCTTCCGCACCTCAGGGGTGCAATCACCCGGCTCCAGCAGCTTGACGCCAGCCATTCAGCCGGTGCCGCCACCCTCGTCGGGCCTTTTTGTCGGTTTTGATCCCCATTGCCCGCCACCCATCAAAGACACACGGCTTGCAAAGAGCCCGCGAGTATACCCTGACGCTTCATCGAAAGGCAATGCTCCACGCGCTGGGCCTCCTGCAAGCCTCACGACAACAGTGCGGCCCGACCATGCCCGCAAGCGCATGGACGCCGTTTCTATAATCACCCCATTCCTTGCCTGAGAGTCCACGTGCGCGTCGAGTCAGCCTCGCCCCCATCCCAAGTTGCTGAGGTACTCGCCCTGCTGGCCGACGAAATGGCCCAGGTCGACGCGGTCATCGCGCAGCGCCTGTCCTCCGATGTGGCGCTGATCGACCAGATCGCGCACTACATCGTGCATGCCGGCGGCAAGCGCATGCGCCCCAAGCTCGTGCTGCTGTTTGCGAACGCGCTCGGTTTTGCCAAGCCGGCGCGCTTTGAGTTGGCCGCCGTCGTCGAGTTCATCCATACGGCGACGCTGCTGCACGATGACGTCGTTGACGAGTCCTCACTGCGTCGCGGCAAGCCGACCGCCAACGCCCTGTTCGGCAACGCTGCGAGCGTGCTGGTCGGCGACTTCCTTTATTCGCGCGCCTTCCAGATGATGGTGTCGGTCGACCGCATGCGGGTGCTGGAGGTGCTGGCAGAGGCCACCAACGTCATTGCCGAGGGCGAAGTCCTGCAGCTGATGAACATGCACGACCCGGACATCACGGTGGAGAGCTATCTGCGCGTGATCCGGTTCAAGACTGCCAAGCTTTTCGAAGCCAGCGCTCGCCTCGGCGCGGTACTGGCCAACGCCCCGCCCGAGGTCGAGGAAGCCTGTGCCGCCTATGGGCGCGCGCTGGGAACGGCCTTCCAGCTCATCGACGATGTGCTGGATTACGAAGGAGACGCCCTGGAGCTCGGCAAGAACATCGGGGACGACCTGCGCGAGGGCAAGACGACACTGCCGCTGTTGATCGCGATGGAGCGAGCAACGGGCGAGCAACGCGCATTGCTTCGGCATGCCATCGAAGAGGGCGAGCAGGAAAAACTGCAGGATATCGTTGCCATCGTGCGCTCAACCGGCGCCCTCGAATCGACCCGGGAAGCGGCGCGAACCGAAGCGCGGCACGCGGCCGAATGTCTCAGCCACCTGCCTCCAAATAGGTGGACAGAATCTCTGCTAGAATTCGCAATTCAGTCGGTTGAGCGCCACTCATAGGCGGCTCGCGCAGAAGACATCGGGGTGTAGCTTAGCCTGGTAGAGCGCTACGTTCGGGACGTAGAGGCCGGAGGTTCGAATCCTCTCACCCCGACCAAGTCTTCGCCCTCGGGATGAGGGTCCGCAAATCGACCGGGCCACAGTACCGGCAACCCTGAAATCCTGACGTTATCCCTGGAATTCGTTTGCCTCGCGCCCGGCTACCGACTGGCACAATTGGCAGACTTCGCTCTTTCCGTCGTTGACGCAACTGCCTGTGGAAACCACGCTCGCCGAGCCGCTTCAGTCTTCCCTGTCGGGGGTGGCGCGCATGCTGGTGCACGCCGGCAAGCTCCAGGCCAAGGCCGCCGAAGATCTCGTCAAGCAGGCGAGGGAAAAGAAGGCCAGTTTCGTCAACGCGGTGATCGCAAGCGGCTTGGTTTCGCCAGTCGATCTGGCGCACACCTTGTCCAGTGCCCTGGCCTTGCCGCTGCTGGATCTGTCGGCGATGGACCCGCAGCGCATGCCGCAGAACGTCATCGACGCCAAGCTGGCCCAGCAGTACCAGGTCGTGGCCCTGTCGCGGCGCGGCAATCGCCTTTTCGTCGGCGGCGCCGATCCCACGGATCTCGAGGTCATTGAACGCATCAAGTTCGCGACCCAGCTGCAGCCGGAATGGGTCATCGTCGAGCATGACAAGCTGGCCAAAATGCTGGCCAGCAGCGGCGTCAGCGCGACGGAATCGCTCGAGAGCATCGCTGGCGGCGACTTCGACTTCGACATCGCCGAAGAGGATGCGACGCCGCAGCAGGAGGCTGCCGAACTGGCAGACGTCGAGGACGCACCCGTCGTCCGCTTCCTGCAGAAGATGCTGGTCGACGCGATCAATCTGCGCGCCTCGGACTTGCATTTCGAACCCTACGAGTTCCACTACCGCGTGCGCTTTCGCGTCGATGGCGAGTTGCGCGAGATCACGCAACCGCCCATTGCGATCAAGGACAAGCTGGCCTCGCGCATCAAGGTGATTTCGCGCCTGGACATCTCCGAGAAGCGAGTGCCCCAGGACGGGCGCATGAAGCTGAAGTTCGGCAGCAAGTCCATCGATTTCCGCGTCAGCACCCTGCCTACGCTGTTCGGCGAAAAGATCGTCATTCGTATCCTGGACTCGTCCTCCGCGAAGCTGGGCATTGAAGCGCTGGGCTACGAGAAGATCGAGAAGGAGCGCCTGCTCGCCTGCATCTACCGCCCTTACGGCATGGTGCTTGTGACCGGCCCGACGGGCTCCGGCAAGACGGTGTCTCTCTACACCTGTCTGAACATCCTGAACCAGCCTGGCGTCAACATCGCGACCGTGGAAGACCCGGCCGAAATCAACCTGCCCGGTATCAACCAGGTCAACGTCAACGACAAGGCGGGCCTGAACTTCTCGACGGCCCTGAAGTCCTTCCTGCGCCAGGATCCAGACATCATCATGGTCGGCGAAATCCGTGACCTGGAAACCGCCGATATCGCGATCAAGGCCGCTCAGACGGGCCACATGGTCATGTCGACGCTGCACACCAATGACGCGCCCAAAACGTTGACCCGTCTGCTCAACATGGGCGTGGCGCCGTTCAATATCGCGTCCAGCGTGCTGCTCATCACCGCTCAGCGCCTCGTGCGCCGGCTGTGCGAGAACTGCAAACAGCCAGCAGACTACCCACGCGAAGCGCTGATCAAGGCCGGCTTCGTCGAGGAAGATTTCGACGGCAGCTGGAAGCTCTATCGCGCCGTCGGCTGCAGCAGCTGCACAAATGGTTACCGCGGCCGCGTCGGGCTTTACCAAGTGATGCCCGTCACGGAGGCGATCCAGCGCATCATCCTGGCTGAGGGAACGGCGATGGACATCGCCGAGCAGGCCAAGAAGGAAGGGGTGCGCGATCTGCGCCAGTCCGGCCTCGTGAAGGCGCGCGGCGGCGTCACGACACTGGAAGAAGTGCTGTCCGCCACCAACGAATAATCAGTCTCGAGGAGAGCGCATGGCTACTGCCACTGCCGCAGCAAAAGGCGTCAAGGACTTCGTCTTCGAGTGGGAGGGCAAGGATCGCAATGGCAAGATCGTCAGAGGCGAACTCCGGGCCGGTGGTGAGGCCATGGTCAGCGCCACCTTGCGCCGCCAGGGCATCCTGGTCAACAAGGTCAAGAAGCGCCGCTCCAGCGGTGGCAGCGCGGTCAAGCAGAAGGACATTGCGATCTTCACGCGCCAGCTCGCGACGATGATGCGCGCCGGCGTGCCGTTGCTGCAGTCCTTTGACATCGTCGCCCGCGGCGCGACCAACCCGCGCCTCACACGGCTGCTGAACGACATCCGACAGGATGTGGAAACCGGCACGAGCCTGTCATCGGCCTTCCGCAAGCACCCGATGTATTTCGACGCGCTGTACTGCAACCTCGTCGAAGCGGGCGAAGCTGGCGGTATCTTGGAAGCGCTGCTGGACCGACTGGCGGTCTATCAGGAAAAGACGGTTGCCATCAAGAACAAGATCAAGTCGGCACTGACCTACCCTGTCGCGGTGATGGTGGTCGCCTTCATCGTCGTTGCAGTCATCATGATCTTTGTGGTGCCTGCCTTCGAGGATGTCTTCAAGTCTTTCGGCGCCGACCTGCCCGCCCCCACCCTTTTCATCATCGCGCTGTCCAAGTTCTTCGTCTCCTACTGGTGGGCCATCTTCGGCAGCATTGGCGGTGGCATCTATTTCTTCCTGCAGACCTGGAAGCGCTCCGTGCCGATGCAAAAGCGCATGGATCGCCTGCTGTTGAAGGTCCCCGTCTTCGGTGACCTCATGTACAAATCCGCCGTCGCGCGTTGGACGCGGACCCTGTCGACGATGTTTGCCGCAGGCGTCCCGCTGGTCGAGGCGCTCGATTCCGTCGGCGGCGCCTCGGGGAATGCGGTATTCGCTGAGGCGACCGAACAGATCCAACGCGACGTTTCCACCGGCGCCGCGCTGACGACGTCGATGCAGACGACGGGCATCTTCCCGACCATGGTGTTGCAGATGTCTTCCATCGGCGAGGAATCTGGCTCCCTCGACCACATGCTGGCCAAGGCCGCGGAGTTCTATGAGGACGAGGTGGATGAAGCGGTCAAGGCGCTGTCCAGCCTGATGGAGCCCTTCATCATCGTCATCCTGGGCGGCCTGATCGGTGGCATCGTCGTGTCGATGTACCTGCCGATCTTCAAGCTCGGCCAGGTGGTCTGATGGCGGTGGACTACAGCCTGCTGCTGTCACCCTGGATCCTCGGCATCTTCGGTCTTTGTATCGGCAGTTTTCTCAACGTCGTCATTTACCGCCTGCCGCTGATGTTGGAGCGCCAGTGGCTGCATGAGTCGGCCGCGCAGCTCACTGACGCGGCCGCCATGGCGCGCGTCGCTGACATGCCTTTGCCCGAGGCTGAA
Source organism: Roseateles sp. P5_E4 (assembly GCF_054049255.1). NCBI lineage: Bacteria > Pseudomonadati > Pseudomonadota > Betaproteobacteria > Burkholderiales > Sphaerotilaceae > Roseateles > Roseateles sp. P5_E4. Next base: position 890,760 of record NZ_JBFUMS010000002.1, on the reverse strand, counting down.
AAGCTGGCCAAGGCCGTGGATGTCTACGGCACCAAGATCGAAGCCCTGCCGCCATTCACTATCGCCGCGCCGCGTTCACGCTGCCCGCATTGCGGCCATCAGTTGCGCTGGCATGAAAACCTGCCGGTCATTGGCTGGCTTCGCCTGGGCGGTAAATGCGCCACGTGCAAGGCGCCGATCTCCAAGCGCTATCCCATCATTGAAGCGCTCACCGGCGCCGCCTTCGCCGCCCTGTCCTGGCGCTTCGGCGCCCAGCCGACCACGCTGCTCTGGTGCGGCTTCGTCGCTGCTCTGATCGCACTGGCGATGATCGACTGGGACACCACGTTGCTGCCGGATGCGATCAACCAGCCCCTGCTCTGGGCCGGGCTCGCCGCCGCCCTGATGGGCTGGACGATTCCGCTGGACAAGGCCCTGATCGGCGCCTTGAGCGGCTACCTGTCGCTGTGGTCGGTGTACTGGGTGTTCAAGCTCCTCACCAAGAAGGAGGGCATGGGCTATGGCGACTTCAAGCTGCTCGCGGCGCTGGGCGCCTGGCTGGGCTGGCAGATGGTGCTGCCCATCGTCCTCGGCGCCTCAGCCATCGGTGCCGTCATCGGCATCATCATGAAGATGAATGCCGGCCTGCGTGAGGGCCGCTACGTGCCCTTCGGCCCTTTCCTGGCCGGCGGTGGCCTGGTGGTGCTGTTTGCCGGCCAGCCGACGGTGCTGGGCTGGCTCGGCTGGACATGAACCCTTGATGAGGGTCGGCCTGACCGGCGGCATCGGCAGCGGCAAGAGCACGGTCGCAGGCTTTCTACACGAAGCCGGCGCCGCCCTCATCGATACGGATGCCATCTCCCGCACCCTGACCGCGCCCAGCGGTGCGGCCATGCCTGCCATTGCAGTGCAGTTCGGCGCGGACTTCATCAGCACCGATGGGGCCCTGGACCGCGATCGAATGCGCGCCCTGGTCTTCTCTGACCCGACGGCCAAGCGCCGGCTCGAGGCCATCCTGCATCCGCTGATCACCGCTGAAGCACAGGCGCAGGCTGAGACCGCGACGGCCCGCCTTGTCGTCTTCGACGTGCCTCTGCTGGTCGAATCCGGTCGCTGGCGGGCGCGCGTCGCCCGCGTGCTCGTCGTCGATTGCGCGATCGAAACCCAGATCGAACGGGTGCTGCAGCGCCCGGGCTGGACGCGCGAACGCATTGCGGGCGCCATCGCAGCACAGGCCAGCCGCGAAGCCCGCAGGGCGGCGGCCGACGCTGTGCTCCACAACGATCGCCTACCGCTTGTTGCGCTCAGAAACGAGGTTCTCAGCCTGGCCGAGCGCTGGGGCTGTGAAACAATCGCCCGGCCCTGATCGCAGTCCACCCGAGGCACCTTTGGTCCTGTACGAGTACCCGTTCAACGAAAGCATCCGCACGATGCTTCGCCTCGAGCATCTGTTCGACCGCCTCGGCACGCTGATGTCGCGCGAGACCGCGCTGGACCATCATTTCGCCCTGGTCACGCTGTTCGAGATCATGGACGTCGCTTCGCGTGCCGACCTCAAGAGCGATCTGCTCAAGGAACTCGAGAAGCACAAGGCGCAATTCATCGGTTACCGCGGCAGCCCCGGCCTTGACGAAGCACGCCTGGATGAAGTCGTCGCCCGCATCGACGGCGCCTTCCAGCGTTTGAACGCGCTGGCCGGCAAGGCCGGCGCGACGCTGACGGGCAACGAGTGGCTGATGAGCATCCGCAGCCGCATCAGCATTCCCGGCGGTACCTGCGAGTTCGACCTGCCGGCCTATTACAACTGGCAGCAGCTGCTGCCAGTGCGTCGCCGCAAGGACCTGATGACCTGGGCCCAGACGCTGATGCCGCTGGCTGAGGCCCTGCAGGTGCTGCTCGGCCTGCTGCGCGACTCTGGAGCCCCGCACAAGGTGGCGGCCACCGCGGGGCAGTTCCAGCAGAGCCTGCCGCCTGGCCGCGTCTACCAGCTGCTGCGCATGCGCATCGACCCCAGCCTCGGGCTGATCCCCGAAATCTCCGGCCATCGGCTGATGATCTCCATCCGCCTGATGCGCCAGGACGAGGAAGGCCGGCTCAAGCTGGCACAGGAAGACAGCGGCTTCGAACTCGCCTTGTGCCAATGAAGAGCCAATGAAGACGAACCCCGCAGGCGAGCGCATCGTGCGCTGCCCTCAATGTGGCGGCGACAGCGTGTTCGCACCCAGCAACAAATGGCGGCCCTTCTGCAGCGAGCGCTGCCGGCAGATCGACCTCGGCGCCTGGGCCAGCGAGTCGTTCCGCGTGCCCGCCACGCCGCCCCAGAACCCGGATGAATACGGGCCGGACGGCGAGCCGCTGGTGCACTGATCAGGCGCTCAAGCGCTCAACAGACGCCGCGACACCAGCTCACGCCGCGCGCTGGCGGCATCCGTGAACAGGAAGGCCTGCCAGTCGCGTGACAGGGCCGCATCGACATTGGCCGGGTGGTCGTCCAGGAAAAGCAGGTCCTGCGGCGGCGCATTGAAGTGACGCTCGGCCATCGCGAACATCTCGGCGCTCGGCTTGATCTGCTTGACACGGCCCGAGAACAGGCCCGACTCGAACCATTCATTCAGTGGAAAGCTGCGGCTGAGATGGTCCGCATACGGCTCGGGCATGTTGGACAGGAAGTGCAGCGTGTGCCCCGCGGCGCGCAGATCGCGGATCAGCACGGCAGTAGCGGGGATCAGCATCAGCTCGTCCGGCACTGCACGCACGACCGCAGCGACGTCGCCCCGCGGCCAGCCGGTGCGCGCCGAGATGCGGCGCACCACCTCGTCGGCGCCGATCAGGCCCTGGTCGAACAGGCCCCAGTCGCCACCATAGTTCTGAAAAAAGACCACAGCCGCGGCCGCCCCCTGCTCCAGCGTCTCGATGCGGTGCGGCCAGATGCGCGCGAGGAAGCTGGCCGGATGCCAGCGGAACACCACGCCGCCAAAATCAAAGACGATCTTCATGCGGCCACCAGCCGCTTCAACAGGCCGGCGGTCGAGCCGTCCAGGCCCGCCGTGTCGCCGGAGTCCAGGCGCGGCAGCAACTGGTTGCAGAGTGCCTTGCCCAGTTCCACGCCCCACTGGTCGAAGCTGTTGATGCCCCACAGTGCGCCGGTCACGAAGACGCGGTGCTCGTACAGGGCGATCAGCGCGCCGAGCGAACGCGGCGTCAGCGCATCCAGCACGAGGGTCGTACTCGGGCGGTTGCCAGGAAAGCTGCGGTGCCGGGACAAGACGCCACGGTCCAGCGTTGCCGACGCGGTCGGCGCCTTCTCGGTGAGGGCCTCGGCGGCCGTCTTGCCTTGCATCAATGCCTGGCTCTGCGCCAGGCAGTTGGCCAGCAGCTTGCGGTGCTGGTCGGCCAGCTTCTCGGCCAGTTCTCCGCTTACGCCGTGATTCGGGCGCTTCACCGCGATGAACTCCACCGGGATGACGTCCGTGCCCTGATGCAGCATCTGGAAGTAGGCGTGCTGGCCGTTGGTGCCGGCCTCGCCCCAGACGACGGGCGACGTCCCGATTGACAGCGCGTTGCCGTCCAAGTCCACGCCCTTGCCGTTGCTCTCCATCTCCAGCTGCTGCAGATAGGCGGGCAGGCGGCGCAGGCCCTGGTGATACGGTGCGACGCTGCGGCTGGTGAAGCCATGGAAATTGCGGTACCAGACGTCGACCAGGCCCAGCAGCACCGGCAGATTTCGGTCGAGCGGCGCCGACGCGAAGTGTTCGTCCATCGCATGCGCGCCGGCCAGCAGTTCACGGAAGTTGTCGGCGCCGACGGCGATGGCAATGGGCAGGCCGATGACCGACCACAGCGAGTAACGGCCGCCGACCCAGTCCCAGAAACCAAAGGCGGTGTCGATGCCGAAGGCGGCAGCGGCGGCAGTGTTGCTGCTGGTCGCGACGAAGTGGCGCGCCACATCCGTTCCACCGGCGGCCAGGAACCAGGCCTTGGCAGCTTGCGCATTGGCCAGCGTCTCCTGCGTCGTGAAGGTCTTGGAGGCAATGACGAACAGCGTGTGCTTTGCGTCAACGCCGGCCAGCACGGGCGCCAGGTCATGGCCGTCGACGTTGGAGACGAAATGCAGCTTGAGGTCGCGACGGCCAAAGGCCTGCAGCGCCTGCACGACCATCGCGGGCCCGAGGTCGCTGCCGCCGATGCCGATGTGCACGACGTCGGTGATCTCGCCCCGCTCGCCGCGGCGCACGCGCTCGGCAAAGGCCAGCATCGCATCCAGAGATGCTTGCACCTCGGCATTGAACGGTGCCTTGCTGCCTGCCGGCGCGCGCAGCGCCGTGTGAAGCACCGCGCGGCCTTCGGTGTGGTTGACCGGGTCGCCGCGCAGCAGCGCATCGCGCCGCGCTTCGAGGCCACAGTCGGCCGCCAGCTTCAGCAGCAGGGCCAGCGTGGGCATGTCGATGCGGTTCTTGGACAGATCGGCGAACACCTCGGGCGCTTCAAACGACAGCGCGCCGAAGCGGTCCGCATCCGCCTTGAAAGCTTCACGGATATCGAAGCCGCGACCGCTCGCGGCGTAGTGGGCTTGCAGTTCAGCCCAAACGGGAGACAGGTCGCAGCGCGCCGTCATGTCAGGCGGCCTCGATGAGCTTGTCGAGCTTGCCGGCATCGACGGCGAACTGGCGGATGCCCTCGGCCAGCTTCTCGGTGGCCATCGCATCCTCATTCAGCGCGAAGCGGAAGGCGGCTTCGTCCAGGTGGATGGCGGGTACGGCCGCCGCCTTGGTCGGGTCGAGCGCGCGCTCCAGCTTGGCGTCGGTGGCCTGAAGTTGGGCGAGCAGATCGGGGCTGATGGTCAGCAGGTCGCAGCCGGCCAGCGCCTGGATCTGACCGATGTTGCGGAAGCTCGCGCCCATGACCTCGGTCTTGATGCCATGCTGCTTGAAGTAGGCGTAGATCTGCGTCACCGACTTCACGCCGGGGTCGTTGACGCCGGCCATCGCCGCCTCATCCCAACTGCTGCCGGCGAACTTCTTGTACCAGTCGTAGATGCGGCCGACGAAGGGAGAGATCAGCTGGACCTTGGCTTCACCGCAGGCCACGGCCTGGGCGAAGGCGAACAGCAGCGTCAGATTGCAGCGGATGCCTTCGCGCTCCAGTTCGGCAGCGGCCTGGATGCCTTCCCAGGTCGAGGCCAGCTTGATCAGCACGCGCTCGCGCGAGATGCCGGCGGCTTCGTACAGGCCGATGATGCGGCGGGCGCGGGCGAGCGACGCGGCCTTGTCGAAGGACAGGCGCGCATCGACCTCGGTGGACACACGGCCTGGCACGACCTTGAGGATCTCGAGACCGAAGCGCACCAGCACCTGGTCGACGATCTCGTCCAAGGGCTTGCCGCGATGCGCCTCGACCGCCTCCTTCAGCAACGGCGCGTAGTCGGGCGACTGCACCGCCTTCAGGATCAGTGAAGGGTTGGTCGTTGCATCTCGCGGTGCAAACTGCGCGAGCTGCAGGAAGTTGCCCGTATCGGCAACGACGGTGGTGAGGGTTTTGAGCTGGTCGAGCTGGTTCATGGGCTGCCTGTATCCGGGTCGAACGGATTGACCCGACGAAGAAACTGCTGCATAGTATTTCACGAAACTTAGTTACACAACGGTTAGCGCTCCATGGGAGACGCTGGCCTGGAGACCCCGCAGATGTCTTTCGATCTCGTGTTCTTTGGCGGTACCGGCGACCTGACATGGCGCAAGCTGATGCCCGCGCTGTTCCAGGCCTTCCGGCACGGCAAGCTGCCCGAAGGCGGCCGTATTCTCGCCGTCGCGCGTGACGACCAGACGGACGAGCGCTATCGCGAATGGCTGAAGGAGCGCTTCCGCGAAGTGGATGGCGCCAAGCGTCCCAACGACGAGGAGTTCGAGCGCTTCGCGGCGCTGATCCACTACCGCCGCATGGACTTGTCCCAGCCCGATCACTACGCCGGGCTCAAGGAATGGCTGGACGCGCGCAACGCCGACACCGTCGTCCTTTATCTCGCCACCAGCCCGCACCTGTTCACCGGCATCTGCCAGCAACTCGGCGCCGTGGGCCTGAACCACGACAAGGTGCGCGTGGTGCTGGAGAAGCCGCTGGGCCATGACCTGGCCAGCGCCCAGGAGATCAACCGCGCGGTGCGCAGCGTCTTCGCCGAAGCGCAGGCCTTCCGCATCGACCACTACCTCGGCAAGCCCTCGGTGCAGAACCTGATGGCGCTGCGCTTCGGCAACGCGCTGTTCGAGCCGCTGTGGCGCCGCGAGAGCATCGCCAACATCCAGATCACGCTGGCCGAGCGCCTGGGTGTGGGCACACGCGGCGCCTTCTACGACGGCACCGGCGCGCTGCGCGACATGATCCAGAACCATGCGCTGCAACTGCTGACCATGATCGCGATGGAGCCGCCGGCGCGCAACGACGCCGACGCCATCCGCGACGAGAAGCTCAAGGTGCTGCGTTCGCTGAAGCCCTTCACGCCCGACAGCGTCGCCCGCGACGTCGTGCGCGGCCAGTACCGCGCCGGCAGCATCGAAGGCAAGGCCGTGCCGGGCTATCTGGAAGAGGTCAAGGTGCCGCCCGACAGTGCCTGCGAAACCTTCGTCGCGCTGCGCACCGAGGTCAACAACTGGCGCTGGGCCGGCGTGCCCTTCTACCTGCGCACCGGCAAGCGCCTGGCCGAACGCGACGCGCAGATCGTCGTCAACTTCCGCCCCGTGCCGCACAAGATCTTCCCCGGCGCAAGCCAGCCCAACCGCCTGGTCATCAAGCTGCAGCCCGAGGACGGCCTGGAGTTGCAACTGCTGGCCCAGAAGGGCGCCGGCCACGGCGAACAGTTGACGCCGGTGTCGCTGGACCTGGACTTCGACAAGGCTTTTGCGACGCAGCGCGTCGGCGCCTACGAGCGCCTGCTGCTGGATGCGATCGCCGGCCGCCTCAACCTCTTCGTGCGCAGCGATGAGCAAGAGCAGGCTTGGCGCTGGGTCGAGCCCATCCTTGACGCGTGGGAGGCCGACGCGAGCGGGCCGCGCCCCTATTCGGCAGGCTCCTGGGGCCCGGCCGCCGCCAGCGCACTGGTCGCGCGTGATGGTTTCAGTTGGGCGGAAGAACAATGAGCATTCTTGAGCGCGTGAAGGCCGCCCTGCCGGCCCTGCCGCCGGCCGAGCAACGGGTTGCCAAGCTGTTGCTGCTTGATGCCCGCAGCTTCGCCAGCCTGCCGGTCAGCGAGTTGGCCGACCGGTCGCATGTGTCCAAGCCGACGGTGGTGCGCTTTTGCCGCAGCGTCGGCTATGACGGCCTGGCCGACTTCAAGCTGAAGCTGGCCGGCAGCGTCAACGAAGGCGTGCCCTTCGTGCACCGTGCCGTGGACGAGGACGACAAGACGGGCGACATCATCGTCAAGGTGGTCGACAACGCCGTTGCCGCCCTGCTGCATTACCGCAACGATGCAGCCAGCCATGCCTTCGAGCGCGCCATCGACGCGCTGACCGATTCGGCCCGCCACAACCGACGCATCGAGTTCTACGGCGTCGGCAACTCCGGCATCGTCGCCCAGGACGCCCAGCACAAGTTCTTCCGCCTGGGCGTGAACACGGCGGCGACCAGCGACGGCCATGTGCAGCTCATGAGTGCGACCATGCTGCAGCCAGGCGATTGCGCCGTCATCATCAGCAATTCGGGGCGCAGCCGCGACCTGCTGGATGCGGCCGACATCGCGCGCAAGAAGGGCGCGACCATCATCATCATCACGGCCAGCGCTTCGCCGTTGGCGCAGCTGGCGCTAGGCCCCAGCCAGATCCTGCTGGCGGTGGACCATCCCGAAGACTTCGACCGCTACAGCCCCATGGTGTCGCGTTTGCTGCATCTGATCGCGGTGGACATCCTGACCACGGGCGTGGCGCTGAAGCTGGGCCAGCACCTGCGGCCCATGCTGCAGGAGATCAAGAAGAATCTGCGCGCGAAACGTTACGCGGGCTGATCAGACGGCCGCGGCAGGCGGCCACAGCAGTTCGGCCACGCCGTAGACGCGAGCCAGTTCGCGAAGCTTGTCGGGCGCGTTGTCCAGCTTCAGCGTGGCGCCCTGCTCGGTGCACTGGCGCCCGGCCGATAGCAATACGCTCAGCGCCGCGGAATCGAAATCCTTCAACTCGGCAGCCGACAGCCTGACCTCACGGCCGGCCGCCGCCAGCACCTGGGCGGCCTCGGCGCGCAGGGCGGGCGACATCTGCGCCCAGGCGGCGCGGGCGCCGTCCGTGCGCAGCCGTGCAGGCAGCTTCAGGCCGCTCAAGATCAGCCCTTGGCGGCGGGAGCGCCGGCCTTGGCGTTCTTGTCCGCCAGGCTCTTGATCAGGCCGTCGATGCCGTTGGCGCCGATCTCCTGGGCGAAGCTGTTGCGGTACTGGTCCGCCAGCCAGATGCCCAGCACATTGACGTCATAGATCTTCCACTCGGCACCGGCCTTCTCCAGGCGATAGTCGAGCTGGATAGCATCGCCCTTGCCACGGATCTCGGTCTTCACGACGACCTCGGTGTCGGTCGGCTGGGCGCGCAGCGGCTTCAGGCCGATGGTCTGGTCCTTCACCTGCGTCAGCGCGCCGGCATAGGTGCGCACCAGCAGGGTCTTGAACTCGGCCTGCAGCTTGGTCTGCTGCTCCGGCGTGGCCTGGCGCCAGAAGCGGCCGACGGCCGATGCCGTCATGCGCTGGAAGTTGACGTGAGGCATCACCTTGGCGTCGACCAGGGCGATGATCTTGTTGACGTTGCCGGCCTGGATGTCCTTGTCGGCCTTGACGGCCTCGATGGTTTCCAGGGACAGCTGGCGGATCAGCTGGTCGGGCGTGCCGCCATCGGCCGCATGGGCGCCATGCACGAGGCCAAGGCTCAAGGTCGCCAGGGTGGCCACGGTGAGCAGGCGGCGGCGCAGGGATTTCAGCACAGTCATGGTTTCGCTTTCTCTGAACGGGACGGGCGCTCAACGCGCCAGTCCGGATTTTGGTTGGCTCTCGGGACGTAACCGTTCGCGTGCGGATTCACCGCGCCGCTGCAGAGGCAGGCTCGGCGGGCTTCTTCACGTTCGCCGTGGGTTCGGACGCCGCAGGCTCGGGCGCTGAAGCTGCGGTGGCCGGTGCCGAAGCGCCGTTGCCCGGCACGAGCACCTCGACCTCGTCGTCATCATCGAAGCTGCCGCGGCGTTGCAGATAGGCGTCGCGGTAAAAGGTGTATTTGTCCAACGCAATGCCATCGAGCATTTCACCGGCACGCAGGAAGTTGGAGCGCGTGTTGACGAGGCTCAGCGCGGTAATTGCGACCTTCTTGCGGCCATCGTCGAAGATCACGCCCGGCGAGGCCTGCCAGTCCACCGGCAAGGCCAGCGAGTCGCGCACCGAGGACGGGCCGAACAAGGGCCAGACGATATAGGCACCCGTGCCCATGCCCCATTTGCCCAGCGTCTTGCCGAAGTCCTGGCTGTTCTTCTCCAGGCCCGCTTCGGTGGCGATATCCAGCACGCCAGCCAGGCCGAGCGTCGAGTTGACGGCAAAGCGCATGCCCTGCTCCACACCGGCCTTGAAACGACCCTGCAGGAACAGATTGATCGCCGACCAAGCGTCGCCGATGTTGCCGAAGAAGTTGTCGACGCCGGTACGGATGGGCGCAGGCACGATCTCGGTATAGGCGGTCGCGACGGGCTTGAGCACGTTCTCGTCCAGCTTCTCATTGAAGGCGAAGACCTTGCGGTTCCAGGATTCCCAGGGATCCAGCCGCTGGCCCTTGGAGCCCATGACCTTGTCGACAGCCCGCTCGATGCGCGTGCCGACACCCTTGACGGTCTGGCAACCCGCCAGGCTCAGGGCCAGGACAAACAGGGCCAGCATGCGGACGATACGGTTCACGGCTTGCTCCCCGAGGCAGGTACTGCCGCTGCGGCGCTGCCCATGTCCGACGCCTTGCTGTTGATGAACTGGCCAATGAGGTTTTCCAGCACCACGGCGCTCTGCGTCTGCCTGATGATGTCGCCGCTGGCGAGGTTCTTCTCATCCGCACCCGGCTCCAGGCCGATGTACTGCTCGCCCAGCAGGCCCGAGGTCAGGATCTTGGCCGAACTGTCCTTGGGGAACTGCGTGTTCTTGTACATATTGAGCAGCACCTTGGCCTGGAAGGTCTTGTCGTCGAAGCTGATCGACTCGACACGGCCGACGACGACGCCGGCGCTCTTGACCGCGGCGTTAGGCTTCAGGCCGCCGATGTTGTCAAAACGCGCCGACACCTGGTAGGTGGCATCGAAATTGAGGCTCAGCAGGTTGCCAGCCTTGAGCGCGAGGAACAGCAGCGCAGCGCCGCCGATCAGCACGAACAGGCCCACCCAGGCGTCATATCGAGAGGATTGCATCCTTCCTTCTCCCTAAATCGAAAACATCATGGCGGTCAGCGTGAAGTCCAGGGCCAGCACGGCCAGCGACGACAGCACGACGGTACGCGTGGTCGCTGCCGACACGCCCTCGGGCGTGGGCCGGCAACCATAGCCCTGAAGCAGCGCGATGAAGGTGACCGTCACGCCGAACACCAGGCTCTTGATGACACCGTTGCCGACGTCCTTGAACACATCCACGCCGCCTTGCATTTGCGACCAGAAGGCACCGGGGTCGATGCCCAGCAGCGGCACGTCAACCAGCCAGCCGCCCATGATGCCAACCGCCGAGAAGACCGCGGCCAGCAAGGGCATCGCGATCAGCCCACCCCAGAAGCGCGGCGCCAGCACACGCTGCACCGGGTCCACGGCCATCATCTCCATCGCGGTGAGCTGCTCGCCGGCCTTCATCAGGCCGATCTCGGCGGTCAGCGACGTCCCGGCGCGGCCCGCGAACAACAGCGCCGTGACCACCGGGCCGAGCTCGCGCACCAGGCTCAGCGCAGTCAGCAGGCCCACCGCTTCCCGGGAGCCGTAGCGCTGCAGCGCGTAGTCGCCCTGCAGGGCCAGCACGGAGCCAACGAACAGGCCCGACACGCCGATGATGAGCAGCGAGCGATTGCCCAGATAGAAGAGCTGCTCGCGCACGAGCACGAAACGCATCAGCGCCCGGGGCGAACAGGCGAGCAGCGCGCCGAACAGCCGCGCGGCGGCGCCCCAGTCGGCGAGCAGCATGCGCACGCTCAAACCCAGGTTGGCGGCCAGCGCCATCATGACGCCACCCCGAAGTCCTCGGCCACCGGCACGGCAGGCTGGTGAAAGCGCACCGGCCCGTCAGGCTCGGCACCCACGAACTGCCGCACCAGCGGGTCATCGCTGTGGCGCAGCTCGTCCGGCGTGCCCTGGGCGACGATGCGGCCATTGGCCACCATCGCCACCTCGTCGGCGATCTCGAAGGTCTCGTGCAGGTCGTGCGAGACGATGATGCTGGTCAGGCCGAGGGCGTCGTTCAGGTCGCGGATCAACCGGGCAGCCACGCCCAGCGAGATCGGGTCCAGGCCGGCGAAGGGCTCGTCGTACAGCACCAGGTCCGGGTCCAGCGCGATCGCACGGGCCAGGGCCACGCGCCGGGCCATGCCGCCGGAGACTTCGCTGGGCAGCAGGTCACGCGCACCGCGCAGGCCGACGGCATTGAGTTTCATCAGCACCAGGTCGCGGATCATGGCCTCGGGCAGGTCGGTGTGCTCGCGCAGCGGGAAGGCCACGTTCTCGAAGACGCTGAGGTCGGTGAACAGCGCGCCGAACTGGAACAGCATGCCCATGCGCCGGCGCACGGCGTACAGGCCGTCCAGGTCCAGCGGCGCCAGGTCCTGGCCGTCGAACAGCACCTGGCCGCTCATGGGCCTGAGCTGGCGGCCAAGCAGGCGCAGCACGGTGGTCTTGCCGCCACCCGAAGTGCCGATCAGCGCCAGCACCTTGCCGCGCTCCAGCTTCAGGTTGACGCCGTCCAGCACCACGCGGTCGCCGTAGCCGACGCTGACGTTGCGCAGTTCAATCAGAGGTGCGGTTGCCAAGGGATTCACGCAGGCAGGCTGCAAGCCGGGGGCGGGAGAAAGGGCGCCATGATAGGGGAAACACCGAGAACCACGGGGTTCACCCTTGGCAGACCTGTTGGCGTGCCGATAAAGAGCGGAGTCAGGACATCGCGTTGCTGCGTCCGCCTGCCGTCGTCAACCCTCTGAACAACTGTCGCGACCGCGCCAAACGTGCGCCAGTTCACGAATCGGCGCGCGATTGCGACCAGCGTTCGTTGCTTCGCGACAAGCGGTATCGCGCTGGCGCCCCTCGCTACCAAAATAGCTTCCACCCGACATGCAAAGCATCACCATGCGCCATCGACTCAGCTCCACCGCCGCCCACGGCTTCACGCTCATCGAGTTGATGATCGCGGTGACCATCATCGGCATCCTTGCAGCGGTTGCCATCCCGCAATACAGGGACTATGTGACGCGCAGCCGCCTGTCCGATGCAAGCTCCGGCCTGACGACGATGCGCGCGCAGATGGAGCGCTACTACCAGGACAACCGCACCTACGCGAATGTCGGGAACTTCGTCTCGCCCTGCAATAACGCCACGGCCTCAGCACGCACCTTCGGCAACTTCCTGGTCAGTTGCACCGGCACGCTGGATGCCACTCGGTTCACCTTGCAGGCCGAGGGCAGTGGCCCGTCCTCCGGCTTCACGTTCACGATCAACCATCAGGACGTGCGAGCGACGACGGCTGTGCCCAGCAGCTGGGGCAGCGCCTGCACCAGCAAGTGGATCATGAAGAAGGGCGACCCGTGCTGATACGTCGTGGCTCAGGCTTCAGCCTCATTGAGTTGTTGGTGGCCGTCAGCGTCCTGGCCATCTTGACCGCTGTCGCCATGCCCAATTTCATGACCTGGATCCGCAATTCCCGGGTGCGCACAGTCGCGGACGCCCTGCAGTCCGGTTTGCGCCTAGCCCAGGGCGAGGCGCAGCGACGCACGCATACGGTCGTGTTCTTCCTGACGAACAGCAAGACCTGCGACACGGCGGCGACGGCCGCTGCCGGAGGCAGCTATTGGCAGGCCCGCACCGTGCCGAACGCCCTGCTGACTGGCGATGCAGCCGAAGCCGTGCAGTGCGGTGTGCTGACCGACGTGTCATCCGGCGTCAACCTGACCTCAAGCAAAACGGCACTGTGCTTCGGTGGCGATGGCCGCCAGGCCACCGTGACCAATCCGGCAAGCGTCGGCGTCGACTGCACGGCGGCGGCGGCCAGCTACGACGTCACGTCGGCAACATCCAATGCAGAAAACCGCCGGCTGCGGTTGACGGTCAGTCTGGCTGGATCCGTTCGCATGTGCGACCGAGACAAGGCCGCGACAACGCCGGAAGGATGCCCATGATGACGCCCGCCCGCCGTGTCAGCCGTGGTTTCTCCCTGATCGAGATGCTTGTCGGCATCCTGATCATCTCTTTCGGGCTGCTGGGACTGATCACGCTGCAGGCCCGCGCGCTGCAGGTTTCCGTCAGCAGCGAAGATTCGCAGCGCGCAGCATTGCTGGCCAGTGAGATGGCGGCGCAGATGCTCAACCTCAATTCCGTCAACGTGCCCGCAGCGGTGGTCGCTGCCTGGGCGGCACGCGCCTCTGACCCTACCAACGGCGGCGTCCCCAACGGCGTGGGCACGGTGACTGCGACGAACGCGACGACCGCGCGCGTCACGGTGACCTGGGTACCGGTGCAATCGACCGGCGCCGCCAACGACACGCACACCTACACCACGGACGTGGTGATTCCGCAATGAGGCGCGCACCATCAACCGCCTGCCGCGGTTTCTCCCTGATCGAATTGATGGTGACGCTTGCCATCGGCCTGGTGCTGACGCTGGCCATTTCGATGATGGTGGTCAGGCAGGAATCGCTGCGGCGCGGCGTGACGTCGGGCAACGACCTGACGAGCAACACCGCTTACGCGGCATATCTGCTGGATCGCGAGCTGCGCAGTGCCGGCGCGGGTTTCAGCCAAGCTTCGTCGGCGAACTACGGCTGCGACCTGAATGTGTCGCTGAACAGCGCCCAGCTGCTGCCCGCGACGGCCGCGTTTCCGGCACCCTTCTCCACTGTGCCGCAAACCTATGTGCTGGCGCCGTTGATCATTCACGCTGGCGCCGGTGCCAACGGATCTGACGTGATCGCTGTGGCGACGGGCAGCTCCGGGTTGAGCGAGTCGGCCCTGCCGGTTTCGCCCAGGTCCACCGCCGCAGGGCAGTTGAAGCTGGCCAACACACTGGGCATCCGCGGAGGCGATCTGGTGTTGCTGTCCCAGGCGGGCGTGGGTTGCATGGTGCAGCAGGTGAGCAACGGCTTCGCCGGCAGCGCCGCCCAGACGCTGACCTTCGGAGGGGCCTACGCCGCCAACACCATCAATGGTTTGACACTGCCCGGCTTCTCGAACGGCAATGCGTTTGTGTCACTGCTGGGCAACGTCAGCGGCAATCCACCGCGATTCATGCTGTTCGGCATTGGCGACAACGCAACGCTGTTTTCCTACGACCTGCTGAAGTTGAGCTCAAGCAACGCCGAGGCTCTGGTCGAGGGCGTGGTCGACATGCGGGTGCTGTATGGCGTCGATACCGTGCGTGCAGGACTGGAACAGGTCACCGGGTGGATTGCACCGAACGCTGCGGGCTACACCGCCGCGGAGCTGACGTCAGGCACCGCGGTCGCCCAGACAAATCTGCAGTCCATCTACGCCGTCCGCGTCGGCCTGATCCTGCGCAGCGAGCTGGTCGAGAAATCCGATGTGACGCCAGCCACGCTGACGATGTTCAGCGACCTCGGCGCTGGCGTCACCTACACCTATACCGTACCCACGGGTACTGCGAACCAGCGCTACCGCGTCGTCGAGTTCACGGTACCGCTGCGCAATGTCCGCTACTCCCGCTGAGACGCCGTGATGAAGCGCATCCACACCCACTTCCGGTCGCCAAAGCACAGCCAGCACGGCATCGTGCTGATCTTTGCCCTCATCACGCTGGTCATCTTGCTGATCGGCGCGGTGGCCATCTCGCGCTCCATCAATTCCAGCCAGTTCACCGTCGGCAACATCGGCTTCAAGCGCGACCTGACGAATCAGGGTGAGCGCGCCCTGCAAATTGCGATGGACGCGGTTCGAACAGGACCACTGGCCGTCGTGACGACTCGCAACACCAATCTGACAAGCGCCAACTACAGCGCCACGCTGCTGGCCACCAATGCCCAGGGCATTCCGAACGCCTTGCTGTCGGACGCCACCTTCGCTGCCGTCGGGGTCGCCAGCAACGACATCACCGTCGCGGACATGAGTGTCACGGTCCGCTATGTGATCGACCGCATGGCCACGGCCACGGGCGGCTGCAGCAGCAGCACCTGCACGATGGCCAACCAGACGGTCTTCGGGGGTGGCTCCAGTGAATGGATCAACTCGCAGACCAACAGCGGCGCGGCCAACAACGCGAACCCGTCCGCAGTTCCTGAACAGCCCATCTACCGCATCACGCTGCGAGTGAAGGGGCCGCGCAACACGCTGTCCTTCTTCCAGTCCACCTTCACCACCAACTGAGCCCGCTCAGGGCGCTTTGAGGTTTTCCATGAATGCAGTCCGCCTTGTTGTCTTCGTGCGCGGTCTGGCGCTGACAGCCAGCCTCGCGACACTTGCCGTGACGTCGTCTGCCCAGGTCGCGCTGTCGGACCAACCGGTGTTCACGTCCGTCAACGTGCCGGGCAACCTCGCGCTGGCATTGTCGGTGGAGTATCCGACGGCCATCAGCGTGGCCCATCCCTCGCGCACCTACTCATCGGCCAATACCTACATTGGCTACTTCGACCCAGCCAAGTGCTATGCCTATCGATACACGAATGGCACCGACACGGACAACTATTTCTATCCGGACGGAGCAGCCACCAATCGCACCTGCTCGAGCAAGTGGAGCGGCAACTACCTGAACTGGGCGTCGATGCAGACCATTGACCCCTTCCGCTGGGCACTGACGGGGGGCTACCGCGTTATCGATACGCCCACGCTGACCGTGCTGGAAAAGGCCTGGGCCAGCAACCAGGGCAGCACCAGCAACTTTCCTGACAGCAGCGTCTCCACCACTGCCACCGTAGGTGGCGCCACGCCGTTTTCCACCGCCACCGGCATCGCCACGCGGATCTGGTCTCTCGGCAACAAAATGCGTTTTATGACGGCGACCTCCGGCATGCCGTCCCCCAACTACGGCAATGCAGCCACGCACTACAACCCCGGCGCGGCCTACAACCATGGCACGCTCTACGAGGTCTTCGTCCGAGTCAAAGTTTGTGACTCGTCCGCTTCCGCTGGTGGGCTGGAACAAGATAAGTGCACGCTGTACGGTGCCAGTTCGTACAAGCCGACGGGGCTGATGCAGAAGTACTCGGACAAGATCCGCTACAGCGCATTCGGCTATCTCAATGACAGCACGCTCAGCCGGGACGGCGGCGTGCTGCGTGCGAAGCAGAAGTTCATCGGCCCGATGAAGCCGGTGCCGGGTGGCATCCCTGTCGCCAACGGGGACGGCCCCGAGTGGGACGCAACGACCGGCGTCATGGTCACGAACCCCAATGCGACAGATGCCGCCGCCACGAACAGCGAGTTCGGCGTCTCGATCAGCAACAGCGGCGTGATGAACTACCTCAACAAGTTCGGCGAAATCTCGACGCCAAGCACCTACAAGATGTACGACCCCGTCGGCGAGTTGTACTACGCCGCGCAGCGTTATTACCGCAATCTCGGCAATGTGTCCGCGTGGACGTCGATGTCTGGCAATGTAGCAACCAAATCGACCTATGCCGACGGCTTCCCGGTCATCACGACCTGGGATGATCCCGTTCTGTATTCCTGCCAGCGCAACTTCATTCTCGGCATCGGCGACGTCAACGCCCACGCAGACCGCAACCTGCCGGGGGCAACAGGCTCGTCCGAGCCGTCCAAGCCTGCCGAAGTCAGCAACGATACGGACGTCAACGCCACGGACTGGACCAACCGGGTCGGCGTGCTGCAAGGCCTGGGCAATTCGCTTGCGTCCGTCCAGGGCTACGGCGGTTGCTGCACCAACAACGGCGCGCTGATGGCCGGCCTGGCCTACTGGTCCAACATCAACGACATCCGCACCGACAAGAGCGGCGTCCAGACCATCCAGACCTACTGGCTGGACGTCCTGGAATACCAGGCCTTCAAGTCCAACAACCAGTTCTACCTGGCTGCCAAATACGGCGGATTCAAGCCGCCCAGCAACTATACGGACGCCACAGCGACGGCCTCCCAGTTCGCCAGCAACGCGTCGACGAAGACGTGGTGGACCACGACCACCGACACCCTGCCGGACGGCTCGCCGCGTCCCGACAACTACTACACGGCCGCACAGGCCGATCAGATGGTGGCAGGCCTGAACAAGACCTTCTCCAGCATCGCTTCCCAGCTCTCTGCCTATTCGACGTCATTCTCGACAGCCCTGCCCCAGGTCTCGGCGCTCGGCGTTGCCTCCTACTCCACCAAGTTCGATGCGAAGAGCTGGACGGGCGAGCTTGAAGCCAGCCTGACCACCTTCAACGCGACGACGGGCGAACCGAGCCTGCAAAGCCAGTGGACCTTCGCCACCGTGCTGGACACGCAGGCCGCCGGCACGGGCTGGAACACCGCGCGAAAGATCGTCACTTACAACGGCAGCGCCGGCGTGCCCTTCCGCAGCGGTGGTGGCACCAGTGGCATTTCCGCGACCCAATTGACGGCCCTCGACACGTCCTATGTCTCCGGCAACGATTCAGCCAACTACCTGAACTACCTGCGCGGTGATCGCACCAACGAGGTGTCGTCCGCGGCGGTCGGCTCGACGCACGCCTACCGGGATCGTGCCAAGCTGCTGGGCGACATCGTCAATGCGAAGGCCCGCCCCGTCGCTGCACCGGCAGCGCCCTACTCCGCCGCCAACAACCCCGGCTACGACACCTTCAAGACCACCTACGCTGCTCGACCGCCCATGGTCTACGTCGCATCCAACGATGGCATGGTTCACGCGGTGGACGGCAGCCTGACCACGAGCACCTTCCCCAACACCAATCCGAGCACGCCGGGCAAGGAGATCTGGGCCTACTTTCCCAGCGCCCTGTTCAGCGGCCCGAGCGGCACCGGCAGTACCGACGGCCTGGCGTCCATCGGCAATCCGACCTTCCTCCACCACTTCATGGTGGACGCCACGCCGTTGACCATTGACGTCGACCTCGGCCGCACCGGCGGCGGCGTCGGCGCCAGCAACTGGCGCACCATTCTCGTCGGCGGGCTGGGCAAGGGTGGCAAGGCGCTGTACGCGCTCGACGTCACCGACCCCGCTTCGGTCACGAGCGAGGCGATCGCGGCTCAAAAGGTGCTGTGGGAGTTCACGGATGCCGACCTGGGCTATGTCTACGGTCAGCCGGTGGTCGTCAAGACGCGCCGCTGGGGTTGGACCGTCGTGGTGGGCTCGGGCTACAACAACGCCGATGGCCACGCCTACTTCTTCTTCATCGACCCGCGCACGGGTGCGTTGCTGCAAAAGGTGGCTGCCACCACCAGCGTGGCCTCGGCTGGCAACAACTATTGCGCCACCTGCTCCGCAAGCAATCAGGCGGGCATGGCCCACATCAACGCCTTCGTGCTGGACCTGACTGATGGCTACGCCGACGCGATCTACGGCGGCGATCTGATGGGCAACGTCTGGCGCGTTGATGTCACCGGCACCACCGCCTATCCCGCCCCCGTCAAGTTTGCCCGGTTGGTGGGGTCCAATGGCAGCGCCCTGCCCATCACGAGCAAGCCCCTTCCCGTCGTGCAGCCCGGCACCAACCGCCGCTACATCACCGTGGGTACTGGTCGGCTGCTGGATGCCACCGATCTGAACAACACTCAGGCACAACGCTTCTTCGCGATCATCGATGGCTCGAACGCGGCTTTTGACGTGGATGGCACCATCACGGGACAAACCTCGACGCTGCCGGCGGGCATCACCTTCCCGCTGACGGTCTCCAACATGCTGCAGCTGACCGATCTGAACGCCAAGATCACGCTGAATCTGACCACCCAGCTCGGCTGGTATGTGGATCTCGGTGTCTCAGCCGGGGGGCCGGGCTGGCGAGTGCTGTCCGACCCGACCTCGTTCTATGGCACCGTCGCATTCGCGGCGACATCCCCCAGCTCTACCGACGCCTGCGCACCCAACGGCACCAGCCGCATCTATGCGATCGACCTCGGTTCGGGCTACTGCGGCCTCACTGGCGGTGGCTCGAGCTGCTACGTCAGCAAGACGGATGGCGTCGTCATCGACTTGACCTTCTACAGCGTCAACATCAACGGTGTCGGCAAGTCCGTGCTGCTCGCAGGCAAGGACAACTGCACAGGCAACAACTGCCAGCCGGTTGAAAAGGTCGACACGCGCAAGCCGGCCAATCTCGGCTTGCAACGCCTGAACTGGCGCGAAATCCAGGTCAATAACTGACCTTTGCCGCACAAGACAAGGCCGCCCTCGGGCGGCCTTGTTGCATGTGGGCCCAGGGGCGCTGTCAGCGCGGCAGCGTCGTCGAACCCATCAGGTATTCATCCACCGCACGCGCGGCCTGGCGGCCTTCGCGGATGGCCCACACCACCAGGCTCTGGCCGCGGCGCATGTCGCCGGCGGCGAAGACCTTGTCGACATTGGTCTTGTAGGCGCTGGCACCTTCGGTCGAGGCCTTGCCGTTGCCACGCGCATCCTTGTCGACGCCGAAGGCCTCCAGGATGGTGGCGACCGGCGACACGAAGCCCATCGCCAGGAAGGCCATGTCGGCCTTGAGGATCTGCTCGCTGCCTTCGACCTCGGTCATCTTGCCGCCCTGCCATTGCAGGCGCACGGTCTTGACGCCGGTCAGCTTGCCCTTCTCACCGATGAATTCCTTGGTGGCGATGGCGAACTCGCGCTCGCAACCTTCTTCATGGCTGGACGAGGTGCGCAGCTTGATCGGCCAGTAGGGCCAGGTCAGCGGGCGATCTTCCACTTCGGGCGGCTGGGGCAACAGCTCGAACTGCGTGACGCTCTTGGCGCCGTGGCGGTTGCTCGTTCCGACGCAATCGCTGCCGGTGTCGCCGCCACCGATGACGATGACGTGCTTGCCGTCGGCGCGCAACTGGTTCTTCAGCTTGTCGCCGGCGTTGATCTTGTTCTGCTGCGGTAGGAATTCCATCGCGAAGTGCACGCCGGACAGCTCCCGGCCCGGCACGGGCAGGTCGCGCGACTGCTCGGCGCCGCCGGTCAGCACGATGGCGTCGAACTGGCTCTTCAGCTCGTCGGCGCTGATCGTTTCCTTGGCCCAGTTGGTGACCTTGCTGCCTTCGGGCAGGGCGGCGACCATCACGCCGGTGCGGAACTCGACGCCCTCGGCCTTCATCTGCTCGACGCGGCGGTCGATGTGGGACTTCTCCATCTTGAAGTCCGGGATGCCGTAGCGCAGCAGGCCGCCGACTCGGTCGTTCTTCTCGAAGACGGTGACGCTATGGCCGACGCGGGCCAGCTGCTGCGCCGCCGCGAGACCGGCCGGGCCGGCGCCAACGACGGCCACCTTCTTGCCGGTCCGCACCTTGGCCGGCTGGGCCGTGACCCAGCCCTCGGCCCAGGCGCGGTCAATGATGGCGTGCTCGATGGACTTGATGCCCACCGCGTCGTCATTGACGTTCAGCGTGCAGGCCGCCTCGCAGGGCGCGGGGCAGATGCGGCCGGTGAACTCGGGGAAGTTGTTGGTGCTGTGCAGCACGACGATGGCGTTCTTCCAGTCCTCCGGCCGGCCCTTGTAGACCAGGTCGTTGAAGTCCGGGATGACGTTGTTGACCGGGCATCCGCTGTTGCAGAACGGCGTGCCGCAGTCCATGCAGCGCGCGCCCTGCTGCTTGGCCTGCTCGACGTTCAGGCCGATGACGAATTCCTTGTAGTTCTTGACGCGGGCGGGCGCGGGCTCGTAGCCCTCTTCCAGACGCTCGTATTCCATGAAGCCGGTGACTTTTCCCATGCTCCCTCTCCTCAGGCCTTGGCGGTGACGGCTTCAGGCGCCTTGGCCTGAGCGATGGTTTGTGCGGCTTCCTTGGCGGCGTTGATCTCGCCCAGCGCGCGGCGGTATTCGTTCGGGAACACCTTGATGAACTTGCCGCGCGATTCGGCCCAGTGGTCGAGGATGTCGCGGGCGCGCTGGCTGCCGGTCCAGCGGTGGTGGTCCTCAAGCAGCTTCTTCAGGATGGCCTCGTCGGTCTGGGCCTCGCGGTCCACGCCGTCGACACCCTTGGTGCGGTGCCAGATGGCCTTGTCGACGCTGGCTTCCTGCTCCTGCGCCGTGGCGAGCTTCTCCAGCGACACCATGCTGGTGTTGCAGCGCTTGGCGAAGTGGCCGTCCTCATCAAACACGTAGGCGATGCCGCCGCTCATGCCGGCTGCGAAGTTGCGGCCGGTCTTGCCGAGCACGGCGACGGTGCCGCCGGTCATGTACTCGCAGCCATGGTCGCCCGTGCCCTCGACGACGGCCGTGGCGCCCGACAGGCGCACCGCGAAGCGCTCGCCGGCGACGCCACGGAAGAAGGCCTCGCCGCGCGTCGCGCCATACAGCGCGGTGTTGCCGACGATGATGTTCTTGGTCGCGTCGCCGCGGAAGTCGATGCTGGGGCGCACGACGATGCGGCCGCCCGACATGCCCTTGCCGGTGTAGTCGTTGGCGTCACCGATCAGGTAGAAGGTGATGCCATGCGCCAGGAAGGCGCCGAAGCTCTGGCCGCCGGTGCCTTCCATCTGGATGAAGATGGTGTGGTCGGGCAGGCCCTCGGGCTTGCGGCGGATCAGCTCGCCGGACAGGCGTGCACCCACCGAGCGGCGCACGTTGCTGACCTCCTGCATGAACTGCACCTTCTCGCCCTTCTCGAAGGCGGGCAGGCACTTCTCGATCAGCTTGACGTCCAGTGCGCGCTCCAGGCCATGGTCCTGCACATCGTTGTGGATGCGGGCCACGTCGGCCGGGACGTTGGGGCGGTGGAAGATGCGGGCGAAGTCCAGGCCCTTGGCCTTCCAGTGCGAGACGGCCTTCTTGGTGTCCAGCCAATCACTGCGACCAATCAGTTCGTCGAACTTGCGCACGCCCAGCTGGGCCATGATCTGGCGCGCTTCCTCGGCAACGAAGAAGAAGTAGTTGACGACGTGCTCGGGGCGGCCGGTGAACTTCTTGCGCAGCACCGGGTCCTGCGTGGCCACACCCACAGGGCAGGTGTTCAGGTGGCACTTGCGCATCATGATGCAGCCCTCGGCCACCAGCGGTGCGGTGGCGAAGCCGAACTCGTCGGCGCCCAGCAGCGCGCCGATGACGACGTCGCGGCCGGTCTTCATCTGGCCGTCGGCCTGCACGCGCACGCGGCCGCGCAGGCGGTTCAGCACCAGGGTCTGCTGCGCCTCGGCCAGGCCCAGCTCCCAGGGCGTGCCGCAGTGCTTGATGGAGCTCCATGGCGACGCGCCCGTGCCGCCGTCATGGCCGGCGATGACGATGTGGTCGGCCTTGCACTTGGCCACGCCCGTGGCCACCGTGCCCACGCCCACTTCGGACACCAGCTTGACCGACACGTCCGCCTTGGGGTTGACGTTCTTCAGGTCGTGGATGAGCTGGGCCAGGTCCTCGATGGAATAGATGTCGTGGTGGGGCGGCGGGCTGATGAGGCCCACGCCCGGCACCGAGTGGCGCAGCATGCCGATGTACTCGGACACCTTGCCGCCGGGCAGCTGGCCGCCCTCGCCGGGCTTGGCGCCCTGGGCCATCTTGATCTGGATCTGGTCGGCGCTGACCAGGTACTCGGTCGTCACGCCGAAGCGGCCCGAGGCCACCTGCTTGATCTTGGAGCGCAGGCTGTCGTTTTCCTTCAGCTCGTAGTCGACGGCGATGACCTTGCCGTCGATCACGTCACTGATCTTGGTACCAGCGGTGATCTTGATGCCCTTGAGCTCGTTGCGGTAGCGGGCCGGGTCTTCGCCGCCCTCACCCGTGTTGCTCTTGCCGCCGATGCGGTTCATCGCCACGGCCAGCGTGGCGTGGGCCTCGGTGGAGATGGAGCCCAGCGACATGGCACCGGTGGCGAAGCGCTTGACGATGTCGGCAGCCGACTCGACCTCTTCCAGCGGCACGGCCTTGGTCGGGTCGAACTTGAACTCGAACAGGCCGCGCAGCGTCATGTGGCGCTTGCTCTGGTCGTTGATGAGCTGAGCGTAATCCTTGTAGGTCTCGAACTTGCCCGAGCGCGCCGCGTGCTGCAGCTTGGCGATGGCGTCGGGCGTCCACATATGCTCTTCGCCACGGGTGCGCCAGGCGTACTCGCCGCCGGTCTCCAGCATGCTGTCCAGCAGCGGGTCGTCGCTGAAGGCCGCCTCATGCATGCGGATGGCCTCCTCGGCCACCTCGAACACGCCGATGCCGCCCACCTGCGTGGCGGTGCCGCGGAAGTACTTCTCGACGAAGTCCGGCTTCAGGCCGATGGCCTCGAAGATCTGCGCGCCGCAGTAGGACATATAGGTCGAGATGCCCATCTTGGACATGATCTTGGACAGACCCTTGCCCACGGCCTTGATGTAGTTGTAGCGGGCCTGTTCGGCGGTCAGCTTGGGCGGCAGCTCGTCCTTCATGGCCTCGAGCGTTTCCAGCGCGAGGTAGGGGTGGACGGCTTCGGCGCCATACCCGGCCAGCACGGCGAAGTGGTGCACCTCGCGGGCGGTGCCGGTCTCGACGACCAGGCCGGCCGTCGTGCGCAGGCCTTCACGCACCAGATGGTGGTGGACGGCGGACAGGGCCAGCAGCGCGGGAATCGCGATGCGGTCCTGGCTCAGATGGCGGTCCGTGATGATGAGGATGTTGTGACCGGTCTTGATGGCGTCAACCGCCGAGGCGCACAGCGAGGCGAGCTGCGCTTCCACGCCGGCGCGGCCCCAGTCACGCGGGTAGGTGATGTCCAGCTCACTGGGCTTGAACTTGCCGTTGGTGGGCTTCTCGATGCCGCGCAGGCGCGCCATGTCGTCGAAGTCGAGGATGGGCTGGCTGACTTCCAGGCGCATCGGCGGGTTGATGGCGTTGATGTCCAGCAGGTTCGGCTTCGGGCCGATGAAGCTGTTCAGCGACATCACGATGTTCTCGCGGATCGGGTCGATCGGCGGGTTCGTGACCTGGGCAAAGAGCTGCTTGAAGTAGTTGTAGAGCGGCTTGTTCTTGCCCGACAGCACCGCGAGCGGCGAGTCGTTGCCCATGGAGCCGATGCCCTCCTCGCCATTGGCGGCCATGGGGGCGAGCAGGAACTTGATGTCTTCCTGCGTGGTGCCGAAGGCCTGCTGGCGGTCCAGCAACGTCGTCGTGAAGCCGGGGCGGGCCGTGTCGGGCACGGCGATGTCGTCCAGCTTGACGCGAACGTTCTCGATCCACTGGCGGTACGGGCGTGCGTTGGCGAACTGGTTCTTCAGTTCCTCGTCGTCGACGATGCGGCCCTGCTCCAGGTCGATGAGGAACATCTTGCCGGGCTGCAGACGCCACTTCTTGACGATCTTGGCCTCGGGGATGGGCAGCACGCCGGACTCGGAGGCCATGACGACGAGGTCGTCGTCGGTGATGCAATAACGAGCAGGCCGCAGACCGTTTCTGTCCAGCGCGGCACAGACCTGGCGGCCGTCGGTGAAGGCCATCGCGGCGGGGCCGTCCCACGGCTCCATCATGGCGGCGTGGTACTCGTAGAAGGCACGGCGGCGTTCGTCCATGCCTTCGTGCTGCTCCCAGGCTTCCGGGATCATCATCATGGCCGCGTGGGCGAGCGGGTAGCCGCTCATCGTCAGCAGCTCGATGGCGTTGTCAAAGGTGGCCGTGTCGGACTGGTGCTCGAAGCTGATGGGGTAGAGCTTCTTCAGGTCGTCGCCCAGCACGGGCGACTTCATGACGCCTTCGCGGGCGCGCATCCAGTTGAAGTTGCCCTTGACCGTGTTGATCTCGCCGTTGTGGCAGACCATGCGGTAGGGGTGGGCCAGCGGCCACTCGGGGAAGGTGTTGGTCGAGAAGCGCTGGTGCACTAGCGCGATGGCCGAGACGACGCGCGGGTCGGCCAGGTCCAGGTAGTACTTGCCGACCTGGTCGGCCAGCAGCAGACCCTTGTAGATGACCGTGCGGCAGCTCATGCTGGGCACGTAGTACTCGCGGCTGTGCGTGAGCTTCAAGGCCTGGATGGCGCTGGAGGCCGTCTTGCGGATGACGTAGAGCTTCCGCTCCAGCGCGTCGGGGACGATGATGTCAGTGCCACGGCCGATGAAGATCTGGCGGATCACCGGCTCCTTCTCGCGCACCGTGGGCGACATGGGCATGTCACGGTCCACCGGCACGTCGCGCCAGCCGATCAGCACCTGGCCTTCGGCCTTGATGGCGCGGGCGAGCTCCTGCTCGCAGGCCAGGCGCGAGGCAGCTTCCTTGGGCAGGAAGATCATGCCGACGCCGTACTCGCCGGGCGGCGGCAGGTTGATGCCCTGCTTGGCCATCTCGGCGCGGTAGTACTCGTCCGGGATCTGGATCAGGATGCCGGCACCGTCGCCCATCAGCTTGTCGGCACCCACTGCACCGCGGTGGTCCAGGTTCTCGAGGATCTTCAGGCCCTGCTGGACGATGTGGTGCGCCTTGTGGCCTTTGATGTGTGCCACGAACCCGAGGCCGCAGGCGTCTTTCTCATTGCCCGGCCGGTAGAGCCCGTGCTCGGCTAGGTCTTGGATCTCGGCTTGAATCTGCGCGGCGTGGCTCATGGCGCCCTCCTGGAACACAACAGGGCGGGAGCGTAATGCAGTGCAGCATTTGCGGCAACTTGATTAAATTAGGGTCAGAGTCAATTAATTCCCCATCGACGTGGTGAAGTTAAATAAATGGGGTCATAGTCACGCCACTCCGGTTGGCTTGGTTTCCGACGATGCCAGTGGCGTTTTGCGCGGCCGTCCGCGCGGCCGTTTGAGTGCGACTTTCGGGTGGGTGTCGCCCAGCGCCTTCAGGAATGTTGCGCCGCCCACTGGCCGCCCCCGCAACACGGCCTCAGTGAACTGCGCTTGCTCCTGCAGGGTGACACCCTGGTCCATCAACTCGCGATAGGCATGCTCGCGCTCGAAGGGTGTGTTGCCCAGTGACCAATACAGTTCATGCTCCGTGACCAGCGCGCTGCGGTTCAGGCCGAGGTGGTGAGCGGCGCTGGACCAGGGCCATTGCGCCGCGTCCTGGCACAGCCCTGCACGCACCGGATTCAATTCGATGTAGCGGATGCAGGCCAGCAGATGCCGTTCGCCCTCGACCAAGCCTGCCCTGAACCGACCTTCCCAGAGCGTGCCGCTGCGCTGATGACGGGTGTTGAACCAGGCCACGTAGCGGCGGCCGAGCGCTTGCATCATGCGACTGAGAGCGTCCGCAGCGGGCGGCGTCAGCAGCAGGTGAAGGTGGTTGTCCATCAGCACGTAGGCATGGACGGCCACCCCATACTGAGCCGCGACCTCGGTCAATGTGACCAGCATCTGCTGGCGGTCGTGATCGCTGAAGAAGATGGCCTGGCGGTTGTTGCCGCGCAGGATGACGTGGTGAGGCTGACCCGGCAGGATCAATCGAGGTAGACGGGCCATGAATGCATCCTTGTCGGCACAACGGCCTCGGCAGGAGCAGCCAGAATAATCGACTCCGACCCCATTTTGTGGAGTGACGTCAGAAAAGCGTCTTGCCCGTCAACCGCTGATGCTCGCGAATGGCGAACCGGTCGGTCATGCCGGCAATGTAGTCAGCACAGGCTCGTTCACGATCGGCGCGCTCGGCGAAGTCCGCCGGCATCTGCGTCGCATCGGACGAATAGGCCGCAAAGAGGTCGCGCAGCACCTGCTCGGCGCGGCTGCGCGTGGATTGCACCTGCGGGTGGCGGTAGAGGTTGGCGAAGAGGAAGCGCTTGAGCGCCGTGCTCTTGATGCGCATCTCCGGGCTGAAGCGCAGCAAGGGCTTGTCGGCCCGGCGCACAGCATCGACGTCGCTGGGTGCCGCTTCGTCCAGCGCCGCACGCGTGGCGTCGATGATGTCGTAGACCTGAGCCGACAGCATGCGGCGGATGGTCTCGAACAGCAGGCGCTTGCCGGCCAGGCCCGGATGCGCATCCAGCGACGCCCGCCAATGCTCCCGCACCAGCTCGACATCCAGCAGTTGCTCCAGCTCGATCAGGCCCGAGCGCACGCCATCGTCAACGTCGTGCGCGTTGTAGGCCACCTCGTCGGCCAGATTGCAGAGCTGGGCCTCCAGGCTGGGCTGGCCGCCATGCAGGAAGCGGGTCGCGATGCCGTCAGGTTCAACGGCCTCGATGAGTTCGGCATGCCGTCGCGAGCAGTGCTTGAGGATGCCCTCGCGCGTCTCGAAGCACAGGTTGAGGCCGTCGAAATCCGGATAGCGCTGCTCCAGTTGATCGACGACACGCAGTGATTGCAGGTTGTGCTCGAAGCCGCCATGGGCGCGCATGCACTCGTCCAGCACGTCCTGGCCCGCATGGCCGAACGGCGTGTGGCCGAGGTCATGGGCCAGGGCCACGGCCTCGACCAGGTCTTCGTCCAGGCCCAGGCTGCGTGCGATGGACCGGCCGAGCTGGGCCACTTCCAGAGAATGTGTCAGCCGCGTGCGGAACAGATCGCCCTCGTGGTTGAGGAAGACCTGGGTCTTGTAGACGAGGCGGCGAAACGCCGTGCTGTGGATGATGCGGTCGCGGTCGCGCTGAAATTCGCTGCGCGTGGGTGCGGGCGGCTCGGGCAGGCGGCGGCCGCGGCTGCGCGCCGGGTCAGCGGCGTAGGCCGGACGCGGCGTCGACATCTCAGGCCGCTCCGTACGCTGCCAGTGTTTCCACGATGCGTGCGTCTGGCACCGAGTGCAGGCCGGCTCGGCCGAGCGCCTCGATGAGGACGAAGCGGATCTCACCCGCCTCCGCCTTCTTGTCCACGCGCATCAGCGACAGATAGCGTTCGGCGCCAAGCTTGGGTGGTTGCACCGGCAGCCCTGCCCTCTCGATCAGACTGCGCAGGCGCTCGACGAAGCCGGCCGGCATCAGCCCCATGCGCTGCGACAGGTCGGCCGCCAGCACCATGCCGCAGGCGACGGCTTCGCCATGCAGCCACGCACCATAGCCGAGGCCCGCTTCGATGGCATGGCCGATGGTGTGGCCGAAGTTCAGGATGGCGCGCAGGCCCTGCTCGCGCTCGTCCTGGCCCACCACGTCGGCCTTGATCTCGCAACTGCGCCGCACCGCATAGCCGAGCACGGCCTTGTCACGCGCCAGCATCGCGTCGAGGTTGTCCTCGATCCAGCACAGGAAACCGGCGTCAGCGATCGGGCCGTACTTGATCACCTCGGCCAGGCCAGCGCGCAATTCGCGGTCCGGCAGGCTGTCCAGGGTGTCCAGGTCGGCGATGACGCGCGCGGGCTGGTAGAAGGCGCCGAGCATGTTCTTGCCCAACGGATGGTTGATCGCCGTCTTGCCGCCGACCGACGAGTCGACCTGAGCCAGCAATGTGGTGGGCACCTGTACGAAGGGCACGCCGCGCATGTAGATGGCCGCCGCGAAACCGGTCATGTCGCCGATGACGCCGCCGCCCAGCGCGAACAGCACGGTCTTGCGGTCCAGGGCCTGGCCGAGCAGGTGGTCGCAGATGCGGTTCAGGCTGTCCCAATCCTTGTGCTGCTCGCCATCCGACAATACGACCAGATCGACGCGACCGTAGACCGCCAGCAGGCGTTCACGCAGGCGAGCGGCGTACAGCGGCGCCACGGTCTCGTTGCTGACAATGACAGCCGTCGCTGCCTTGGGCAGTTGCTGCCAGCTGGCAGGCGCGTCCAGCAGGCCTGAACCAATGCGGATCTCGTAGTTGCGATCGTCAGGGAGCTGAATGCGGACGGTATCGGTGGCAGGCATGCAGCCAAGTGTAAGAGGCACCTCGCAAGCGGCCCTCCGCCTCCCGTCAAGGCGCCGTCAAAGCGGTTCGGCTCCCACGGTGGCCGCGACGCGAGTCGGGTCCAGCAGGCCCGCCAGCTCCAGCTGCATCAGCGCCATGTTGACGAGGGCATGCACCGAAGGTCGCGCGCTTTCCAGCACATAGTGCGCGCAGCGGCGGTAGAGCGGGTCGCGCTGGTGGTGGAGTTCGCGCAGCTTGGCCAGCGGGTCGCGCACCTGTAGCAGCGGCCGCGTGGTGTCGTGGCGCAGACGCCGGAACAGGTCCTCGGGCGTGGAGCGAAGGTAGAGCACCGTCGCACCGCCATGCAGCAGTTCGCGATTGCGCTCTCTCAGCACCGCGCCGCCGCCGGTGGCCAGCACGCGGTCGCCGGGACGTGCGATCAGCTCGGCGATGACCTCGGTCTCAAGGTCTCGAAAAGCGTCCTCACCATGGCGCTCGAAGAACAGCTTGATGCTGCCGCCGATGCGCTGCTCGATTTCATGGTCGGAGTCGACAAAAGGCACGCCGATCTGGCGTGCCAATTGTTTGCCGACGGTGGATTTGCCACCGCCGGGCATGCCGACGAGGGCGATCACGCTAATTGCTCGTCTTGCAATCCGCGTTCTTCCCATAAGGGCTGAAAACAAAAGCCGGCGGCTGCGTCTGGACCGAAAGATCACTCGTAGCCACAGGCAGCCAGACATAGGTGCTGAGATACGACTCTATAGCTGCAGCCAGCGTCCCGGGCGTGGCGGAGTTGAAGCCATCCACCGGAAGAGACGGCAGAGAGACTGGAACTCCGAGCGGGTAATAGGCTGGCGGGCTCAATACGCCTGCTGCGGTCACGGTGATCTTGTACCGGACCCAGCTCCCCAAGCTCTTCGGATATTCAAGCTGAAGGACTGCCACCCCATTGGCATCGGTCTTGGTCGAACCCGTCAAGGCGATCGCGACGTCTGACTTGCGCGGGTCGAGTTGCTTGTTGCCATTGACGTCTTCACTGACCCCACCGCTGCTGGTGTCAATGACGCCATTTCGATTCAGGTCCTCGTTCGGGCACGTTGCCAGCAGCGTGCTGCTGAAAAGCATCCGTCCTGTAGGAACGTTGTTTATAACCTCCGGAATGAGCACGCTATCGTCGCGAACCCACAACTTCAACAACACATCGTATAGGAACGACCCTTTACCGAATCCGCCCAGATCGATTGAAGGTGTGATCTGCACGTCTGACTTGGGATTGCCAGCGGAATCCACAACAAGCACCACGTACTTCTTCACATACGTCAGGCCCGAGGGACCATCAAGAATCGTGTTGTCCGTACCAATCGAGATCGACACTGGGTTCGCAACAATCGTCAGCGTCGTCGTCAGCATTTGACCGCCAGCCGCAACACAATTCGCGACCGTGTCGGATGCCAGGAAATCGGTGGTTTTCCAGCACGCCTGAATGGTGACGCCGTTCGTGGGGCTGCTGACCGCGCCGGGCGAATAAGTCGTTGACGCCGTTCCAGACTGATCGGAAAGCACGGTGTTCTTGAGCGCGCCCACGGTACCTGTCTGGTTGTCACCCGTCACGCCAAACAACACGCGAACATTGGGGACGGGCGCATTGGCGCCGTCCCGGAAAAACGCGTTGATGGTCACCTGATTGCTGGTCGTGCCGGTGTTGACCGTCACTACGTCCGCAGACAGGTTCAGCGTCTTGGACACCGGCGTGGCCGCCGCGGGTACCGTGCTGCTGCCACCGCCAGGGATGGTCACCGTCACCGTCGACTCGACGCCACCCGCAACGGCTTTGATCGCAAGGTTGGTTCCGGGCGCGTTCGGCGCCGTGTAGCTGAAGTTATAAGCCCCGTTCAAGTCGGTCTTGCCTGAAGCGCTGGCAATTCCACTGCCGGAAACGCTGATCGGCACACCCACCATCGGGTTGCTGTTCACATCGGTGAGCAAGTACTGCACTTTGTTGTCCGTGCTCCCTGCGGGAGCGACGGCCGGCACCGCACTCGCCTGCGAAAAGTGTGCACCCGTGATCTGGAAAGCCGCGGTGCGGGTGAGCGCACCACTGGTTGCAATCACCGTGACGGTGCGATTGGAGCGATCCTGGCCGATGTTGATCGAGCCCGTCACTTGGCCACTGGCATTGGTCTGACTGGAAGGTGAGATGAGGAAGGCACTGGCATCAGACACCGACAACTGCACGGGAATGCCCTGCAAGGCGTTTCTATTGCCGTCCACTGCGGTAGCCGTGGCGGTGATCGTTGCGCTGCCCGAGTTATTGATATTGCTCGCGCTCAGCGTCAGCGTCAGGTCATTGGCCTGAGGATTGTTGGTTGAAGACTGCTGGACGACATTGAAGGTCACCGCCCGCGTAATAGTGCCCGAGGTCACGGTCAACGTCACGGGGCGAACCGAAGTGTCCGAGCCCTGGGTGATCGTGGCCGTCAGCTGGCCGCCGGCATTGGTCGCTGTCGCGTTATTTGTCGACACCACTGCATTGGCATTGACGGAAAGGGTGACCGGCACGTTGCCGACCGCGGCGCGGTTGGTGTCGATGGACGTCACCGTCGCCGTGATGGAGTCGGCCCCCGTGTTCGTCAACGTGGACTTGTTCAGCACGACAACCAGGTCAGCCGCCACGGCGCTCGCCGCGCCCGACGGGGTGGATGCCGGGGGATCGAAGACCGGTGTTCCGGCGCTTCCACCGCCACCGCCACAGGCCGTGAGCGCTGCTGCCAGCACACCACCCAACAACGCGCGGACCGCAGTCCGGCTCCAAACATCAAACTTCAACATCTCTGCTCACTCCCGTGTGTAGCCAGCGCAGCTGACACATCGTCAATTCGGTGAATCCTCAGCGCACCGTCGACCGCTCACTGACCACCTTGGGCGTCAGGAAGATCAACAGCTCGGTCTTGGAGGTCGTGCGGGTCTTGTTCTTGAACAGGTTGCCCAGGAAAGGCACATCGCCCAGCAGCGGTACCTTGTTGACGGTCTCGCCCTCGTCCTGGGTGTAGATGCCGCCGATGACGACCGTACCGCCGTTCTCGACCAGCACCTGCGTCTGAACATGCTTGGTATTGATCGCATAGCCCTGGGGCGTCAACGTACCGCGGCTGTCCTTGTTGACGTCCACGTTCAGGATGACGCTGCCTTCAGGCGTGATCTGCGGCGTGACCTCCAGCTTGAGGTTGGCCTTGCGGAATGCGATGGAGGTCGCACCACTGGCCGTGGCCACCTGATAAGGCAGTTCCTCACCCTGCTCGATGAGGGCCTTGACCTGGTCGGCCGTGATGACGCGCGGGCTGGACACGACCTTGCCCTTGCCGTCGGATTCAAGCGCCGACAGCTCAAGGTTCAGGAAGCGGTTGGCGGTGGCACTGAACAGCGACAGCGCGACCTGGGTTGCCGTGCCGCCGCTGAACGCGTCGGACGACGTGTTCGCCGGCAGGTTGACGAACTGGGTGTTGTTGTAATTGGCCGCGACCCCTTGGTTGGTCTGGGAGCCGATGCCGTTGTAGTTGCCGCCAATGGTCACATAGTTGCCGCCACCGACGCTATAGCCCGGGATGCCCCCCTGCTGCCCGCGCAGATCGTTGGCGCCGAGCTTGACGCCCAACGAGCGGCCGAACTTGTCGTTGGCCTCGACGATGCGCGCCTCGATCAGCACCTGGCGCACCGGGATATCGATCTTGGCGATCATGGCCTGGATCTCTTCGAGCTTGCTCGGGACGTCCGAGACGAAGAGCTGGTTGGTGCGAGGCTCGAAGATGACACTGCCACGCGCCGAAAGAATGCGCGTGCCGGTACCGGTACCGCTGCCACCACTGCTGGAACCGCCGCTGCTGGATGACGTGGCGCCCTGACCCGTCAGGCCCTTGGCAAGGTCCTCGGCCTTCACATAGTTGAGCTGGAAGGACTGGGTGCGCAATGGTTCGAGCTGAGCGATGGCCGCCTTGGCCTCAAGGTCCAGCCTCTCCTTGGTGGCGAGCTCTTCCTTGGGCGCGATCCACAGCACGTTGCCGGACTTCCTCAGGCCCAGGCCCTTGGCCTGCATGATGATGTCCAGCGCTTGATCCCAGGGCACGTCCTTCAGGCGCAGCGTGACG
Source organism: Roseateles sp. P5_E4 (assembly GCF_054049255.1). Taxonomy (NCBI): domain Bacteria; kingdom Pseudomonadati; phylum Pseudomonadota; class Betaproteobacteria; order Burkholderiales; family Sphaerotilaceae; genus Roseateles; species Roseateles sp. P5_E4. The sequence goes on along the minus strand of NZ_JBFUMS010000002.1, from coordinate 857,700 downwards.
CTGCCGGTCACGGTATCGCTGGTGACGACGTTGAAGTTGGTGAAGTCGGCAATGACCTGCAGCAGTGCCCGGACTTCGATGTTCTGGAAGTTCAGCGACAGCTTGTCACCCGCGTAGCCGGGCCCCTGGGTCAGCTTGTTCGGATCGACCTTCTGCGGCCTGACCTCCAGGACGAACTGGTTGTCGCTTTGGTAGGCGCTGTGTTCCCAGTTGCCCTTGGGTTCGACCAGCATGCGCACCCGATCACCGACCTGGCTCGTGGTGATGGTTTGCACAGGGGTGCCGAAATCGACCACATCGATCTTGCGACGCAGGTTCTCCGGCAGGCTGGAACGCAGGAACTCGACCACCAGGCTATGGCCCTGCTGCTGGATGTCGACGCCGACCTGGTTGCTGGGCAGGTTGACGATGACGCGGCCCGCATCGTCCGCGCCGCGACGGAAGTCGATGTCGCGCAGCGGCTGAGGTGCGGCGTTCAGGCTCTGTGCGAAATGGACGGGTTCGCCGGGAGCTTGGGCCTGGGGCAAGGGCTGCACGGGCGCCGGGTCGAGGACGATGACCAGTGCACTGCCCTCCAGCTTGGCCGTGTAGCCCGAGGCATGGCGCAGGTTCAGCACGATGCGGGAGCGTTCCCCCGCCTGCGCCACATTGGCCGAGCGCAGATTTCCCTGGTTGATGTCGATCTGGTTGCGACCGACGCCGTTCGTGACGCCCGGCAGATCGATGGCGATGCGCGGCGGCGCCTGGATCGTGAAGCCGGTCGGCAGGGCCGGCAAGGGCTCGCTCAGTTCGATCCGCACGACCTCCACACCCGCCTGCTGGCTGGTGTTGATCGAGCGTATCTGCGTCTGTGCCCAAGCCGCCGGCGCGGCCAGCAACGTGAGTGCGAATCCCACCAACCAGCCACGGCCCATCGACTTATTCTCCTGCGGTGTCTTGTTCATCGTCCCTTCTCCTGTAGCTGGAGGGTACTGGTGCGCTCGATCCACTCGCCCGCAGCGTCCTGGACGACTTCTCGCAACGTGATCTCGGTCTCGCTGATCTTGGTGATGCGGCCGAAGTTCTGGCCGAGGTAGTCCCCGGCCTTGACTTGATACAACAGGTTGTCGACGCGCAACAGCGCATAACGACGGTTGTCGCGCGTCAGGCTGCCCACCATGGCCATGCCGTCCAGCGGATAGGCTTCCAGCGGCTCCTTGCGACGGCTGATCTCGGCCGTCAGCAGGGAATTCGGCTGAGCGGCTTCCTGCTTGATCGCGACGCTGAGCTTCTGCGGGCTGTAGGGATCCACGCCGGCCGCCGACTCATACGGCTGGGGCAGGAATTTCTTGGGTGGCAGCAGCGGCGTGACGGTGGTCTTGGCTTCCTTGCGCTCCTGCTCCATCCATTGGCGCAGCTCATCCATGTCGCTGCCGCAACCGGCCAGCGGCAGCAGCACGGCGAGGGGCATCAGCAGGCGCTTCATTTCTTGCCTCCCGCCGTCTTGGTCGCGGCCTTCTTCTGCTCGGCGACTTCAGTGGCGTCCAGGTAGCGATAGGTGCGCGCCGTGGCCTCCATGCTGAGGGGGCCGTTCGCGTCGCGCGGGCCGCTGGGCGCGACGACCGCGAGGTTGTGCAAGGTGACGATGCGCGACAGATTCGACACGTCGGCCGCGAAGGCGCCGATGTCGTGATAGCGGCCCGACACCTTGACCGCGATCGGCAACTCGGCGTAGTAGTCCTTGATCAGCACCTGGCCGGGCCGGAACAGCTCAAACTGCAGGCCGCGCCCGACGCCGGCGCTGCTGATGTCGGACAGCAGGGAATCGATTTCCGCCTTGCCGGGCAACTGCTTCTCAAGCTGGGTCACGTATTCCTCGACCTGGCTCTTCTGCTTGCGCAGTTCGGGCAGGTTGACGGCCTGGCCCAGCTTGTTGTGATAGTCCTGGCGCAGCTGCGGTTCACGGTCGCGCTCTGCCTCCAGGCCCGCCTGTACGTCGGACAGCACGAAGACATAGCCGGCGATGGCAACGGCCAGCATCACGACCAGCGAGGCTGCGAGCTTGGGCAGCAGCGGCCACTGGCCGGGCTCCTTGGGATTGAGGCCCTGGAACTGGCTCGCAACATCGGCGAACCAGGCGTTCAGGTCGAACTTGGATGTGGAGGTGGCCATGGACGATCAGCTCTTCTTCGGCGCTGCGGCACCCGGCGCAGCCTCGCGCGGCGGGGTCTTGATCGAGACCTTCATCGAGAAGTCCAGCAGGCGCCGCTGGTCACGCGTGTTGGTCGTGACATTGGCCAGCTTGACTTCGATGAGATCGGGCTTCTCCAGCCATTCCGAGCTGCGCGACACATTGCGCAGGAACTCGGACACGCGCTCGTTCGTCTGGGCAATGCCGCTGATGGTGACGAGCTTAGCGTCCTGCTTGATGGCCGTCAGATAGATGCCTTCGGGCGCGAGCCGGGCCAGATCATTGAGCAGTTGCACCGGCGTGTTGCGATCGGTTTGCAGGTCCTCGACGGCGCGCTGGCGCGCCTTCAACGACTCGATCTCGGCCTTCAGGTCGGCGATGTCCTTGATCTGGGCTTCGAGCAGCGTGATCTGCCCCTGAATGTACTGGTTGTGCGACTGTTGTTCCGCAGTCAGGAACTGCAGCATCAGATAGGCCGCCACGATAAGGCCGGCGCCCACCAGGCCAGCAAAGCCCAGGCCGGCGAAGAAGGCAGCCTTGCGCCGCTTGCGCCGCTCTTCGCGGTAAGGCAGCAGGTTGATCAGGATCACTGGAAGAACCTCCGCATCGCGAGGCCGCAGGCGGTCAGATAGGACGGCGCCTCACGACGCAGCTTGGGCTCGCGCACGGCCGAGCCCATGGCCATGTTCTCGAAGGGATTGACCACCATGCAGGCGAAGCCCGTCAGGTCCGTCACCCGCTCCTTCAGACCGGGCAGAGTGGCCGTGCCGCCGGCCAGCATCACGTAGTGCACCTTGTGATGCGGCGTGCTGGTGAAGAAATACTGCAGCGCCCGACCGATTTCCTGAGACAGGCTGTCGACGAAGGGGTTGAGCACGCTGCTCTCGTAATCCTCGGGCAGTTCGTTGGCGAGCTTCTTCTGCTCGGCCTCTTCGAAGGAGAAACCGTACTGCCTTGAGATGAGCTGTGTCAGCTGGGATCCGCCAAAAGACTGGTCCCGGTCGTAGAGCAGTTCGTCGTCGCGCAGCACCTTGAGGCTGGTGGTGTCGGCGCCGATCTCGAACAGCGCAACGAGCGCATCCTTGCCTTCATTGGGCAGGGCAGCGATCAAGCGGCCCATGGCCATGCGCGAGGCGTGCGACTCAATGTCCAGCACCACGGGACGCAGGCCTGCCGCTTCAGCTAGGCCCTGGCGGTCCTGCACGCGATCCTTGCGCGAGGCGGCGATCAGCACCTCGACATCACCCACCGACGTGGGGCTGGGGCCGATGACGCAGAAGTCCAGGCTGACCTCGTCCAGCGAGAACGGGATGTACTGGTTGGCCTCGGCCTCGACCTGCAATTCGAGTTCTTCCTCGCGCAAGCCGGCGGGCAACATGATCTTCTTGGTGATGACGGCCGACTGCGGCATGGCCAGGGCGGCGTCGCGGGTCCTGCTGCCGCTGCGCGCAACGACACGGCGGACCGCGTCGGCTACCTCGTCGAACTTCTCGATCTGGCCGTCAGCAATCCAGCCCTTCTCGAAGGGCTCGCTGGCAAAACGCTCGAGCACGAATTCACCGCTCTTGGTCTGGCTCAGCTCCACCAGCTTGACGCTGGATGAACTGATATCCAGGCCAATCAGGGGGGGGTGCTTGCGACCCAAAAGTGCGTCAAGTATTCCCATGCCCTTTGTTCCCGACACGCGAGTTACGTATCGGACTATTAATAAGTTACTTGAATGCTAGCAGCAAAGCCGTTGACGCCGAACGGAAATTCGGCGCGAGCTGGTAACGCCACGTTGCTAAACATACACGATTCAACCAACTTGCAAGCTACTGAAAAACACATGTGAAGCGGTCGTTTGGCACACGGTTTGATGCGTGCGCGGGTATACAAGGATGCCGAGGCGGCGCTTCCTATAATCCGCCGCCTCCTCCCAACGCGCCCGCGGGTGCGCCCTGCCGGCTCATGATCGACAAGCCCCGCTCTGCTGCACCCAGTCCTTCGCCCGCCGGCACACCCACCTCCCGTCCCCTCTCCGGCCTGAGCTCCCGCCTCGGTCGCTGGGCCTTGTGGGCTCTGGGCGTCGTGGCAGGCGGCATCGCGGCCGTGTGCCTGCTGCTGGCCTTGGGTCTGGCCCTGGCCTATCCCAACCTGCCCGACATCAGTGGTCTGACGGACTATCGACCCAAGCTGCCCATGCGCGTGCTGTCCACTGACGGTGTGCTGCTGGGCGAGTTTGGCGAGGAGCGCCGCAACTACCTGCCAATCCGCGAGATTCCCAAGGTCATGCAGGAGGCCGTGCTGGCTATCGAGGACGCACGCTTCTATCAGCATGGCGGCGTCGACTACCTGGGCATCATCCGCGCGGGCCTGGCCAATGTGGGCGAGTCGCGCAGCCAGGGCGCATCGACCATCACGATGCAGGTGGCGCGCAACTTCTACCTTTCCACGGAAAAGACCTTCACGCGCAAGATCTACGAGATTCTGCTGGCGCTGAAGATCGAGTCGGCGCTGTCCAAGGAAAAGATCCTCGAGATCTACATGAACCAGATCTTCCTGGGCCACCGCGCGCATGGCTTCGCAGCAGCCAGCGAGATCTACTTCGGCAAGACGTTGGACAAGCTCAGCATCGCCGAGGCTGCGATGCTGGCCGGCCTGCCCAAGGCGCCGTCGGCCTACAACCCCATCAACAACCCGCGCCGCGCCAACATCCGCCAGCAATACATCATCGAGCGGATGTATGAGACGGGCTACATCACCGAGGAGCAGCGTGATGAGGCCAAGGCCGAGAAGCTGCGCATCCGCCCGGTGCAGGAGTCGGTATCGCATGCCGAGTTCGTCGCCGAGGCGGCGCGCCAGCTGATCTTCAGCCAGTATGGCGACGAAGCCTATTCGCGGGGGCTGAACGTCTATCTGACGCTGAACAGCGCCGAGCAGAACACGGCCTACCGCGCGCTGCGCCGTGGCATCCTCGACTACGAGAAGCGCCAGGTCTACCGCGGCCCCGAGGCCTATGCCGATCTGCCGAGCGACGCCAAGGAACTGGACGCGCGCATCGCGCTGGTGCTGGCCGACCACCCTGCCAATGACGAGCTGCTTGCCGCCGTCGTGCTAGAGGCCGATCCCAAGAAGGTGACGGCGGTGCTGCAAAGCGGCGACGTGATCGCCATCATCGGCGAAGGTCTCAAGCCTGCCACCTCCGGCCTGTCCGACAAGGGCAATCCCAAGACCCGCATCCGCCGAGGCGCCGTCATCCGCGTCGTCAAGGGCGCCAAGCAGAAGGACGGCGGCGAGTGGACCGTCACCCAACTGCCCGAGGTCGAGGGCGCCTTCGTGTCCCTGGACCCGAAGACCGGCCAGGTGCACGCCATGGTCGGCGGCTTCGACTACAACAAGAACAAGTTCAACCATGTGACCCAGGCCTGGCGTCAACCGGGTTCGAGCTTCAAGCCCTTCATCTACTCGGCGGCGCTGGAGAAGGGCTTCACGCCGGCCACCATCGTCAACGATGCGCCGCTGTTCTTCGACGCCGGCACGACCGGCAGCCAGCCCTGGGAGCCCAAGAACTACGACGGCAAGTTCGAAGGCCCGATGCCGCTGCGCACGGCGCTGGCCAAATCCAAGAACATGGTCTCCATTCGCGTGCTGCACTCCATCGGCGTGCGCTACGCGCAGGACTGGATCACGCGCTTCGGCTTCGAGGCCGAGAAGCACCCTGCCTATCTGACCATGGCCCTGGGCGCCGGCTCGGTGACGCCCATGCAGATGGCCCAGGGCTATGCGGTATTCGCCAACGGCGGCTATCGCGTCAGCCCGCAGCTCATCGCCAGGATCACCGACAACAAGGGCCGGTTGCTCTACGAAGCCCTGCCCGTCACGCTGACCGACGACACCCGCGCCATCGAGCCACGCAACGCCTTCCTGATGAGCAGCCTGCTGCAGGAGGTCACGCGCAGCGGCACCGCAGCCCGCGCCCAGGCGACGCTGAAGCGTCCCGACATCTATGGCAAGACCGGCACGACCAATGATTCGATGGATGCCTGGTTCGCCGGCTACCAGAAGGATCTCGTCGCCATCGTCTGGATTGGCTATGACCAGCCGCGCAAGCTCGGCGACCGCGAGACGGGCGGAGGCTTGAGCCTGCCGGTCTGGATCGAGTACATGGGCTTTGCGCTGAAGAACAAGCCCGTCGACGAAATCACGCCGCCGGAAGGCATCGTCAACGTCAATGGCGAGTGGTTCTACGAGGAATACACAACCGGCAACGGCGTGCGTGAACTGTCCAGCGAACCCGCGGCGGTACCTGGCGCGGCGACCGAGGACGAGAAGAAGTCCATCCTGGACCTCTTCAAGAGATAGCGGCTCAGGTGCTGAACGCCAGCGCCTGGCCTGCCTGCTCGCTTGCGCAGCGCGACAGGCGCGCGAGGAATTCCTGGTCTTCGCGGTCCACCCATTGCGAGCCGTCCCACTTGAAGTGATAGCCGCCCGAGCGCGCCGCAAGCCAGATCTCCTGCAGCGGGGGCTGGGTGTTCAGCACGATCTTGCTGCCTCCGGGCATGCTCAGCTCCAGCAGGCCACCGGTGCGATGGGTGTCGATGTCCACCACGTCGGCCTCAAGCCAGGCATCGATCTGCTCCTCGATGCGAGCGAGCAGGGCGTGGGCCTTGGCGTGGTAATCGGCGTCGGACAGGGGCATAAACTGGGCGGATGAAGAAGACTGCCGCCAGTTTAGGTGTCCTGCTGATCACCCTTACCGCCCTCATGGGTTGTGGGCAGAAGGGGCCGCTGACCCTGCCCAAGCCGGCCGGCGCGGCCTCTGCTCCGGCGTCTGGCCCTGCGCGCTAGTCCCGGCCTTCTTCCACCGCGTGGCAGGCCACGCGCACGCCCTTGATCTCCAGCAGCGCCGGCCGCTCGGCCTTGCAGCGCACATTGGCCAGCGGGCAGCGTGGGTGGAAACTGCAGCCGCTCGGCGGATTCAGCGGGTTGGGCACCTCGCCCTGCACCGGCGTGCGGGCGCGGCCAGTCATGTGGATGTCGGGAATCGCGTCCAGCAGCATGCGCGTGTAGGGATGGCGCGGCCGCGCGAACAGCTCGGCCTTGTCGGCCACTTCGACCAGGCGGCCGAGGTACATGACGCCGACCTGGTCGGCCACATGGCGAACCACAGCCAGGTTGTGCGAGATGAAGAGGTAGGTCAGGCCGCGTTCGCGCTGAAGATCCTTCATGATGTTGAGGACCTGAGCCTGCACAGACACGTCCAGCGCAGAAGTCGGCTCATCGCAAACAAGGAATTCGGGTTGCGTCGCGAGCGCACGGGCGATGGAGATGCGCTGACGCTGGCCACCGGAGAACTGGTGCGGGAATTTCTCCGCATCGGCCGGATTCAAGCCAACCGAGCTGAGCAGCTCACCGACGCGCTGCCTGGCCTCCGCGTCGCCCGGGATCAGGCCGTGCTCGCGCAGCGGCTCGGCGACGATATCCAGCACCTTCCAGCGCGGGTTCAGGGACGCATAAGGATCCTGGAAGATCATCTGCATGCGCCGGCGCAGCTTCAGGGCACCGGCACCGGCTAGCGTCTTGGCGATGTCCTCGCCGTCGAAGCTGACCGCGCCGCGCGTCGTCGCGTACAGCCCAACCAGCAGGCGTGCGACCGTGCTCTTGCCGCAGCCACTCTCGCCGACGAGAGCCAGCGTCTTGCCGCGCTCGATGCTGAAGGAGACACCGTCCACCGCATGCACAAAGGCCTTGGGCTTGCGCTCGACGACGCGGTTCAGCCAGGGCGGCGACACGTCGAAGATCTTGGCGAGGTCCCGCACCTCCACGAGAAGAGCGCTCATTGCGATGCCTCCTGGGTCACGGGCCGCCAGCAGGCCGCGCTCGTCGCGCCAACCTGGACCAGTTCGGGCCGCTCGACGCGGCAACGCTCGACAACGCGAGGGCAGCGCGGGTTGAAGGCGCATCCCGGCGGGATTGCAGTGAGACGCGGCATCGAGCCATCGATCTGCAGCAGGCGTTCGCGATCCTCGTCCATCGCCGGGATGGACCCCATCAGCCCGACGGTATAGGGGTGGGCCGGGTGGTGGATGACGTCGGCCACCGGGCCGATCTCGGCGATGCGGCCGGCGTACATGACGGCGACGCGGTCGCAGGTTTCGGCGATGACACCCATGTCGTGGGTGACCAGCATGACGGCCGCGCCCTGCTCGCGGCAGACCTTCTTCAGCAACGCAATGATTTGCGCCTGGATTGAGACGTCCAGCGCCGTCGTCGGCTCGTCGGCGACGATGAGCTTGGGGTTGGCTGCCAGGGCCAGCGCGATGACAACACGCTGGCGCATGCCGCCCGAGAACTGATGCGGGAAATGATCGACCCGAGCCTCCGGCGCCGGAATGCCTGTGGACGCCAGCAGTTCGACGGCCCGGGCCCGGGCCTGGGCGGCGCTCAAATCCAGGTGGGTCGTGATCGTCTCGGTGAGTTGCCGGCCAACTGTGTAGAGCGGATTCAGCGACGTCAGCGGATCCTGGAAGACAGCGCCGATCTCCTTGCCGCGGATACGGCGCATCTGCTCGTAAGGCAGGTTGTCGATGCGCCGGCCCGCGAGCCTGATCTCGCCGGCGGCGATGCGGCCCGGCGGGTCCAGCAGGCCAATGATGGCCGCACCGGTCAGCGACTTGCCGGCGCCGGATTCGCCGACGACGCCAAGGATCTCACCGGGAGCGATCGAGAAAGAGATGTCGTCCAGCGCCAACAACGTGCCGCGGCGGGTCGGGAACTCCACCCGCAGGTGGCTGACTTCAAGCAAAGGGACAGTCATCGCAGACGAGGGTTGAGCGCGTCACGCAGCCAGTCGCCCAGCAGGTTCACACTGAGCGTGATCAGCACCAGCGTCAGGCTGGGCCAGGCGGTGATCCACCATTCGCCCGAGAACAGGTAGTCATTGCCGTTGCGGATCAGCGTGCCCAGGGACGGGCTGGTCGCCGGCACGCCGACGCCGAGAAAGGACAAGGTCGCCTCGGTAATGATGGCCGACGCGATCTGGATGGTGGCCAACACCAGCACCGGCCCGAGCACATTGGGCAGCACATGGCGGCGCATGATGCGCAGTGAGCCGACGCCGATGACGCGGGCGGCCTGCACGTACTCCTTGTTGCGCTCCACCAGCGTCGAGCCGCGCACGGTGCGTGCGTACTGCACCCAGCCCGTCAGCGCAATCGCCAGCACGAGGACGACGAAGGCCAGCATGTCGGGAGCGTGCGGGAAGAGGCTGCGGCCGACGCCGCTGATCATCAGCGCGACGAGGATGGACGGGAAGGACAGCATCACATCGCAGATGCGCATGATGAAGGCGTCCGTGCGGCCGCCAACGAAGCCCGCCAGCAGGCCCAGGCTGACGCCGATCAGGATGGACAGCAGCACCGAGGCGATGCCGACGAGCAGCGAGATGCGCGCGCCGTACATCAGCGCGGACAGGATGTCGCGGCCCTGGCCGTCCGTGCCGAGCCGGTACCTGGCTTCGCCGCCATCGACCCAGGCCGGCGGCTTGAGCGAGTCCATCAGTTCCAGCGTCGCCAGGTCGAAAGGGTTGTGCGGCGCCACAAGCTCCGCAAACAGCGCGCAGACAAGGCAGACCAGCGCAATGGCGGCGGCCAGCATCGCGACCGGCGAGTTCCGAAAGGAATGCCAGACGTCGCCGTCGAAGAAGCCGCGCAGCGCGGATGCCGACGGGGTGGAGTTGGGATTGGCGTCGACTGCCATGGTCAATGTGCTTTGCCCTCAACGCGCAGGCGCGGATCGACGGCGAAATAGAGGAGGTCAACGCCCAGATTGATGACGACGAAGATCAGCGAGATCAGGCAGAGATAGGCGGCCATCACGGGGATGTCGGCGAACTGCACGGCCTGGATGAAGAGCAGGCCCATGCCGGGCCACTGGAAGACCTGCTCGGTGATGATGGCAAAGGCAATCAATGAGCCGAGTTGCAGGCCGGTGATCGTGATGACGGGCACCAGCGTGTTTTTCAGCGCATGGCCGAAATAGACGCTGCGGTCCGTCAGGCCGCGAGCGCGGGCAAAGCGGATGTAGTCGGTGCGCAGCACTTCCAACATCTCGGCGCGCACGAGCCGCATGATCAGCGTCAGTTGGAAGGCCGACAGCGTGAAGGCCGGCAAGACGAGGTGCAGCAGGCCGTCGCGCGTCAGCAGGCCCGAAGTCCACGCTCCCAGGGCAACGACTTCGCCGCGGCCGAAGCTCGGCAGCCATTTGAGTTCGACCGCGAAGATCCAGATCAGCACGATGCCGATGACGAAATTGGGCAGGCTGACACCGAACAGCGTGCCCGTCATCAGCAGTTGCGCGCTTGCCTTGCCGCGGCGCAGCGCCGCATAGACGCCCAGCGGAATGCCCAGGCCGAGCGCAATCAGGCCGGCGACGAGAGCGAGCTCCAGCGTCGCCGGGAAGCGTTCGACGATGAGGCTTGAAACCTTGCGGCCCTGGCGCAGGCTGATGCCGAATTCGCCCTGGGCCGCGTTGACCGCGAAGCGCGCGAATTGCACGGGAAAGGGCTGATCCAGGCCCAGATCCTTGCGCAAGGCGATGCGCTGCTCCTCGGTCGCATCCTGGCCCAGCAGATTCGTGACCGGGTCGCCCACGTACTGAAACAGCATGAAGGCGATGAAGGCGACCGTCAGCATGACGACGAGAGCCTGGACAAGGCGGCGAAGGATGAAGACCAGCATGAAGACTTTGAAGCGAGCGCGTCTTTGCGCGGCGCGAAGGCGGGATCATGGCGAAGTGCGGGGGCCGGGGCTTCCCGGGAAAGCCCTAGCTCCGCGAGCCTGAGCCGCCAATGAAAACGGGCCGCTTTCGCGGCCCGTCGAGACGCCTCGCGAGGCCGAAGCCCCGCATCGGCATCAGAAGCGGTGACGCAGACCGACCATCGCGCCGCCACGCTTGCCAGCGCCGTTCAGGAACAGCACCTCGCCCTTGAGCTTGGTGTAGTCCATTTCCAGGTAGGCGTCGGTGCGCTTGGAGAACGCGTAGTCGAGGACGACGGCGAAGAAGTTAGCCTTGGACTTGGTGTTGGCGTTCGTCGAGAAACCGCCAGGCGCCGCTGCAAAGGCCGCACTGAACGGGCCCAGGTTCTGGACCGTGCCGTAGTGCGTTTGTTCGGTCAGCCAGGCATTGGCGCCGATGTTCAGCTGAGGCGTCAACTGATAGGTCGCGCCGAACATGATCATGGTGCGCTTCTTGATGTCAGCCGCATCGCCATTGAAGATGTTCGCGCCCAAGATACCGCCGGTATAGGCTGTACGCGTCGCCAGGGCGATATTGGCCGGGCCGCCGGCGGCGGTCGAGGCCGCGAAAGCTGCGGGGCTGCTCAGGCTCAACAGCGTGAAGGGGTTTTCGAACTTGTTCTCGCCCCACGACGCATGCAGGTAGAGCGGGCCATTCGTGTACGAGCCGCCGAGGACGGTCGCCTTGATCTTCTTGCCGGTCTGCTCGGTCGCCTGCAGATATGCGGCGCCCGCGCCGAACTTACCGTCGTTGTAGCGAACCAAGCCGCCGACGGTCTTGTTCGGGAAAGCCGCGGCAGCGCCCGATTGACCTTCACCGGCGCTCACCTGGACTTCGGCATAGAAGCTGCCAAACTGGGCCAGGTACTTGACCATGTTGTCCTGACGCGCGGCCATGGACATGCCGATTTCGGGCTTGTACGCCTCGATATACGGCGAGTAGCGGAAGGATGCGAAGGTCGACGTGTAGACGTCGAACAGGATGTTGTATTGACGGCCGAGGCGGATCTGGCCCAGGTCACTGGACTGCAGGCCAACCCAGGCTTGACGCCAGAAATCGGAAGTAGAGGCGGCAGCGCCGGTATCCGAACTGAGGCGATGCTCCATGTTCACCAGAGCCTTGAGACCGCCGCCCATGTCTTCCACGACATTCACGCCCAGACGGCTTTGCGACATGCCGCCAGGGATCAACTGCTTTGGTGCAGCTCCAGGATTGACGTTGGTGGTGTAACGCGCGGCAGCGTCCACGATACCGTACAGGGTCACGGTGGACTGGGCCCAAGCGGAAGAGGTGCAAGCGGCCAGAGCGGCAACTGCCAGAGTGGCTTTTTTCATCAAGGTTGTCTCCTGCGAAGAAAAGTGAACTTTTTGATTCTCAGTGATGCGCCCTGCCATAACGCGAGCTCTGTTGTTGATTTCCCACAGCAATTCCCCTGTCCCGCATGGGACAAAAGAAAAGCCGCCCGAAGGCGGCTTGGCTGATTTCGCTGCGGCCGAGAGGCCGCTCGACATCAGAAGCTGTGACGAACGCCGACGTCGTAGCCGGTGGACTTCAGGCCGTTGGAGGTCGCTGCAGGAGCGCCGCCGACGGCGAAGCGCGCAGCGCCGCTGTTCTTCAGCTGCGAGAACGTCGTGTACAGCGCGGTACGCTTGGACAGGTTGTAGATGTAGCCAGCCGCGAACAGCTTTGCATCGCCGATAGCGGTGTAGCCTGCAGCGGCCGTCTCGGCGGCGCCATTGGCCTCGGCGTTTGTATAACCAGCCCACAGCTGACCCTGACCCAGCGGCGCCGTGACGGACGCGGTCCAGATCTTCTGCTCGCGGCCGAGGTACTTGGTTTGCGTGTAGGACAGCGACGGGCGAACCACACCGAAGTCGTAAGCCGCGCCAACCGAGGCCAGCTTGAACTTGCTGGTGTCAGCGGCGTTGGACGTGCTGGCGTAGGCGCCCGACACGTGCAGGGGACCCTGCTTGTAGCCCAGACGAACCGACTGGCCCTTGTTGGTGCTCGTGCCTTCACCGGCAGACACGTCCACACCGCCGTAGAAGCCGCCGAGATTGGCCGGCAGCGAGTACGAGGCGAGGTTGTCAGCACGGCCGAAAGACGTGCCGTTGCCGCTGCCCAGGTTGCTGTACAGCACGCTGACGCTGCCCAGGCCGGTGAATGCGGTCGGGTCGAAGTCTTCGACGTGCAGGCGCGAGACGGTCTTGTTGCGGCCGAGGCGCACTTCACCGAAGTCGCCGCTCAGGCTAACCGTGGCGCGGCGACCCCAGAAGGCGCTACCGCCACCAGCGACACCGGTGTCGGTATCGACTTGGGATTCCAGCCAGAAGCCAGCCTTCAGGCCGCCGCCCAGATCTTCGGTGCCACGCACGCCGAAACGGCTGGTGTTCAGACCGCTGGAGTCCAACTTCTTCACCGTGAGACCGCCGGTCTTGACGTACTTCAGGTCGGCATCAATGACGCCAAACAGAGTGACGGACGATTGCGCGACGGCAGCGCCGCCGGTCAGACCGAGGACGGCCAAGGCAATCAGAGCTTTCTTCATTCGATACTCCTAGGTATTCATCCGAGTCGCCGAGCGAACAGGCCACAGCGACTTACCTCCTATGAGGAAGTGCGCGTATTCCACTACAGGTTTGAGATGCTGGGGAATTCACGGATATGAAATTATGTGTTGTCGTTGCCGATCCACAACGCCGCCCCAGATTCACCATTTCTTCATCGAAACATTGCTTAACTGAATGCAACCTCGAGCAAGCAATTCGCATCGTCGCGATCTGGACTTTCGGGACCGGTTCATCAGCGCACTCGACGCCGGGCTTCGCACCGTGTTCATGCCCACCCGCGCTACCCGCCAGTCGCCGTCGGCGGCCCAGTCGCCGGTCGAGTTGGATGCGGCAGACCAGCAGCACGCGGCAGCGCTGATGCGCGTCAATCACGTCGGTGAAATCTGCGCCCAGGCGCTTTACCAGTCACAGGCGCTGTTCAGCCGCAACGAGCAGCTGCGGCGGCACTTCGAACAAGCCGCCCAGGAAGAACTGGATCACCTCGCCTGGACGGCCGACCGGATCGCCGAACTGGATGGCCATACCAGCCACCTCGCGCCGCTCTGGTGGGCCGGTGCCTTCGCCTGGGGCAGCCTGGCTGGGCTGGCCGGCGATCAATGGAGCCTTGGATTCGTCGTCGAAACGGAGCGCCAGGTCGAAGCCCACTTGGCCTCGCATCTTCAACGCCTGCCTGAGGCCGACGCGCCATCCCGCGCCATCGTCGACCAAATGCGGCGCGAGGAAGCCGAGCATGCCGACGCGGCCGTTGCCGCCGGCGCGCGGCCATTGCCCGCGCCCATTGCGGAGCTGATGCGCGCGGCAGCCAAGGTCATGACGACCGTGGCTCACCACATCTGATCAGACCTGGCTCAAACTTCAGTGACCTCGAAAGAGGTACTGATGGCCGAGGTCTTGGCCAGCATGGCTGTCGCCGAGCAGTATTTCTCGTGCGACAGCGCCACTGCGCGCTCGACGATCTCAGGCTTCAGCCCCTTGCCGCTGACGATGAAGTGAAAGTGGATGGCTGTGAAGACCTTGGGATCGCTGGTGGCGCGCTCGGCCTTCAGCGTCACCTTGCAGCCACGCACATCATGGCGGCCGCGTTTGAGGATGAGCACCACGTCATAGGCCGTGCAGCCGCCCGTACCCGCCAGCACGGTTTCCATGGGCCGCGGCGCCAGGTTGCGCCCGCCACCGTCCGGCGCGCCGTCCATGCTCAGCACATGACCGCTGCCGGTCTCGGCCACGAAGCTCATGCCACTCGGGCCCTCAGGACCCAGCCAACTGACGGTGCATTCCATGGTCATCTAGAGTCAAAGCTCCAATTCGTTCACGAAAAATATTGCAGCGCAGCATAACTCGGCGCTAAACTGCCACTCAAGCGAAAACGTTTTCGCACCGATTGTCTCCTCCACCGCCTCCATGGTGGATTCAACCCGAGCTTGCAAAAGCTCGGGTTTTTTTTCGCCGAAGGCAGGCAAGCGGCGCCGCATGAGGGTCTCCCCTATCATGCGGCGCCGCAACAAGACACCATGGAGAGACGATGAGCGCCCCCTCGCGCCGACGCCAGCCCCCCGCCAAGGCGCCGTCCAGCACGTCATCTCAGGTGCCCGCGATGCTGCCGCCCGGCAGCAGCTATCTGCAGCGAATCCTGAACGCCCGGGTCTACGAAGTCGCCCGCGAGACCCATCTCCACGCCGCCGCCAAGCTATCCAAGCGCCTGTCCAACAAGGTCTGGCTCAAGCGCGAGGACGAGCAGGACGTCTTCAGCTTCAAGCTGCGCGGCGCCTATAACAAGATGGCGCATCTGTCGGCCGAGCAACGCGCGGCCGGCGTCATCTGTGCTTCGGCAGGCAACCACGCCCAGGGCGTGGCGCTGTCGGCGAAAAAGCTCGGCTGCCGCGCCGTCATCGTGATGCCGGTGACCACGCCCCAGGTCAAGGTCGAGGCGGTGCGCGGCCACGGCGGCGAAGTCGTGCTGTTCGGCGAGAGCTTCACCGACGCCTATGGTCACGCCAAGGAACTGGAGAGCGCGCAAGGCCTGACCTTCGTCCACCCCTTTGACGACCCCGACGTCATCGCCGGCCAGGGCACCATCGCCATGGAGCTGCTGCGCCAGCATCCCGGCCCCATCGACGCGATCTTCGTCGCCATCGGCGGCGGCGGCCTCATCTCCGGCGTTGCTGCCTACGTCAAGGCGCTGCGCCCGGAGATCAAGATCATCGGTGTGCAGACCACCGACTCTGACGCCATGCTGCGCTCGGTGAAGGCAGGCAAGCGCGTGACGCTCAGCGACGTCGGCCTGTTCGCCGACGGCACCGCCGTCAAGCTGGTGGGCGAGGAAACCTTCCGCATCGCCCGCGAGCTGGTTGACGACTACATCGTCGTCGACACCGACGCCGTCTGCGCGGCCATCAAGGATGTCTTCGAGGACACGCGTTCCATTCTTGAGCCCTCAGGGGCGATGAGCGTCGCCGCCGTCAAGCAATACGCCGCGACGACTGGCGCCAAGGGCGAAACGCTGGTCGCCATCACCTGCGGCGCCAACATGAACTTCGACCGCCTGCGCTTCGTCGCCGAGCGGGCCGAGGTCGGCGAGCACCGCGAGGCGTTGTTTGCCGTCACCATCCCCGAGGCGCGCGGCAGCTTCAAGCGCTTCTGCGAGTTGCTCGGCCCGCGCAGCGTCACCGAGTTCAACTACCGCATCGCCGGCGCGGACGTCGCCCATATCTTCGTCGGCATCGCCATCTCCAAGCCCGACGACGCTGCCAAGCTGGCCCGCACCTTCAGCAAGGCCGGCTTCGAGACGCTGGACCTGACCAACGACGAACTCGCGAAGCAGCACATCCGCCACATGGTGGGTGGGCGCAGCGAACTGGCACGCGACGAGCGCCTCTATCGCTTCGTCTTTCCAGAACGGCCGGGCGCGCTGATGCGCTTCCTGTCCAGCATGCACCCCGACTGGAACATCAGCCTTTTCCACTACCGCAACCAGGGTGCGGACTACGGCCGCATCCTTGTCGGCATCCAGGTTCCCAGGGGCGATGCGGCGGCTTTGCGAGAGTTCCTCAACGGCTTGAACTACCCCTTCGAAGACGAAACCTCCAATCCGGTCTATCGCTTGTTCCTCGGTTGAGTTGAAATGCGGGGTCTGACAACGCCTGCGCCATGACCGTTGCCCAACAGTCGCTGATCTCCCCCACCGCCAATCCCGAGCTGGAAAAAGCCCTGCGTGACCGCGTCGATCGACGCTCGGCCATCGCTGGCGGCCTCGGCGAACTGGAACCACTGGCCGTCCGCCTCGGGCTCGTGCAGAACAGCCTGACGCCGCGCTTTCGCGACCCGGTGCTCGGTCTTTTCGCTTCCGATCACGGCATCGTCGTCGACGGCGTCGGCGCCCAATGGGGCCGCGCCACCAGGGACCAGGTGCAGATGGCCCTGCATGCCCAGTTGCCGGTGTCAGTCTTTGCCCGGCTGCAGGGCCTGCACCTGACCGTCGTCGACTGCGGCGTCGCCGAGAACCTGCCCCCCCACGCCCGGCTGCTGGCGCGCAAGGTCGCCCACGGCACGCGCAACGCGCGCACCGCGCATGCGATGAGCGTCGAGCAGGCCCACGCCGGCGTGCGCGTCGGCATGGAGATCGCCGACAACCTGCCCGGCAATGTGCTGGCCTGCGCCTCCATGGGCCAGGGCTCGCCCGAATGCGCCGCCCTCGTGCTGGCACGGCTGTCCGACCAACCGGTGCGCGACTTCATCGTCTCTGGCCCGACCATGCGCCAGGACGATCTCGTCCATCTGCTCGACGTGCTGCAAGGCGCCCTGGCTCGCCATCGCGACGCCAAGGACCCCATGGACATCATCGCGGCCTTCGGTGGCCACGAGATCGCCGTCATGGTTGGCGCCATGCTCGTCGCGGCCAGCAAGCGCAGCCTCATCATCGTGGACGGCATCGCCGCCTGCGCGGCCCTCAAGCTCGCGTCGCTGATCTGCGCGCCGGTGACCGACTACGCGGTGTTCTGCCGCAGCCATGTGCACCGCGGCCTGGATGAAGCGCTGGCCCTGTTCCATGCCTCCGCCTTGCTTGAGCTGGGCATGGACAGCGCCGACGGCACCGGCGCGGCCCTGGCCTGGCCGATGATCCGCGCCGCCGCCGCTCTGCTGACCGATCTGCACGAGGTCGCCGAAGCCCGCGTCGCGGCCCGCCCCGACCCCAGCGCCCACGTCCCGACGCTGGGCGCCTAACGCCAGGTCAGCGCTGCTGCTCCTCGCGCGTCGGCGGCGAGGCTTGGTTTGCCGGCGCCGCGCCATAGGTGGCCGGCACGGGCGGCGGCACATTGGCGCGCCGCGGCAGGCCCTGTGAGTTGGACGCGGCATTGGGATTGCCATTCGGATTGCCGCCCAGCACCACCGGAGATGGCGCAGCCGGCGGCAGCGCGCCCGTCGCTGCAGCGGCCGGCGGGCTGATCTGCAAGACCTGGCTGGGCGCCTGGCCGATGCGGCCAAGGCTGGCGCTGCGAACATCCACGCGCAGCAGGCGCAACTCGCCGTCGACCACTGCGCCGACGCGCACCGTGCGCGCCACGCCGTCCACCTCGATCAGCGCGACGCCCTCGCCGGCCTCGGCCGCCTTCGCGTTCTTGGGCGCAACGACACCGAGCAGGCGCAACCGCGTCGATACCGCGACCTCGGGCTCGGGCACGGCCTCGGGCGCCGTCACGCCGAGCAGCCGGCTCAGGTCGACCGCGCCGCCGCGCCCCTCACCGGCCGGCAGCACCGAAGCCGGCATGGGCAGCGGCCGTGCGAGCAGTTGCAGGCTCCAGTAAGCCACCGAGCCGCCGAGCAGCAGCCACACCGTAAACGCCATCGTTCGAGCAAGCATGGCCCATTATGATGGCCCGCTCACCGCAGCTCAGCGCTTCCACGCCCCCAGACATGCGTCGCTCCTCCCTCACCGGCTCCGTTGCCCGCGGCTTCACGCTGATCGAACTGTTGGTCGTGCTCGTCATCATCGGCGTGCTCGCGGCCCTCGTCGTGCCCAACGTGCTGGACCGCGCCGAAGACGCCCGCGTCACCGCCGCCCGCACCGACGTCAACAACCTGATGCAGGCGCTCAAGATCTACAAGCTGGACAACCAGCGCTATCCGAGCTCGGAGCAGGGCCTGGACGCCCTCGTGCACAAGCCCACGGCCGGCAACCCGCCGCCGAACTGGAAGCCCTATCTCGACAAGCTGCCCAACGACCCCTGGGGCCACCCCTACCAGTACGCCAATCCCGGCGTGAAGGGCGAGGTTGATATCTACAGCTTTGGCGCCGACGGCCGCGCCGGCGGCGAGGGCCGTGACGCGGACATCGGTTCCTGGCAGTAAGCCCAGGGGCTTCACGCTCATCGAGCTGCTGGTCGTCGTCGCACTGATCGCGATCACCAGCGCCACGATCACGCTGGCCCTGCGCGACCCCGCCGAGTTGCAGCTGCAGCGCGAAGCCCAGCGCCTGGCCGCGCTGCTTGAGACGGCGCGTGCCGAGAGCCGCGCGTCGGGCCTGGACGTGCGCTGGATCCCCAAGGGCATCAAGACCGGTGACGACTTCCGCTTCGAAGGCCTGCCCCGCACCATCCAGCTGCCGACGCGCTGGCTCGGCGAGCCGGTGGCCGTGMTGATCGAGAACGCGACCGCCACCAACCCTGGCCTGAGGCTCGGCCCCGAACCCGTGATCCCCGCCCAGCGCCTGCGCCTGCAGCTCGGCAGCCAGCAACTCGTGCTGGCCACCGACGGCCTGGCCGCCTTCGACATCGTCACGCCGCAATGAATCCCGTGCATGACCAGCGCGGCTTCACGTTGATCGAGGTCCTCGTCGCCCTGGTCATCGTCGCCATTGCGCTGGGCGCCGGCATCAAGGCTGCCGGGGCGCTGACCAACAACGCCGAGCGCCTGGCCCAGGTCAGCGCGGGCCAATGGTGTGCCGAGAACCTGTTGACCGAATTGCGCTTGACGCAGCAGTTTCCCGACATCGGCGAATCGCCCTTCAGCTGCGAGCAGCTCGGCCGCAGCTATGGCGGCAAGCTCAGGGTCAGCCCGACGCCCAACCCACTGTTCCGCCGCGTCGACGCCGACGTCACCGACGACCAGGGCCGCCCCGTGCTCAGCCTGAGCACCATCATGGGCAAGTTCTGATGAAGGTGCGCGGCTTCACCCTCGTCGAGGTGCTCGTCGCCCTGGTCGTCATGGCGACGATGGCGGCCATGGCTTGGCGCGGCATCGACGCCCTCGTGAGAAGCCGCGAGATCGCCCAGGCCCACCTGGCCCAGACCGCCCGGCTGCAGACCGTGCTGGCGCAGTGGGAGGTCGACCTGCACGCCTTGCAGGACAGCCACAGCACCGTGCAACCCATCGCTTTCGACGGCGGCAACCTCGTGCTGACCCGCCAGGCGCCGACCGGTTTGCAGGTCGTCGTCTGGACCCTGCGCGAAGGCAGCCTATGGCGATGGGAAAGCCCGGCGCAGCGTACCGTGCAGGACCTCGAAGACCAGCGCCAGCGCGGCCTGCAGCAACTGGACCAGCGCAACCCGGCGCTGCGCGCATTCGACGGCGTGGCCGGCTGGCAGTTCTATTGCTACTGGGGCAATGCCTGGAGCAACTGCCAGTCCACCGGCGGCAACGGCAACGACAACGCCGGCCCCGTCAACCCCAAGACGCCGACCCAGCCGCCCGCCGGCCTGCGCGTGGCCATGCAGTTCGCCGAGGGCAGCGGCCTGACTGGCACGCTGACGCGCGAGCTGGAGGTGACCGTTCGATGAAGACTCGTCAGAGCGGCGCCGCCTTGCTGACGGCCATGATCATCGTCACGCTGATTGCCAGCCTCGCCGCCGGCATGGTCTGGCAGCAGTATCGCGCCGTGCAGATCGAAGCCGCCGACCGCGCCCGCGCGCAGAGCGCCTGGATCCTGCAGGGCGCGCTGGACTGGGCCCGTCTGATCCTGAAAGAGGACGCCCGAGGCAACAGCCAGCAGCGGAAGAAGATCGACCACCTCGGCGAGCCCTGGGCCGTGCCGCTGGCCGAGGCGCGGCTGTCCACCTTCCTGGCTGCCGACCGAACGGCGGCCAGCGACGACGACGGCCCCGAGGCCTTCCTGTCCGGCACCATCGAGGACGCGCAGAGCCGCTACAACCTGCGCGCACTGCTCGGCGGTGCAAAGGTGCCGGAGTTGGAGCAGCGCGTGCTGGAGCGGCTGTGCAGCCAGGTCAACGCGGCGCCCGGCGCGGCTGCCGTCATCGTCACCGGCCTGCGGAGCGCTTTCCCGGCGCCGGCCAGCGCCGCCAGCGGGCCCGGCGCGCCTGCGAGCGATGCGGCCATCAGCGAGTCCGGCCCCCTGCAGCCGGCCGGCCTGGACCAGCTCGCCTGGCTGGGCCTGGACGCCGACACCCTCAAGCGCCTGCAGCCCTATGTGGTGCTGCTGCCCAAGCCCACGCCGGTCAACTTGAACACCGCGCCGCGCGAAGTCATCGCAGCGCTGTTCGAGGGCGTCGACCTCGCCTCGGCCGAGCGCCTGGTGCAGGGCCGCAAGGCCCAGCCGCTACAGAACGTCGACGACGCCAAGAATTTCCTGCCCGCCGCTGTCGACCTCAGCGGCAACCGGGCGTCGGTGGATTCGTCCTACTTCATCGTCACCGGCCGGCTGCGCCTTGACGAGCGTCAGCTCGAACAGCGCTCGCTGATCTTTCGCAACAACCTGAGCATGGACGTCCTCGCCCGCGAGCGCATCAACCAGCTGCTGGATCAGTGATTCCTTGAACTCGAACCCGGCTACAGACTTTCACCGGCGGCTTGGCGCCCGGGCCGGGAAGGCAGCCGCCCCTCCTAGAATGCGCCGCCCCTGATCTCCCAATGAGCACCCTGCTGCTGTTCCTGCCCCCACGGACGCGCCTGCGCGCCCTGGGCAAAGCCGCGTCCGCCGCGGCCGAGCTGCCGCGCGCCAACGCGGTGCGCGAGTACGACTACGCACTGACGCCGGATGGCCGCCAGATCACCGCCGAGGGCCGTGCCGCGCCGGGTGGCCTGCCGGCGGCGGACAGCGTCATCGCCGTCGTCAACGAGTCCGATGTGGCCTGGCGCCGCGTCGAACTGCCGCGCGCCGGCCGCCAGATGCGCGCTGCCCTCGCCGGCAAGCTTGAGGAGGCCCTGCTCGACGAGCCCGACACCCTGCACTTTGCGGTCGAGCCCGACGCCCTGGGCGGCGACACGGCCTGGATCGCCGTCACGTCGCGCCCCTGGCTGGCCGAGCATCTGGCCCAGCTCGAAGCGGCCCATATCTTCATCGATCGCGTCGCACCGCTGTCCTGGCCCGACGAATTGCCGCGCGGCCATTTCTTTGAAGCCAATGGCGCCGGCGTCGCGCTGCGCTGGAGCCATGTCGACGGCGTCGCCACCCTGCCGCTGGAAGGCGGCCTGGCGCGCCAGCTCTTCCCGCCTGGCCTCGTGCATGCCGCACAGTGGACGGCCACGCCAGCTGTAGCGACAGTGGCCGAGCGCTGGCTGGGCACGACGGTCACCGTGCAGACGCCGACGCAGCGGGGGCTGGCCGTCGTCGACAACGCCTGGGATTTCCGCCAGTTCGACCTTGCGCCCCGCGCTCGTGGCGTGCGCGCCCTGCGCCTTCTCAGCCGCGGGCTGATGCGCAAGCCCTGGCAGCCCGTGCGCTACGGCCTGGCCGGCCTGGCCATCGTGCAGCTGCTGGGCCTCAACCTGTGGGCCTGGCACCAGCATCGCGAGGTGGCGGCGCGACGCGAGGCGGTCACGACGACGCTGACCGGCGCCTTCCCGCAGGTGCGTGCCATCCTCGACGCGCCGGTGCAGATGCAAAAGCAGCTCGACCTGCTGCGCGCCAGCGCCGGCAGCGTCGGCGAGCAGGACCTCGAAGCCCTGCTCGCGGCCGCTGCCATGGCCTGGCCGGCCGACCGCCCGCCAACTGATGCGCTGGCCTTCGAGCCCGGCCGCCTCACGGTGTCGGCACAGGGCTGGGCCCAGCCCCAGATCGACAATTTCCGCAACCAGCTGCGCAGCGAAGGCTGGCAGCTGGACGCCAGCGAGGGCAAGCTGACCATCAGCCGCACCAACGCGCAAGGACGCCCCTGATGGCCCGCTTCAATTCCAGCGCCGGCGACGGCCTCTCCGCCCAACTCGGCCAGGCCAAGGCCCAGGCGCTCGCGCACTGGCAAGCCCTGGGCGAACGCGAACGCTTAGCCGTGGGTGCCATCGGCCTGCTGCTCGGCCTGCTGCTGGCCTGGAGCGTGCTGCTCGCGCCGGCCCTGCGAACGCTGAAGACAGCGCCCACCGAACTGGACCGGCTGGAGCTGCAACTGCAGCAGATGCAGGCCCAGGCGCAGGAGGCCCAGGCGCTGCGCGCGGCGCCGCCGGTGCCGCCCGACCAGGCCCAGGCCGCATTGAAGGCCTCCGTCGAACACCTGGGCGCCGCAGCCCGCCTGAACCTGACGGGCGACCGCGCCGTCGTCACGCTCACCGGCGTCGCACCCGAGCTGCTGCAGGGCTGGCTGGGCGAGGTGCGCTCGGCAGCGCGGGCCCGGCCCGTCGAAGCTCAGTTGACGCGCGGCCCCAAGGGCTATGCCGGCACGCTGGTGCTGAGCCTGGGAGGCGCCTGATGGCCTTGTTCAAGAAGCGCAGCGGCCACACGACGCAGCAAATGTCGGACTCGGTGCTGGGCAGCGGCAGCTATGGCGGCCGTGCGGTGCGCCACCGCACGCCCCGGCGCTGGGCCGTGGGCGGCGCCCTGATCGGCATCCTCGCCGCGCTCATCGTCTTTGCGCCGGCGAGCTGGCTGGCACGCGCGCTGGCCTCGGCCACCAACGACCACCTGCTCATCGTCGACACGCGCGGCAGCGTCTGGAATGGCTCGGGCGTGCTGGTGCTGACCGGCGGCATCGGCAGCCGTGATGCCTCGGCCCTGCCCGGCCGGCTGTACTGGCGCATGGCCGTCAAAGGCCTGGGCCTGCAGCTCGCAGCACGCCAGGACTGCTGCATCAACGGCGACCTGCTGCTGGGCGTCAAGCCGGGCCTGGGCCGCATGGAGATCAGCGTCGACAACCAGGCCGACTGGCTGGCCCGCCTGCCCGCCGGCCTGCTGGCGGGCCTGGGCACGCCGTGGAACACGCTGCAGCTGGGTGGCTCGCTGCGCCTGTCAGCCCGCGAGCTGAGGCTCGAATCGGTGCAGGGCCGCTGGCGCCAGTTCGGCGAGCTGCAGCTGGACCTGCTCAACCTGTCCTCGCGCGTGTCCACGGTTGCGCCACTGGGCAGCTACCGTTTCACCGTGACGGCCGACACCGCCAATCCCGGCGTCAGCACGCTGCGACTGTCCACGCTGGAGGGCGCGCTGCAGCTTTCGGGCGTCGGCACACTGAACAGCGGTGGCAAGAGCCGCTTCACTGGTGAGGCCGGCGCCGCGCCGGGCCGCGAGGAAGCGCTGAACAATCTGCTGAACATCATCGGGCGCCGCCAAGGGGCCCGCTCCGTCCTGACGATCGGATGATCATGAATTTCCAACGCACCGCCGTCGCTTCGGCTACCGCGCTCTCCGTGCTGCTGACGTCCGCAGGCAGCGCGTTCGCCCAGCCCGACAGCGCCACTGTGCAGCGCGGCCGGCCAGGCTCGGGCAAAGGCCCCGCCGTGCGCGCCAGCTCGCCGGTCACACTGAACTTCGTCAACGCCGACATCGAGGCCGTCACCCGCGCCATCGGCGTCATGCTGGACCGCCAGATCATCATCGACCCGCGCGTCAAGGGCACGATCACGGTCTACAGCGAGCAGCCGGTGTCGGTGCGCGAGGCTTACCTCAACTACCTCGCAGCGCTGCGCGGCCTGGGCTTCACGGTCGTCGAGACGGCCGGCCTCTTGAAGGTGCTGCCCGAGCCCGACGCCAAGCTGCAGGCCGGCTCGGTGGCCGTCGAGACCAGCGCCGTGCGTGGCGACCAGATCCTGACTCAGATCTTCCGCATCCAGCACGAAAACGCGAACAACCTCGTCGCCGTGCTGCGCCCGCTGATCAGCCCCAACAACACCATCAATGCCAACCCGGGCAATAACAGCCTGATCATCACCGACTACGCGGACAACCTGCAGCGCATCGCCAAGATCATCGCGGCGATGGACACGCCGGGTACCAGCGACATCGAGATCGTGCCGCTGAAGAACGCCGTCGCCGCCGACCTGGCACCGCTGGTGCAGCGCCTGGCCGATGGCGGTGCGGCCGTCGGCGGGGCCGTGCCCGGCCAGAGCAGCAGCGCCGTCAACGTGCTCGTCGACCCGCGCTCCAACGGCCTCATCCTGCGCGCCAGCAACCCGGCCCGCCTGGCCGCGGTACGTTCGATGGTCGACAAGCTCGACCAGCCCAGCGGCGATGGCGGCGGCAACAATATCCGCGTCGTCTACCTGAAGAACGCCGACGCCACCAAGCTGGCCACCGTGCTGCGTGCGGCCTTCGGCGCCGCCTCGTCGGGCAGCAGCAGTGGCGGCAGTTCCTCGGGCACGTCCAGCCTCAGCGGCAGCGGCTCGCTGACTGGCGCCTCGCCCTCGCTGACCGGCGGCAACGCCGCCAACAGCAACACCGGCGGCATGAGCTCGACCGCCGCGACGACGCCGCTGACGCAGTCAGCCGGCCCGTCCACCGGCGGCTTCGTGCAGGCCGACCCGTCGACCAACTCACTGATCATCACGGCTGCCGAGCCGCTGTACCGGCAGGTGCGCGCCGTCATCGAGCAGCTCGATTCGCGCCGCGCCCAGATCTACGTCGAGTCGCTGATCGTCAAGATCGACAACACCAAGGCGGCCCAGTTCGGCGTGCAGTGGCAGAACCTGTTCGGCAACAAGGGCGACAGCACCATCACCGGCGCCGGCACCAATTTCGGCTCGGGCCTGGCCAACATCATCAACGGCACGGTGGCCGTCGCCGGTGGCCGCTCCACCGTGGGTCCGGCGCTGAGTTCAGGCTCGGCGCCCACCGGCCTGAACATCGGCGTTCTGAAAAAGGTCGGCGACTTCTACACCCTCGGCGCCGTGGCCAATTTCTTCGAAAGCCAGAGCGGCGCCAACGTGCTGTCCACGCCCAACCTCGTGGCGCTGGACAACGAGGAAGCGCGCATCGTCATCGGCCAGAACGTGCCCTTCGTGACGGGCTCCTACGCCAGCGGCACGACGACCGGTGGCACCGTCAACCCGTTCACGACCGTGGACCGCAAGGACGTGGGCCTGACGCTGAAGATCAAGAGCCAGATCGGCGAAGGCGGCACCGTGCGCATGGTGGTCTACCAGGAGAATTCCTCCGTGGTGCCCGGCTCCAACAGCACCACCGGCCCGACGCTGGACAAGAGCGCCATCGAGACCAGCGTCGTCGTCGATGACGGCGACATCATCGTGCTCGGCGGCCTGCTGAAGGATGAGTACACCGACGGCGACGACGGCGTGCCCGGGCTGTCCAAGATCCCACTGATCGGCAACCTCTTCAGCAGCAAGAGCCGCAAGCGCGTGAAGACCAACCTGATGGTCTTCCTGCGCCCCGTCGTCATGCGCAACGCCGACAGCGCCAACCAGCTGACGCTGGACCGCTACGAAAGCATCCGCGGCGTGCAGCAGCTCAGCCAGCCGCAGAAGAGCCTCGTGCTGCCGGACACCGGCGCGCCGGTGCTGCCCGAGCCCAAGACTTCGCCGCCGAACAAGGCGCTGCCGCAACCGTCGCTGCAGCCACCGCCACAGCAGCAGCAATCGCCGCAGCAATCGCCACAGTAAGCGATCGATCCATGGCCGCCACCCGCCACCCCCTGCCCTACGCCTTCGCCAAGGCCAACACCGTGCTGCTGGAGGACGACGGCAGCACGCTGACGCTGTGGGCGCCGCCCGAGGTCGGCTGGGCCACGCTGTCCGAGGTGCAGCGCCAGTACGCGGTGGACCGGCTCGAATCCGAAGCCGTCACGTCGCTGGCCGAGCGCATCAACGCCGCCTATGCCGGCAGTGAATCGAGCGCAGCCGTCGTCGTCGGCGAGGTCGAGAGCGCGGTGGACCTGTCGCGCATGATGCAGGACCTGCCGGCCGTGGAAGACCTGCTCGAAGCGGCCAACGACGCGCCCATCATCCGCATGCTGAACGCCCTGCTGACCCAGGCGGCCAAGGACGGCGCGAGCGACATCCACATCGAACCCTATGAGCGCGCTTCGTCGGTGCGCTTCCGCGTCGACGGCACGCTGCGCGAAGTGGTGCAGCCCAACCGTGGCCTGCACGCCGCGCTGATCTCGCGGCTGAAGATCATGGCCGAGCTCGACATCGCCGAGAAGCGCCTGCCGCAGGACGGCCGCATCTCGCTGCGCATCGGCGGGCGGGCCATCGACGTGCGCGTGTCCACCCTGCCCTCGGCGCACGGCGAACGCGCGGTGCTGCGCCTGCTGGACAAGAGCGAATCCAAGTTCACGCTCGAGGGCCTGGGCATGGACGGCAACGTGCTGACCGCCTTCAAGAAGCTGGTGCAACAGCCCCACGGCATCGTCCTGGTCACCGGCCCGACCGGCTCGGGCAAGACGACCTCGCTGTACGCCTCGCTGCAGACCGTCGACACCAGCACGACCAATGTGCTGACCGTCGAGGACCCGATCGAGTACGAGCTGCCCGGCATCGGCCAGACCCAGGTCAACAGCAAGATCGACCTGACCTTCGCCAAGGCCCTGCGCGCCATCCTGCGCCAGGACCCGGACGTCATCATGATCGGCGAAATCCGCGATTACGAGACCGCGCAGATTGCCATCCAGGCCTCGCTGACCGGCCACTTGGTGCTGGCCACGCTGCACACGAACGACGCGCCCAGCGCCGTCACACGCCTGACCGACATGGGTGTCGAGCCCTTCCTGCTGAGCAGCTCGCTGCTCGGCGTGCTGGCCCAGCGCCTGGTGCGGCGGCTGTGCCCCGTCTGCAAACGCCAGGACGACCATGACCGCTGGCACCCCGTCGGTTGCGATGCCTGCGGCCACACGGGCTACAAGGGCCGCACAGGCGTGTATGAGCTGATGGTGGCCGACGAAGCCGTGCGCAGCCTCATCCACAACCGAGCGCCGGAGAGCCAGCTGCAGGCCGCCGCCGAGGCCAACGGCCTGCGCTCCATGCGCGAGGACGGCGAGCGCTTGATCAACGCCGGCATCACCTCTTTGGAAGAAGTGCTTCGGGTCACTCGCGAATGATCAAGCAGCCCCCACGCTCGCTTCGCTCTCTGCCCCCCGAGGGGGCGTCAGCGCCCTGGGGGCGACCCGGCGGGCGCTGCTGACCACACCATGCCCGCCTACAAATACGAAGCCCTCACCGACGCCGGCCGCCAGAGCAGCGGCCTGATCGAGGCCGACAACCCGCGTGCGGCGCGTGCCATGGTGCGTGCGCAAGGCCTGACGCCACTGTCGATCGAGATGGTGCAGCAGCACGGCACCCAGGAAGGCAGCCGCTTCACCCGCCGCGTCTTCAGCACGACGGCGCTGGCCGTCTGGACGCGCCAGCTCGCCGGCCTGGTCGGCTCCAGCCTGCCCATCGAGCGTGCGCTGACAGCCCTGGCTGACGAGAGCGAGGACACCAAGCAGCGCGAGCTGATCTCGCAATTGAAGGCCGAGGTCAATGCCGGCTCGACTTTCGCGCGGGCGCTGGGCCTGGCGCCGCGCGAGTTCGACGAGGTCTATCGCGGCGTCGTGGCTGCCGGCGAACAGAGCGGCGCGCTGGGCCAGGTGCTGGAGAAGCTCGCCGACGACCTCGAGGAGCGCCAGGACCTGAAGGCCAAGCTCATCGGCGCCATGGCCTACCCGGCTATCGTCTCCTTCATCTCGGTGCTGATCGTCATCTTCCTCGTCACCTACGTGGTGCCGCAGATCGCGACCGTGTTCACCAGCTCCAAGCGCGCCCTGCCCGCGTTGACGGTCGCGATGCTCGCCGTCAGCGACTTCGTGCGCAGCTGGGGCTGGGCCATGCTCGCCGTCCTCGTCGCCGGCGGCGTGGCGCTGCGCTTCGCGTTGAAGGCGCCGGCCTTCCGGCTGCGCTTCGACGCGGGCATCCTCGGCCTGCCCCTGGTCGGGCGACTGGCGCGCGGCTACAACGCCGCCCGCTTTGCCGGCACGCTGGCCATGCTGGCCGGTGCCGGCGTGCCCATCCTGAAGGCGCTGCAGGCGGCGGCCGAGACCCTGTCCAACCGCGCCATGCAGGCCGATGCGCTGGACGCCCTGGTGCAGGTTCGCGAAGGCGCGCCGCTCGGCTCGGCCCTGGCCGGCAAGAAGCGCTTCCCTGGCATCCTGGCGATGTTCGCCCGCCTGGGCGAGCAGACCGGCCAACTGCCCGAGATGCTGGGCCGCGCGGCGCGCCAGTTGGGCGTCGAGGTGCAGCGCCGCTCGATGGCCGCGGCGACGCTGCTCGAACCGCTGCTCATCGTGGCGATGGGCGCGGTGGTGCTGCTGATCGTGCTGGCGGTACTGCTGCCTATCATCCAGCTGAACACCTGGGTGAAATAGACCACCCCCTACCGCAGCGAAGCTGCGGCCCCCTCAAGGGGGCTGAGCCCGGACACAAACAGTCCTGAGGACTGTTTATGCCTGGCGAAGGACAAGGCCTCTGGGCTTGGCAACCGCTGGTGGACCGGCAAAGCCGGATCCACGGCGGTCGCGCGGTCATGCACTACGGCGCGACGAGGCGCCGTTCGGCCATCCTGGCCACGCGCGTCAGCCCGAAGCACATGACGAAGTAGCAACCCGCCAGCGTCAGGTAGATCTCCACCGGCTTGACCAGCACCTGGGCGTTGATCTGGTTGGCGATGAAGGACAGCTCGGAGAGGCCGATGATGGTGCCCAGCGACGTCTCCTTGATGGTTGCGACGAACTGGTTGATCAGCGAGGGCAGCATGTGGCGCAAGGCCTGGGGCAGCAGCACCGAATGCAGCGCCTGGCCGCGCGTCATGCCCAGCGACATTGACGCCTGCAGCTGGCCCCTCGGCAGGGCCTGCAGGCCGGCGTGGACGATTTCTGCAAGATAGGCGGCGTCGAAGACGATCAGCGCGACCAGCATGGTGCTGAACTGGTCGGTCTTGTGGCCGGTCACCGTGGGCAGGAAGAAATAGGCCCAGAACACCACCATCAGCAGCGGCGTGCCGCGCACCACCCAGACCCAGCCGGTCACCGGCAGGCGCAGCCAGCGGCTGGGGCTGAAGCGGGCCAGGCCCAGCAGCACGCCCAGCGGCAGCGCCAGCACCAGGCCCAGCGTGGCCAGGATCACCGTCAACGCCAGGCCACCGAGTGGCCCGTGCGGATACTGCCCGACGAGGAAATAGAGCCAGTAGGTTTCGACGAGTTCGCTCAACGTTTGGCCCCCTGCGGCGACACGACATGCTGGGCCCATTGCGCCAGGCCGGTCAGCACCAGCGACACCGACAGATAGGCCACCGTGACGAGGGCAAAGGTCTCGAAGCCGCGAAAGCTCGCCGACTCGACGCGCTGGGCCTGCGTCATCAGCTCGGCCGCGCCGATGACGGTGGCAATGCTGGTGTTCTTCCAGAGGTTGAGCGTCTGTGACAGCAGCGGTGGCAGCGTGATGCGCAGGGCCTGCGGCAGCACGACCAGGCGCATGCCGGCGAGGAAGCTGAAGCCCAGGGCCATGGCCGCATCCAGCTGGGCGCCGGGCACGGCACGCACCCCGGAGCGGATGTCCTCGCTCATGTAGGCGGCCGTGTACAGCGTCAGCGCGGCCCAGGCGCTGAGGATCTCGATATTGCCGGCGTAGACCTTTTCCTTGATGCCGGCGGGCAGCAGCTCCGGCGCGCCAAAGTACCAGAACAGCATGTGTACCAGCAGCGGCACGCAGCGCACGGCCTCGACATAGCCTTCTCCGATGACGCGCAACGCGCGCCACGGTGACAGGCGCAGCAACGCGATGAAGACAGCCAAAGGCAGCGCGGTCAGCAGCGTCAGGCCGGTCAGCAGCAGCGACAGGCGCAGGCCTTGCAGCAGCCAGGTGAGGTAGTCGCCCTGCAGCAGCGGGGCAAAGGAAAGGACGGGCATCGGGGGGCTCACCAGAAACGAGGCAGCCGCCGGCCCTCGTGAGGCGGCGGCTGCAATCAGACAGACGGACGAATCAGCTTTCGACCTTGTCGCTGTCGATCTTGAAGGTGCGCTTGGGGAACTTCAGACGCGTGTCCGGGCCATACCACTTGACGAACAGCTTGTCGGCTTCGCCACCCTTCTCCAGGCCGCTCAGCGCCGCATCGACCTCGGCCTTCAGGCGCTTCTCGCCCTTGCGAATGCCGATGGCCAGGGGCTCGACGCTGATGTTCTGTTCCAGGATGCGGTACTGCGCCGACGCCGCGCCGAGCTTGGCGTGCTGATCCAGCAGCGAGACCTCATCGTTGACAAAGGCCACGCCCTTGCCCTGCTGCAGCGCCTGGAAGGCCTGCGGGCCGGTGTCGAAGGTGACGACGTCGACCTGAGGTACGGCCTTGCGAATATTGGGCTCCTGCGTGCCGCCCTTGATGGTGACGACCTTCTTGCCGGCGAGCGCGGCTACGTTCTGGATACCGCTGTCGGCCTTGACCAGCACCTTCTGGCCGGTGACGAAGGTCGTCAACGAGAAGTCGATGACAGCCTCGCGTTCCTTGTTGTGGGTCAGCGATGCGGCCAGCAGGTCCACGTGGCCTTGCTGCAGCTCGGGGATGCGCGCAGCGACGGCGAGCTGCTTGATCTGCAGCTTCACGCCCAGCCGGGTGGCGATGGCGCGGGCCAGATCGACCTCGTAGCCAATGATTTCGCGCGTCTTGGGGTCGATGAAGCTGTTGGGCTCGTCGGTGCCGAGCACGCCGACCACGAGCTCGCCCTTCTTCTTGATGTCGTCGAGCTGGTCGGCGTGGGCGACCTGCACTGCAAAGAGGCCGGCAGCGACCAAGGCCTGGGTGATTACGCGGCGGGAGAGAGTCATCTGGATTCCTGGAGAACAAGTGGTCGCATGCTAGGAATCACATAAGCCGCCGTGAACGATGCTTTTCGCATTTGCTTGTGCGGCGGGGCGCGGTCGAAAACCGCGCAAGCTCATGCGAAAA
This sequence comes from Roseateles sp. P5_E4, assembly GCF_054049255.1. NCBI lineage: Bacteria > Pseudomonadati > Pseudomonadota > Betaproteobacteria > Burkholderiales > Sphaerotilaceae > Roseateles > Roseateles sp. P5_E4. The sequence goes on along the minus strand of NZ_JBFUMS010000002.1, from coordinate 826,106 downwards.
ACGGGATTGCGCGCGAAGCCTCCCTTCGTATCCTGCGAGGTCTAGCCCAAATTGGCCGCGCCCGACCCGCGGCCCGACTCGTCATGAACGCTCGACTCCCGCTCGAGGCCCGGCCCGCCGTGCTGGACCTCATCGGCAACACGCCGCTGTTGCCGGTGCTGCGCCTGGACACCGGCCCCTGCCAGCTCTTCCTCAAGCTCGAATCCCAGAACCCCGGCGGCTCCATCAAGGACCGCATCGGCCTGGCCATGATCGAGACGGCCGAGCGCGAGGGCTTGCTCAAACCCGGTGGCACGGTGGTGGAAGCCACCGCCGGCAATACCGGCCTGGGCCTGGCCCTGGTGGCGCGTGCCAAGGGCTACCAGGTGGCGCTGGTGGTGCCCGACAAGATGTCCGCCGAGAAAGTGCTGCAACTCAAGGCTCTCGGTGCCCGCGTGCACCTGACACGCTCCGACGTCGGCAAGGGCCACCCGGCCTACTACCAGGACGTGGCCGCCCGCCTGGTGCGCGAAATCCCCGGCGCCTGGTATGCCGACCAGTTCAACAACCCCGCCAACCCGCTGGCCCACGAGACGACGACGGCGCCCGAGATCTGGCAGCAGATGGGCCACGACGTCGACGCCATCGTCTGCGGCGTCGGCTCGGGCGGCACCATCACCGGCCTCGGTCGTTTCTTCCAGCGCGTGCGCCCCGGCATCGAGATGGTGCTGGCCGATCCGGTCGGCTCCATCCTGAAGGACTACATCGACACCGGCAAATTCGGTGACGCCGGCTCGTGGGCGGTGGAAGGCATCGGCGAGGACTTCATCCCGCCCATCGCCGACCTCAGGCCGGTACGCACGGCCTACAGCATCAGCGACACCGACAGCTTCGCCACCGCGCGCGAGCTCTACCGCGCCGAGGGCATCCTGGCCGGCTCGTCAACCGGCACGCTGCTGGCGGCGGCGCTGCGCTACTGCCGCGAGCAGACTACGCCGAAGCGCGTCGTCACCTTCGTCTGCGACACCGGCACGCGCTACCTGTCCAAGGTCTACAACGACCATTGGATGTTCGACCAGGGCCTGCTGACGCGCCCGCGCCTGGGCGACCTGCGCGACCTGATCTCGCGCCCGGTGACCAGCGGCGGCGTCGTGTCGGTCGGGCCGGACGACACGCTGCAGACCGCCTTCTCGCGCATGCGCCAGGCCGATGTGTCGCAATTGCCGGTGCTCGACGGCGACCGCCTCGTCGGGCTGCTGGACGAGTCCGACCTGCTGGCCCGGCTACATGCCGACCCGGCCGCGTTTGGCGCCCTGGTGCAGAGCGCGATGAATACCGACGTCATCACGCTGGCGCCCAGCGCGTCGCTCACCGAACTGAACGAGCAGTTGCGCCGCGGCCTCGTGGCCGTCATTGCGGACGACGCCGGCTTCCACGGCCTCGTCACCCGCTTCGACCTCATCAACCATCTGCGCAAGGAGATCGCGCGATGAGCGATCAACTCGACTTCAACACCCGCGTCATCCATGCCGGCCAGACGCCCGACGCCGTCACCGGCGCCGTCATGCCGCCCATCTCGGTCAGCTCCACCTACCGCCAGCACGGCCCGGGCGAGCACACCGGCTACGAGTACGGCCGCACCCACAACCCGACCCGCCAGGCCTGGGAGCGCGCCGTCGCCGACCTCGAAGGCGGCGCCCAGGCCTATGCCTTCGCTTCCGGCCTGGCCGCGATGGCGACGGTGCTGGACACCCTGCCGGCCGGCTCGCACATCGTTGCGGGCGATGACCTCTACGGTGGCAGCTACCGCCTCTTCGAGCGCGTGCGCAAGCACAGCGCCGGCCTGCGCGTGAGCTATGTGGACAGCCGCGACACCGAGGCCGTGCGCGCCGCGCTGCAGCCCGACACGAAGCTGATCTGGATCGAGACGCCCAGCAACCCGCTGCTGCGCCTGAGCGACCTGGCAGCCATAGCCCGCGTCGCCCGCGAGCACGGCGCGCTGGCCGTGGCGGACAACACTTTCGCCAGCCCCTGGGCCCAGCGCCCGCTGGAACTGGGCTTCGACCTCGTCGTGCACTCGGCGACCAAATACCTCAACGGCCACAGCGACGTCATCGGCGGCATTGCGGTCGTGGGTGGAGAGCCGCGCCAGGCCGAGCTGCGCGAGAAGCTCGAGTTTCTGCACAACGCCGTCGGCTCGGTGGCCGGGCCCTTCGACAGCTTCCTCGCGCTGCGTGGCCTCAAGACGCTGGCATTGCGCATGGAGAGGCACAACGCCAGCGCCGCCGAATTGGCGACCTGGCTGGCCGCGCAGCCCCAGGTCGAGCGTGTGCTCTACCCCGGCCTGGAAAGCCACCCGCAGCACGCCCTGGCCAAGCGCCAGATGCGCGGCGGCGGCGGCATGATCAGCGTCGCGCTGAAGGCCGACCTGGCCGGTGCGCGCCGCTTTCTGCAGCGCGTAGAGCTGTTCACGCTGGCCGAGAGCCTGGGTGGCGTCGAGAGCCTGATCTCGCTGCCCGCCTTGATGACCCACGCCTCCATTCCGCCCGAGACGCGGGCGCGGCTGGGCATCACGGACTCGCTGGTGCGCCTGTCCGTAGGCATCGAGGCCACGGACGACCTGCGGCGCGACCTCGCCACCGCGCTGGCCGTGATCTAGCGGTAGAAGTAGTAGGTCGCCGTGTAGGTGACGCGCACGACCTGGCCGGCCGCCGTGCAGGCCTCGGCGGGCGCGACGCCACCGACCGTCGTGACGCGCTGGATGCTCTTCGTCGTGCTGAAGACGCCGCTGCCGCCATTGCTCTTGGCCGCGAGCAGCAGCCAGGGGATGGCCTTCGCGTCCGGGCCCGGGTCGCGGGCCTTGACCTCGCCGACGACCGTGCTGCCATCCAGCCCCTCCCAGGTCGGACCGGCGTAATGCTTGCCCAGCGGCCGCCCCGCGCGGTCGGCCAGCGTGGCCTCGGGCGCCTTGAAGACCCAGGCGGTGCCGCTGCCATCGGCCTTGGCCTGGCATTCGTAGATCTGCCAGCCCTGGGCCAACGCCTCGAGCTGCAGCACCTGCCCGGCAGGGGGCTGCAACGCGGCAGGCACTTGAGGCGGCACCGGCTTGCTGGCGCAGGCGGCGAGGATGGGCAGCATGGCAAGGGCAGCAGCGCGCATGGGCAAGTCTTTCGAGTTGAAAACGCGGCGAGTCTAGGAAGGCGTGGCCCGGGCGTCGAGCCCTATCATCGACCGCCATGCCAGCCACGCTCTCCGGTCAACTCGTCGTCGCCATCTCGTCACGCGCCCTCTTCGACTTCGAGGCCGAGAACGAGGTCTTCGAGGCCGGCGACGACCATGCCTACATGGCCCTGCAGCAGCAGCGCCTGGACGAACCGGCTCCGCCCGGCGTGGCCTTCTCGCTGGTGGAGAAACTGCTGGCCTTCAACGCCGGTGGCGCACCCCAGGTGGAGGTCGTCGTGCTGTCGCGCAACGACCCGATCTCGGGCATGCGCGTGTTCCGCTCGGCCAAGCACTACGGCCTGCCCATCGAGCGCGGCGTGTTCACGCGTGGCGCCTCGCCCTGGCGCTACCTGAAGCCGCTGTCGGCCCAGCTCTTTTTGTCCACCAACGAGGCCGATGTGCGCCAGGCCCTCGGCGCCGGCGTGGCCGCAGCGCGCGTGATGCCGCTGGCGGCGCGGGCCTCGGCAGCGCATCCCAAGGAATTGCGCATTGCCTTCGACGGCGACGCGGTGCTGTTCTCCGACGAAGCGGAGCAGGTGTTCCAGCGCGACGGCCTGGCGGCCTTTCGCGAGCATGAACTGCAGCGCGCCCACCTGCCGCTACAGGCCGGGCCCTTCAAGCCGATGCTGGAGGCGCTGCACCGGCTGCAGCATTCACACGCCAACGGCATGAAGGTACGCACGGCCCTCGTCACTGCGCGCAGCGCACCGGCTCACGAGCGCGCCATCCGCACGCTGATGGACTGGCAGATCGAGGTCGACGAGGCCATGTTTCTCGGCGGCCTGGCCAAGGGGGAATTCCTGCGCGAGTTCGAGCCCGACTTCTTCTTCGACGATCAGGTCGGCCATGTCACGAGTGCGGCCGCCCACGTGCCCGCGGGTCACGTGACCGCCGGCATCGCCGCAGGCTGACCTCCTCCCCCTAGCTTGTGCATGCCGGCGTGACCGGGTCGCGCGGATTTGCGCGTCTGTGCATGTAGGGGCCGCTTGTGTGTGCCCCGGGGAGCATGCCGTGCCAAATCTGTGGATTCCTCATGCGAGCCGCCCGGCTTGCGGCCTGCCGCGTCTGCGGCGCCAGCCGCCACAGGTCTTCGGCTTCTACTGGGAGATGCTGCACGACCGCTCCGGCGACGTCGTGGGCGATGGCTTCAGCCGCTGCGCCTTCCCGCAGTTGCTGATGCGCCCGGGCTACAGCTACCGCATCACACCGCTGCGCAGCGACCTGCGCCAGGAGGCAGTATGGCCGTCCTGATCAGCGCACTGCTGGACACCGACGCGATGGCCTTTGCCACCGAGCCTGCCATGCTGGGCGTCAGCGCGCGGCTGGAGCAGGCACTGACCACGCACTTGGACGACGCCACCGGCAGTGTCGACATCCCGCTCCAAGCCCTGGTCGGCGATGCCGACAGCCTCATCATGGCCCAGATGCTGCTGGCCCAGCTGCCGCCCGGGCTGGCTTGCCTGGGCGCGCGGGATACGGCTGGCGGGATGCACGAAGGCGACGATGCGCTGTCGACTTGCGCATCGGGCCGCGGCATACAGGCGGTGTTCTACCGCTTCGACCTGGCGTTGCTGCGCAGCCGCCTGCGGCCGCTCAAGGCAGCAGGCTGAGCCCGAAGCTGCGCTCGACACACCAGAGCAGGGCCAGCGCGGCGACAGCGCTGGATCCACCGGGCACGATCCAGCGCCGGTAGATGGTCGCCGAGCGCAGCATCAGGGCCAGTGGCAGCAGCAGCGCGACGACGGCAAGCTGTCCCAGCTCGACGCCGAGGTTGAAGCCCAGCAGCGGCAGCACCAGTTCGCTGCCGCGCAGGCCCAGGTCCTTCAGCGGCCCGGCAAAGCCGACGCCGTGCACGAGGCCGAAGAGGCCGACCATGCTCCAGCGCGGCCCAGGCACAAAGGGCCGCAGGTTGTCGAGCGCGGCGAGCAGCACGGTCAGCGCGATCAGCGATTCGACGACGGTGGTCGGCGGGTCGATGGCGCCGCTGGCCGCCAGCGCCAGGGTGATGGAGTGGGCCAGAGTGAAGGCGGTGACAAGCTTGAGCGTCTCGGCCAGCGCGGCGCGGCCGCTGGCACGGGGCGCCCAGCCCTTGCCCTCGCGCCGCCAGACGGCGACCAGCAGCAGCGTGACGAGGAAAAGCACATGGTCCAGCCCGCTGGCGATATGGACCATGCCCTCGACGACGAAGCCACCGAAGCCGCGGCTGTCCAGCGCCAGACGTTGTGGGCCGGCGCCGGGCGTCAGCACCAGCGGCTCGCCCGCCGCGCCGACGAGGCGGGCCAGGCCACGGTGGGCGGTGTCGGTGCTGGCAAAGAGGCGGTAGTCGATGTCGAGCTCATGCACGGCGGCGCGGCAAAGCCAGTGGCTGATGAGCACGGCGTGCATGCCGTCGCTGTGCTGGTCAAGCTGGGGTTGGGGACGGTCCTGCGGCGTGCAGGCCGCGCCATCGGCGGTGAAGCGCAGGCCGGCCATGGCCAGCGCTTCGATGTCGGGCCAGCGCTGGCGCACCTCGCCCCAGCTCAAGTTGCCGTCGCCATCGGCGTCCAGCGCCAGGTCGCGGTCCAGGTCGCGCAAGGCGATGTCCAGGCGCTGTTCGACCGCCGCACCTTCGACGCGGTAGACGAGATAGGCCTCGCTGGCCTGGTGGGCCTGGGCCACACCGCACAGCAGCAGCGCCAGCCACAACAAACAACGGATCACGGCGCGAAGCTCCGGTCAAAACGCCGATCAAGAGCGGCAAGGCGTGCATCCTGCCAGCCCTTGCCGCGCAGCACGCGCGCCAGTTCCTCACGCGTCGCATCGCCATCGCGCCCAGCGGCGAGGGCAGCGCGCAGCAGCAGCACCGCATCAACAGGCTCGCGTTGCATGGCCCAGTTCAGCTGAGCCAGGCGCAGGGCCTCGCGTGGCTGCTGCTCGACATCGAGGGCAAAGCGGGCCTGCTCGCGCGCATGCTTGCCCGATTCGCGGCGGTCGGCGGCGGCAAGGCGCTCGCGCATCAGGGCCGTCGGCGCCGACGCATCGCGGCCGAGCTGGCGCAAGGCGATGACCTGGCGCAACAGCAATGCATCGGCCTCGGCATCGGGGCTGCGTTCGACCAGCACGAGGGCCTCGGCCGCGCGCTGGCGGGCCAGCAGCCAGTCGGCCAGCGCGGCGCGCGTGTAGACCTCGTCCTCGCCGGCCAGCGCGGCACGGTAAAGGGCAGGCGCGGTGGCTTCGTTGCCGAGGCGTTCCGCCAGCTCGGCACGCATCAGTGCAAGCCAGGGCGCGATGGACCGGCCCGGGCTGAGCTGGGCCAGCGTTTGTGCCGCCGCTTGGCCCTGTCCCGACAGGCTGGCCAGCTCGGCCAGACAGGCAGTTGCCGGCAGTGCGGCCAGGGGTTGAAGCTGTTCGCACAAGGCGCGAGCCTCGGTTAGTTCGGCGCGCAGCTGATGCAACGCGGCCGCGTCGAGCAGGGCCTGGGCGCGATGCTCCGGCGCGAGATCTTCGCGCGCCAACAGGCGGTGCAGCTCGGCCAGGGCAGGCTCGAACTCGTGCCGCGCCTGCAGAACGCGGGCGCGCAGCAGCACGGCATCGGCGGGTGCATCGGCCTGGCACCACCACGGCGCCAGCGCGGCCTGTGCCGCGCCGAGCTCGCGCGGGTCGCCATGCACGCGGGCGCGCTGCAGCGCCGCACGTGCAGTGGCTACGGCGAGCTGCAGCTGTGCCGGGTCGCGCGCCAAGGCCGCACGGCGCTGGCGCTCGGCCGCGTCGATGCGGTAAGGCAGGCGCTGCACGATCTCGGCGTCGTCCTTCGGGACGAAAGGTTCGGCCAAGACCGCCAGCGGGATTGCCAGCAGCAGCGCGAGCAGGTGCTTCACAGGCTCACGGGCTCTTCGGTTTCGCTGACCGACACCACCACTGTCGGCAGCGTCAGCGCCTCCGTGGTCTCGTCGTCGGTCTTCTGCGCCTTCAGGTAGCTCACCAGGGCGGTGGACGATGCCACGGCACTGTCGGGCACCGCGGTGGGCGCCGGCGGCGGTGGGGGTGGCGGGCTGATGATTTCAGTGTCGCTGTCACTGCCGCCGCAGGCGGCCAGCACGAGCACGGCACCGGCGGCAACCGCGGCGGTCTTGCGGGTCAACATGGCGGCCCCTTTCACTTCGTGCCCGGGATGGGCGTGTTGAGATAGGGGAAGCCGCTCAGCAGGGGCACGACAGCCTGGTCCACCGCGTCATGCAACTTGAAAGTCGTGGCACCCAGCGGCACCGCACTGGGCTTGCAGGCCACGCCGAAACCGAGCTTGTCGGTGTCGCCGTTGGCCACGCACAGGCCGCCCATGACGGCCACCAGCGAGATGTCGACGACGTCGTCCTTGGGACGGCGGCCGTTCGGGAAGCCGGCGTTGTCGTTGCCTGCGGCGAGGATGTTGCCGACGATGCCCAAACGGTTTTGTTGAGCGAATGGCACGGCGGCGATGGCCGTGTTCAGGCGCAGCATTTCGGAGGCCGTGACCGTCTTCTGTTGGTTGACACCCTTGATGCCGGTCAGGAAGGTGGTGACGAGGTCGTTGCGCGGGAAGTTGGTCGGCGCGGTGTTGGGCAGGGCCAGCGCGATCTCCAGCAAGGCCGGCAGCGTCGGGTTGGTCACGTAGTCGGCGAATTGGCCGTCGTCCTTGGGGCGGGACGAGTTGAACTTGTCCTTGTCCCTCAGGCCGATGACGACCTCGTTGACCAGGGGCATGCCCAGGCGCGAGACCTGCACCCAGGCGCCGCCGGCCTTCTCGCTGGCCTGATGGCCCGAGCCCGGCTTGGGATCGAGCAGGCGGCCCTGGCGCAGGCTGGCCGTGGTCCAGCCGCCGATGACATCGTCGGTCGCGGATTTCAGGCAGTCCTTGTGCACCTCCAGCGCCAGCGTGGTGACGTTCTTGTCGTCGATGGTGTTGGGCGCGGCATTGATCAGCGACGGGTCGGTGATGACGGAGACCGGCGCGTTGACCAGGTCGAAGATGGTGCCGAGGTTGACGGCAAACGGGTCCTGGCGCTGGCCGACGAAGACCTTGGCCGGCGTACTGCAGCCGGGGATGGTGATGGGGTAGACATGCTTGGCCGCATAGCTCGCATAGTCGGCGATGGTCTTCTTGCCGATGTTGTCGACCGGCTTGTCGAAGCTGGTCGCACCGCTGGTGGCATGGACCACCGCCTGGGCCGTGCCGCTGCGGCGGTCGCCGCGCACCACGGTCAGCGTGTAGCTCTCGTTGACCTGCAGGTTGGCGTCCTTGACGTTGGCCACCGCGCCCGACTGGATCAACGGGATGCCGACCATCTTGCCGCCGACGCTTAAAGACGTGCCGGCACCGCTGTTGGACAGCGTGTTCTTGAAGCGGAACTGGAAGGTCAGGTGTTCCTTGGCATCGCCAACGTTGTCGACGTGGATCTCGTAGAGCGCATTCGGGTCCATCGAGAAATAGTTCGGGCCGCCATAGCCGTCCTGCAGCGGCTGGTAGTTGGCGATCAGCGTCACGTAGCCGGCACGGCCGGTCTCGTAGCTGTTGAACATGTAGAAGTCCGTCGCGTCGACCTTGGGCACGGTCGTGATGAAGGGCGCTTCGCGGTGGCTGGAAGCCTGAGCGCCTGCGGCCAGGCAGAACAGCGCTGCGCCCACGGCGCTGCGGGTGAGACGAGCTTTCATCGGGGGCATCCTGTATGGCAATGCCGTCTTGGCATCTGAGCGCTGTTACGCGCTCCAGCGCTCTACGGATTCACCCGATGTGACGAATCGCCCTCCATTCCCCTAACAACACAATGGCGACCCTCATCAGGAGAGCACCATGCCCCGCTTCCGTCTCGCCGCGCTCGCTGCGGTCCTGTGCGCCACGAGCGCCTGGGCCGGCACCAGCGGCTTCTATCGCCAGCCCACACTGCGTGGCGATGCCGTCTATCTCGTCGCCGAGGGCGACCTCTGGCGCGTCGGCACGCAGGGCGGCGAAGCCCAGCGGCTGACCACGCACAACGGCCAGGAGACCCAGCCCGCCGTGTCGCCCGATGGGCAATGGCTGGCCTTCACGGCGCAGTACGACGGCGGCACCGAGATCTACCTGATGCCGGTGGCCGGCGGCCCGCCGAAGCGCCTGACCTGGGAAGGCGGCGGCATGCGCGTCTGGGGCTTCACGGCCGCCGGCGAAGTCCTCTACACCGGCTTGGACGCCCGTCCCGGCAGTCAGCTTTTCGCCATCGACGTGAAGACTGGCCAGCGCCGCCAGCTGCCCGTCGGCCAGGCCAGCGACGCCGCGCTGAGCGCCGATGGCAAGACGCTCTATTTCACGCGCAGCGGCCTGCGCAGCGACAACGCCCGACAGTACCGCGGCGGCGCCATCGCGCGGCTGTGGTCGCTGGACTTGACGGACAAGGCCGAAGCAAAACCGCTGATCGCCGAGGGCAACAACGATCGCCGTCCCCTGCCCTACCGCGTCGGTGGCGCGGAGCGCGTCGCCTTCCTGTCGGACCGCGAAGGCACGGTCAACATCTGGTCGGTCAATGCCCAAGGCGGTGACATGCGCCAGCACACCACGCACAAGGGCTGGGACATCCGCCACGCATCCGTCGACGGCAGCCGTGTCGTCTATGCAGTGGGCGCGGACCTCTACCTCGTCGACCTCGCGCAGAGCGCGGGCGCGAAGAAGCTCGACATCAGCCTGGGCGGCGACTTCGACCAGCAGCGCGAGCGCTGGATCAAGAAGCCGCAGGACTTCCTGACCGACACATCCTTCGCCCCCAATGGCGAGCGCGTGCTGCTGGCCGCGCGCGGTCACCTCGCGACGCAGGGCGTGCAGCAGCTGCGCCGCGCTGAGCTGCCGCAGCCGGCCGACGGCAGCTGCAAGAAGGGTGAATTCAGCAGCGACAACAAGAGCGTCTTCGCCGTCTGCGACTTCAGCGGCGAGACCGAGATCTGGCGCTTCGCGGCCAATGGCACGGGTCAACCCGAACGCATCACCAGCGGCGCAACGACGCAGCGCCGCGACCTGCTCCCTTCGCCCGACGGCCGCTGGCTGGCGCATACCGACAAGGAAGGCGGCATCTGGCTGACCGACCTGAAGGCCAAGACAACACGCGAGATCGCTCGCAGCGCCCTTGGTGACGCGCCGCAGCTGCAGGGCTGGAGTCCCGATGGCCAGGCCCTGGCCTGGACGCTGTCGCTGCGCCATGCCGACCGCAGCCAGCTGCAGCTCTACAGCACGGCCGATGGCCGCACCCACACGCTGACCAGCGACCGCTACGACAGCGACAGCGCCACCTTCAGCCCGGACGGGCAATGGCTGTACTTCGCGTCCAACCGCAACTTCGCGACGACGGGCAATGGCAGCACATGGGGCGACCGCAACACCGGGCCGTTCTTCGGCTTTCGCGCCAAGCTCTACGCGCTGGCCCTGCAGCCGGGCCTGCGCTCGCCGTTCGCGGCCAAGGACGAGCTGGAGTCGGTCACCGAGAAGAAGGCCAACGAGCAGCGCGCCGAGGACAAGAAGGCCACCGACAAGGAGCCGACCGAGCGCAAGCCTGATCCAAAGGACGACAAGAAGCCAGCCGCCGAGAAGAAGGGCAAGCCCGCCATCGTTTTCGAAGGCCTGGCCGAGCGCCTCCACGAGCTGCCCGTGACCGCCGGCAGCTACCGCGCGCTGCGCGCGGATGGCAAGCGCCTGTGGTTCCTGGATCGTGATCTGGACGGAAAGAGCCAGCTCAAGTCGGTTGGCATCGACAACCAGGGCGGCCCGGCCGAGATCCTGGCCAGCGACGTGCGCAACTACGACATCAGTGCCGACGGCAAGAAGCTGATGCTGGTGCGCAACCAGCCCGCGGGTGCGGCGCCGGAAATCCTCGTCGTCGACGCGGCGCCCAAGCTGCCGACTGAACTCGCCAAGCTGCAAGTGCGCTGGAGCGACTGGCAGATCGCCACGCAGCCGCGCGCCGAGTGGAAGCAGATGTTCGCCGACGCCTGGCGCATGCACCGCGACCACTTCTACGACAAGGCCATGCACGGCGTCGACTGGGTGGCGGTGCGCGCCAAATACGAGCCACTGGTGGACCGTGTGACCGACCGCTTCGAGCTCGCCGAGCTGATGGCGCAGATGGTCAGCGAACTGGGCGCCCTGCACAGCCAGATCGGCGCCGGCGACACGCGGCTCGCGCCCGACGAGCCTGGCCTCGCGGGCCTCGGTGGGCGCTTCTCGCGCGCACCGGAGGGCTGGCGCATCGATGCGATCTATGCGCATGAGCAGGAGTTGCCATCCGAGGCACCGCCGCTGGCCGCGCCCGGTCTCAACCTGCAAGTGGGTGACGTCATCACGACCGTCAATGGCCGCCCCAGCGCCAGCGCGCCGCACATCCTGGAGCTGCTGCGCGGCCAGGCCGGCCGCCAGGTGCTGCTGGAGGTTAAACAGGCCAGCGGCAAGACGGTGCAGCGCATCGTCACGCCGGTGGCGCAGACGCGCGAAAACCAGCTGCGCTACAACGACTGGCGCGTCAGCCGCGCCCGCGCCGTTGAGCAGTCGGCCCAGGGCCGCATCGGCTACGTGCATCTGCGCGCGATGAGCGCGGCCGACATCGCCGATTTCGTGCGCGAGTTCTACGCTGCCAGCGACCGCGACGGCCTCATCATCGACGTGCGCTACAACAATGGCGGCAACATCGACAGCTGGATCCTGGAAAAGCTGCTGCGCCGCGCCTGGGCCTTCTGGCAACCGCGCTCGCCAGGCGGCGCGCCGGTCTACGCCAACATGCAGAACGTCTACCGCGGCCACACGGTGGTGTTGATGAACGAGGACACCTACAGCGACGGCGAGACCTTCGCCGAGGGCTTCAAGCGCCTCAAGCTGGGACCCGTCATTGGCAAGCGCAGCTCGGGGGCGGGCGTGTGGCTGTCGGACCAGAACCGCCTGATCGACAACGGCATCATGCGGGCCGCCGAGACGGGGCAGATCGACGCCGAGGGCCGCTTCCTCATCGAGGGCATCGGCGTGACGCCGAACATCGAGGTCGACAACCCGCCGCGGGCGACGGCGATGGGCCAGGACGCGCAGCTGGATGCGGCGCTGGCCGAGCTGAAGCGCCGGATTGCCGAGCAGCCGGTCCAGGTGGTGAAGCCGGGACCGTATCTGCGGCCGGTCAAGCCGTGAAAGCAAAGGGAGGCCGCGGCCTCCCTTTTTTATGCGCTTGGGAGCTCAGGCCGCGCGGACGAAACGATGCACCGCCGTGGCCCGGGCCGCGAAGGCGCCGCTGAACAGCCCCAGCACCGCGCTCACCATGGCGATGAACCAGACCTCCTGCAGCACACGGGCGCCCATGCCGGTGGCGAAGCCCAAGCCGAACTTGGTCATGAAGATGCCCAGCATCAGGCCCATCGGCACCCAGCTGCCGGGCATGCGCACGGCGGCGCCTTCCTTGGCCAGGCCGCGCGGTGCAAACAGCGGGCCGCCCATGAAGACAGCAGCGGCAAAGGCCAGCGCCCAGGCCAGCACGGGAATCATGTGGGCGCCGAAGGCCGCCGTGACGCCATAAAACGACAGGGCCAGCATCGCCAGGGCGACCTTGGCAAGCATGCCGGGTCGGACGACACGGTCACGCGACTGGCGGTAGCCCAGCGTCACGAGAACGGCGAGGACGGCGAAGGGCCAGACGGGGAGGGAAGCTGCGGTCATGAGGTGCACTCCGTGGCGTTGCGATGCCCCGGACTGTGCGGATGCCTCGCCTTCCCGGCGACTAGCTTGCGACGAATGGACAGCCCGCGGCGGGAATCGCCAGCGGGCAGCGGCGAATGGAGGCCCGTGCCGGAGAAGATCAGCTCAGCACAACCCGCGCGAACTTGCGCCTGCCCACCTGCAGCACGTGCTCGCCGGCATCCAGCTTGAGAAGCTTGTCCGAGATCACCTCGCCAGCGCGGCGCACGCCGCCCTGCTCGACCATGCGCAGGCCTTCGCCGGTCGACGCGACGAGGCCGGCGGCCTTCAGCACCTGGGCCAGGCCCATGGGCGCGCCGCTGAGCCGCACCTCGGGGATGTCGTCCGGGATGCCACCCTTGGCGCGGTTGTTGAAATCGGCCTCCGCCGCGTCCGCCGCCGCAGCGCTGTGGAAGCGCGCGGTGATCTCCTTGGCCAGCATGACCTTGGCGTCCTTCGGGTTGCGCCCGCCGGTCACTTCGGCCTTCAGCGCGGCGATCTCGGCCAGCGACTTGAAGGACAGCAGTTCGAACCACTTCCACATCTGCACATCGCTGATCGACAGGATCTTGGCGAACATCGTGTTCGGCGCTTCCGTGATGCCGATGTAGTTGTTCTTGGACTTGGACATCTTCTCGACGCCGTCCAGCCCCTCCAGCAGCGGCATGGTCAGGATGCACTGCGGCTCCTGGCCGTATTCCTGCTGCAGGTGGCGGCCCATCAGCAGGTTGAACTTCTGGTCGGTGCCGCCCAGTTCCAGGTCGCTCTTCAGTGCCACCGAGTCATAGCCCTGCATCAGCGGGTAGAGGAACTCGTGCACCGAGATCGGCGTCTGGGCCGCGAAGCGCTTGGTGAAGTCGTCGCGCTCCATCATGCGGGCGACCGTGTACTTGCTGGCGAGCTGGATCATGCCGGCCGCGCCCAGCGGCTCGCTCCACTCGGAGTTGTAGCGAATCTCGGTGCGCGCCGGGTCCAGCACCAGCTTGGCCTGGGCGTAGTAGGTCTCGGCGTTGGCCTGGATCTGCTCCTTGGTCAGCGGCGGACGGGTGGCATTGCGGCCGGACGGGTCGCCGATCAGGGAGGTGAAGTCGCCAATGAGGAAGATGACCTGGTGGCCCAGGTCCTGCAATTGACGCATCTTGTTCAAGACCACCGTGTGACCGACGTGGATGTCGGGCGCCGTCGGGTCCAGGCCCAGCTTGATGCGCAGCGGCACTCCGCTCGCGGCCGAGCGGGCCAACTTCTTGGTCCACTCGGCTTCCGGCAGCAGCTCGTCCACGCCGCGGCGCGTGACGGCCAGGGCTTCGAGGACGGCATCGGTGATGGGGAATTGCGGAGCGTCGGACATGGCGCATCGTGCCCGGTCACAAGCCGGACAAAATTGTTAAGTTATTGATCCATCGGGGTTAACCGGCATGTCGGGTAGGACAAAGCCGTTAGAATTCACCCTTCGTTTTGGGGGTGTTGTTTCAACACAACCAATCCAGGGATTTTAAGGGCCGCCCATGAGCGGCTTGCGCGTGGAACCGGCTCGGCCGGGATTGCCCCAGCGACAACCCCGGGGATACCGAGAGTGACAGCGAGAGTGACCGTTCAGAACCGCCTCCAGCAAGTCCAAGCCAGTCTGCAGCGTGCCGAGGCCTTTGCCGCCATGCACCCGCGTGCGCTGACGGCCACCGTCGTCGGCCTGCTGAGCTGCTTTGCCGTGACCGCCTTCGGCATTGCGCCGCTGGCCCCCGATGCCGCCGAGCTGCCCAAGCGCACCCTGGTCGAGACCCTGGCCACGCCCGACGTCGAGAGTCAACTCGAAGAGCTGGCCACGCACGCCATTGGCCTGACGCGCGCCGAAGCCACCCGCTCCAGCGACACCCCTGACAGCCTGCTCAAGCGCGCCGGCGCCTTCGACCCGGCCGCCGCGGCCTTCCTGCGCACCGACCCGCTTGGCCGCCGCGTGTTGCAGGGCCGCGCCGGCAAGATGATCCATCTGACGGCCGACGCCTCGGGCCAAGTCCAGCAGATCGTCGTGCGCTCGCCCGCAGAGAAAGCCGAGCAGCAGGGAAGTCATTTCACCCGCCTGACCATCGAGCGCGTCGGCGGCCGCTTCACCGCCCGCACCGAAACGGCCCCACTGCAGGCCCAGGTGGCCTTGGGCAGCGGCACCATCCGCACCTCGCTGTTCGCCGCCACCGACGACGCCAACATCCCCGACGCCATCGCTTCGCAGATGGCCGACATGTTCTCGGGCGACATCGACTTCCACCGCGAGCTGCGCAAGGGCGACCGCTTCAGCATCGTCTACGAGACGCTGACCGCCGACGGCGAGCCGGTCCCGTGGGACGGCGGCGTCGGCCGCCTGCTGGCCGGCGAGTTCACGAACAACGGCCGCACCTATTCGGCCGTCTATTTCAAGGACAACGCCACCGGCAAGAGCAGCTTCTTCGGCTTTGACGGCACGAGCAAGCGTCGCGCCTTCCTGGCCAGCCCGATGGAGTTCTCGCGCATCACCAGCGGCTTCGCGATGCGCTTCCATCCCATCATGCAGACTTGGCGCCAGCACAACGGCGTCGACTACGGTGCGCCGACCGGCACGGCCGTGCGGTCGGTGGGCGATGGCACGGTCGAAATGGCCGGCTGGCAGAACGGCTTTGGCAACGTCGTGCAGGTGCGCCACGCCGGCGACCGCAGCACGGTCTACGCCCACCTGAGCCGCATTGACGTCAAGAAGGGCCAGCGCATCGAACAGGGCATGAAGCTCGGTGCCGTCGGCTCGACCGGCTGGGCCACCGGCCCGCACCTGCACTTCGAGTTCCGCGTCGGCGGCCGCCACATGGACCCGCGCACCATCGCTCGCGCCTCCGAGGCGATCACGCTGCCCAACTACGCCAAGTCGCAGTTCCTGCAGACCGTCGCCAGCGTCAAGACCCAACTGGCCGTGGCCGAGACCATGGATGGCGTCTCAGCCGCCGACTGAGCTCCGTCAGCTCTACATCGGGCTGATGTCGGGCACCTCGCTCGACGGCATTGACGGCGTGCTCTTCGACGCTGACGCACTGGCCGTCATCGGTCATGTGCATGCCCCCTTCTCCCACGCGCTGCGCGACGAGTTGTTGGCACTGAACGCACCAGGCGGTAACGAGCTGCATCGCGCCGCCTTGGCTGCCAATGCGGTAGCCCGTGCCTATGCCGACGTCGTCTCGCAGTTGCTTGAAGCCACGGGCGTTCCACGCAAGCAGATTGCGGCGCTGGGCGCTCACGGCCAGACGGTGCGCCACCGCCCGGACGGCTTCGACGGCTACACGACGCAACTGCTGAACGGCGCCCTGTTGGCCGAGCAGGCCGGCATTGACGTCATCTGCGACCTGCGCAGCCGCGATGTGGCCGCGGGCGGCCAGGGCGCGCCACTGGTGCCGGCCTTCCACCGCGCCGTCTTCGGCGCAGCGCAGGCGGACGTGGCAGTGCTCAATCTCGGCGGCATCAGCAACCTCAGCTTGCTGCATGCCGACGGCCGCACCGGCGGCTTCGACTGCGGCCCGGCCAACTGCCTGATGGATGGCTGGATCGCCCGACACCGCAGCCTGGCCTATGACGCCGACGGCGCCTGGGCCGCGACAGGCCGCGTGCTGCCCGAACTGCTTGAAGCGCTGCTGGCCGAACCCTGGTTCGCGTTGCCGCCGCCCAAGAGCACGGGGCGGGATCTTTTTCATCTGCGCTGGCTGGACGCGAAGCTGGCGCCGGGTCTTGCGCCGGAAGATGTGCAGGCGACGCTGCTGGAGCTCAGCGCCCGCTGCGTTGCGGACGCCCTGCAAGCGCAGATGCCGAGCACGGCCACGCTGATTGCCTGCGGGGGCGGCGCGCTCAACAGCCAACTGCTGCAGCGCTTGGCCGCGTTGCTGCCTGGCATTGCCGCGAGCACCAGCGCCGCGCACGGCTTGCCCGTAGACCAGGTCGAGGCTGCCGCGTTCGCCTGGCTGGCGCATCGCTTCATCGAACGGCAGCCCGGAAATATGCCCGCTGTCACCGGCGCAGCCGGGCCGCGCGTGCTGGGTGCGCTGCATCCAGCCTGAGCCCGGGGCAAGCCCCGCCCCATGCCCCGGCCCGCCGCAGTTAGCATGCGGCGCCCTCATCAAGGAGTCCGCGTTTGAGTCCCAGGTTCCGCGCCACCACAGGGCCGGTAGCGACCGCCTTCTTCCTGTCCGGCTTTGCTGCCCTTGTCTACCAACTGGCTTGGCAGCGCCTGTTGTTCGTCGTCGTCGGGGTCGACATCGAGTCGGTCACCATCATTGTCTCGACCTTCATGCTGGGCTTGGGCGTGGGCGCGGTGCTGGGGGGGCAGTTGGCCGATCGCTGGCCGAACCGCATCCTGGCTGCGTTCTGCGTGTTCGAGGCGCTGATCGCGCTGTACGGCCTGGCCAGCGTGGACCTGCTGCAGACCTGCGCCGCACTGTTTGCCGGCCTGTCCCGCCCTGCTGCGGCGGCGCTCAGCTTTGCGCTGCTGATCCTGCCCACCGTCTGCATGGGCGCGACGCTGCCCATGCTGGTGGCCCACGGCTGGCAGCGCTCGGGCAATGTGGGCGTGTCCACCGGCACGCTTTACTTCATCAACACGTTGGGCGCCGCCTGCGGGGCCTTTGCCATCGGCTTCGTACTGCTGTACTGGCTGGACCTGCGCCAGGTCGTCTGGCTCGCTTCCGGGCTGAACGCTGCAGCCAGCGCGGTGGTGGCGCTGAACCTGCGCGGGAGGGACGCGTGATGCGCCGCCTCGCCTTGCTGCTGTCCTTCAGTGTCGGCTTGCTGTCTCTGAGCCAGGAGATCCTTTGGGTGCGTTTGCTGAGCTTCGGCCAGTCGGGGCGGCCGCAGGCGTTCGCGCTGGTGCTGGTGGCCTTCCTGGCCGGCATCTCTGCCGGTTCCGTCATTGGGCGGCGCATCTGCGAACGCAGCACGCAACTGCTGGCCTCAGCGGCCCGGGTGCTGAGCTGGGCCGCAGCCCTGGACGTCGTCGCGCTGCAGTTGGCTGCGCCCATGCTGGGCTACACGCCGCTGCGGCTGGGCGCTTTGATGCTGCTGATCGCGTTGACGGCGGGCGCCAAGGGCGTGCTGTTTCCCATCGTGCACCACCTCGGGTCCGACAGGTCGCGGGAGGCTCTGGGGCGCTCGGTGTCGCATGTGTACCTGGCGAACGTCTTGGGGGCTGCCCTGGGCCCGCTGCTCACGGGCTTCTGGCTGCTGGACCTGCTGACGGTCGAAAGCGCCTGGGCCGTAGTGGTCACAGGCACCGCCGCGCTGGCCCTGGTCTGCCTGATCGCCGCGCCGCAGCGGCAGCGCAGCTGGTTCACGCTGCCTGCGCTGCTGCTGGGCGCGGGCATCACCCTGGTGGTGCAGCCGCTGCCTGTCATCCAGAAGGTGGCCACGGACGACGAAACGGCCTCTATCCGCCAGTTGATCCAGAACAAGCACGGCATCCTGCACACCATCGCGCAGGATGCGGGCGACATCACCTACGGCGGCAACGCCTATGACGGCCGTGTCAACGTGGACATGACTCTGAACTCCAACATGCTGGATCGAGCCTACCTGATGGCGGTGCTGCACCCACAGCCCAAGCGCGTATTGGTGATCGGCCTGTCCACCGGCGCCTGGACCCAGGCGATCCTGGGCGTCCCAGGCGTCGAGCAGGTCGACGTCGTCGAGATCAACCCCGGCTACCGCGACCTCATCGCCAGCCATCCCACCGTGGCGCCCCTGCTGAAAGATCCGCGTGTCCATTTGCACATCGACGACGGTCGGCGCTGGCTGCGGGCAAACCGCGAGGCCCGCTATGACCTGATCTTCCAGAACACCACCTTCCACTGGCGGGCCTACACCAGCCTGCTGATGTCGCGCGAATATCTGCAGGAGATGTCGCGGCACCTCACCCCCGGTGGCATCGTGGCCATGAACACAACGGATAGCCTGGACGCCTACGCCACCGCGCTGGACGTCTTCCGGCACGTGGCGCGCTACAGCAACTTCGCTTACATGAGCGACCAGCCACTGCGCCGCCGTCCCGATGCGCAGGCCGTGCTGCGTGCCTGCCGCACGCTCGGGCAGCCGAGCTTCCCCGAACCCCTGTTTGCGCCTGGGGCCGTGGCGTACCGCCTGCTGAACACGCCGCTGATCGACGCCCGTGACCACCTGCGCCTGCAGACCGACGCCCAGCCCGGCGTCATCACCGACCTCAATATGCTCAACGAGTTCCGGCACGGCAAGCCGCCGCTGTTCGGCTGGCTCAAGCCCATCCTGCCGGCCGCGCCAGCCGACTAAGCCGAGGAACGGAGTGCACCAACGTCCGAAAGCAACAAGCCGCCCGAAGGCGGCTTGTTGTCGCGAACTCAACGACGCTCAGACCGAGAAGCTGGACCCGCAGCCGCAGGTCGTCGTGGCGTTCGGGTTCTTGATGACGAACTGGGCGCCCTGCAGGTCTTCCTTGTAGTCGATCTCGGCACCCATCAGGTATTGCAGGCTCATCGAGTCGATCAGCAGCGTGACGCCATTCTTCTGCATCTGCGTGTCGTCGTCGTTGACGGCCTCGTCGAAGGTGAAGCCGTACTGGAAGCCGGAGCAACCGCCACCCTGCACGAAAACGCGCAGCTTCAGGTCCGGGTTGCCTTCCTCGGCCACCAAGTCGCGCACCTTGTCGGCGGCGCTGTCGGTGAACACCAGGGGCACGGGAATGTCAGTGACGGGGGTATCAAGCACGGCGCTCATGGCGAGGCTCCTGTGAATCTGTCCAGAGACGAATATGGGGATTGTCCGCGCAAAAACAAAAGGCCGCTCGAAGCGGCCTTTTGTGTCCAAGCGCAGAAATTAACGCTTGCTGAACTGCTTCCTGCGACGGGCGCCGTGCAGACCGACCTTCTTACGCTCGACTTCACGCGCGTCACGCGTGACGAAGCCGGCGCGGCTCAGTTCGGGCTTCAGGGCTGCGTCGTAGTCGATCAGCGCGCGGGTGATGCCCAGGCGCAGGGCGCCGGCTTGACCCGATTCGCCACCACCGTGCACGTTCACCTTGATGTCGAAGGCTTCACCATTGTTCGTCAGCAGCAGGGGCTGCTTGGCGATCATGATGGACGTCTGACGACCAAAGTAAGCGTCGATGGCCTTGCCATTGACGATGATCTGGCCCGTGCCCTTCTTCATGAAGACGCGAGCGACCGACGACTTGCGACGGCCCGTACCGTAATTCCAGTTTCCGATCATGGCCGTTCCTTAGATCTCGAGAGCCTTGGGCTGCTGGGCGGTATGCGGGTGCGTCGGGCCTGCGTAGACCTTCAGCTTCTTGACCATGGCGTAACCGAGCGGGCCCTTGGGCAGCATGCCCTTGACGGCCTTTTCCAGCGCGCGGCCGGGGTGCTTGGCTTGCATGTCCTTGAACTTCGTGGCGTAGATGCCGCCGGGGAAGCCGCTGTGACGGTAGTACACCTTGTCGGTGGCCTTGTTGCCCGTGACACGGAGCTTTTCGGCATTGACGATGACGATGAAATCACCGGTATCCACGTGAGGCGTGTAAATGGCCTTGTGCTTGCCGCGCAAACGGAGTGCCACTTCGCTGGCAACACGTCCGAGCACCTTGTCGGTGGCGTCAATCACAAACCACTCGTGCGTCACTTCGGCCGGCTTGGCGCTGAAGGTCTTCATGAGAGTGCTTTCGCTGCGCCGGCTTCAAACTGCTGAAACCGGCAATAGATGGCTGAACTTCGACCGGTCTCGGTGCTTGTGTCTGATGCACAGCCTCTCAACACGGCTCTTTCCCGCAGCCTTTTGACGGAAAAGCCCACGAGTGTAGCAGTGCGGCCGATGGTTTGAAAAGGACCGAGGCGTTAACCTTGCCATACCTTTGCAGTGCCCGCCATGCCCAAGCCCCCGTCCGCCGCCTCTCCTCCCCTCGCCGAAGCCGCGGCGGGCGAGGGCCATGAGCTGTCGGCCTTCGGCCTCGACCCGATTGCGCCGGCAGCCGCCCCGGCCGAACCGGCAGGCCCGCTGGCCAAGGCCCGGGCTGCATTGGAGCTCCTTTCCACCTGGGTGCCAATTCGCTCGCTCGCGCGCCGCCACCGCCATCGCATCATTGACCACCTGCTGGCGCTGGAGCCGCAGGACCGTTACTTGCGCTTCGGGTACCCGGCTTCGGACGAGCAGATTCGCAAATACGCCCTCAGCATCGACTTTGCCCGCGACGAGGTGCTGGGCATCTTCAACCGCCGCCTGCACCTGATCGCCCTGGCCCATCTGGCCTATGGGCAACCGATGCCGGATGAGCCCAGCCGCACGATGGCCGAGTTCGGCGTCTCCGTGCTGCCGCAGTCGCGCGGCCGGGGCCTGGGACGGCGGCTTTTCGACGCCGCGGGCTTGCATGCCCGCAACCGGGGTATCGACACCCTGTTCATCCACGCACTGAGCGAAAACCGTCCCATGCTGCGCATTGCGGCAGCGGCTGGCGCCATCGTCGAGCGCGACGGCAGCGAATCCGCGGCCTATCTGCGCCTGCCACCCGAATCATTCAGCTCCCAGGTCGAGCAGGCACTGGAGCGGCATCTGGGCGAGCTGGATTTCCAGTTCAAGCGCCAGGCTCAAGTGCTGAGTGGATTTGTCGACAGCGTTGCCGAGGTCAAAGCCCATTTCGAATCTCCCGGCCGCGCCGCCAAGGAATAAATGACGGGCTAACGGCCGTTTTCCCAGGCATGCTCCCCCTCAGGCCCGGGGGAATCGGGACTAGCGAGTAATTCCTTTTAGGGACGTTGCGCTACATTGCCCGACCATTGCGCCGCGAGAAAACAAGGTCGGCGTCATCCGCCGAAATCCCTTCAGGGTATGCCGTACGCCATCTATTGGATCGCCGCGCTGGCTGTTTGCGTCCTGGGTCTGGCCATCAGCCTGATCTGGGCGCTGCGCCGACCTGCGTACGCCAATAAAGGCTTGCCGGCGGAGTGGTCACTCACGGCGCGGCCTGTATTCACGACCGACGAGCGCCGTGTCTTCCGGCTGCTGCGCGAGGCCCTGCCCCACCACGTCGTGCTGTCCAAGCTGCCGCTGGTGCGGTTTTGCCAGCCGACCGAGGCCAAGGAAGTGCGCTACTGGTTCGACCTGCTCGGCGCCTCGCATGTGACCTTCGCGGTCTGCAGCCCCAATGGTCGCGTGCTGGCCGCCATCGACCTCGAGGGCGAGCGCGGCGTTACGCCGCGCAGCCTGCAGATCAAGCATGCCGTGCTCTCCGCCTGCCGCGTGCGTTATTTGCGCTGCGCGATGGACCAGCTGCCCAGCGTCGCCGAGCTGCAGCTTTTGGTGCCCCAGAGCAGCAATTCACGCGGCCCGCTCCCCGCACCGGCAGCCACATCGACGCCGTCGCGCCGCCGCATGGGCAGCAGCGAGGACGAATTCGGCAGCGACTGGGGCCAGTTCTCCCAGCCTCTGCCGCTGTGGCAGGACGCTGGCGTCTTCAGCGGCGGCAATGACGGCTATGGGGACCGAGAGCGCGACCGCCATCCGCGCATGCCGGCCCAGCCCGCCACGCCGCATCCACAGCGCCGTCTGTCCTCACGCAACCTCGACCCGGCGCGCTACAACCCGCGCAATCTGCCGGTGCTCGATGACGCCGACGAGGAGGCCATGATGGACGACATCGTCGGCGTCGTCGTCGATGCGCCGCGCTACGCCACCCAGCGTCCCCGTCGGAGTTGATTGCAACCGGCGACACTCGCCGGATGCATGACACGACCCCTGATCTCAGTTTCGGCGACCTGACGCCGGAGTTCATGCTCGACGCCCTGGACGCCGCCGGCCTGCGTGCCGACGGCCGGCTGCTGCAGCTCAACTCCTTCGAGAACCGCGTGCTGATGCTGCACCTGGAGGACGGCGGCGCGGCTGTCGCCAAGTTCTACCGCCCGGCGCGCTGGAGCGATGCGCAGATCCTGGAAGAACACGATTTCGCCACCGAGCTCGCCGCCGCCGAGGTGCCCGTCGCGGCGCCGTGGACGCTAGAGGGCGGCTCCACCCTTTTCCACTATCAGGGCCAGCGCCTGGCCGTCACGCCGCGCCAGGGTGGGCGCGGGCCGGAGCTGGAAGACCCCGAAGTGCTGCGCTGGATCGGCCGGCTACTGGCTCGCCTGCACGGCGTCGGCCGCCAAAAGCCCTTTGCCGAACGCCTGGCCTGGGCCAGCGCCGCGCCCGCCCAGGCCGCACGCGATTGGCTGATGGGCAACGACGCCATCCCGCCCGAGATCGCACCCGCCTGGGACGAGGCCGCACGCCGCTGCATTGATGCCATCCAGGCCGCCTTTGACAGCCTGCCCGACCTGCAGTTGACACGCCTGCATGGCGACTGCCATCCCGGCAACATCCTCTGGACGCCTGACCGCGGGCCGCACTTCGTCGACCTCGACGACGCCGTCAATGGCCCGGTGGTGCAGGACCTGTGGATGCTGTTGCCCGGCGAGCCCGATGCTGCACGCAGCCTGCTCAACGCCGTGCTCGATGGCTACGAGCAGATCGCCGAATTCGATGATCGCGAACTGCGCCTGATCGAACCGTTGCGAACAATGCGCATGATCCACCACAGCGCCTGGCTGGCTCGCCGCTGGGGCGACCCGGCCTTCCCTCTCGCCTTCCCCTGGTTTGGCACGCCCAACTATTGGCTGGACCAAGTGGCCAAGCTGAGGGAACAGCTGGAAGCGATGCGGCCCAAGGGCAGCACCCCGACGCTGGCCCGTGACGAGGACGAGGTCAACTTCGATGGCGACGGCTTCGCCTGATTCGCTCAGGGCAGTGGGCTCGTCAACACCACGGCATAGCCATCGGGGTCGCGCAGCCAGAACTCCCAGTTGCCGTTCTGGCTCCAGCGCTTCGGCCTGACGACGTCGACATCCAGCGCTGTCGCCCGCTCCACGGCGGCGTCGAAGTCAGCCAGCTCGAACCACAGCAGCACGCCGTTGCCATAGGGGCGCAACTCGACGTCGCCAAGAGGCCCATGATCGTGATCGACCTCCCAGCGGTGCAACTGCAGCAGCAAATGGCCGTCGGGCGCGTTCAGGCGTTCGTATTCGTCGCCGCCGTGGCCGCTGTGGCACCCCAGCAAGCGCTGATACCAGCGGCTGCTGGCGGGCACGTCATGGACGCAGATCAGCGGGACGAGTTGCATGGCGGCTCTCCAGGAACGCCGTGAAATGCTAGCGCCAAGGTGGGGTCGATTGCCAGAAAATACTGGATATCCATACAGTCTTGTGATCTCATTCAAGCTCCGGATTCTTCCCCCGACCTGCCTGTTTCCTGGCCATGTTGTCCGCTTCTCTCGCCTCCTGCGTCCCTTGCGCTGCCTTGCGGCCCCCGCTCGTCCCCCTGCCGCTGGACGACGCCCGGCTGCAGGGGCGGCTGTGGCGCGGCAGCAGCCTGAGCACCGCCGCCGACCCGACGCTGGCCAGTGGCTTTGCGGCGCTGGACGCCGAGCTGCCCGGCGGCGGCTGGCCGCTGCGAGCCGTCACCGAGCTGCTGACGCCGCAGCCCGGCGTGCTGGAGTGGCGGCTGCTGGCGCCGGCGCTGAGCGGCTGGTGGGCGGCCCAGGCCCTGCCGGCGGCCGCTCCCGGCCGTCGCGGACGCGTGGTCACGTCGGCGCTGCGTTCGCTGCTGCTCATCAACCCGCCCCACACGCCCCATCTGCCGGGCCTGCAGGCCCTGGGCCTGCCACCCTCGGCACTGATCTGGGTGGAGGCCAGCACGCCGGCTCAAGCGCTCTGGGCCGCCGAGCAGGCCATCAAGTCGCGCGTGGCCGTGCTGGCCTGGCTGCCCGAGGCGCGGCCGGAGCAGATCCGGCGCCTGCAGGTCAATGCGCTGAGTTCCGATGCGCCGGCCTTCCTGATGCGGCCGGAGCGCGTGCAGCAGCAGTCCTCAGCCGCGCCGCTGCGCCTGATCGTGCAGCCGGGCGAGGGCTGGGACCTGGCCGTGCACCTGCTCAAGCGCCGCGGGCCCGCGCACGAGGGCTGGCTTGAACTGTCCGCCGTGCCGGGCGCCGTGGAGCCGCTGCTGACGGCGGCCAAGCGCAAGCCCCTGCCTGCCCCCATGCCGGAGCCCGCGCCGGCTCCGGTCAGCCCTCCGATGGAGCGCCCTGATGCGCTGGCTCGCCCTGTGTTGCAGGCCTGATGCGCCGGCTGGCGATGTTGACGCCCTCGGCTGGCTGGCGCTGAGCTTCACGCCGCGCGTTGCGCGGCTGGAGGAAGCGGTGGTGGCCGAGGTGTCGGCCAGCCTGCGGCTGTTCCGCGGCGCACGGGCTCTGCGGCAGCGGCTGCAGACGCAGGCAACACAAGCCGGCTTGGCCCTGGGCGACATGGCCTGGGCGCCGACAGCGCTGGGCGCCTTGGCACTGGCGCGTTGCAGCGACATCAATCCTGGCCGCCTGAGCGAGCGCCTGGACGCGCTGCCGTTATCGGCACTGAGCGCCGCCCAAGCCCATCACGCCATGCTGGCCCGCCTGGGCTGCACGCGCCTGGGCGAGCTGCGCCGGCTGCCTCGCCCGGCACTGGCCAAGCGCTTTGGCCCGGCGCTGCTGACGGCGCTGGACCAGGCCTATGGCGACCTGCCCGAGATACACAGCTGGCTGACCCTGCCCGATCGCTTCGACGCCCGGCTGGAGCTGCCCTACCGCGTCGAGCACGCGCCCGTGCTGCTGCACTTTGCTGAAACCCTGCTGCGCCAGCTCTGCGCCTTCCTCGCCGCCCGCCATGCCGGTGTGCGTGCGCTGCGACTGGCCTGGCAGCACGACGCGATGCGCCCCCGCGACGTGGCCGACAGCGGCGAGCTGACCGTGGCCACGGCGGACACGACGCGCGATCTGAGGCGGCTTACAAGGCTGCTGTCCGAACACCTGGGCCGCATGGCACTGGCCGCGCCAGCCGGCGAAATCCGCCTCAGCGCCGATACCGTGCTGCCGCTGGAGGAAGGCAGCAGCAGCCTGTTGCCCGGCCCCGCCGATCCGCAGGAGCGCACGACGACGAATGCGCTGCTGGAGCGGTTGTCGGTGCGCCTGGGCGCCGACCATGTGCGCGAAGGCCGGCTGCGCGAAGACCATCGGCTGGCCGAAATGCAGCGCTGGCAGCCTTGGCCAGCACCGCCTTCCGTAGCTGTGCGCTCTCCACCCGGGCCGCAGCCGACCTGGCTCGTCGAGCCACCACAGCCACTGCGCTGCGATGCGCAGGAACAGCCGCTGTACGCCGGGCCGCTGGCGCGAATCAGCGGCCCGCACCGCATCGAGGCCGGGTGGTGGGAGGGCCGCGGCGGCCTGCAGACGCGCGACTACTTCGTCTACCGCAGCGCCGCGCGCGGGTTGCTGTGGGTCTATCACGAGCGCCTGCCGGACGCGGCAACGGCCACATCGGGATGGTTCCTGCATGGGGTCTTCGCATGACGCCGCCGATGTCGGACCGCGACGAGCGGCTGGCGATGCTGCGCGAGCAGGGAATCGCCTCGGAAGCCGACCTGCGCCGCGCCGCCGATGGGTGGCAACGGGCCCAGCCCGGCTCGCGCACCGACGTGCCGCGGTATGCCGAGCTGCACTGCCTGTCGGCCTTCAGCTTCCTGCGTGGCGCGTCCGAGCCGGCCGAACTGGTGGAGCGTGCCTGCGATCTGGGCTACGAAGCGCTGGCCATCACCGACGAATGCTCGCTGGCGGGCGTCGTGCGCGCGCACAAGCAATTGCGGGAGATGCGCGAGGCAGCGCACCACGCCCTGAAAGAGGTTGCACGCGAGGCGGGCCAGACCGAAGACGACATTGCGCAACCGCAGCTGATGCAGTTGCTGATCGGCAGCGAGTTCCTTGTGCGCGACGACGCCGGCACGCCGCGCTTCAAGCTCGTGCTGCTGGCGCAGAACCTCAACGGCTACGGCAACCTCAGCCAGTTCATCACTCGACTGCGGCGCGCCAGCCCGGTCAAAGGCGAGTACACGCTGCACTGGCGCCAGATCGCGCCCGAGAAACTGTCCGACTGCCTGGCCCTGCTCGTGCTGCCGCGCGAGGCTCCTGATGCCGAACTGGCGCCACCCGCGCATTGGGTGCTGCGCCATTTCGCCGGCCGCGCCTGGATCGCCGTCGAACTGCTGCGCGAGGCCAGCGATGCGCTGTGGCTGCAGCGGCTGCAGGCGCTGTCCGAGGAGACGGCGCTGCCGCTGGTTGCCGCCGGTGACGTGCACTTCCACGTGCGCTCGCGCAAGGCGCTGCAGGACGTGATGACGGCCACGTGCCTGGGCCGCACGGTGGCCGAGTGCGGTTTCGACCTGCAGCCCAATGCCGAGCGCCATCTGCGCAGCCGCTACCGGATCTCGCAGATCTATCCGCAAGCGTTGATGCGAGAGACGACGCAGGTGGCGGCTCGCTGCACGTTCAGCCTCAACGAGATCAGCTACCGCTACCCCAGCGAGGTCGTGCCTGCCGGTCGCACGCCGCGCCAGCACCTGCGCGATCTGACCTATGCCGGTGCCTACAAGCGCTGGCCAGAAGCCAAGGGCGGTGTGCCCGACAAATTCAAGCGCCGCATCGAGGACGAACTGGAACTGATCGAGGAGCTGGCGTACGAACACTACTTCCTGACCGTTGCCGATGTGGTCGACTTCGCGCGCAGCATCGGCATCCTCTGCCAGGGCCGCGGCTCGGCCGCCAACAGCGTGGTCTGCTACTGCCTGCACGTCACATCGGTGGACCCCGACCGCAGCACGCTGCTGTTCGAGCGCTTCATCAGCCGCGAGCGCAACGAACCGCCGGACATCGACGTCGACTTCGAGCATGAGCGCCGCGAGGAGGTCATCCAGCACCTCTACAAGAAATACGGCCGCGACCGTGCCGCGCTGACGGCCGTCGTCATCTGCTACCGGCCCAAGAGCGCGATCCGCGACGTCGGCAAGGCGCTGGGCTTCAGCGAGGCGCAGCTCGAAGTGATGAGCAATGACCACAGCGGCTGGTCCACCCAGGTGCTGCCCGAGGAGCACCGCCTCGAGCTGCTGCAGCAGCTTGGCTTGCCGGACGACGATCCGCGGCTTCAGCAACTCATCACTCTGGGCCGCCAGCTCAACGGGCTGCCCCGCCACCTCTCCCAGCACGTGGGCGGCTTCGTGCTGACGGAAGGCACGCTCGAGCGCCTCGTGCCCATCGAGAACGCGACGATGAAGGACCGCAGCGTCATCGAGTGGGACAAGGACGACATCGACGAGCTGAAGATGATGAAGGTCGACGTGCTGGCCTTGGGCATGCTCAGCGCCATCCGGCGTTGCTTCGATCTCGTCAACCCGATGCGCGGCACGGCCATCGACCTGACCATCCCCGACAACGACACCGCCACCTACGACATGATCTGCAAGGCCGACACCATCGGTGTGTTCCAGATCGAATCGCGAGCCCAGATGTCGATGCTGCCGCGGCTGAAGCCGCGCGACTACTACGACCTGGTCGTGGAAGTCGCCATCGTCCGCCCCGGGCCGATCGAGGGCGGCATGGTGCACCCCTATCTGAAGAACCGCGCATTGCCGGCAGACCAGGTGGAGTACCCCAGCGAGGCGCTGAAGGAAGCCCTGTGGCGTACCCGTGGTGTGCCCATCTTCCAGGAGCAGGTCATGCAGGTGGCCATGATTGCCGCGGGCTTCAGCGCCGGGGAGGCTGACCAGCTGCGCCGCGCCATGGCCGCGTGGAAGCGCCCCGGCGTGCTGGAGAAGTACTACGACAAGGTCGTCAAGGGCATGCGAGAACGAGGTTATGAGGACGCGTTTGCCGAGCGCATCTTCAGCCAGATCAAGGGCTTCTCCTCCTACGGCTTCCCCGAGTCCCATGCCGCCAGCTTCGCGCTGCTGACCTATGTCAGCTCCTGGCTCAAATGCCACGAGCCCGCAGCCTTCCTGTGCGCGCTGCTGAACTCGCAACCGCTGGGCTTCTACACGCCCAGCCAGCTCATTCAGGATGCGCGCCGGCACGAGGTCGAGGTGCGCGCCATCGACGTGAACCACAGCAACAAGGACAGCACGCTGGAGCCCCGACCGGGCGAGCACCAACCCGCCGTGCGGCTGGGCCTGCGCCTCGTCGGCGGCCTGGGCGACGAGGCGGCCGAGCGCATCGAGCAGGCTCGCGCTCGCGACGGCGAATTCGCCCACCCGCAGGACCTGGCCTTCCGAGCCCGCCTGACGCAGCAAGACATGCAACAGCTCGCCGCCGCCGATGCACTGACGTCGCTGGCCGGCCATCGCCGCCAGCAGGTCTGGCAGGCCTCGGCCCTGCATGCCATGCCGGAGCTGCTGCAGGGCAGCCTGTTGCCCGAGGACGACCTCGAACTGCCCGCCGCCGCCGAGGGCGAGGAGGTGCTGTGGGACTACGCCGCCACCGGCCTGACGCTGCGCCGCCACCCGCTGGCCCTGCTGCGCCCACGCCTGTCCAAGCAAGGGCTGCTCAGCGCCCAGCAGCTCGACGCCGTCAAGAGCGGCCGCCGCGCCAAGGCCTGCGGCATCGTCACCGGGCGGCAGAAGCCGCAGACGGCCAAGGGCACCCTGTTCGTCACGCTGGAGGACGAGACCGGCAACGTGCAGGTCATCGTCTGGCCCAAGGTCTATGAAGAGCACCGCAGCGCCATCCTCGGCGCACGGCTGCTGGCCGTGGAAGGCGTCTGGCAGCGCGGCGACGGCGATGTGCGCCACCTGCTGGCGCAGGGCTTCACCAACCTCAACCCGCTGCTGGGCCGGTTGCCGACGGAGAGTCGGGACTTCAAGTGAGCCAAACCGAGCAAGTTCCGCTTCTGAACACCGGGCCGCACAGGGGCCCACCATGACCGCCACTTCGGGCCGCTGCCAAGTGCGCACTGCGCACTGGATGCAGCAGCCAGTAATGAGCGGAGGAGCGAAGCCCTGCGTCCTAATGGGCCCAATCGGTCAGAAATTTCAATCCACTCCCATAAGACGGGCGCACAGCCAGTATCTCATTCGCGACATACCCTTACGGAAATCTGCTCTAATTATTCTGAAAAATCAGTCCCCAATCCGGAGGGCCAGCGATGAAGACCCCGCAAAACCGTCGCATCCTGTTGGTGGATGACATGCCTGCAATCCACGAGGATTTTCGAAAGATCCTCATGCCGCAAGCGCCGGAACACGCGCAACTCAGCGCCGTGGAAGCAGCTTTGTTTGGCGAAGAGGACAGCGCGCTCCCCCAAATCGCCTTTGAACTCGATTCTGCCTATCAGGGGCAGGAGGGGCTTTCAAGATTAGAGGCCGCCCTCCACGAAAACAGGCCCTATGCCATGGCCTTCGTGGATATGCGCATGCCGCCCGGCTGGGATGGTGTGCAAACCATTGAACATCTATGGCAGCGCGACCCACGTTTGCAGGTCGTTATTTGCACGGCATATGCCGACGGTTCGTGGGCCGATATCTTGGCGCGCCTGGACGTGTCCGATCGCCTGCTGATCCTCAAAAAACCCTTTGATTCCATCGAGGTCTTCCAACTGGCCACGGCGCTCACCACCAAATGGCAAATGATGCAGGATGCGGCGGCGCACCGCACCCTTTTGGAAGACGCGGTACGGGAACGCACCAGTGAACTGCTCACCGTCAACGAAGTTTTACAGAACGAGATAAGGGAGCGCAAGCATCTGGAAGGGCAATTGATCCAATCAGAAAAGCTGGCCTCCATCGGTCAGCTTGCGGCAGGTGTCGCGCATGAGATAAACAATCCGATCGGCTATATCTTCTCCAACCATGGCACCTTGGATGGATATATCGGAAAACTATTCGAGCTGATTGCCGCCTATGAACACGCAGAAACCAGCATCACGGCACCCGAGGTGATTGCAAATCTGCGCGCACTGCGTGAACGTGTGGAGTTGGACTTCTTGAAAGAAGACATTCCAGTGCTCATACGAGAATCCAAGCAAGGCATTGTGCGGGTGCGCCAGATCGTCCAGGATCTGAAGGACTTTTCCCGCATTGATTCGTCGCAAGACTGGGAATCAGCCGATCTGCACCAGGGCATCGATTCGACGCTGAACATCGTCGCCAGCGAAATCAAGTACAAGGCCGATCTGGTCAAGGAATATGGCGCCATTCCCAATATTGAATGCCTGCCTTCACAGATCAATCAGGTGGTGATGAACCTTGTGGTCAATGCGACTCACGCCATTGGTGAAAAACGTGGCCGCATCGCCATTCGAACGGGAGCCGAAGGGGCGCACGTGTGGATGGAGGTGGCCGACACGGGCACTGGCATACCACCCGACACGCTCAAGCATATTTTCGAGCCCTTCTTCACCACCAAGCCCGTTGGCAAAGGCACGGGGCTCGGGCTATCGGTGTCCTACGGCATCGTGCAGAAACACCACGGCCGCATCGACGTGGAAAGTGTCGTGGGTCAAGGCACCACGTTTCGCGTCACGCTGCCCGTGCGACAGACAAAAACGCAAGCCGAAGTGCCAGTGTCCGATATCTGAAGCCACTTCATGCAAGGCAACCCATCATGAAAACATGGCCTGCCCCAAACAAGGGCCGTATTCTCGTCGTGGACAGCAATCCCGACACTCACGGCGCCTTTCGCAACATGTTGGTCGAAGATGCCCATGCGCAAGGGAAATTCGAACTGGACTGCGCCCGCGACACCCCCGACAGCCTTGCCCTTATGCAGCAGTCCCTGCTGGCCTCACAACCTTATACCTTGGTATTCATAGGCGCCTCTCAAACGAAGGCATGGACAGCGGTCGAAATAGCCCCCCAAATTTGGGCAATTGATCCCAGAGTTCAGATCGTGCTTTGCGCGGAGCGGCTCGCTTCTTCCTCTGACTCGTTATTCGAAGCCATGGGAGCAACGAATAGCAGGTGGCTGACGCTTCAAATGCCTCTTGACCGCGTCGAAGTCATCCAGCTGTCACATTCCCTGACAGAGAAGTGGCATTTGCAACAGTTTGCCGAGGCGCATCAAGGCGTGAACTCGTCGGCAGAGACGACAGCGGCAGAGAGCCCAGTGGATGCGTCCCAGATCAATGAGCAAGATTTGCTGCGCACACTCCTGGACAACTCACCCGATCATATTTATTTCAAAGATATGCAGTCCCGTTTTCTCAAATGCAGCAAAGCCCAGGCGTTGCAATTCGGGGCCGCGTCGCCGGCGGCATTGGTAGGCAAGACAGATTTCGATTTTTTTTCCGAAGAGCATGCGCGCCCCGCCTATGAGGATGAACAGGAAATACTGCGCACAGGCCAACCGATGATTGGCAAAGCGGAGAAGGAAACCTGGAAGGATGGCCGCGCCGAGTCCTGGACGCTGAGTACCAAAATGCCGCTGCGCAACAGTGCAGGAGTCATCATCGGCACCTTCGGCATCTCCAAGGACATTACTGCGCTGAAGCAGTCGGAAGCAGCGCTGGCATATCACCACGATTTGCTGAGCACGCTGATGGAGAATTCGCCTGATTCCATCTTCTTCAAGGATTTGAAATCACGCTTCGTCAAAATAAGCCGTTCAGAGCTGCATAACCTGCTGCGACTATCGATCAGCCGCTACCGCGCAGTACATCCCGGCACGGATGAAGACGCACTCCCGCCGCATTTGGCCAACGTGGATGAGTTTGAAAAATATGTGATCGGCAAAACCGATGCAGACCTTTACGGCCAGGACAGGGCGAGTGAATTCAGCCATGATGAAGAAGAAATCCTCCGGACCGGAAAACCCATCGTCGAAAAGAGCGAGAAAACCGTCCATCCCGATGGGCGCGTTGTTTGGTATCTCACCACCAAAAGCCCCTGGAGAGACCGGCATGGTCAACTGATCGGGACCTTCGGAACGTCAAAAAACATATCCGAACTGAAGGAAGCCGAGCGAAAAATTGAAGAGGTGCAGGCCCAACTGCTGACTGCGGCACGCCTCGCCGGCATGGCAGAGATCGCAACCAACGTTTTGCACAACGTGGGCAACGTTCTCAACAGCGTCAACGTATCGGCCGACTTGATTGGCGCCCAGTTGCGGGCATCCAAGCTCAAGGGACTCGCCCGCTCCGTGGCTTTGATGGATGCGCATACCGAGGATTTGGGGCAGTTCCTGACGCAGGACAGCAAAGGCAAGCTGCTACCCACCTATTTGCGTGAACTGGCTCGAACACTCGAGGGTGAGCACGAAGCCATAACGACTGAACTGGGCGCGCTGTGCGGCAGCGTGGAACACATCAAACAGGTCATCGCAACCCAGCAGTCATACGCAGGCACGCCGCGTGTTGTCGAATCCGCCAAGGTGGACGAACTGCTGGACGACGCGCTGCGCATGCACACGGTTGCGCTGACGCGTCACAAAGTGGATGTTGTAAAAAACTACCCGACCTTGCCCGCTCTCTTACTGGATCGGCATCGCGTGTTGCAGGTACTGGTGAACTTGATCAGCAACGCCAAACAAGCGTTGAGCGCGACCGCGGACAAACGCGCCTTCATTACGCTCGGTGCTGTTTTGATGGAAGGGCCAGTGCTGCGCATCACGGTGACCGACAACGGCGAAGGCATCGCGCCGGAGAATCTGACCCGCGTTTTCTCTCATGGTTTCACCACGCGCAAGAACGGGCATGGCTTTGGTTTGCACAGCTGCGTTCTGGCCGCACAGGAGATGGGCGGCAGCTTGAGCGTCCATAGCGATGGCCCTGGGCAAGGTGCGTCGTTCATCCTGGAGGTTCCCGTGAACGTACCCACGGGATCCGCGCGCTGAATGGCGATACCGACAAATGCCTGGCCCAAGGTCTGCACGTGCCGCCATGCGCTCAACGCTCAAGCAAGTAGAACGCGGTCGGTGTAAGTTGCGCCCGTCCTGGCCCGACCCAGCCTCAGCCCACAGACCCGAGAGCCCCTCATGCTGATTCGAACGACCGCCCTTCACGAGCCCCTGTCCAGCGAGATCACGCCCCGCCGGGTTTACCTGAACCGCCGCACGGCCCTGGCCGGCCTCGGCCTGGCAACCGCGTCACCGCTGGCTCTGGCCCAGGCCCAGGCCGCGCCAGGTGGCGGCAAGCTGCCCAAGCTGCCGGGCGCCCGCTCGGCCGTGGCCGGTGCGATGGTGATGGAGAAAGTCACCAGCTACGCCGATGCAACCTCGTACAACAACTTCTACGAATTCGGCACCGACAAGGCCGACCCCGCCGAGCGCGCCCACACGCTCAAGCCCCGGCCATGGACGGTCAGCGTCGAAGGCGAATGCGCCAAGCCCGGCCGCTACGACCTCGACGCGCTGCTCAAGCTCAGCGCCATGGAAGAGCGCATCTACCGGCTGCGCTGCGTCGAAGGTTGGAGCATGGTGATCCCGTGGGTGGGCTACTCGCTGTCAGAGCTCATCAAGAAAGCAGAGCCCACCGGCAAGGCGAAGTTCGTCGAATTCACGACGCTGGCCGATCGCGCGCAGATGCCCGGGCTGCGCTCGTCGGTGCTGGACTGGCCCTACCTCGAAGGCCTGCGCATGGATGAAGCCATGCACCCGCTGGCGCTGCTGACCTTCGGCATGTATGGCGAGGTGCTGCCCAACCAGAATGGCGCGCCGGTGCGCATCGTGCTGCCCTGGAAGTACGGCTTCAAATCGGCCAAGAGCATCGTCAAGATCCGCTTCGTCGAGAAGCAGCCGCGCAGCAGCTGGGAAGAGAGCGCACCCCAGGAATACGGCTTCTATTCCAACGTGAATCCCACCGTGGCCCATCCGCGCTGGAGCCAGCTCAGCGAGCGCCGCATTGGCGAAGACGGCCTGTTCGCCAAGAAGCGGCCGTCCTTGATGTTCAACGGCTATGAAGCGCAAGTGGGCCAGCTCTATGCGGGCATGGATCTGAAGCGCAATTTCTGATGCGGCGTGCGTTGACGGCGGCGCTGCTCAGCCGCGGCGCCAAACCGGCGCTTTTCCTGCTGTGCCTTACGCCGCTGGCGTGGCTGGTCTTCGGCGCCGTAGCCAACCGGCTCGGTGCCAACCCGGCCGAAGCCATCATCCGCGGCCTGGGCGACTGGACATTGCGCGGCCTGTGGCTGACGCTGGCCATCACGCCGCTGCGCGAGCTGACGGGCCTGGCCGCACTGGCGCGCTTTCGGCGCACGCTGGGCGTGTTCACCTTCAGCTATGCCTCACTGCACCTGCTGGCCTATGGCTGGCTGGACATGGGGCTGGATTTCTCCGACATCGCCCGCGACATCGCCAAGCGGCCCTTCATCCTGATGGGCTTCACCGCCTGGCTGCTGATGGCGCCGCTGGCGGCAACGAGCTTCAACAAGGCCATCAAGGCCCTCGGCGCCAAGCGCTGGCAGGCGCTGCACAAGACGATCTACGCCATCTCCGTCATCGCGCTGCTGCACTTCATCTGGATGCGAGCCGGCAAGCACAACTTCGCCGAGCCGGCCGTCTACGGCGTGATCCTTGCCGCGCTGCTGGGGTGGCGCCTCTTCAAACGCCTGAACACGAAAAAGGCGCGACTGGGATAATTCGCGGTTCTGCCCGAACCACCCCATGCCCAACCCCACCTCCATTGACGTCGCCATCCTCGGCGGCGGCCCCGCCGGCTGCAGCGCCGCGTCCTGGCTGGGCCAGATGGGCATGACGGCCCTGCTCGTCGAGCGCGAATCCCGCCTGTGCGCCGCGCTGGCCGGCCTGAACTTCGCCCAGGACTGGGTGCTGGGCGAGCCCGCCGCCCGCCTGGCTGCTTTGGGCGAGCACTACGCCGCCCAGGCCCAGGCCACGCCGGGCATGACGCTGCGCCTGGGCACGCGGGCCGAGTCCGCCCGCCACACGCCCGCAGGCTGGACCCTGCAACTGGCCACCGGCGAGCATGTGCAGGCCCGCGCCCTGCTCGTCGCCACCGGCCTGCGCCTGTTGCGCCCGGCGCGCTACTTCGCCGTACCGCATGAGCGCGTGCTGGACGCCTCCCAATTGACCGCCCGCCGCGAGGCCCTGTCGCCAGGGCGCGTGCTGCTGCTGGGCGCCGGCGACAACGCCGCAGAGAACGCCCTTTTCCTGGCCGAGCGCGGCCATGAGGTGACTGTCTGGTCGCGCGGCAGCTGGCGCGCCCAGATCCACCTGGCCGAGCGGGCGACCGCCCACCCCCGCATCACGGTGCAACTGGCCACGCCACTGCCCGAGGCCCTGCTGCCGGACGACCGCGGCGTCACTGTCGGCGCCGAACGTTTCGACTTTGTCGCCGCACTGCTGGGCTTCGAGCCCGAGCCTTCCGCCTTTGCGCTGCTGGACGAGGCCTCGCGCCAACGCGCCTTCGTCGCCGGTGACGCCAGCCGTCGCTGGCATCCCTGCGTGCAGACGGCACTGGCCGATGGCGTGCAGGCGGCCAAGCAGATCGAACTGGCGCTGCGCCCGCAGGTCGCCGCCGCGCCGCAGCGCTACAACAACCGCCAGGTCATCCATCTGCAGGGCCTGCGTTTTCGCGCCAACCTGGGCGTGCTCGACTTCGAACGCACCGGGCCCCAGCCCATCCAGGTCGATGCCGAGGTCAACCTCGGCGCCATGCCGGTGGTCGCGCGCGACGCCGACATCGGCCATGTGCTGGACTACCGCCGCGTGCGCACGGCCATCATCGACGAGTGCACGGCCGAGCACACCGACCTCGTCGAAGCCCTGCTCGGCAAGCTCTGCAACCGCCTGATGAGCCTGCCCGGCGTCGTCGGCGTGCGCCTGAAGCTGACCAAGCTCGAAATCTTTCCCGACTGCGAAGTCGCAATCAGCACCGAACTGGGTGCATGGTGAACAACATGTCTGAACTTGATTTGCCCCCACGCTCGCACGGCGAGCTGCCCCCCGAGGGGGCTGTCAGCGGTTTCGGGCGGCCGGGCACCGCTGACGTCCTCGATTTCGCCGAACAAGCCGCGGCCGACAAGAAGGCCGCGTTTGAGATCAACAAGCTGTCCAAGCGCCTGCACCGCCAGGTCGGCCAGGCCGTCACCGACTTCAACATGATCGAAGACGGCGACAAGGTCATGGTCTGCCTGTCGGGCGGCAAGGACAGCTACGCCATGCTGGACATCCTGCTCAACCTGCAGCAGCGCGCGCCAATCAAGTTCAGCCTCGTCGCCGTCAACCTCGACCAGAAGCAGCCCGGCTTCCCCGAGGAGGTGCTGCCCAACTACCTGCGTTCGCGCGGCGTGGACTTCCACATCGAGAACCAGGACACCTATTCCATCGTCAAGAAGCTCATCCCCGAGGGCAAGACGACGTGCAGCCTGTGCTCGCGCCTGCGCCGCGGCATCCTGTACCGCGTGGCCGGCGAACTGGGCGCCACTAAGATCGCGCTGGGCCATCACCGCGACGACATGGTCACGACGCTGTTCCTGAACATGTTCTTCGGCAGCCGCATGAAGGGCATGCCGGCCAAGCTGGTGAGCGACGACGGCAAGAACGTCGTCATCCGCCCGCTGGCCTATGTGAAGGAGCCCGACCTCGTGCGCTGGGCCGAACACCGCGAGTTCCCCATCATTCCGTGCAACCTGTGCGGAAGCCAGGACAACCTGCAGCGCGTGCAGGTCAAGGCCATGATCAACGAGTGGGAAAAGCGCTACCCCGGCCGTATCGACAACATCTTCACGGCCATGGGCAACGTCGTGCCCTCGCACATGATGGACAAGAAGCTCTTCCCGTTCGAGACCATGAAGGCCACGGGCCGGGCCGAGCCCGACGGCGACATCGCCTTCGACGACGATGAAAGCTGCGCGACACCCGCGCAGGCTTCAGTCATCACGCTGCAACGCTGATTTACACGCGGGCAATCTGAGCGGGTCAGAATGACGGCATCTCGTTGATGGAGGTGCCGTCATGAACCGCCGCCTGATCCTCGCCACCCTTGCCGCTGCCTCGGTCGCTGCCTTCACCGGCTGCGCCGGCCCGTACACGGTCTCCGCTGACGTCTCCAGTTATGGCAATTGGCCGGCCGACCGCAAGCCCGGCAGCTATGCCTTCGACCGCCTGCCCTCGCAGCAGCAGAGCGAGGAAGCCGCCAAGCGCCAGGCCACGCTGGAAGACGCCGCCAAGGCCGCGTTGGAAAAGGCCGGCTTCAGGCCTGCCGCCGATGCGAAGAGCGCTGACGTGCTCGTCACGCTGGGCGCCCGCGTCACCGCCTACGACCCCGTGCCCTGGGATGACCCGCTGTGGTGGCGCTGGCGCGGCCGCCTCATTTCGCCGCGCTATGGCTATGTGCCAGGCTGGAGCGGCTTTGGCTGGCGCCACGATCCGTTCTTCGATCGCCGCTACGACCGCGCCGTGGCCCTGCTGATGCGTGACCGCGCCAGCGGCGAGGCCCTGTTCGAGACCCATGCCAGCAACGAGGGCGTGACCATGGGCAGCGACGCCCTGCTGACGCCGCTGTTCGACGCGGCCATGGCCGAGTTCCCCAAGGTCAACCCGAAATCGCATCGCGTCTCCGTGCAAGCCGTCCGCTAGCGGCGAGGACAGCAGGGAACAGCGCCCCGCCTGCCCATAATCGCGGCTTCGTTCAAACGTAGTCGCAAGGCAGGCATGGCGCTCAACATCGTGATCATGGCGGCGGGCAAGGGCACCCGCATGAAGTCCGCAACGCCCAAGGTGTTGCACAAGCTCGCCGGCCGCTCATTGCTGGCTCATGTGCTGAAGAGCTGCGAGCCCCTGGCCGCCAGCGCGCGCATCGTCATCACCGGGCATGGCGCCGACCAGGTCGAGGCGGCCGTCTCGGCTGACGGCATCTCCTTCGTGCGCCAGATGCCCCAGCTCGGCACCGGCCACGCCATCCAGCAGGTCGTGCCGGCGCTGTTGGGCGAAGGCACGACGCTGATCCTGAACGGCGACGTGCCCCTGATCGAAACCACCACGGCCAAGGCTCTCATCGACGCCTGCGCCGGCCACGCCCTGGTGCTGCTGACGGTCGACCTCGCCGATCCCACCGGCTACGGCCGCATCATCCGCGACCCCGATGACGGCGGCGTGCTCGCCATCGTCGAGCACAAGGACGCCACGCCTGAGCAGCGCCTCGTCCACGAGGGCTACAGCGGCATGATGGCCGCGCCCACTGCAGCGCTCAAGCGCTGGGTCGGCCAGCTGACCAACAACAATGCCCAGGGCGAGTACTACCTGACCGACATCGTCGCGATGGCCGTCGCCGAGGGCCTGCCCGTGCTGGGCATCAAGGCCCACAGCGAGATCGAGGTGCTGGGCGTCAACGACCCCGTGCAGCTCTCCCAGCTCGAACGCGCCTTCCAGGTCCGCCAGGCGGAAGGCCTGATGCGCGCCGGCGTGCGCCTGGCCGACCCGGCCCGCTTCGACCTGCGCGGCACGCTGACGCACGGCCAGGACGTCGAGATCGACGTGAACTGCGTC
Source organism: Roseateles sp. P5_E4 (assembly GCF_054049255.1). Classification (NCBI taxonomy): domain Bacteria; kingdom Pseudomonadati; phylum Pseudomonadota; class Betaproteobacteria; order Burkholderiales; family Sphaerotilaceae; genus Roseateles; species Roseateles sp. P5_E4. The sequence goes on along the minus strand of NZ_JBFUMS010000002.1, from coordinate 786,888 downwards.
TTCGAGGGCGAGGTGAGCCTGGGCGATGGCGTGCGCGTTGGCGCCAACTGCGTGATCCGCAACGTGACCATCGCCGCCGGCGCACGCATCCACGAGTTCACCCACATCGACGGTGAAGCAGCGGGCGCCAGCGTTGGCGAGGGTGCGCTGATCGGCCCCTTCGCCCGCCTGCGGCCCGGCGCACAACTGGGCGCCGAGGTGCACATCGGCAACTTCGTCGAGGTCAAGAACTCGACGCTGGCCAAGGGCGCCAAGGCCAACCACCTGGCCTATCTGGGCGACGCCACCGTGGGCGAGCGTGTCAACTATGGCGCGGGTTCGATCACGGCCAACTACGACGGCGCCAACAAGCACCGCACAACGATCGGCGATGACGTTCATGTCGGCTCCAACTGCGTGCTGGTGGCGCCCATCAAGATCGGCAATGGCGCCACCATTGGCGGTGGTTCCACCATCACCAAGGACGTTACTCCCGGTGACCTCGCTGTCGCCCGCGGCAAACAAGTTGCATTGACTGGCTGGACCCGTCCCACGAAGAAGCGTTGAATAGTGACTTAGTTCCGGCGATTGCTTCACGCCGCTCGAGGTGAGGGGGCACTTGCCGGGCCGGCCCGCCGTTAGGATGGCCCTGTCACGAACACCGCAGTACCCATGGCCCACGAACTCGACTTTGCCGCGCTCTCGCTTGACGATGCCGTCCCGGCGGATCTGGGTGCCTATGAGATCGCCCAGGCCTATCGTGAACGCGATGAGGCTGAAGCTCGGAATCGCGCCCTTGAACTCAAGGCCCAGGCCTGCGACAACGCGGCCGAAGCCTGCTGGTATCTGGCCCGCAGCCTGGGTGCCGCGCGCGACCTGCCGCAGGACGGTGAAGCCAGCCTGGAACTGCTGTTCCAGCTCATCGGCGCCCTGGCTGACCTGCCCACCGAGATTGCCGCGGCGCCGCTGCCAGCAGTCACTGGCGGCCGGGACGACGGCATCAGCGAACTCTGCCAGCAGCTCGAGGCGGCCCGCGAGTTGACCGAGGAAGCGCTGATTGATGCCGAACTGGCGCCCGCCCGCAGCCAGCACTGCCACTGAACCCAGCCCCACAACGCAAACGCAAAAGGCGCCCCTGAGGGCGCCTTTGTCATTGGCGTGGACGCTTATTGCAGGCTGGTCGGCGCCTGGCTCACCACTGCTGCCGGCGGCACCGTCAAGCGGTTGTCGACGGCCTTCACGCCACCCGTTGAGGACGCGACGACGGTGGCCCGCTCACGGGTCTGGCTGTCGGGTGCCTGGCCTTCCAGCTTCACGACGCCATGGTCGGTGCTGACAGCGATGGGCACTGCGGCCAGCGTTGAATCGGCGGCGAGAGCTATGCGCACCTTGGCCGTGATGCCGCTGTCTTCGGCCGTCGGCAGGATCTGCTGCGGCGGTTGCGGCTGGGCTTGAGCCTGGGCTTGAGGCGACGTGCCAGGCGCCGTCGAGCCGGCAACCGTGTCAGGCACAGCAGGCGTTGCCGAGGCCAGTGGCGGCGTCGCGGGCGGCATGGTTTGGGTCGCCGTGGCCGGGCCGGCCGCGGTGGGCGGCATCACGATGGGCGCCGAGCCAGGCGGTACGCTGAGCGGCTGGGCGTTCGCTGGCGCGGCGGCCACGGTCGTCGGTGGCGGCAGGGTTGCAGCCGGGCTGGTCGGCGCGCCGCGCAACACCATGTCGGGTCGCGCCGCGGGCGCCGGCGCCTGAGCCACCACAGCGGGGGCGTCAGCGGCCGGCCGGGTCGTCGTCACCGGCGGGCCCAGACGAGTGGTCGCTGCAGGCTCGGCGGGTGCTGGCGCGGCGGCGACGGTGGTCGTCGTGCTGTCCTCCACCTGTGACGCGGCCGGTGTCTCCGGCACCGGGGTGGCGGCGGCGACTTCGGTCTGCGGCTCGGCGCTGCCAACCACGATGGCGGGCGGCGTGACGGGTGCCTCGCTCGGCCGGTTCATGGCCCAGATGGCCACAGCGGCGATGAGGGCGGCGCCGGCACCGGCGGGGATCATCCAGCTCATCTGCCGGTCACGCTGCAGCGATGCGGTGGCGGGCTGAGGCCGGGCGTGAACCGGCTCGACACGCGGCGTTTCGGCATGAAGCGGCGTCGTCGCCGACACCTTGGCCCCAACGCCGGTCGGCTTGAATCGCGCCGCGCCGACGGGGGGGACCTTGGCGGCGTGCAGAGGCGCGGAGCCACCGGCCTTCAGCGCGTCGGGCAGATGCTCGGGCTTGGTCTCCTCCAGGTGGTTGGCCCAGCCCTCGGCGTGCATCGATTTCGGGAATTTCATGTCGGCCTCCGGTCGTCGTTGTCGACGTTTGCGATGGAGCCGACTGTGAGGTGACCTGGCGGCACGCCATGCCGGTGCAAGCTCCTTCGCCTTGTAGGACAAAGGGCTTGGGGTGTATGTACTTGTGACCGCTGTGAGGGCGCGGCTTAAAAACCCCGCACCGGCAACGTGCCGTCACGCTGCAGCCAGTTGCGCGGTGAATAGCGGCTGGCCGCGTCCGTCACATGCAGGGTGTAGGCATGGCGCGATTTATCGGAGCGGTTGGCCGCCGAGTAATGCGGCAGCAGGCCGTGGAAGACGACCAGCGAGCCCGCCTCGACCTCCAGCGGAATGGCTTGCCGGGAGTCCGCCGCGGGCCAGGGCGTCGCGTCGATCTGCTCCATCCAGGCCTTGCGGCCCTCGCGCACAAAGCGCTCGCGCAGCACGCCGCGCTCGCCCTTGTGGCCGCCGGGCTCGGTCCACAGGCAGCCGTTGTGCAGCGTCGCATCCTCCAGCGCGAACCAGAAGGTGGTCACCGTGATGGGGTCGCTCTCGAAGAAGCTCGCATCCTGGTGCCAGCGCACCTCACCGCCGATGCCGGGCTGCTTGAAGATGAACATGCTCTGCCAGACCTGCGGCTGCTTCAGCCCGAGCTCGGCCGCCACGCCGCGCAGCGCCTGGCCTTTGGAAAAGGCGCTGAAGACCGGGTCGAGGTCGTGCATCGCATGGCCGATCTTGTTGATGGCCAGGGCCTTGTCGACGCGCAGCCGGCCCTCGGCATCGAAGGCCTCCTCCTCGAAGAAGCAGCGCATCTGGTCGCCGCTGTCGAGAAAGTAGTCGTCGACATGGCGCTGCTGCTCTTCGGTGGTGAAGACGGGGCGCTGCTCGCCGGGATCGAAGGCATCGACGATGTCGAAGGCGCGCTGGCGCAGCGCGGCGATGTCGGCGGCCGTCTTGAAGCCGGGGATGACGAGATAGCCCTGTTCGGCGTATACGGAGGCAAGGTCGGCGGAGTTCGTCATGAGCTTGTAGGAAGGAGTTGTGCGGATTGTGTGACCAGTGCGGGGCGCCCACAGTGCGGCCACGTCAACACCCCGGGAGACTCCCGATGAAAGTGCTCAAGGTCCTGCTGATCGCCATCGTCGCGCTGCTGGTGTTGTGCGTGGGCGGCGGGCTGATGCTGTCGCCGAAGTACACGCTCTCGCGTACGGTGAAGATCAACGCCGCGCCGGACAAGATCTACGCCCTCGTCGCCGATCCGCGCAACTGGAAAGCCTGGAGCGCCTGGAACCAGCGCGATCCGGCCATGGCCATCGAATACAGCGGCCCCGCCTCGGGCGCCGGCGCCGTCTGGGCCTGGAAGAGCAAGAGCCAGGGCGATGGCCGCATGACCTTCACGACGGCCGAGGCGCCCAAGCGCCTGGGCTATGAGCTCTATTTCCCCGACTTCGGCACCACCTCGACCGGCGATTTCCGCCTCGAGACCAACGGCGGTGCCACCCAGGTGACGTGGTCGATGGACGGCGACATGGGCAGCAACCCGGTCTACCGCTGGATGGGCCTGTTCATGGACAAGATGGTCGGGCCGGATTTCGACGCGGGGCTGGCGAACCTGAAGGCGCTGGCCGAGAAGTAGGGCCTGTTAGCCCTGCGGCGATGGGCCGCGAAGGCCCGCCGCAAGGGGCCAATCTAGACGCAGCGTGCAGCCCGCACTCATGTGCGGGCAAGGGCTGCAACAACGAGTGGCCACTTGCGGCGGGCCTTCCCGAAGGGTTGTGGCCAGAAGGGCCGCATGCTGTGTTGCAAATCCTCGCTGGGTATCAACCCAGCTTGCGGTTTGCTGTCGTGCCTGCGGCCCTTCTGGCCACAACGCGACCCATCTCCGCAGGGCTAACAGGCCCAACGAACAACCCCGCGGCCCCCAGCAGGATGGCCGCCGCGCCCAGCCATTGCAGCGGCGCCAGTTCGTGCCCCAGGGCCAGCCAGTCCACGAGGATGGCCACCACCGGGTAGAGGAAGGACAGGCCACCCTGCAGCGCTGTCGGCAGGCGCTGCACGCCGGCATACATCAGCGCGTACATCAGCCCGGTGTGCACGACGCCCAGCACCACCAGCGGCATCCAGCCCAGTGCCGTCTGCGGCAGGTGGCCGAGGTCGGCAAAGGGCGCCAGCATCAGCATGCCGACAGCGACCTGGATCATGGCGATCAGCGGGGCGGGCATGCCGCTCAGGCGCTTGGCGACGACGGCCGCCACCGCCCACAGCGCCGCGGCACCCAGGGCCATCGCCACGCCCAGCCCGAAGTTGCCGCCGACATAGCCGGCGCTCGGCCGTGCCTGCACGATGAGCACCATGCCCACAAAGGCCAGGGCCACCCAGGCCAGCCGCGCCACGCTGAGCCGCTCGCCGAAGAACACCACGCCCAGGCCCATCAGCAAAAAGGGCTGCAGGTTGTAGACCGCCGTGGCCACGGCCACCGAGGCCCGGCCGTAGGCGCCGAACAGCAGCACCCAGTTCAGCACGATGGCCACACCCCCCAGCACGGCCAGCCCGAGCTCCCGCGCGCTCGGCCGGCGCCACAGGCCCAACACCGTGCAGATCAGCGCCAACGTCAGCAACCCGAAGCCGCAGCGCCAGAACACGACGTCCAGCGGCGCCAGGCCGGACAGCAGCACGAAGTAACCGATCGAGCCCAGCAGGCTCATCGCACTGCCCATCTCGAGGGCGCCACGGGTAGTGGGGGACACGGTGCTTCCTTGCAATGACGAGGAATGCCATTGTTTCAAGGTCAGCCCGGCCGATATATGCATTAAAGACGGCAATCTGATGCTTCGGCAGAATCAACGACGGCACTTATCCATTCGAACCTAATCATGATCGACGACATCGACCGCCTGCTGCTGGCCGCCCTGGCCGCCGACGCCCGTGCGCCGCTGAAGGACCTGGCCGAGGCGATTGGGCTGTCGCCGCCCGCCACCTCGGAGCGGCTGGCGCGCCTGCGCGAGCGCGGCGTGATCCGCGCCTTCACCATCGACATCGACCCGGTGGCCCTGGGCTTCACGCTGCAGGCCATCGTGCGCGTGCGACCCATGCCCGGTGCGCTGGCCCAGGTGCAGCAGCGCATCGAGGACATGCCCGAGGCGCTGGAGTGCGACAAGGTCACCGGCGACGACTGCTTCGTGCTGCGGCTGGCGCTGCGCTCCATCGAGCACCTCGACCAGGCCCTGGACAGGCTGGCCGATTGCGCCCAGACCAGCTCCAGCATCGTCAAGGCCCAGCCACTGCGCCGGCGCGTACCGCCGTTGAAGCTGGAGACCTGACGCTCCTGGCGTCAGTTCAGTTCAGCTCAACTCGGCTCCCAGGCCAGCGCAAGGGCCAGAGCCGCCTCCGTGACGGCCCGCCCCAACGGTGTGGCCGGGTCGGGGCGGCGCAGCCGCGGCTGGCTGCCGCTCAGGTCCAGGCTGCCGACGACGGTGCCCTGGTGCAGCATCTCGTAGCCCGTGGCCACTGTTTGCGGCTGCGCGCTGCCTTCGTGGAGATGCACTGAACGCAGCCCCACCGTCAGCTCGCCGCGGCGGTAGGCGCCTTCGCGGCTGAGCTTGCCGCGGCGCATCTGGCCTTCGCCGATCTGCAGCATGGCGGCTGGCGCATTGCCCCAGCGGCAGCTCAGCACCCAGGGCTTGCTGTCAGTCAGCCGGCCATTGGCGCTGGACTCCGGTGTCCAGGCCTCGCAGACGGTCGAGCTTTCGCCCCCCGACCCCTGCCAGCTGAAGTTAAGGGGCGTGCGCAGATTGGCGGGCAAAGGCTCGAACAAGGCCAGCCGCTCGGCGCCGCGCTCGTAGCGCACGCGCTGGCCGCTCAGCGAGAACTCGCCCTTGCGTCCCCAGGCCGGCTTGCCGAAGCTCTCCTCCGCCACGCCCGCCACCGACGGCGCCTGAGCCATGTGCGCGTCACGCCCGCGTGCCTCACGCCCGTCGCGCACCGCGGCACAGCCCGCGAGCAGCAAGGCCAGCAGAGTCGGAACGGAAACGCTCAAAAGGCGATGGCGCATGGGCTGGGACTTCGGTCGTGGCAAGGCCTCGACTCTAGAGCCGGGCGAGCCCGACAGCTGTTACCCGGCGTTGCTTCCGTTAATCACCCTGCCGACTGTCGGCCGGCATTGCAGCTGACCGCCCCGCCCCTGCCGCCGGTCGCAGCCCGTGCCGCCGCCACGCATCTCCTCGGCCACACTCCGGCGGATGCGTTACATCACCCCACCGCGCCTGGCGCTCGCCGCCCTCGCCGGCCTCGCCGAAATCCTGCATCTTGGCTGGGAGGCCCTTCATGGCGGCATCGTCAGTCACCATCTGCTGCAGCGCCCCGATCTGCCGGGCCTGTCCAACGCCTGGGGCTTGCTGCTGTTGCCGGCCCTGGCCGCCTGGGCGGCTGGTCGATTGCCGCGCCGCCCGGCAACGATGCAGGACTGGGCGCCAATCGCGCTGGGTTTCGCGCTGCCCCTGCTAACCGGCGCAGCACTGTCGCTGGCCTTCAGCCTCCAGCTCCAGGCGCTGACCGAGGCGATCTTCTTCGGCATGCTGCTGCTTGCGGTACTGCTGCCAGCCCATCGCCCGGAAAGCCTCTTCGGCTTCGCGCTCGGCATGAGCTGGACGTTTGGCGCCGTGCTGCCAACGCTGGTCGGCGGCATCATCGCCGGCCTGTCTTGGCTGGTGCGCGGCACGGCCCGCTGGGCCTGGCATGCCGTGAGGCCGGCATGATCAGCGTGAGCTCGCGCGAACTGCGCATCTCCGGGCTTTGCTACCTCGCCATCATTGCGCTCGGGCTGTGGAGCGAAGCCTTCGTGCGCGGCAGCCTCGTCGTTGCCGGCGATGCCGCCGCGACGGCCGAGCGCATCGCCGCCAACCCGCAGTTGTGGCGCCTGGGCCTGGGCGCAGACCTGTTGATGCAGGTGCTGGACCTACCGATCATCGTCATGACGTGGCGGCTGCTGCGGCCCGTGAACGAGCCGCTGGCACTGACTGCGGCTGGCCTGAACCTCGTGCAGACGGCCATGCTCGTCGCCAACCGCGTGCAGTTGCTCGCGGCGCTGGACCTGCTGACCGGCCCCGCCATGGGCACCGCCTTCCCGCCAGCCCAGCGCGAGGCGCTGGCGATGCTGGCGGTTCAGTTGCACGGCCAGGGCTTTGCCATCGGCTTGGTGTTCTTCGGCTTCTCCTGCGTCATCTGCGGTGCGCTGATCGCTCACAGCGGCGTGCTGCCACGCGTGCTGGGCTGGCTGCTCGCACTCGCGGGCCTGGCCTATCTGCTCAACAGCTTCGCGCTGCTGCTGGCGCCGGCGTTCGCCAGGCTGCTGTTCCCGGCCGTCATGCTGCCGGTCCTGGTGGGCGAGCTGGCGTTTGCGCTGTGGCTGACCGCGGGCAAACACCGACTTGTGAAGGTCACGGCCAACCCCACGTCCAGCGCATCCACACTGCCCTCACCCCCATGAGCGATCCCGCGATCCCCACCCTTTACGACTGGCTGGGCGGCCTGCCCGCGCTGCAACGGCTGACCGAGCGCTTCTACCAGCGCGTCAAGGACGACGCATTGCTCGCGCCCGTCTTCGCCCACATGAACGGCGAGCATCCGGCTCATGTGGCCGCCTTCCTCGCCGAGGTGCTGGGCGGGCCGGCCACCTATTCCGCCGAGCATGGCGGCCATCCGCACATGGTGCGCCAGCATCTCGACCGCCATCTGAGCCAGGAACAGCGCCGCGCCTGGGTCGCACTGCTGCTGGACACGGCCGATCAGCTCGGCATGCCCGATGACCCCGAGTTCCGCTCCGCGCTGGTGGGCTACCTTGAATGGGGCTCGCGTCTGGCCGTTCTCAATTCGCAACCTGGCGTGACGGTGGACGCCGACGCGACCATGCCCAAATGGGGTTGGGGCGAGGTCAAGGGGCCGTATCAGGGCTGATGCGCAAGCACCCCATCGCGTGCTGAAATCGTGCCACTTCAGGAGCTCGCATGAAACGCGTGATCGGCATCGGCGGCATCTTCTTCAAATCGCCCGACCCCAAGGCCCTGGCCGAGTGGTACGGCAAGCACCTCGGCCTGCCCGTCGAGGCCTGGGGCGGCGTCACCTTCCCCTGGGCCACGCCCGACAACCCGGGCGGCGCGGGCGGCACCAACTGGTGCCCCTTCAAGGCCGACACCGGCTACTTTGCGCCGAGCACGGCGGCTTTCATGATCAATTTCCGCGTTGCCGACCTGCACGGCCTGCTCGCGGCCCTGCGCGTGGAAGGCTGCAACGTCGTCGGCGAACCGCAGGACTCGGAGTACGGCAAGTTCGGCTGGGTCATGGACCCCGATGGCAACAAGGTCGAGCTCTGGGAGCCGCCGGCAGGGCAATGAGCCCGCTGGTCGCTACTGGTTGATCGGCGGCGCCGACGGCGCGGGCTCGGACGCAGCCTCATCGACGCGCGGCGGGGCCGGTGGCAGGCCGATGCGCGCGATCGCCATGTCGCCGGCGAATTCCGAGTAGAACCAGTTGCCGTCCTGCTGCACCAGGCCCTCGTCCGGCGGCGCCAGCTGGGTATTGGGCTGGCCCTTCAAGGCCACGGCCATGGTCGCGACCCAGACGGGCAGGGCCAGGCCACCGCCGGTTTCGCGCTCACCCAGGGACTTGGGCTGGGGATAGCCGATCCAGACGGCACCGGCCCGCGTGGCCTGGAAACCGCAGAACCAGGCGTCTACGGCGTCATTGGTCGTGCCGGTCTTGCCATAGAGGTCCCAGCGGCCGAGCAGGCTGCTGGCCCGCGCGCCGGTGCCTTCGCGCGCGACGGCGGCGAGCAGTTGCGAGGTCATGAAGGCATTGCGCGGGCTGACAGCCGTCCTCATCTTTGGCGGCTCGGCCTTCCACAGCACGGCGCCTTGCGCGTCCTGCACGCGGTCGATGAGCCAGGCCGTCGGCAGCTGGCCGGCGTTGGCGAAGGCGGCGTAACCCTGGGCCATCTGCAGCGGCGTCACGGAGCCGGTGCCCAGGGCGATGGTCAGGTTCAGCGGCTGCTTGTCCTCGTCCAGGCCGAAGCGCGCCGCCCAGGCGCGGGCGCGCTGCGGGCCCAGGGCCTGCACCAGGTGGATGGTGACCATGTTCTTGGAGCGGGCCAGGCCCTGGCGCAGCGTCAGCGCCTCCTCGTACTGGCCGTCGTAGTTGCGTGGCGACCAGTCGCCGACCTCGACGGGCTGGTCGCTGACCAGCGTGCCGGCCCAGGCGCCCTGGTCGATGATGGCCGAGTAGATGAAGGGCTTGAAGGCCGAGCCCGGCTGGCGCCAGGCCTGGGTGGCGGAGTTGAACTGGTTGCGGGCGAAGTCGAAGCCGCCCACCAGGGCGCGGATGGCGCCGGTGGCCGGGTCCAGCGTGACGACGGCGCCTTCGGCCTGCGGTGTCTGGCTGAGCTGCCACTGCTTGCCGGACTCCATCACCCGCAGCACGGCACCGCGCTTGAGGCTCTGCAGCGGGCGCAGCGCCTGGCCCTTCAAGCTGATCTTCTCGCCGTCGGCCATCACCAGCTCGGCCGCGCTCTTGTCGACCTTGAGCAGCACGGCGGTGCGCAGCTCGCCGAGGTCGGGGTGGGCGTCGAAGGCGGTCTCCAGGGCCTCGTCGAAGTCTTCGCCTTCAGGCAGCTCGACGGTCGCCTCGGGGCCGCGGAACGGCTGGCGGCGCTCCAGCTCGAACAGCGCATGGCGCAGCGCCTCTTGCGCAGCCGCCTGCTCGGCATAGCGCAGCGTCGTGTAGACGGTCAGGCCGCGCGTGTAGGCCTCCTCGCCAAAGCGCGTCACCATCTCGGCACGCACCTGCTCGGCGGCATGGTCGGCGACGCCGGAGAGGCGCTTGGGCCGGCGCACGTCCAGCGGCTTCTCGCGCGCGGTGTCGGCCTGGGCCTGCGTGATCTGGCCCACCGCCACGAGGCGTCCCAGCACGACAGCCTGGCGACGCTTGGTGCGCTCAGGGTAGAGAACCGGGTTGAGGCGGTTGGGGTCCTTGGGCAGGCCGACGAGCACGGCAATCTCGCCGGTGTTGAGCTTGTCCAGCGGCTTGCCGAAATAGCGCTCGGCCGCGGCGCCAAAGCCATAGGCCTTGTTGCCCAGCGAGATCTGGTTCATGTAGATCTCGAGGATCTGATCCTTGCTCAGGTTTCTCTCGATCTTGATGGCCAGCAGTCCCTCCTGGGCCTTGCGCGCAAAGGTCTGCCGGTTGCTCAGGAAGATGTTGCGGGCCAGCTGCTGCGTGATGGTGGACGCGCCCTGCAGCCGCGTCGGGTGCAGGATGTTGTGCAGCATGGCGCGGCCGATGCCGCTGTAGTCGATGCCGGAGTGCACGTAGAAGTCGCTGTCTTCGACGGCCAGCAGCGCGTCCTGCAGGGCTTTTGGGATGTCCTTCAGCGGCACGAAGCGCCGCCGCTCGGCGCCGAATTCGCCGAGCAGCTGGCCGTCCTCGCTGAGCACGCGCAGCGGCTGGTGGGGCTGGTAGTCGGTCAGCGCATCAAGGGCCGGCAGCTGCGCCCAGATCAGCGCCGCCACGATGGCACCCAGCAGCAGGATCGCCAACGGCACGCCCACGAGGGCGGCGAGCCAGGGGCGTTGGAGAAGGAACTTCAGCATGGCGCGCATCCTAGGGGGTGGACGCCTGGCTCCGGCGCGGGCTGCAAGCTGTTACTTGGCCGCCGCGATGGCACGCTGCAGGTGCTCGCGCTGCTCGCAACCGGCCGGGCAGAGCTTCTCCAGCACGGCCAGGCGCTCACGTGCCTTGGGCAGCTCGCCCTTCATCACATAGAGCTCGCCCAGGTATTCGTTGGCGCCACGGTGGTTGGGGTCGATGCGCAGTGCCTGCAGGTACTGGGCCTCGGCCTCGGTGAACTGCGGCGTGGCCTGCTTGCGCAGCGTATAGCCCATCAGGTTGTGCCAGTCGGCATTGCCGGCCTGGGGCTCGGTGCGCAACGCGGCCAGGGCGCCTGCCCAGTCCTTGGCCGCGATGAGGCGGCGTGGCGTGGCCAGTGGATCGGCCGCGGCAGGCTTGATCTCCGGCGGTGGGCTCATGTCGGCGGCCCAGGCGGAGCTGGCCAGCAGCAAGGCGGTCAGGACGAAGCGGCGCATGGGCGTCTCCCGAAGTGATGCCGATTGGCAGGGCCGCCAGCTTAGCGCCCTCCGCTGCCACGACGGGGGCTGTCAGAAGTCATGGCGGCCTTGCGCCGTTCAAGCAGCTTGGAGGGCGAACAACTCGGCCGCGTTGCGCCAGGCGATGCGCTGAGCCACCTCAGACGGCAACTGCCCGAGCCAGCCGCGGTACTCGGCGAACAGGCCCTCGTAGTGCTGCAGACGCTGGGGGACCCAGGTGTCGGAGCCGATCAGGAAGCGCCCCGGGTGCTGTGTCATCAGTGCGCGCCAGTCGTCGCCAAGCTTGCCGTCAAACGTGATGCCCGGCCGGTAGGACAGCTCGCCGCGCAGACCCGCGTGCTTGGCTAGCAGCTCCTTCACGCGCGGCAAGGGCTCGCCGGAAATGCCGGTGTGGGCCCAGATCAGCGACGTGCCGGGCGCGTGGCCAAGCAGCTTGTCGACCGCCACATCGTCCACGTGAGCCAGCACGGTCAGGCCGCGCTCGCGCGCCAGCTTCATCAGTGCGATGGCGGTCGGCCCATCGGCATTGGCGCTGTCGTAGAGATGGAACTCACCCAGGCCGCGGAAGGGCCCGGCCGGGCTGCCGCGCTTCAGCAGTTCCAGCACCATCAGCCGAATGCTGTCGTCGGCGAACCAGCCGGTGTAGTCGGCCCGGTCGCGGTACAGGCGGATGAAGGGCACCCATTGCGGCCCCGGCTCAGAGACGAGACGCAGCGTTCCGTCGTTGGGCCTGCTGTTGACCAGCGCACCCCGCACGCCGGCACGGGCCATGCGCGCCAGTACATCGGCCGGTGGATGCAGCGCCTGGGCGTCGTCGTTGTAGTGCAGATGAGCATCGAACAGCGGGCCGGCATAGGCCTGCGCCCATGCGAGAACCGGCAGGCCGGCCAGCAGCAATGCCCGGCGTCTGAGCATCAGACGGCTCGCTCGGCGGCAGCGATGAGGCGACTGATGCGCGAGACGGACAGGCCGAGCTGGCCCGCCAGATCCGTCATCGCGACGCCGCCCTCGGCATGGGCCAGCCACAGCGCCTGCTCGCGGATGCCACCGGCGCGCTTCAGCCACTCGCCAAAGCCCGTGCGGGCCACGCGACGGGGCGCAACGGCGGCGGCCCGCATGCGCGCGGCGAAGTCGGCGTCGCCGAGGAAGATCTGTTCACGCAGACGCCCGGGCCACAGCTGCAAGCCAGGCTCGGAGGCGACCAGGCGGGCATAGCGTTCGCCGGCCAGGCGATGCTGGGCCGGCGTCGTCGCCGGGCGCCCCAGCAGATGGCTGTGCAGGCCATCGACGTCCAGCCATTCGGGCGCGGCTTCCATGGCGGCCAGGGCGCGGAAGCTCGAGCCAGCCCAATCCGCCGCGCCACGCGCCAGGCGCAGGCGCACCGGGTTGAGGTCGACATAGCGGCAGGCATCCAGCAGATGGCGCTCGCGGTCGACCAGCACGGCATGGAAACGCCCCTGGAACAGCGAGCCGCTGAAGCCGTGGCGGCGCTGGTGATGCTGGGTGTAGACGCCGTTCACATGCCGCATCAGCTGCGACAGATTGGCGCGGCGCGTGAACAACAGCAGGTGGTAGTGGTCGGGCAGCAGGGCGTAGGCCAGGGCCTGGGCGTCGAAACGGTGCAGGGCCTGGGCCAGCAAGGCACGCATTTCGGCACGATCGGCTTCGTCGACAAAAGCCTGCTGCCCGCTCTCGAACGGGCAGTGGGCGCCGATCAGATAGACGGCGCCAGCGATCTCGAGTCGAGCAGGCCTTGCCATGCGCCACCTTAAGTCTCGCCGCCCGGAATGGCAAGATGGCGGCCTGCCGGTCTCCTCATTCGTCCGGCACGCCCCATGAAGACCCATCAAATCGAAATCCAGAAGTTCAAGGCCGCGTCCGCCAACCAGCACGGCCAGATCATGTTCAAGGTGGACGCCATGGTCACGCCCAAGACGCCCATCGACGGCATCGAGCCCAGCAGCGTCATCGTCATGACGGAGCAGAACGCCCGCGTGCTGATGGCCTTGCTGAAGGCACAGATCGCCGAAATCGACAACAAGAAGCCCAAGAGCCGCCACGGCCGCCACGGCTGAACTCGCGAGGCAAAGGACGACTCCCATGCAGTACCCCCAATACAACCCTGCCTCCGACAACCGGCCGCTGTCCGACGAGGAGCTCGACGACCTGGACGAGCTGCTCTCGGTATTGCCCACCGATAGCGCGATGAACATCGAGGCGCTGGACGGCTATCTGACTGGCCTGCTGCTGTCGCCGCAGAAGCTGGCCGACCTGCCTGGAGACGCCTGGCTGCCGGTGGTCTGGGGCGGCGACCAGGAGCCCGACCCCAAGCCCTTCGCCAGCGGCAAGCAGCGCAAAAAGGTCGTCATGGCGATGCTGCGGCATGTGCAGTCCATCGCCATGGCCTGGACGCATGCGCCCAAGGCCTGGGAGCCCATCTTCAGCTTTGCCTCACTGGAGGGGGACAGCGAAGATGAAGACACCGAGTACGCCGACGCCGAAGACTGGGCTGCCGGCTTCCTGATGGCCGTGGACCTGGCGCCCGAGGCCTGGGGGCCGTTGTTCGACGGTGCCGGGACGGCCGAGCTGCTCGCGCCCATCGCCGCCCTGGGCGGTGAGGATGGCGCGCTGGCCGAAGGTTCGGCTGCCGAGCGCGACGAAGCCAGCCGCAAGATTCCTGACGCCATGCTGGCGTTGTGGGCTCTGCGCCAAGACGCCGACCAGAAAGCGTAACCATCCCCCCAACGCGGGTGGTTGCAGGTGGCCGCAAGCGTCGGTTTAGGTTAACTTCAGGCCATGCTCCAGACCCTGCTCGCCGCCACCGGCCTTGCCGTCTGCATCGCGATGGCGGTCCACATGGCCCTGCCCTACCGGCTGCAGGCGCGGGTGGATGCCGGCGTGGCCGCCCTGGCATCGTGGGTGGAGTTGCAGATCGCCCGCCTGACCGGTTGGCGCCGCCGCCAGCGCCAGACCCGAGCCGCCGCGCTGGAGGCCGAGCGCGTCATCCGCCGCGCCCGCGAGTCGGCCCTGCACGATGCGCGCGACAGTCGCACGGACGGCGAGTGGGACGGCAACGTCTATCGGCCCAAGAGCTTCGAGAAGCCCAAGAAGCCGCACTAGTCAGCTGACTGCTGCAGGCGCCACATTTCGGCGTAGCGGCCGTTCCTGGCCAGCAAGGTGTCGTGCCGGCCGCGCTCGATGATGCGGCCCTGCTCCAGCACGAGGATCTCGTGCGCGTCGACGACGGTGGACAGGCGGTGGGCGATGACCAGCACGGTCTTGTTCTGGCCCACGGACTCCAGTTCGGCCTGGATGGCGCGCTCGTTGGTCGAATCCAGTGCCGACGTGGCTTCATCAAAGATGAGGATGGGCGGGTTCTTCAGCAGCGTGCGCGCAATGGCCACGCGCTGCTTCTCGCCACCCGACAGCTTCAGGCCACGTTCGCCCACCATGGTGTCGTAGCCGAGCGGTGTCGCCGCGATGAAGGCGTGGATATGCGCCGCACGCGCCGCGCCTTCCACCTCCTGCTGACTCGCGCCCGGCCGGCCGTAGGCGATGTTGTAGGCCACGGTGTCGTTGAAGAGCACGGTGTCCTGCGGCACGATGCCGATGGCGCGGCGCAGGCTGGACTGCGTCACCGTACGGATGTCCTGGCCGTCGATGCGGATGGCGCCCGAATCGATGTCGTAGAAGCGGTAGAGCAGCCGCGCCAGCGTGCTCTTGCCTGAGCCGCTGGGGCCGACGACGGCGACCTTCCTGCCCGCCGGGATCTCGAAGCTGACGCCGTGCAGGATGGGCCGCACGGGGTCGTAGGCGAAGCGGACGTTGTCGAAGACGACACTGCCGCCACCCACGGCCAGCTCGGCGGCATCCGGCGCATCGGCGATCTCGCGCTCGCGGTCCAGCAGCACGAAGAGCTTCTCGATATCCGTCAGCGCCTGCTTGATCTCGCGGTAGATCACGCCGAGGAAGTTCAGCGGGATATAGAGCTGGATCATGAAGGCGTTGACCATGACCAGGTCGCCCAGGCTCATGTGGCCCGCCACGACGCCCTGGGTGGCTCGCCACAGCATCAGCACCAGCGCCGACGCGATGATGAGCTGCTGGCCGGTGTTCAGCATGGACAACGTGCGCTGGCTTTTCAGCTGCGCGCGGCGCAGCTTCTCCAGGCTCTCGTCATAGCGCGTGGCCTCGAAGGCCTCGTTGTTGAAGTACTTGACCGTCTCGTAGTTCAGCAGCGAGTCGATGGCCTTGCTGTGGGCCACCGAGTCCAGCTCGTTGAGCGTCTTGCGGAATTTGGTGCGCCACTCGGTGACGACGACGGTAAAGCCGATATAGATCACCAACGCCGCCACCGTGATGCCGGCGAACCAGACGTCGAACTTGACGCCCAGCAGCGTCAGCACCAGCACCACCTCGATCAGCGTCGGCACGATGCTGTAGAGCGAATAGCTGATCAGCGAGTGCACGGCGCGCGTGCCGCGCTCGATGTCGCGCGTCATGCCGCCGGTCTGGCGTTCGAGGTGAAAGCGCAGCGACAGGTCGTGCAGATGCCGGAACACCTGCAGCGAGATGCTGCGCGACGTGCCCTCGGTGGCCTTGGCGAAGATCAGCTCACGCGCCTCGGCGAACAGCGACGTCGACAGCCGCAACGCGCCATAGGCCAGCAGCAGACCCAGCGGCACCACCATCAGGGCCTCGGGCTGGCCAGGCTTGAGGTTCAGGCTGTCGATCAGCTGCTTGAGCAGCAGGGGCACGCCGACATTGCAGAGCTTGGCGCCCACCATGAAGGTCAGCGCCAGTGCAACGCGCCAGCGGTAGCGCCACAGATAGGGCAGCAGGCGGCCGACGGTGCCCCAGTCGCCACGCGGCGTGGGGGCAGTGCCGGCCGGTGGCACGGATGATGCTGAAGTGAGAGATCGCAAGCGCAGGACCGAGAATGAAAGACGCAATTAGAGAAGAATGGTTCCAAGTGACTGCCATGCCCCAGGATTCAAGCCCCATTCAACCCCTACCCGGCAACCGCGAGCTCGTGCTGCGCGTGATGCCCATGCCCGCCGACTCGAATGCGAACGGTGACATCTTCGGCGGTTGGATCATGGCCCAGGTGGACATTGCCGGCTCCATCATGCCTGCCCGCATCTCGCGCGGCCGCGTCGCGACGGTGGCCGTCAACGAATTCATCTTCAAGCAGCCAGTCTCCATCGGCGACCTGCTGAGCTTCTACGCCACGGTGACGCGCGTCGGCCGCACATCGATCACCGTGCATGTGGAGGTGATGGCCGAGCGCGACCCGGAGAATCTGCACGTGGTCAAGGTGACCGAGGCCAACCTGACCTATGTGGCCATCGACCGCGAGGGCAAGCCGAGAGTCGTCGGGGTCTGAGCGACCGACGCCCGGTTCGCAGGCGCCGGCCACCGCAGCTCAAGGCGTGGCGATCAAATCGACGGCGTCGTAGGAGAAGCCCGGGCTCAGATAGGCCGTACCCGTGGTGCCGCTGACGACGTTGATCGTCAGCGTGTTGGTGCCGGCCACCAGCGCGGTCGACGGAATGTCGAAGCTGTAGAGCCGGTTCACGCCGCGGTAGGTGCCCACCGTCAGGTTGCGCGAGCCCTTGGGCGGCGCGGTCGGGATGGCGGAGGTCCAGCTGCCGTTGTTGACGCTGATCTGGGGCCGGGCGCCGTTGAAGTCTTCCGTCGTTCCAATGCGCAGCGTCAGGTTCTGCACCTGGGCGCTAGTCAGCGTGAACTGGATGACGCGCGCGTTGTTGACGTCCTTCCACTGGTAGGCCGGGAAACCGCTGGCCGCGCTCGACGTGCCCACCACGAAGGTGGCCGGCACCCAACTGCTCATGCGCGCATCCGTCGGGTGCATGGTCGTGAGCCTGGCGCCGTTCAGGAACTCGGCTGGCGTGCCGTCCCAGTTGCCGATGCGCCACAGCGCCGCCTTGGCTGAAGGATCGGCGTTGATCGCCAGCGTGTTCAAGGTCGTCGTGCCGCCGGCCGTGACGGTCACGCTGCCGGTGTAGACCGCCAGCTCGTTCTTGTAGACCGTGAGCGTGTAGGCGCCCGGCCGCATGCCGGTGCTTTTGAAGAAGCCGTTGTTGGCGAGATTGGCGCTGGCCCAGTACTGCGCCGTGCTGCTGGAGAAGCCCACCGTGTAGCTGTAGTTCGGATCGGTGCCCGACAGGCCGACGCCGGCCACCGTGCCGCGGCCGGACGCAGCCACATAACCGTCCAGCGCCATCACCGAGAACCAGCTCGTATCCGGCGCCGACGGCGCACCGCCGGCGGTGAACATCAGCGTGTAGCCGTTCAACACCCCCATGCGGAAGGCCTCGGTCTGGCCCTCGCCGTAGTTGACGATATAGGTCAACTCGTTGTTGGTGGCGGTGATCTGATTGAGCAGGCTGCGGTAGAAGGGCCCGCCGGAATTGCCTTCGTTGTTGTCCCGGTAGAACCACAGCCCCACGCTGCCGGCGCTGTTCAGGCCGCCAAAGTACTGCCAGTCCTTCAGCCGCATGTTGGAGTAGTGCTTGGAGCGCGTCTGCCCCGCGCTGGAGGTGCTGCTGGAGAAACCGAACACGTCGCTCGCTTCGACAGTTGTGTCCGTGCCGCGCAGGTCCTGCGGCCAACTGCCGTTGCTGGCCAGGCCGCCGGGCGTGCCGGCCGGGCCGCCCTTGGAGAGCGCCGCGATGGGTACGCGCAGGATGAAGCGCACCAGATTCAGCGTGTCGGGCTCCTCGGTGAAATAGGTGCCCATGTAGATGCGCGGCTCGCCGCTCTTGGCCATGTAGTAGTGCTTGAGCACGCCGCCGTTGGCGCTGAAGACGGTCACCGTGATCTTGACGTAGGTGCCGCCGCTGACCACGCCGCCGTTGGCGGTGGAGGCCGACGTGGCCGCACCACTGCTGCTGATCATCTGGGCCTGCACGTCGACGGCCGAGACGTTGCTGTAGAGGAAGTCGAAGCCGGAGTTCAGCTGCGAGCCACGGCTGGCATCGGCGTACTGCACGCCGTTGTAGAGCAGGCTGGAAAGGTCGCCCTTGGACTGGGTGCTGACGCCGTTGTCGTAGGCCATCACCTTGAACACCAGGCCGCCGCCGGTGTCCACCTGGTATTGCAGCTTGGCAGAACTGCCGCTGTCGTAGAGCGTGGTGAGGCTCAAGGCCGCCAATGCTGGCGTGGCCGTGGCCGTCGCCAAAAGCAGGCACGCTGCCGCGCCCAGCCGGCGCAGGCACCGACGGAGGAAATCGATCCGCATGTTTTGTCTCCTATTGAGCCCGCCGTCTGCAGGTTCGCGCGGCCGGTGCTGCCGCGTTGCTGCGGCCGGGGCAGTCTAGGAACGGCCGGGCGGCCGCAACGCTCAACTTGGTGAGTGGATCGATAGCTGAGGTAACGACGCCACCACCCGATCGGCCAGCGCCTCGGCCCAGAGCGCATAGCCGCGCGGGCCGGGGTGGAAGCCGTCCTCGGCCATCAGCTCGACGGCATTGCGTTGCATGGCCTCGGGCAGATGCAGCACATGGCGTGATGCCTGGCCTTCGACCGACGAACTCAAGGCCACGTTGAAGCGCGCTGCCTGGCGGCCGAAGAACCAGCGCAGAGGCTGGGGCAGCAGCGGGAATCGCTGCATGGGCGGCGCTGCGCAGTGCACGCTCAGGCGCACACCAGCGCGCTCGGTCGCAAGGGCGTGGATGCGGTCCAACGCCACCAACGCCTGCGCAGGCGCGATCTGGTCAACAACGTCGTTGACGCCCAGGGAGGTGATCAGCACATCGGCCTGCACCACGTCCGCCGCCTCGAACGCCGCGAGCGCCTGCTCGCTGCGATGGCCGCTGGTGGCGATGAGCTGCCAGCCCACCGGCTGCCCGAGGCGCGTTGCCAGAGCCTGAGCGAGCCGGCCGGCCAGTGCTTCGTCCTGATGCGCGGCACCGACTCCAGCGGCGGACGAGTCGCCGACGATCAGCAGCCGCAACGTCGAGCCTTCGGCCCAACGCGGGCCGGCCGCCTCGGGCAAACGCAGCGCCGTCGCACGGACTCGGCGCCCCTGCCAAATCAGCAGTGGGCCGAGTGCGATCTTTGAAAGCTTCAGGAGAATTTGGAAAAGTCCGGCACGCGTTTCTGGAAGAAGGCCTGGAAAGCCTCCATCGCCTCCGGGCTGCGCAAGCGGGCACCGAAGATCTCGGCTTCACGCGTGATGGCGGCCTTGACGGCGTCGCGCTGGGCATCGCGGATCAGCTTCTTGCTGTCGCGCACCGCTCCCGGCGCGAGGTTGTTGAACCGTTCGGCGATGCGGCGTGCGTGGTTCAGCACTTCGGAACCCGGCAGCACGCGGTTGGCGATGCCGCATTCGACGGCCTGCTCACCGGTGAAGGGGTCGCCCAGCAGCAGCTTCTCGGCCGCGCGACGGTTGCCGATCAGCTGGGGCAACACGACGCTGGACGCAAACTCGGGCACCAGGCCCAAGGCGACGAAGGGCATGGCCAGTCGGGCGTCATCGGCGACGAAGACGAAGTCGCAGTGCAGCAGCATGGTGGTACCGATGCCGATGGCCGCACCGGTCACGGCAGCGATCACGGGCTTGGTGCTGTCCACCAGCGCATGCATGAACTGGAAGGTCGGTGCATCTTCACCCCGCGTCGGGCCGGCCATGAAGTCTTCCAGGTCATTGCCCGACGTGAAGATGCCCGGCTGGCCGGTGATCAGCACGGCGCGCACGGCCGGATCGGCATCGGCCGCGCGCAGCGCATCAGCCATGGCTTGGTACATCGCCTGGGTGATCGCGTTCTTCTTCT
Organism: Roseateles sp. P5_E4; assembly: GCF_054049255.1. Lineage (NCBI taxonomy): Bacteria > Pseudomonadati > Pseudomonadota > Betaproteobacteria > Burkholderiales > Sphaerotilaceae > Roseateles > Roseateles sp. P5_E4. The sequence goes on along the minus strand of NZ_JBFUMS010000002.1, from coordinate 766,659 downwards.
CGGGGCGGGCGATCTCGAGGGTCGCGACGCCGTTGACGGTGTAGCTCTTGATGGTCATTTCAGTCTCCTGTCGGGGCTGCTTGTATTGTCGGCGGGTCGAGCGCCGGGCCGCTCCCTAGCCGGCCCGCTCTGGCGATGTGCTTGCCGGTCGAGCCGGCAAGCATCGCCGTCCCCTCGGGGGACCGACCGGGCTGGCCCGCGTTCAGCGGAGCGAGACTGGGCGAGGGGCTCACGCGACAGCCGTCTTGGCGTGGAACTGCGTCCAGTGATTCGCCAGGTGCATCAGATGGGCTCGCTCGTACTGCGGCTTGGTCAGCTCACCGTAGGCGAAATGAGGCCGCAGTGTGCCGTTGAATTGCGTGAAGGCGTCCATGGCATCCAGCAGGCGCTGCACCGAGGTCTTCAGCGCCTGTGAGGCGTCCAGCGCCGGCGCGCCGGGAATGGGCTCGTCCAGGCTGTGGCTCATCGCACCGCGCGCATTGAATACCGCGAAGGCCGCCGAGCCGATGGACGAGCGGAACCAGGCGCCCTTGAGCGCCGGGAAGCCCTGCATCGAGAACTCGATGCTCTGGGCCAGATGCTGCATGACCTGGCTGAGGTTCCAGGGGTTGTCCTGCACGACCTTGGGCGCGAACAGCAGATCGAGCACGGCCTGCTGACCGTCCTTCCACGTCGCAAAGGTCTTCAACTTGCCCGTGCAGGCGGCCAGCGGGGTCGCCGCGAGCAACACCGTGGTGGTCTTGAGCGCGCGGCGACGATCCATGGTTTACAGCCTTTCGAAGATGCCTGCTGCGCCTTGGCCGGCGCCGACGCACATTGTCACCATGCCGTACTTGCCACCGGTGCGGCGCAGGTTGTGGATGACCGAGGCCGCACGGATGGCGCCGGTGGCGCCCAACGGGTGGCCCAGCGCAATCGCGCCGCCGTTGGGGTTGACCTTGCTGCGGTCCAGCACGATACCCTTGCTGTCGAGGTCGTTCAGCACGGCCAGCGACTGCGCGGCGAAGGCCTCGTTCAGTTCGATCCAGTCCAGGTCGGCGGCGGTGATGCCAGCGGCCTTCAGTGCCACGGGGATGGCGGCGATCGGACCGATGCCCATGATCTCCGGCGGCACGCCACGCACGGCGAAGGACACGAAGCGTGCCAGCGGCGTCAGGTTGTAGCGCTTCAGGGCCGCTTCGCTGACGATCAGCAAACCACCCGAGCCGTCGGAGGTCTGCGAGCTGTTGCCGGCGGTGACGCTGCCCTTGGCGGCGAACACGGGCTTGAGTTTGGCCAGGCCTTCCAGCGAGGTGTCGGGGCGGGCGCCTTCGTCGAGCTTGACGGTGCGGGCCTTGGTGTTGACGGTGCCGTCGGCCAAGTTGGGCGTGCGCTCGACGACGTCGAAGGGCGTCATCTCGGCGTCGAAGTGGCCGGCCTGCATGGCGGCGACGGCGCGACGGTGCGATTCCACCGAGAACGCGTCCTGCGCTTCGCGGCTGATCTTCCACTGCGCGGCGACCTTCTCGGCCGTCAGGCCCATGCCGTAGGCGATGCCGATGTTCTCGTCCTTCTCGAAGATCAGCGGCGACAGGCTGGGCTTGTTGCCGCCCATCGGGATCATGGACATGGACTCGACGCCGCCGGCGAACATCACGTCGGCTTCGCCCACGCGGATGCGATCGGCGGCCATCTGCACGGCGGTGATGCCGGAGGCGCAGTAGCGATTGATCGTCACGCCGCCGATGGTGGGGCCCAGGCCCGCCAGCACCGAGGCGACGCGGGCGATGTTCATGCCCTGCTCGCCTTCGGGGAAGGAGCAGCCGACGATGGCGTCTTCAATGGCCGCCGGGTCCAGGCCCGGGGCTTGCGCCAGCACGGCCTGCATGACCTTGACGAGCATCTCGTCAGGGCGGGTGTTCTTGTAGAAGCCACGGCCGCTCTTGCCGATGGGCAGACGGGTGGCGGAGACGATGTAGGCGTCTTGGACTTGCTTGCTCATGGTCTTTCCTTTACTTAAGCCTGGGGCTTTTCTTTGGGCACCCAGGCCCAGACAAATTCACACTCGATCGGCTCGATGCCGGCTTCGTCGGTCACGGTCACGGCGACCCGCACTTCACCCTTGGTCTCGTTCGCCATCGTGAAGCGCTGAGCGGCGGTCAGGTGCGCCTTGGCGACCAGACCGCCGGTGGCGCGCTTCCTGAAGTTCACCTGCAGCGACTTGCACAGCGGCAGGCAGTCGTCACGCACATTCATGCCCACCACCATGCCAGTGGCGGTCTCGGCCAGCAGCGACATCGCGGCCGCATGCACGCCCTTGATGTGGTTCTGCACCGGGCGCTTGTTGGCGACGCGGATCTCGCTGCTCTCGGGCGTGAGGGCAATGAAATCGAGCGATGCCGTGCCCGTGAAGGGCACAGCACGGCGCAACGCGAAGTTGCGCGCGGCGCCCCGCAGCGGGCCGGGCAGGCCGTCCAGCTTGGCGAGAGTGCGTTGAAGCCGGTTCACTTTTGTTCCTAGTCAGTCGAGGACAGAGCTACGCGCTACGCGCTTCGGTCTGTCCCGCGATGTCATTAGTTTCGAACCGGCTTGCCGGTCTGCAGCATCCCCATGATGCGTTCCTGCGTCTTGGGGTTGTCGAGCAGCGCGCAGAAGTGCTTGCGCTCCAGCGCCATCAGGTACTCCTCCGTCACCAGGGAGCCCGCCTCGACCTCGCCACCGCAGACCACATCGGCAATTGCCGCAGCCAGGTGGTAGTCGTGGGCGCTGACGAAGCCGCCGTCGCGCATATTGGCGACCTGGCCCTTGATGGTCGCGATGCCGCTGCGGCCAGCGACCGGGAACAGCGCCTTGTGCGGCGGGCGGTAGCCCGCTTCGGACATGCCGATGGCGGTGGCCGTCGCCACGTGCAGCAGCTCGTCCTTGTGCGGCACGATGATGTCGCTGTCGAGCAGGAAGCCGTTCTTCCTGGCTTCGTGCGCCGAGGTCGCGACCTTGGCCGTGGCCGCGGTCAGGAAGCCGTCCTTCAGGAAGGCCAGGATGTCGGCGCCGGCATTGCCAGCGGCGGCCATCTCGGCGGCGCGACGGGCGATATAGGTCAGTCCGCCGCCGCCGGGCACCAGGCCCACGCCGACTTCGACCAGGCCCACATAGCTCTCGACGTGGGCGACACGGCGTGCGCAGTGCACGGCCAGCTCGGCGCCACCGCCCAGGGCCAGGCCGCGCATGGCGGCGATGACCGGCACGGACGCGTAGCGCAGGCGCAGCATCATGTCCTGCAGCTTCTTCTCTTCCGGCGCGATGCCCTTGCTGCCCATCTTCATGAAGACAGGCATCAGGCTCTCGAGATTGGCGCCGGCCGAGAACACGTCGTCCGGCGACCAGATCACCAGGCCCTTGTAGTCGGCTTCGGCGATCTCGACGGCGCGCAAAAGACCTTCGGTGACGGCCGGGCTGATCAGGTGCAGCTTGGCGGTGATGGAGGCGATGACGACGTTGCCGTCCAGCGTCCAGACGCGCACTTCCTCGTTCTTGAACAACTCGGTGCCGCTCTTCAGCGGGTCGGCGGCGCCGGAGCCCAGCAGCGACTCGGGGAAGGCCTGGCGCTTGTAAACCGGCAGCTCGCTGCGCGGCTTGAACTTGCCCTCAGCGGCGCTCCACGAGCCCGCCGGCGTGTGCACGCCACCGGCTTCGGCCACGGGGCCCTCGGTGACCCAGGCCGGCAGCGGAGCGCTGGACAGCGTCTTGCCGTCGGCGATGTCGGCCGAGATCCATTCAGCGACCTGCTTCCAGCCGGCGGCTTGCCACAGCTCGAAGGGGCCTTGCGTGGTGCCGAAGCCCCAGCGCATCGCAAAGTCGATCTCGCGGGCGGTGTCGGCTACGGTGTTCAGGTGCACGGCCGCGTAATGGAAGCTGTCGCGCAGGATGGCCCACAGGAACTGGGCTTGCGGGTTGGTGCTCTCGCGCAGCAGCTTGAGGCGGTCGGCCGGTTGCTTCTTCAGCATGCGGGCGACGATCTCGTCGGCCTTCTTGCCGCCGGCAACGTACTCGCCCGTGGCGAAGTCCAGGCGCTGGATGTCCTTGCCCACCTTCTTGTAGAAGCCGGCGCCGGTCTTCTGGCCCAGCGCGCCCTTCTCGATCAAGCCAGCCAGCACCTTGGGCGTGGCGTAGGTCGAATAGAAGGGGTCGTCCTTCAGGTTGTCCTGCATGGTCTTGACGACGTGGGCCATGGTGTCCAGGCCGACAACGTCCGCAGTGCGGAAGGTACCGCTCGATGCGCGGCCCAGCTTCTTGCCGGTCAGGTCATCGACGACGTCCACGGAGAGGCCGAACTTCTCGGCCTCGATCATCGTGGCCATCATGCCGGCGATGCCGACGCGGTTGGCGACGAAGTTGGGCGTGTCGTGGGCGCGCACGACGCTCTTGCCCAGCGACGTCGTCACGAAGGCTTCGAGCTGGTCGAGGATTTCAGGCTGCGTGGTCGGCGTGTTGATCAGCTCGACCAGGGCCATATAGCGCGGCGGGTTGAAGAAGTGGATGCCGCAGAAGCGCGGCTTGATTTCTTCGGGCAGCACTTCGGAGAGCTTGGTGATGCTCAGGCCCGAGGTGTTGCTGGCCACGATGGCATGCGGCGCCACGAACGGCGCGATCTTGGTGTACAGGTCGAGCTTCCAGTCCATGCGCTCGGCAATGGCCTCGATGATGAGGTCGCAGCCGCGCAGGACCTCCAGGTGCTCTTCGTAATTGGCCTGCTGGATCAGCGCGGCTTCCGATGCATCACCCAGCGGGGCCGGCTTGAGCTTCTTCAGGCCGTCGACGGCCTTGGTGACGATGCCATTCTTGGCGCCTTCTTTCGCAGGCAGGTCGAACAGCACGACCGGCACCTTGCAGTTGACCAGGTGGGCCGCGATCTGCGCGCCCATCACGCCGGCGCCGAGCACGGCGACCTTGCGGACTTGGAATCGACTCATTTCTTTCTCCATGTTTGCCAGTTGTTCATTGCCCTTCGGGCCGAGCGCCGGGCCGCCCCAAGCCGGCCCGGCTGGCTATGTGCTTGCGGCTCAACGCCGCAAGCATCGCCGTCCCCTCGGGGGACCGACCAGGCTGGCCCGCGTGCAGCGCGGCAGCTGGGCGAGGGGCCACTTCATTCCACGCGAATCCACGTCTGCGTGCGGTAGAAGGGGCCGATGTAGCCGCGCATCTCCAGTTTCTTGCCACCGTCCACGGGCTTCAAGCGGGTGCGGTAGGTCTTGCCGTTATTGGGGTCGAGGATCTCGCCGCCGCCCCAGATGCCGTCGCCTTCGGTCTTCACGCCGCGGATGATCTGCAGGCCGACGACGGGCTGGTCCCTGCGGTCATCCTTGCACTTGTCGCATTTCGCGTTGGGCTCCGCGCTCGGGTCCAGCAGCTTGTCGATGCTGCCGACGAGGGTGCCCCCCTGTTCGCTGATGCGGACCAGCGACTTCGCGGTTTTGCCGTCGTCGTCGATGGTCTTCCACAGGCCCACGGGTGAAGTCTGCGCGAACGCAAACGCGGGCAACAGCAGGGCAGCAGCGAACAGGAATTTCATCGGGGCATCCTTGTCGTTCATCAAGCGGTTCAGAACAGAGCTTCTTCCATTTCCATCAGCGGCGCCAGGCCCGCACGGCAGGTGCGGATCAGCGTCGCCGTCTCGGGCAGCAGCTTCGCGAAATAGAAGCGCGCCGTGGCCAGCTTGGCCGTGTAGAACGGGTCACCACTGTCCTTCTTGGCCAGAGCGATCTTGGCGGCCTGCGCGAAGAAGAAGGCGAAGGTCATGTGGCCCACCACGCGCAGATAGTCCACCGCCGCGGCGCCGACCTCATCCGGGTTGCCAAAGGCCTTCATGCCCAGTTCCTGCGTGAGCTTGTTGACCTTGTCGCCGAGGTCGGCAAGCGGGTTCACGAACTCCTGCATGGCCTCGTTGGTGCCTTCTTCCTCGATGAAGGCGGCGATCTTCTTGCCGAACTTCTTGAGGGTTGCGCCGTTGTTGCCCAGCACCTTGCGGCCCAGCAGGTCCAGCGACTGGATGGTGTTGGTACCCTCGTAGATCATGTTGATGCGCGCGTCGCGGACGTACTGCTCCATGCCCCATTCGTGGATGAAGCCGTGGCCGCCAAATACCTGCATGCAGTGCGAGGTGGCCAGCCAGCCGTTGTCGGTGATGAAGGCCTTGATGATGGGCGTCAGCAGCGCGACCTCGGCCTCGGCGTCCTTGCGCTCGTCCTCGTCGTCGCTCTTGAGCGCCTTGTCCAGCTGCAGCACCGTGTAGCCCTGCAGCATGCGGCCGCCTTCGGCAAAGGCGCGGGCCGTCAGCAGCATCTTGCGCACGTCGGGGTGGACGATGATGGGATCGGCCGGCTTGTCCGGGGCCTTGGGGCCGGAAAGCGCCCGCATCTGGATGCGGTCCTTGGCATAGGCCACGGCGTTCTGATAGGCCACTTCGGTCAGGCCCAGGGACTGGTTGCCGACACCCAGGCGGGCCGCGTTCATCATGACGAACATCGCGGCCAGGCCCTTGTTGGGCTGGCCCACCAGCGTGCCGTTCGCGCCTTCCAGCACGATCTGCGCGGTGGCGTTGCCGTGGATGCCCATCTTGTGCTCCAGGCCGGCGCAGAAGACGCCGTTTCGGCTGCCCAGTGAGCCGTCGGCGTTGACGTTGAACTTGGGCACGATGAAGAGCGAAATGCCCTTGGAGCCCACAGGCGCGTCAGGCAGGCGGGCCAGCACCAGGTGGACGATGTTCTCGGCCATGTCGTGTTCGCCGGCCGAGATGAAGATCTTCTGGCCGGTGATCTTGTAAGTGCCATCGGCCTGCGGTTCGGCCTTGCTGCGCAGCATGCCGAGGTCGGTGCCGCAATGCGGCTCGGTCAGGCACATGGTGCCGGTCCATTCGCCGCTGGTCAGCTTGGGCAGGTAGGTGGCCTGCTGCTCAGGCGTGCCATGGGCATGCAGGGCTTCATAGGCGCCATGCGAGAGGCCCGGGTACATCGTCCAGGCCTGGTTGGCCGAGTTCAGCATCTCGTAGAAGAACTGGTTCACCAGATGCGGCAGGCCCTGGCCGCCGAACTGCGGGTCGCAGGAGAGTGCCGGCCAGCCGCCTTCGACGTACTGCTTGTAGGCTTCCTTGAAGCCCTTGGGCGGCTTGACCTCGTGCGTGGTCTTGTCGAGCACACAGCCCTCGGCGTCGCCGCTGAGGTTGATGGGGGCGATGACTGCGGCGGCGAACTTGCCACCCTCCTCAAGCACCGCGTTGATCGTGTCGGCGTCGATGTCTGCATGCGCGGGCAGCATCTTCAGTTCGTCGACGACGTTCAACAGCTCGTGCATGACGAACTGCATGTCACGCATGGGCGGGGTGTACTGGGGCATCGGGGTACTCCTGGAACGGTCAGTGGGTCAAGAAAGGGGTTCAGCGCTTGGCGGTGCCGGTCTTTGGAAGCTTGCGGCTGCCGTCGATGTCGAGGCCAAGCGGCGTGGCGTAGAACTGGATGGCTCGGTCAAAGCCGATGCCGGCACGCGCCAGTGCGCCAGGAATGCGCATGAAGCGCGCGTCGTGGTGCAGGGACAGGATCAGGCCGTGCAGCTCGAAGCAGATCTGCTCGACATCGGCATCGGCTTTCAGATGGCCCTCGCTGATGGCGAGCTGGATGGCCTTTTGCAGCGCCGCATGCCAGGCCTTGACCATGGCCACGAGAGCATCGCGCACCGGGCCGGGCCGGTCGTCGAACTCGACGGCGCCACTGATGTAGATGCAGCCGGAGTCGACCTCGACGGATACGCGGCGCACCCAGCGCTCGAACATCGCGCGCAGGCGCGGCAGGCCGCGCGGCTCGCGGATGGCGGTGAAGAAGACTTCTTCCTCGAACTTGGCGTGATACTCAGTGACGACCGCGATCTGCAGTTCCTCACGCGAGCCGAAGTGGGCGAAGACGCCCGACTTGCTCATGGCTGTCACATCGGCCAGTGCGCCGATGGACAAGCCCTCCAGGCCCATGTGCGAGGCCAGGCCGAGAGCAGCCTCGAGGATGGCGGCACGGGTCTGCTGGCCTTTTTGCAGCGAACGCGCAACGCGCGCCGGCTTCGCAACGCGCAGCGGGGCGGTTTTCTTGGCGGGAGTGGGCAGCGTGGACACGGGCAGAAGGGGCGGAAGCCAGCCTGGAATAAAACGAACGATCGTTCTATTTTGCAGGTCGCTCCCGTGACAGCGCCAGCTTGTCCTACCGATTTCCTAGGGTGATGTGCCTAATACTGCCAACAACCTAGTGCAAACCCTGGCCCCTCGTCCGGTCTCGCGCCGCTGAACGCGGGCGTGCCCGGCCGATCCCCCGGGGGGATGGCGATGCATGCGGCATCGAGCCGCATGCACATCGCCCGACGGGCCGGCTAGGGGCGGCCCGGCGCTCGGCCCAAATACCGGATGCGCAGAACCGCCACGCTGTCATGCACACACGCTTGAGTGCCGGGTCGCTTCTGAAGTAGTCTCCGGGAGGAGGTTGACTTCTGTGGATGTGCTCCAACTCGATGTCTCCGGCCGACCCCAGGCCTGGATCACGACCCGCGAAGCGGCCGTGATCTACGCCTGCGACGGCGTGGCCTGGACGCTGGGCGACCCCTGCCAGGTGCTGCGCGGGGGCTGGCAGCGCATCTCCGGGCGCCAGTCGCGCATCGAGGTCCACCCCATCATTGCCGTGCGTGGCGCCGTGCCCAGCCGGGCCTGGCGCCAGGCGCCGGCGCTGACCAACAGCAAGTTGTTCGTGCGCGACCGCTTCGTCTGCGCCTACTGCGGCCACCACTGCCTGCCCGAAGACCTGACACGCGAACACATCCACCCAACATCGCGCGGCGGCTACGACACCTGGATGAACTGCATCACCGCTTGCCGGCCCTGCAATGGCCGCAAGGGCAACCGCATGCCGGAGGAGGCGCACATGAGCCTGCTCTACCTGCCCTATGTGCCCAGCCTGCACGAGGACATGATCCTGCGCGGCCGCCGCATCCTAGCCGACCAGATGGAGTTCCTGCTCGCCAGCGTGCCGCGCAGCTCGCGCCTGCATGGGTGATGCGGGTCATTCCCGTTGACCGCCAACGGTAAAGAGTTGTAGTCGGGGGCATCGAGCCGTCAACGGCGAGACAATTGGCGACGTTGGGCTGCCGGTTTGCCCAAGGAGTATTCGAATGTCCAAGCTCATGACCTCCCTCACCCTGGCCGCAGCTGTTGCGCTTTCGGCCTGCTCGACGACCAGCCCCGACGTCGTCCAGCGTGGTGACGCGCAACGCATGTCCCAGATCCAGGACGCCACCGTGCTGTCCTCCCGCCCCGTCACCGTCGACGGCTCGCAGAGCGGCGTCGGCGGCGTGGCCGGTGGCGTGACCGGCGCGATTGCCGGCAGCTCGGTCGGCGGCCGCCGTGAAGGCGCGGTCGTTGGCGTCATCGGTGCCGTCGCCGGCGCCGTCATCGGCAACGCCATTGAGCGCTCGGCGACCAAGGAAGATGCTCTCGAAATCATCGTCCAGCTGCGCAACGGCGAGCGCCGCGCGATCGTCCAGGCCAAGGGCGCCGAAGCCTTCAACAGCGGTGACCCCGTTGTCCTCGTGACGACCGGCGGCAAGACCCGCGTGCAGCGCGCCCCGGCCGTCGTGCCGGCCGCTCCGGCCACCAACGGCTGACGCTCACAGGCCGGCTTGTCTCCAAGGGGGGACAATCCGGCCCATGAGCATGAAGAAAACCGATCTTGAACGGCTCGCCGGCCTGAAGCTGGACAGCGCGATGCGCGGCAAGGCGGCCCCCGGCCGCTTCGGCCAGGCCGCTGCCGCCCTGCCTGACCGCAAGGCCCAGCGCAAGCTGGACGCCGCCGCCGGCCTCGTTCCCTTTGCCTGCAAGTTGCCTGCTGAGCTGACCGAGCAGTTGCGCGAGCGCGCCACCGGCCGTGAAGGCGGCATCAATGCGCTCGTCGCCGAGCTGCTGGCCAAGGGATTGAAGGCATGACTGATCTGGACGACCCCGTCTTCGAAGCGCGCCTGTGGCGCGACAACGGCTGGACGGCCCAGGTCATCAAGAACGAAGACGACGAAGGCTGGGCTGTCGCGATGTTCAAGGCCGGCGAAAGCGAGCCGGCCCTGGTCGGCCCCTGGACCATGGGGCGCGACAAGAAGAACCCCAAGCCACTGGACGTCAACGCCTTCAACACGCTGGTGAAGACGGCCTCCGAGGTCCTCCGCCGCCATGAGCAGCAACTGCACGCCCAGCTGAACAAGGCGCTCTATGTGGCGCGCGACGGCAACTGGCTGAAGATCACGCTGGAGATCGTGCCCGCCGAGGACGACCCCTATGCCTGGCTGGCAGCCTTTGATGCCGCCGGCGAGCGCCTTGCGCAGGTCAAGGTCGCAGCCGGCTTCAAGCTCAGCCAGGCGTCCGCCGAAGCCTGGGTGGACAACGGCTATGAGCGTCCCGCAGGCCGAGATTGAAGGTCCGATTGCGGCCAGACGCAGCCCGGCCGTGTCTGAAGAATGGCGTGCATCCACCCCTTGGAGCACACCATGTCCTTTCGCATCACCGGGCTGTCCGCCCAACCCTTCCAGCACCTCTTCGGCCTGAGTGACGCAGCGCTGGCCGACCACGGTGCGCTGCGCCATCGCGGCGCGGGCCTGCCCGACCGCGTCGAACTGCGCGACACCACTGAGGATGAGTCCGTGCTGCTCATCAACCACGAGCACCAGCCTGCCGACACGCCCTACCGCTCCCGCCACGCCATCTACGTGCGCGAAAAGGCCGGAGAAGCTTTCGACGCCATCGACACCGTGCCCGACGCATTGCGCAGCCGCCTGCTGTCACTGCGCGCCTTCGATGCAGCGGGCCTGATGATCGATGCGGACATCGTCGACGGCGCAGCCATCGAAGGCCTCATCGAGCGCCTGCTGTCCCGGCCCGAGGTGGACTACATCCACGCCCATTACGCACGACGCGGCTGCTATGCGGCGCTGATCCGGCGCGGCTGAACCTGCCCCCCCCGAGTCGGGGGACACCCCCAAGTTCAAAGCCCACGGCGCGGACCGGCGGCGGATAGATTGCGCCGAACCCCACCGGAGACGCGCGATGACTTCGATGCCCCGCCTGCCGCTGCTCGCTGCCGCCGCCTTGCTGACGGTCGCGCCCGCCTGGGCCGCCACGCTGTACACCTTGCCCGCGCCGACGGCCACGTTGGACACCACGGTCTCGGTGACCGCCAATTTCGCCGCTGGTGCCGGCGCCGGCCTGATCGACTTCACGCTGGCCGGCTACGCCACGCTGGACGGCGACAACGGCTATATCGACATCCTGCGCGTGACGCTGAACGGCAGCGAAGTGTTCAGCGGCACCTGGAATCTCGGCGGCGGTGGCGCCGACCGCGTGCTGTTCAACCCGAACGGCGCCACGGTCGGTGCGGTGGTCAACCAGCAGCTGACGATCAGCCTCCCCGTCACGCTGGCCGCGGGCAGCAACCAGCTGGTCTTCAGCATCGACAGCCCGACGACCTTCGAGGGCACGGACCGAGCCGGCTTCCAGGGCCTGGGCGACGAGGGCTGGGGCTTGAATGCCGCAACGGTGACTGGCGCGACTGCCCCGGTGCCCGAACCCACCAGTGGCGCGCTGCTGCTGGCCGGCCTGGGCGTATTCGGCTGGCTGGCCAAGCGCAGACGCTAAGCCAGATCCACGACGATCAAGGCGGCTTCATCCCGCGGCAGCGTCAGCACGCAGTGGCCATCCGGCGCGATGACGACGCTGGCCCCGAAGCCGCGCTGCTCGGGTGCGTTCAGCGATTCGGCCCAATTGCTCTGCAGCACCCAGGCGCCCAGCTCGCACGCCAGCGCCTCGGCGCCGGCACGATAGGCTTGGCACAGCGCCGCCTGCTCGGCGTCGGATTCGCTGATGTAGCTGGGCCAGAAGATCACGCGTGGCCCCGAGCCAATGGCCGCGGCGCGCAGCTCCGGTAGCAGCGCTGCGCCGTCCAGCGTCTCGCGGCACAGCACCGACGTCGCCAGCACGCCACCGATCGCCGTCCAGCCGCGTTCATCACCCCGCGCGAAGAAAGTCGCCTCGCTGTCGGTCAGCCCGCGCTTGTGCACGCGGCCCAGCTCGCGGCCCGCGGCGTCGATGTAGAGATGGCTGTTGAACACCGCGCCGTCCACGCCCAGTGTCGGCACGCCCACGGCCGCCGCGATCCCGAGCCGCGCGCAGGCCGCACGCAGTTGCGCCTCGGCATCGGTCAGCGCCCGTTCATCGAGCAGTTCAGGCACGCGGCGGTGAAAGCCCGTCAACGCCAGCTCGGTGCCGACGCAGCCCTTGGCACCGGCCGCTGCGGCCGCCTCCAATGTGGCCAGCGTCTCGGCCAGGCTGGCCTGCAGCGTCCAGTGCATGCGCGGCTGGCTGACCGCCCAGCGCGGGACGCCCGTCAAGCCGCGATCTCGAAGGTCAGCCCGGCGCGTTCATGCAGGCGGCGCACCAGGGCCAGCCCCATGGCACTGCCCGGCGTCCAGATGCCGCCCGGCGTCGCGTCGCGTCCCACGTCCTGCACGAGGCACAGGGCGGCCTCGCTGATGAGCTTGCAGGTCGAGCCATAGCCGGGGTCGCGGTCGCCCTTGACGACGGCGCGCAGCAGCTCGCCGCCGGCCGACCTGCCGGTGAACCAGAGCTCATAGTGCCCGGCCTCGCGCGCCGCCTTGTCCGGCCCGTCGCCGGGCTGGGTCAGCACGAAGCGGCGCAGCAGGGCCCGTGTCGGCGTGAAGCCCAGGGCCAGGTTCTGCAGCTTGGTGAAGCGGGCCAGCGCGATGGCCTTCTTGCGCCCCTTGTCGGCCTGGCCGGGCTTGCCGGTCAACAGCTTCTCGCTGTAGATGAAATCGGCGCCCCAGGGGTGGCCGCGCAGCGCGTTGCTGCGGTGCACGTTTTTCGTGTTGATGGTGGCCATGAAGAAGGGGCCGCTCCAGCGGTCGGCCCAGCCGTCGAAGTCCGCGGCCTGCCCGCCGGGCTGGCGCGGGCCCTTGAAACCCGGTGTCAGCGCGAAGGGGTTGGCCATCACCTTGATGAGCCCGGGTTCGCGGCGCACGGCCTCGATGGTCTCCATCATGCTGGCCAGCGTGCCGCCCGACGCCGTACCCTTCACTCGTGCGACGCGGCCGCGCACTTCCGGCAGCGGCGCGCCGAAGCGCTTCTGCGCCTCCGCCTGCAGGTAGACGACGCCGAGATCGAAGGGGATGGAGTCGAAGCCGCAAGAGAAGACGATTCGCGCGCCGCTCTTCTGCGCCAGTGGCGTGAGCTTGTCGATCATCTTCGCCATCCAGAGCGGCTCGCCGCAGAGATCGACGTAATCCGTGCCGCCCTCGGCGCAGGCCGTCGCCAGCGGTTCGCCATGCAATTGGTAAGGCCCGACCGTCGTGATGACGCAGCGCGTGCGCGCCACCAGTGCCTTCAGCGCTGCAGCGTCGTTCGCATCGGCCTTGAGCAGCGCGACGGACGGCGGCAGGTGCAACTCGTCGCGCACCTTGCCCAGCTTGTCCAGGCTGCGCCCGGCAATTGCCCAGCGCGCGCCACCGGCCCCGCTCAAGTGCAGGTATTCCGCGACAAGACGGCCCGTGAAGCCGGTCGCACCGAAGACGATCAGATCGAATTCACGGTTGTTGTGGCCAGCGGAGCTCACTTGTCCTTGCCTTTCATCGCCATCCACTCGCTGCGCAGCAGCGACAGCGAATGGCAGTCCACATACTCACCGCCGACAAACACGACGCCGCGCTGGATGCCCTCGTGCGTGAAGCCGCACTTCTCCGCCACACGCCGGGACGCATGGTTGTGCACCGACATGCCGCAGGACAGCCGGTTCATCGGCCAGTTCTCGAACAGATAGTCCACCAACAGCGCGGCAGCCTCCGAAGCCAATCCGCGGCCGCGCATCGCGACGTCGGCCAGCGTCCAGCCGATCTCGCGCGCCGTCGTGTAGCGGGCCGCGGCGAAGTGCACCACGTCACCGATGACGCTGCCGTCGTGCAGGTGACAGATCAGCAGGCGCTCGGCGTCCTCGTTGGCGAAGCCGTTGTCCTTCCAGCGCTGGTCCACAGCATGCGGCGTCATCATGCGCGAGCCAAGGTAGGGCCCGCGCACCTGCGGGTCGCCCACGGCGCGCTTGAGCCAGGGCAGATCGTCTTCCGTCACATAACGCAAGCCGACGTGTTGGCCTCTCAACATGAGCTCGGTTCCTTGAATGAGAAAGCCCGGCCGAGGCCGGGCTCCGGGGCATTGTGATTCAGTTGAAGTAGGGGCGCTCGTGGCTCTGGAGCAAGCGCTTGGCGGCTTCCCGCCAAGCTGGCGGCGCGCGGCCACCCAGGCGCACGGTGGCCATGCTGTAGGCTTGGCCGCGCAGCTCGGGCAACAAACCTTGCAGATGCTTTTCAGCGCTGGCCAATGCGGCAGTGCTGCCCAGCGCGTTGCGAAAGGCTTCGAGCTTGCGGATCTGGTCGGGCTCGATGCCGGCACTGGCCATGGCCGCGGCGGGCAGCGCAGGCGCGGGCCGTCCCTCGCGGTCGGCCAGGGCCAGCGCCGTCCAGTAAGTCAGCTCGTCCAGGCCGTCGTCGGGAGGCAGGGTCGCGACACGCCGGCGCAGGTCGGCCGAGGCGCCGTCGGACGCCGCAGCCAGACGCAGTAGATGCGAAGAAGGCGCGGCGTCGACGCTGGCCGCCTTGTCCGGTTCTCCGGCCGCGAGCCTGGCGAAGGCCTCGGGCTCGGAGACCAGCGCGCGTGCCCGCACCTGGTAGCCGAGTGCGCCCAGCAACCGACTCGGCGGGCCGATGCGCTCGGCCTCTACACCCAGCTCCTTTTCGCCAAGCAAGCGACGCAGCCGGTTGGCCTCGATGCTGGCAAACGGCGCCAGTGCGGGCTCCACACGCGCCAGCTCATAGTCACGCAGCGCCACGCGCCAGTTGGCATTGCCGGCTTCGGCCTTGGCCGCGCCATAGGCCAGCCAGGCGTGCTGGGGGAAGCGCGCCAGGCCTGCCAGCAGCGCGGCGTCACGCAGTGGACCTTCGGGCAAGCACCGTGCGGCCAAATAGACCGAATGGCCGTCGGCTACCGGCGCGGCCGCGCGGCCGTCGAGTTCGTCACACAAGCTCCTCTTCTCGTCGGCGGGCAAGGTGTCCATGCGTTCGCGCAGCAGCTCGATGCCTGCCGGCTCGCGTGACAGAGCCGCGGCCAGCACCTTGTCGTGGGCCGGCTGGCCGCGCAGCAGGCGCAACCAGGCGTAACGCACGGGCGAATCACGGCGGTCCCAAAGCAGATGCTGCTCGCTCAAGCGCTCGACCGCCGCTGCGTCGTCGCGCAGCAGGCTGAGCTGCATGGCCGGGGCCACATCCGCTGCGCTGTAGAGCACGTGGCGGATTTCGGTCTGCCCCTGCTTGACCGAGACGCTCTGCGGCGGATCGCCAAAGAAGACATCGGCCTGGCTGCTCGACCAGCGCGGTGCGCCAAGCACCCTGGGCGGCACTTGCCCCGCGTCGCGGCCATAGGTGTAGGTCAATTCCACCAGCGGCGCGGCGCCGGCGACGTTGTAGATCGGCTGGCCCGGGCCGTGCTCCAGGGCGACCTCGAAGCGCTCGATGAGCTCACCCTGCTCCGTCTCGGCGCTGATGGGGAGATGAGCGTCCGGCGCCTGGCCGACGGTCGCCGAACCAAAGGCGGGTAATGTGATCGCGCCCGCTCCGCCAACGCGCACGCGCACCGGGCGGTCGAAGCCGTTGAGCACCTGCACACTGATGTCGCCATAGCCACCGCCAAAGCCGAGCACGCCGACGACGATGCCGCCCGCCACGGCGATACGCGCCGCAGCCGCGCCGCGGCCTTGTGCGGCCAGGAAGCGCGCCCACGGGCTGGGACGCAGGTCGCGCGGGCGCTCGGCGCCTTCGAGCAGGGTGGCGTAGCCGCGCGGCGTGGACGGCACCGTCGCCTCGCCGGCGGGCTCCTTGGCAGCCGTGCGGCTTTCCGCGGCCAGCAGTTCCGCCAGCACGGCACCACGCAGCCCATTGAGGGCGCGTTCCGCCAGGTCCATCCAGCTGTCGATGACGCCGAGCCAATCGCCCAGATGGCTGATGTCGGGCGGACCGAGCTTCAACTCACCCAGCGCGGCGACCCAGCTGTCGACCTGCAGCCGCTTGCAGGTGGCTTCATCCAGCACCACGTCAGGGGCTTCGGCATAGAACTGCTGCAGCGCGTGATGCAGCCGGCCGCCGGCATCTCGCACGCGCATGCGACCGGCATCGCTGATCCGGCCCGTGGTCTCGACGCGAACCGTGTGCGCCAGCATGCCGCGCAGGTCGCGCAGATTGGCGGCGGTGTGCTCGGCGTAGTGCAGCTGAGCGAGCAAGCCGCGCAGCCGCGCCTCGCTGCCGTCGCCCAACGCCCGCGCCAGCGCGAGATGGGCCGCACGGGCGGCCTGGTCGTGGCGGCGCAGTTCGGCCAGCAGCTCGGCATGCTCGGCCGGCTCCTTGTCGGCGTCGATGCGGCGCCAGCGGCGCACGGCCTCGCCCAGGCTGGCCGGATAGAGGGCGGCGAGGCGTTGGATGCCCTCCGCCTCCTCGGGAAGGTCGCCAACCAACTGGCCGGGCTCGGCCGCATGGCGGGTCAGGGCGCGGCCCAGGTAGGCACCGCGGTAGCGCGGCTGCAGCAACTCGCCACCGAAGCGCTCATCCAGCGCGGCTTGCAGAGTCGCCTCATCCATGGCCTTGGCGGCCTCGGGCGCCTCGATCAGCCGGCGCGTGACTTGCTCGCGCAGCGTGGCGGCGTTCTCGAACAAGGTCCAGGCACTGCGCTCATCAACCTCGCTGGCCTTGTAGTTTGTCTTGGCACGCGCCTCGCGCTCATGGTTGAGCGGATGGGTGCGCCACATCTGCGGCACGGCGCTGTCGGCGGTGTCGAACAGGCGGCTGAGGCCGCCCTGTGCGACCGGCACCCGGCCATAGTCGGCGTCATCCAGCATGCGACCGGTGCGCTCGGCGATAGCTCCCTGCAGCGCGAACAGGTCGCCCACCCATTGCTCCTTGGCCCGCAACTCGCCCGCCACGCCGGCGGCACGGTCCCAGTCGATGTCGGCCGTCTGCAGCTTGTAGAGGGCGTGCACCAGCGCATCGCTGCCGGTCAGCGCGACGGCCACCGCGTCGGCGCCGTACTCCATCTCGCGGCCCAGGCTGCGCTGCAGCAGCTGCACACCGGTGAAGACGCTGTCCACCAGGCTGCGGATGGCCCAGACGATGACGCTGAGCACCCAGCCGACCCAGGCGATGCGGAAGTCGAAGCGGCTCAGGGCCTGCAGGAAGTTGTCCAGCATGTCGCGCTGCGCCACCAGCCGCGCAGCGATCTGCTGGGCCACGTAGACCCAGCGGCCTACCGCCATGGCGCGCTGGGCGAAATGGCCGAACTCGTGCGCCAGCACCGCGCGCAGTTCGCTGCGGTTCAGCACGTTGACCAACCCGAGGCCGATCTCGAGGTTCTTCTTGGTCGGGAAGAGCAGGTTCAGCGGCGACAGGTCGTAGAACACCGCCGCGTTGACACGGGCCGACACCAGCACGCGGTGCGGGCGAGGTGCGCCGACCGCGTCGGCGATCGCATTCAGCTCGACGAACAGCGCGGGCTGGTCGGTGCTCTGGATCTCCAGGCTATGGTCTTCAGCGCGGCGCTGGCGAAAGAACAGCGCCTTCAGCATGAAGACGGCCAGCAGCGCCGCGCACAGCGCCACCAGAAAGGCCCAGAAGCCGTCGCTGCGGCCGGCGAAGGCGCTCTGGCCCAGCCGCCAGGCCGTCCAGGCGAACCAGCCGGCCAGGCCGAAGTAGACGCCGAGGAAGGCGATCAGCGAGGCCATGGCGCCCCAGGCGCGCAGTTGGTAGCTGCGTGGCGTGGGTGCTGGCTTGACGGACGGCAGCGGCCCGACAGGGTGTGAGTGTTGCAAGAGATCCTCCCTTCACGCGCCGGAGCTCTGTGGCCCCTGGGCGCTCATCGATGGCTTAGAAGTGAATCCCTCGCATCATTTGTTGCATCGCGATGGCCTCGGGCGACAGCCCCGACTTGCCCGACTTGTCGCCCTTGGCGGCGGAGCTGTCGGGGAACATGCGGAAGGTCGTGTTCATGACGATCTGCGCGATGCGCGGTGCGGCGGCGTGCAGCATCTCGCCCGAGATGCCCAGGCGCGTGGCGATGCGCACCGGCTTGTTGATGCAGGCCTGCGCAATCATGTCGCCAGCCTCCTCGGGCGCCAGCGTCGGCACGTTCTTGTAGATCGCCGTGGGGGCGATCATCGGCGTGCGCACCAGCGGCATGTTGATCGTCGTGAAGGTCACGCCGGTGTCGGCGAACTCGCTGGAAGCACAGCGCGTCCAGGCGTCCAGCGCGGCCTTGCTGGCCACGTAGGCGCTGAAGCGCGGCGCATTCGTCAGCACGCCGATGGAGCTGATGTTGACGACATGGCCCTTCTTCTTGGCCACCATGCCGGGCAACAGGCCCATGGTCACGCGCAGGCAGCCGAAGTAGTTCAGGTCCATCGTGCGCTGGAAGTCGTGGAAGCGGTCGTAGCTGCTCTCGATGGCGCGGCGGATGGAGCGGCCCGCGTTGTTGATCAGGAAGTCGACGCCACCGAACTCTTCGGTGCACCACTGGATCAGCCCGGCGCAACCAGCCTCGTCGGCGATGTCGCAGGCGTAGCTGTGGATCTGCGCGTCCTTGCCCGCCGCGGCCTTGATCTCCTTGACCGCCTCGGCCAGCTTGACCTCGTCGCGCGCGCAGATCAGCGTGATGGCGCCGGCCTCGGCGAACTTGATGGCCGCGGCCAGGCCGATGCCCGACGAGCCGCCCGTCACCAGCACCACCTTGCCGCCGGTCGCGCCGCGCAGCGAACGGTCGATAAACAGCGCCGGGTCGAGATGACGCTCCCAGTAGTCCCACAGCCGCCAGGCGTAGTCGTTCAGGTCCGGGCAGGCGATGCCCGAGCCCTTCAGCGCAGCCTCGGTGTCGCGGCAGTCGAAGCGGGTCGGATAGTTGACGAAGGTCAGCATGTCCTCGGGGATGCCGAGGTCCTTCATGACCGCGTTCTTGATGCGGCGCACCGGCGCCAGCGCCATCAGCCCCTTCTTGACGCTCTTGGGGATGAAGCCCATCAGCGCCGCATTGATGAACAGGTTCATCTTGGGTGCATGCGCGGCCTTGCTGAAGATGTCCAGCACGTCGCCGACGCGGTAGCCCTTGGGGTCGACGAGGTGGTAGCAGCCGTGGGCCTTGGTGACCTTGTGCGAGATGTGGTCGAGCGCATCGACGACGAAGTCCACCGGCACGATGTTGATGCGGCCGCCTTCCAGGCCGACGCTCGGCAGCCACGGCGGCAGGATCTGGCGCATGCGCTGGATCAGCTTGAAGAAGTAGTAAGGCCCGTCGATCTTGTCCATCTCGCCGGAGGTGGAGTCGCCCACCACCAGCGCGGGGCGGTAGACCGTCCAGGGCCGCTTGCATTCCTTGCGCACGATCTTTTCGCTCTCGTGCTTGGTCATGAAGTAGGGGTGATCGAGGTTCTCTGCCTCCTCGAACATGTCCTCGCGGAACACGCCTTCGTACAGGCCTGCCGCCGCAATCGAGCTGACGTGGTGCACATGGCCGGCGTCGATGGCCTGTGCGAACTCCACCATGCTGCGCGTGCCCTCGATGTTGACGGCGACCTGCGACTCCTCGTCGGCGCCAAGGTCGTAGACCGCAGCCAGGTGGTATAGGTGGTCGATCTGGCCCTTGAGGCTCTTGATGACGTCGCTGGCCACGCCGAGCTTTTTGCTCGTCAGGTCGCCGTAGACGGGGATCGCGCGGGTCTTGCTGACGCCCCAGTAGGCGAGCAGGTCGGGCAGCTTGGCCGCACTCTCCTCGCGCATCAGGAAATGGACCGTGCTGCCGCGGCGAGCCAGCAGCTTCTTGACGAGCCGCTTGCCGATGAAGCCTGTGGCGCCGGTGACGAAATACTGCATGCGGGTCTCCTGCTTGTGGATTTGGACGTTGTCGCGCTGATTCTTGACCAGGGTTTGCGGCCGCCCGCTGGGCACTTTCCCCAGGAAACGGCCTTCGCCATCGTAGAGCGCACTCACTAGGAATGGCCGTGCTGAAGGGGGATCGCGCCGCTACAGTCCCGGCGGCTGATCCCAACAAACCGCGCTAACTCGCAAGGACACCCAAATGGTCAAGAAGCTTCAAAAGATGGCAGACAAGAAGAAGGCCTCGGCCGCCACCGGCTTCCCGGCTGGCCTGCTCGATGGCGACATGGCCAAGAATGTCAAGGACAGCGCCCAGCAGATCTGGGCCGCCGGTCTGGCCTCTTTCGCCAAGGCCCAGGGCGAAGGCGGCAAGGTTTTCGAGGCCCTCGTTTCGGAAGGACTCAAATTGCAGAAGAAGACCCAATCCGCCGCTGAGGAAAAGCTCAGCGCCGTGGCCACCAAGGTCAGCGGCATGGCTGGTGATGTCGGCGCCAAGGCCGGCCAGCACTGGGACAAGCTGGAAAGCATCTTCGAGCAACGCGTCGCCAAGGCGCTGAAGACCCTGAACGTGCCGTCCGCCAGCGACGTGCAGAGCCTGATCAAGCGCATCGACGACCTGGCCGTGTCGGCCGGCCTGAAGAAGGCTTCGCCCGCTGCCAAGGCCAAGAAGGCCGTCGTCAAGAAGGCTGCTGCCGTGAAGAAGGCCGTCGTCGCCAAGGCTGCGCCCGCCAAGAAGGCTGTTGCCAAGAAGGCCGCTCCGGTGAAGGCCGCCGTCAAGGCTGTGGCCAAGAAGGTTGCCGCTCCCGCCAAGAAGGCTGCCGCCCCGGCGAAGAAGGCTGCTCCGGCCAAGCGCGCCCCGGCTGCCAAGAAGGCTGCCGCCGCACCGGCCGCCGAGCAAGCCGCTCAAGCCTGAGCAAGTAACTCTCTCTGACCATGAGCCAACCGAAGATCGGTTTGGCCCTGGCAGGCGGAGGCCCACTGGGCGCCATCTATGAAGTTGGCGCCCTTTGTGCTTTGGAGGAGGCCGTTGGCGGCCTCGACTTCACCGCCTGCGACGGCTACATCGGCGTGAGCGCGGGCGGCTTCATCGCCGCCGGCCTGGCCAACGGCATGACGCCGCGCCAGCTCTGCGCCGCCTTCATCGAGAACACCGCCGAAGCACCCGACCGCTTCGACCCCGCCGAGCTGCTGCAGCCCGCCTGGACCGAGTTCGGCGAACGTCTGCGCCTGCTGCCCGGCCTGCTGGCCGACGCCGCCCGCGAGGTGCTGCTGGAAGGCCGCTCCCTGCTCGGCGCCATCGAGCGCCTGGGCCGCGTGCTGCCCACCGGCCTGCTGTCCAGCGAACGGTTCGGCGAGGCGCTGACCCAGGTTTTCGCCGAGCCCGGCCGCAGCAACGACTTCCGCGACCTGCGCCATCGCCTCGTGCTGGTGGCCACCGACCTGGACACCGGCGAAGCCATCCCCTTCGGCGCCGAGGGCTGGGACCATGTGCCCATCTCGCAGGCCGTGCAGGCCAGCGCGGCGCTGCCTGGCCTGTTTCCGCCGGTCGAGATCGACGGCCGGCATTACGTGGACGGCGCATTGAAGAAGACTCTGCACGCTTCCGTGCTGCTGGACCGCGGCCTGGACCTGCTGATCTGCCTGAACCCGCTCGTGCCCTACGAGAGCAACCGCCTGTCGCCGCGCGATGCGCGCTCGCGCCGCGCCAAGAAGCTGGCCAGCAAGCTCGGCCGCCCGGCCCTGCGCGCGCTGCAGCCGCGCATCCACCGCCTGGTGGACGGCGGCCTGCCGCTGGTGCTGTCGCAGACCTTCCGCTCGCTGATCCATTCGCGCCTGGCCCTCGGGCTGAAGGGCTATGAGCTGACGCATCCGCACACCGACATCCTGCTGTTCGAGCCGGACCCGCGCGATGCCGAGCTCTTCATGGCCAACACCTTCAGCTACAGCCAGCGCCGCCATCTCGCCGAGCATGCCTACCAGGCTACACGCGAGCTGCTGCGCGAACGCGCGGCGGTGCTGAAGCCACAGTTCGCGCGCGCCGGCCTGGCGCTGCGCGAGGATGTGCTGGCCAGCCGCGAGGCGCGCCTGCTGCCCGCACCGGGCGAGACGCCGATGGAACAGGCGCTGCGTTCGCTGCGCGGGTCCTTGAGCGTGCTGGAAGCGCAGGGCCGCTAGGCGTCCACCAGCCGGCGCGTGATTGCCGCGCGCAGCGGCGGCAGATGGCGGGCGATGTCGATGACGGCGCGGCGCAGCGCCAACACCGGCGCGCGGTCGTCCGTGAAGAAGCGCACCAGCGCATTCGTGCCGGCATACAGCGGCCCCGCCGCACGGCGGTGCTCCGCCTCATAGGCCAGCAGCGCGCTCATCTCGCCCGGATCGCGGGCCGCATCCAGCCGCTGCGCCAACGCTTCGATGCCGTAGAGCCCCAGGTTGTAGCCATGCGCGGTGACCGGGTGCATGCCCACCGCCGCGTCGCCGATGAGCGCCAGGCGCGGCGCGACGAAACGCTCGGCCCATACAGCCACCAACGGATAGATATGGCGGGCACCGTCGACGCGCATCGGCCCCAGCCGGCCCTCGGCGGCGGCTTCGATGGCGGCGGCCAGCGCCACCTCGTCCATCGCCGCCAGGCGCGGCAGCTCGGTATTCGCCACCGTCCACACCGCCGAGCATCGCCGCCCCGTCTTGGGCAGCAGCGCCAGCGTGTGGCCTCGCAGAAAACATTCCTGAGCCACGCCTTCATGGTCGCGCTCGTGCGCGAGCGGTACGAGCAGCGCGCTGCGGCCGAAGTCGTGATGGCGGGCGCCGATGCCGGCCAGGCGGCGCAGCGGCGAAAAACGGCTGTCGGCCGCGACGACCAGCGGTGCCAGGTGGCGCTCACCGCAACGCGTGTCCGCGGTGGCCATCTCGCCCTCGCGGCAAAAGCCGACGACCGTGCGGCCGCAGAGCACCTCGATGCCGCGCTGCTGCGCGCCGGCCCAGGCCGCGGCGCGGATGCGGTGGTTGGCCACCAGCCAGCCGAGATCCTGCCCACTCGACTCGAAAGGCAGCGCCGTGCGTGAGCCGCTGGAGCGCACACTGGCGCGGCGCAGCGGCGCGATGTCGCTCAGGTGCTCCCACAAACCCAGGTTTTCCAGCGCGCGGCGCGAGCGGTGGGTGAGTGCGATCTCACGGCCATCGTCCGCGGGGGCGGCCTGCGTGGTGGCATCGGCCTGCTCCAGCACGCGCACGGCCAGGCCGCGGTCGTGCAGCGCGCAGGCCAGCGCCAGGCCGGCCGGGCCGGCGCCGCAGATCAGGACTTGCGGCGAAGTGCGGACGAGTTCATTCATGGTCGCGCAGCCTAGGCCGCGGAGCGCAACGGCGCCTTGACGCAGGTCAGACAGGCTCGGCTTCGGCGTCGGGCTCTTCCAGTGTCTGCAGTTCGACCAGGCGGCGGTACAAGCCGCCTTCGATCGCCATCAGCGCCTCGTGCGAACCACGCTCCTGCAGGTGTCCGTGGTTGAGCACGAGGATCTGGTCGGCGGCGCGGATGGTCGACAGCCGGTGCGCGATGGCCACCACCGTCACGCGCCCGCGCAGCGCCGTCAGCGCCTCACCCACGCGCTGCTCGGTGGCGCTGTCGATATTGCTGGTCGCCTCATCCAGGAACAGGATGCGCGGTGAGCCTGCCAATGCCCGCGCCATCGCCAGCAACTGCTTCTGCCCGGTCGATACGCGCGCCCCGCCCTCGCCCAGCCGGGTGTCATAGCCCTGCGGCAGCGCCCTGATGAAGTCGTGCGCGCGGGCCGCCGTGGCCGCGTCCTGGATGTCGTCCTCGCTGATGCCCGGCCGGCCCATCGCGATGTTGTCGCGCACGCTGGCCGACATCAGATAAGGCTCCTGCGGCACCAGCCCCACCGCGTCGCGAAAGGCCGCGTCCGGCACGCTGGCCAGCGGCTGGCCGTCCACCGTGATGCGCCCGGCCTGCGCTGTGTAGAAGCGCAGCAGCAGCGATAGCAGCGTGCTCTTGCCGCTGCCGGTGTGGCCGACGATGCCGACAAAGCTGCCCGCCGCGATGTCCACGTCGACGCCATGCAGCACCGGCCTTGCAGGGTCGTAGCCGAAGCTCAGCCCCTCGATGCGGATGCTGCCCTGGGCAATCCCGCGGCCGTCCTGGGCCGGGCCGCGGTGCTCATCCTCCTCCAGCAGCGTGCGCACGCGCGACGCCGCCACCATGGCCTGCTGCAGCTGGCCGAACTGCATGGTGATCTGGATCAGCGGCTCCACCACCCGGGCGATGTAGCTCAGGAAGGCGTAAAGCAGCCCGACCTCCAGCCCCGACATCTCTCGCCGCCCGAAGCTGTAGATGACGGTGACGAGCAGCAGCACGTTCATCAGGTCCAGCGCCGGGCGCAGCAGCCAGGCGTTGGCGCGCAGCTCGGCGATGCGCGACAGGCGGTGCTCGGCATTCGTCGTCTCGAAGCGCGCGCCAAAGCGCCCGGCCGCACCGCTGGCCTGCAGCACCGCCATGCCGGCCATGCTCTCGGCCATCTGCGCGTTGATGTCGCTGCGCAGCTGGCGCGTGCGCGCCACCGCCGGCGCCGACAGCTTCTGGTAGCCCAGGATGATGACCACCATGGCCGGCACCAGCGTCGCGACGATGAGCATCAACCGCCAGTCGAGAAAGGCCATCGCCACCAGCGAGCCGAAGACGACGATGGTCGAGTCCAGCATCACGTAGAGCACCTGGCGGTAGAGCTGGTTCACCGCCTCGGTGTCGTTGGTGACGCGGCTGACGAGCTGGCCGGTGATGGCCTTGTCGAAGAAGGCCATGGGTAGCGCCAGCACATGCGCGTAGACCCGCTCGCGCAGCCGCAGCACCGAGCGGCGCGCGACACCGGCCATGCGCGACAGCTGGGCGTAGCGGATCCAGCTCGCGGCCCAGCCGGTCAACAGCATCAGCGCCAGCAGCGTGGCCATTTCGGCGACGACGAACTGGCGCGGCAGCAGGTGGTGGTCGATGTAGCGCTTGCCGAGGATCGGGCCGAGCACCTCCAGGCCGGCGGCGAGGACGAGCCAGATACCGCCCTGGATGAGGTGGGGTTTCTCAGGCTTGGCCGCATCGAGCAGCAAACCGACGCTCTTCCACGGTGTCTCTTTCTTCATTTAGGGCGCTCCACCGCGCATTGCATTTCGGGCCGTGCGCAGGGCCGCTCCCAAGCCGGCCCGCACTGGCGATGTGCTCGCGGCTCGATGACGCGAGCATCGCCATCCCCTCGGGGGATCGACCAGGCTCGCCTGCGTTCAGCCAGGCAAGATTGGGCGAGGGGCTCCATTTCAGGCGGCTTCAAGGCTGGCCTCGATCTGTTGATAGCGCCACTGAGCGGCATACCAGCCGCCCAACTCCAGCAACTGTTGATGCGTGCCGCGCTCGATGACATGGCCCTGCTTGAGCACGATGACTTCGTCGGCATCCATCACGGCCGAGAGTCGATGCGCAATGACGATGACGCTGCGATCAGGCCGCGCGGCACGCAGCTCGCGCAGGTGGTCGAGGATGTCGGTCTCGGTGCCGGTGTCGACGGCGGACAGCGCATCGTCCAGCACCAGCAACGGTGCATCGCTCAATAGCGCCCGTGCAATGGCGACGCGCTGGCGCTGACCGCCCGACAGCGTCACGCCGCGTTCGCCGACCTCCGTGGCGTAGCCCTCAGGCAGGCGGGCGATGTCGTCGTGCACGGCAGCCAGGCGTGCTGCAGCCTCGATCTCTTCGCGCGTTGCGCCGGGCTTGGCCAGCGCGATGTTGTCAGCCACCGAGGCCGAGAACAAAAACGGCTCCTGCGGCACCCAGGCGATGTGGGCGCGCAGCGTAGCGAGCGGCAGTTCTGGCAATGCGACACCACCCAGCGTCAGCCGGCCCGCGTCCGGCTCGGACTGGCGCAGCAGCAAGCGCACGAAAGTGGATTTACCCGCACCGGTCGCGCCGACGACGCCCAGCGTCTTGCCCGGTGCGAGTGCCAGGTCCACGCCTTCCAACGCCGGCCGTTTGGCGCCGGGGAAGCTGAAGGTCAGCCCGTCGGCGCGCAGTTCGGCGTGGGCCGGCAGCGCCGCCCTGCCCTCATCGGTCAGTGTCAGCGGCGCGTCCAGCACCGGCGCCAGCCGCGTCCAGGCCGCGCGCCCGCGCTCCAGCAATGCCAGTACCCAACCCGCCGCGAACATTGGCCAGATCAACTGGCCGAGGTACATCGTGAAGGCCGTCAGCTGACCGATGCTGATCTCGCCGCGCGCCACCAGCCAGCCGCCCACGGCCAGCGCGATGGCGAACGCGGCGGACAGCGTCATGCCGACGGCGGGCTCGTAGGCAGCCTCCCAGCGCTGCGAGCGAAAGCTCGCCTCGGCCGCCTTCTCGGCCAGCTCGGTGAACTGCGCCTCACTGCGCGCGACGAGCCCCAGGGCCCGCACTGTGCGCACGCCGGACAGGCTTTCCTGCACCTGGTGGTTCAGGCCACTGAAGGCGCCCAGTGAGTCCTGCGCGGCCTGGTGCAGATGGTTGGAGATCCACCAGAAAGCCAGCGCCATCAACGGAAAGGGCACGAGGGCCGCGAGGCCCAGGCGCCAGTCGATGCCGATCGTCATCATCGCGAGCACCAGCACCAGCGTCTGCGTGCCATCAAAGCCCGCCAGCATCGCCTCGCCGGCGGCCTGCTCGACGGTGTCGATGTCATTGGTCGCCAGCGCCATCAGGTCGCCGGTGCGCTGGGACTGGAAGTAGGTGGGGCCTTGCAGCGCAAGGCGCGCGTAGAGCCGCGTGCGCAGTCGTGCGCCGAGCTGGAAGGACGCTTTGAAGAGGGTCAGCCGCCAGCCGGCGCGCAGCAGGTAGATGACGAGCCCGGCCAGCACGAGCCGGCCGAGTTGTTTCAGCAGCGAATCACCCTTCAGGCCGCCGGCGACGAGGTCGTCGACGACATGGCCGACCTGGCGGGGGATCCAGACGGTCAATGCGGCGATGCAGGTGAGCATCACGCCTGCGGCCGCATAGGCGCGCCAGTGCTCACGCACGAAGGCGGCGAGCATGCGGGACAGGCTGGAAGGCGAAGAAGCGACGGGAACGGACATGCAGGGTTCGGAGTGTCGCCGCAGCGGCACTCCCTTTGAAGGTTAGGGTGCCGGTCGGTCTCGCGGTACCGATGCCAGGTATTCCGCCAGGGAGCCTCCTGCCAGGGGCTTGAACATGACACGGAGTTCGTTGACCTGATCTCCGATGTGGAAGCCGCTGCGAACCTGGGTTTCGGCATAGCCCATCGAGGCCCAGAAGCGCTCGGCCCTGGTGTTGCCGATCACCACGCCCAGCCGCAGCCAGCGAGCGCCCGACCGAATTGCCCAGGCTTCGATGCTGTCGTACAGGCGCCGCGCATCGCCCGAGCCATGGCGAGCGGTCTCGACGATGAAGGTGCTGACGTTCCAGACAGACGGCGCAAAAATGTCCGAGACCAAGTTGGCCATCGCGACGATCTCGCCGTCTGGGCGGACATAGCCGATGACCCATTTCCTCGTATGCGGAATGCCTTCTGGCAGCGCCTCCTCGATCTCCTCGCGTGCATCACCGGGCCGGGCAGGTTCGCCCTGCACGGCGAGAAAGTACGCAGGGTTGGCCGCGAAGAAGCGCGCCAGCGCCGGGGTGTGCGACGACGTCAGTTCGATGGCCGTGAGGCCATCGATGGGTGAGCCAGGCCAAGACATCTTCATCTCCGTATCCCATCAGCCATCCGCAGCCTCTAATCCCGCGCAGGCATTTCCACGACGGGCACGTCGAGGTGGTGCACGGTACCTCGACGAAGAACGCTGATGGCTTTGGTCGTCCCGGGCTCGGCGGATCGAACGGCCGATGCGAGATCCATCATGTCATCGACCGGCTTGCCGTCGAACATCAACACCAGATCGCCCACCTCCAGCAGTGGCGGCGGCTCGCCTGCGGTCTTCCTGACGGTGCGCACGAGCGCCCCGCCACGTGGCAGCCCGGCGCCTGCAGCCTGCTGCGCAGTGAGCGTCGTCGACGTCACGCCAATCGATCCATAGCGAACTCTGCCCACAGACAGCAGCTGCGCTTCGATGCGCTTGAAAGCAGCGACCGGAACCGACAGCGCGATGGCCTGGCCTTTGGGCGGCGCCCATAGCAGCCCATTGACGCCAATGACGCGGCCGCTTTCCTCATCCAGCAGCGGCCCCCCGCCCATGCCAGCAACCAGCTGTACTGTCGACTCCACGAACAGCGGCACTTTGGCGATAGGCAAACTCGCACTGACCGCGCCGGCTGCCAACAACGGCTTTCCGCCAGCAGCCGCAGAGGTTCGGCCAAGCGCCCAGACCTTGCGCCCTGGCTTGGTGGGCTCGTCATCGCCAAGCGTGACGGTTCTCAAATCCTTTGCGGCAATGCGAAGGAGCGCAAGCCCGCTGATCTTGTCTTTGCCAACCATTTCGCCGACGTAGCTGGACCGATCTGCAGTCTCCACGGTGATGTTGCCCTGACCCTCGAACAGGCTCGCCGACGTCAGGATCAGCCCGTCGGAGCGAATGACCATGCCCGAACCGACCGAGGGCATCAGGAGTTCCCGCTGCGTCGCCACAGTGATGCTGACGACCGCCTCCAGAGATCGGTGAACTGGTGTGGGCATTGCTCTCGAAGGCTCATCCGCATGGGCGGAGAAAGCCAGTACCGATGCCAGCGCAGAGGCGATGAAGGCCATGAAATTCATAGGGGTCACATGGGCATGGCGTGCGTCACTTGGTCGGCGAAGCCCTAGCTCTGCCAATAGATGTCTTCCCGGATCTCCACGACCGCGCAGCCCTCGACCAGCTCGAACTCCAGATAGCCGGCATGCTCCGAAAACACGGCGGCCAGGCTGGCCGCTGGCCTGACCACGACAAAGGCCGCGTTGATCTTGTGCGTGCAACCGAAGGGATAGCGGATTTCGACATAGCGTTCCGGGCTGAAGTCATAAGGCTCAGGGCGCGCTCCAGCAAGTCGGCCCCCGGCCGGCCGACCTTCAAGGCCACCTCGGCTACCCAGTCGCACAGGACTTCCTTCCAGGGCCGCAAGGGCTTCAAGGTCATTTCAGGACTCATGCGATGTTCTCCCTCCGTGCCGGCCGCCGCGCCACCAGCCACAAACCCGTCCAGGTCAGCACGCCGTTTAGCAAGAGCAATTCCAACCCGATCTGATAACCGCCCCAAGGCTGTCCGAAATCAAGCACCGCGCACAGCAGCGGCGCGGCCACGCAAACGCCGACCAGCGCCCGCCCCGACACCGCCCTCGGCGTGAACATCGCAAACGCGAACAGCCCTAGCAGCGGCCCGTAGGTGTAGCCCGCCAGCTTCAGGATCAGAAAGATCATGCTGGTGCTGTCCAGGGCCTTGAAGCCGAGCACGAGTGCCAGGAACAGCACCGCAAAGCCGAGGTGCACGCGCCGCCGCGTGCGCACGTCCTCGCGTGGCAGGCGCAGCAGGTCCAGGCAGGTGCTGGCCGTCAGCGCGGTCAGCGCGCCGTCGGCGCTGGGCAGCAGGGCCGACACCAGAGCCAGCACGAAGACGACCTGCACCCAGGCCGGCAGGTACTGCATGACGACGGTGGGGAACAGTGCGTCGCCCTTGACCGCGATGCCGTGCGCTTGAGCGAACAGCGTCAGCAGCCCGCCCAGCAGCAGGAAGGCCGCAACAACGACGAGCATCAGCACGGCCAGCACGAGCACGTTCTTCTGCGCGTCACGGAGCTTCGCAACCGACAGGCTCTTCTGCATCATTTCCTGGTCCAGCCCCGTCATCGCGATGGCAATGAACATGCCGGCCAGCAGCGCCTTGGCGGAGAAATCGCGGGAGAGCGGATCGCCGACCCAGACGCGGCTCAGGCCAGCGGCATCGATCTGCGCCAACGCACCGGTCTGCCACAGCAGCGCCAAGCAGACGACCAGGCCGGTCAGCATGCCCGCGGTCTGCAGCGTGTCCGTCCACACCAGCGCCTTCACGCCGCCCTCCACGGTGTAGAGCAGGATCATCACCAGCACGACCGCCGCGCCCACCCCAAACGGCACGCCCAGCGGCTGCAGGATCAGCGTGTGCAGCACGGCCACGACGAGGTAGAGCCGTGCCGTCGCACCCAGCGTGCGGCTCAGCACGAAGAAGGCCGAACCCAGGCGCTGCGCTGCGGGGCCGAGCCGGTCACCGAGCAGGCCGTAGATGGAGGCCAGCTTGAGCCGGTGATAGGCCGGCAGCAGCACGAGGGCGATGACGGCATAGCCGACCACTTGGCCAACCGCGATCTGCAGATAGGTGAAGCCGCTGATCGCGACCGAGCCCGGCACGCTGATGAAAGTGACGCCGGACAGCGACGTCCCGATCATTCCGAAGGCAACGACCGGCCAGGGACTTTCCCTGCCCCCCACATAGAAACCCTCAGCCCCCGAACCGTGCGAGACGCACCGCGCCAGTACCAATAGCAGCGCGAAATAGGTGAGAACCCCGAGCAAAAGCAGTGCTGGCGACATGGGCCGGGATCATGCCCGATGGCACCCCCCTGAATGCGGCGGGTCAAACCGTCACAGGTGGTCGTTAGCATCCGCGCCCATTGCGGCAATTTTTACTAAATAGTCATGCGAATCAAACCACTGGTCTCCCTCCTCGCCGCGGCCTTCGCCGCGCCCGCCGTGCTGGCCTCGACCAGCGGGGTTGTGATCAGCCAGGTTTATGGCGGGGGCGGCAACGCCAACGCCACCTACAGCCGCGACTTCATCGAGCTCTTCAACGCCGGCACGACGCCGGTGACGATTGGCGGCTGGTCGGTGCAGTACGCCTCGGCCGCCGGCACCAGCTGGACCAACAAGACCGTCATCCCGGCCGGCGTCGTGCTGCAGCCGGGCCGCTACTACCTGATCGCCGAAGCTTCCGGCGGCGCCGCGGGCGTGGCACTCCCCACACCCGACATCGACGTCACGTCGGGCGCAATCAACATGAGTGGCGCCTCGGGCAAGGTCGCCCTCGTCACCAATGGCACGACGCTGCCTGCCGTGGCTGCGCCGACCGGCGTGGAAGACATCCTGTCCTACGGCAGCTCGACGCCCGTTGAAGGCAGCCCCACGCCCGCGCTGGCCGCCACCACGGCAGCGCTGCGCAACGCTGCCGGCTGCACCGACACCAACGCCAACAGCGCCGATTTCACGGTTGGGCCCGTCAGCCCGCGCAATGGCGCCACGCCCGCCAACCTCTGCGGCGGCGGCAACGTCAACCAGCCCATCATCCCGAGCTGCCCCGACCAGGCCGCCGTGTCCGGCGCAGCCTCCAGCTTCGTCGTCAGCGCGACCGACAGCGACAGCCGCGTCAATGCGGCCAGCGTGGTCGGCGCCTTGCCCGCCGGTGTGACTCTGGGCAGCTTCGTCGGCGCAAGCGCCGATGGCGTGGCTGCGACCCAGCAGATCAACGTCGACAACACACTCGCGGCCGGCAACTACAACCTCGGCCTGAAGTGGGACAACGACGAAGCCCAGACGGCGAGCTGCACATTCAAGCTGTCGGTCAGCGGTGTCGTCAAAATCCCCGCCATCCAGGGTTCGGGTGCCAAGAGCGGCATGGATGGCACGAGCGTCACGACCGGTGGCGTCGTCACCAAGCTGATCAACAACGGCTTCTACCTGCAGGACCCGGACGGCGACGGCGACCCGGCGACCTCCGACGGCATCTTCGTGTTCACGAGCACGGCGCCCACCGTGGCCGTCGGCGACAAGGTCAATGTGTCGGCCAAGGTGCAGGAATATTCGGTCTCGAGCAGCGCCGCCAGCCAGGCCAACCCGCTGACCGAGCTGAGCAGCGTCACCAACATCACCGTCGTCAGCACCGGCAACCCGCTGCCCCTGCCCGTCGAGGTCAGCCTGGCATCCCTGGCCAGCCAGTCGGACATGGAGCGCTATGAGGGCATGCTGGTCCACATCACCGACCCGCTGACCGTCAACCAGACCAACTTCGTCGGCAGCTGGGGCCAGCTGACCGTGTCGGCCGGCGGCCGCACGCTCAACCCCACCAACGTGCTGCGCCCCGGCCCGGCGGCACTGGCGATGCAGGCCGCCAACCTGGCCCGCAGCGTCGTGCTGGATGACAGCAGCGCCACCAAGTTCCCCAACCCCACGCCCTACCTGTGGCAGGACGGCACGGTGCGCGCCGGTGACACGGTCGATGGCGTGACCGGTGTCGTCGACTTCGGCCCCTCGACCGACTCGGCCACCGGCCCGCTGGCCTACAAGATCCACCCGACCGCCGCGCCGGTGTTCGCCCGCCCGATCGCGCGCCCGCTGGCGCCGCCGGCCGTGGGCGGCAATGTCCGCGTGGCCAGCTCCAACGTGCTGAACTTCTTCACGACGTTCACCAACGGCGGTGCCGTGCCGGGCGGCGGCGCCTGCCCGAGCGCCGGCTGCCGCGGTGCGGACAATCAGGCGGAGTTCGATCGCCAGCGCACCAAGATCCTGGCCGCCCTGTCGGGCCTGAACGCCGACGTCGTCGGCCTGATGGAGATCCAGAACAGCGGCAACTTCGCCGTGCAGAACCTCGTCGACGGCCTCAACGCCATGATGGGCGTCAACACCTATGCCGCCGTGCCGCTGCCGCCGTCCACGGGCACCGACGCCATCCGCGTGGCCATGATCTACAAGCCGGCCAAGCTCGGCCTGATGGGTGCGTCGATGTCCGACGACAACGCCATCAACAACCGGCCGACCTTTGCCCAGGGCTTCGTGGCCCCCAACGGCGAGAAGTTCGCCGTCGTCGTCAACCACCTGAAGTCCAAGGGCAGCTGCGGCACCGGCGCCAACGGCGACACCGGCGACCTGCAGGGCTGCTGGAACCTGCAGCGCAAGCAGCAGGCCCAGCGCCTACTGGACTGGCTGCCCACCGTCACGGCCACGGCCGGCACCGACCGCGTCATCATGCTCGGCGACTTCAATTCCTACGCCAAGGAAGACCCGATCGACCTGCTGACCAGCGCCGGCATCGTCGACTTGGTCAGCCTGTTCGACCCGGCCGACTACAGCTATGTCTTCGACGCCAGCGCCGGCCGCCTCGACCACGGCCTGGGCACCGCCGCCATCGCCGCCAAGGTGACGGGCGCGACCAGCTGGCACATCAACGCCGACGAGCCGGAATGGATCGACTACAACACCGAGGACAAGGCCGCCGGCAATGACTGGTACCAGCCCAACCAGTTCCGTGCGTCGGACCATGACCCGATGCTGATTGGGCTGGACCTGACCAAGGGCTTCACCGGTACCGACGGCCGCGACAACATCGTCGGCACGGCAGGCGACGACATCATCGAAGGTGGCCCGGGCGCCGATACGCTGACTGGCAACGGCGGCCGCAACCAGTTCGTCTATCGCAGCATGGGGGACGCCGGCGACGTCATCACTGACTTCAAGCCCGGTGTGGATACGCTGGTATTGACCAAGCTGCTGACTGCGAATGGCATTGCCAGCGCAGACCCGCTCGCCAGCGGCCATGTGACCTGCACGGCCAATGCCACCGGCGCAATCATCGGCATCGACGCTGACGGCGCTGCCGGCCCCATCAAGTCCAAGCCGCTGCTGCAGCTCAAGGGCATTGCCTGCGCAGCAGTCACGGCCACCAGCTTCAAGTTCTGAGGAAATACAAAATGAATCGCAAATCTATCCTGGCCCTGGCGGCCCTGACTCTGGCCGGCGCCGCTCAGGCCGCCACGTACAACTTCACCGGCAGCTTCGACACCGCCCCCACAGCCACGGTGCTGAACGGCAGCTTCTCTTTCGACGACGCCGTGGTGTCGGCTGGCGGCTTCGACGGCGACTTCGGCCTGACCTCGCTGAGCTTCAGCTTTCAGGGCCAGACCTACACGCTGGCACAGGCCACCGACCCCTATGTGAAGTTCGAAGGTGGCACGCTGACAGGCCCCAATGGCCGCTTCGCGACCCAAGGTGGTGGCGCCGTAGATCTGTTCTCGAACTTCGGTGCAAGCAATTTCAACTATGCGATCAACGGCATCGATCAAGGTGGCACGCTGAGCATCAGCGCAGTACCGGAACCCGAAAGCTATGCCCTGATGCTGGGCGGCCTCGGTGTCGTCGGCTTCCTCGCTCGTCGCCGCAAGCTGATCTGAGCGCGACCCGCGTCGCTTCGACGGCCCGCTTAGGCGGGCCGTTCTTCTTAGTACGTCCGCCCGCCCTTGAACTGCGCATGCTGCCGCCGCTCCAGCGTCGTGCTGCGGCTCATCGCTTCGAAGCTGACACGTGCATGCGCATGCATGATGGCGATGCCCAGCGCATCGGCGGCGTCCTTGCCGGGCAGGCCGGGCAGGTTCAGCAGGCGCTGCACCATGGCCTGGATCTGCTCCTTCTTGGCGTGGCCGTGGCCGACGATGGCCTTCTTCATTTGCAGGGCGGTGTACTCGCTGACGAGCAGGTCGGCGGACACCAGCGCGGTGATGGCCGCGCCGCGCGCCTGGCCGAGCAGCAGCGTGGACTGCGGGTTCACGTTGACGAAGACGATCTCCACCGCCGCGCACTGCGGCTGGTAGCGCGCCGTGACCTCGCGGATGCCATCGAACAGGATCTTCAGCCGCGCCGGCAGGTCGCCGGTGGCGACGGCGTTGGTCTTGATGGTGCCGCTGGCCACATAGGCCAGCCGCGGGCCGTCGGCTTCGATGACACCAAAACCGGTGGTCTGCAGGCCGGGGTCAATGCCGAGAATTCTCATGTTAGATAGCGGTTCTGCGGGCCGAGCGCAGGGCCGCTCCCAAGCCGGCCCGCCTGGGGCGATGTGCTTGGCGGTCGATCCGCCAAGCATCGCCGTCCCCTTGGGGGACCGACTGGGCTTGCCCGCGTTCAGCGCGGCGAGACTGGGCGAGGGGCTCCATCATTTCACCGGTAGTACCAGTTCGCCGAATGGAACAGCACTGGCGCCGCAAAGCACAGCACCGCGATGCGGTCGAGCAGGCCGACGGCGCCGGTGATGGAGCTGCGGTTGCCCCAGTACAGCACGCCGGCGTCCTTCTTCAGGGCCTTCATGACCAGGCCGCCGAAGCCCGCAGCACCGGCGGTCAGGAAGGCCATGGCCAGCGCCTGGCCGGCCTTGAACGGCGTGATCCAGTACAGCAGCAGGCCGGCCAGGGCGCCGGTGCAGGTGCCGATCCACCAGGCCCGCATCGAGAAGCTGCGGCTGATCTGCCGGGCCACCGGACGGCGGCGCATCGCGCGGGTGGCGATCTCCTGCGCGATCTGCGAGGCCGCCACGACCATGACCAGGAAGAACAGCAGGAAGGCGCCGCGGCCGGTGTTGCCCGGAATATCCAGCAGCAGCAGCGCCGGCGCGTGCGACAGGCCGTAGACGCAGACCATGACGCCCCACTGGATCTTGGCGTTGCGCTCCAGGAAGCGCCGCGGGTCGCCCGCCAACGCGCTGACGATGGGCAGCACCAGGAAGCCGTAGACGGGCAGGAAGACGGTGAACAGGTCGAAGAAGCGCGTGCCGCAGATCATGTACTGGATGGGCAGCAGCACGAAGAAGGCGACGATGAGGGTGCGGTGATCGCTGCGCTCGGTGTGCACGAGGGTGATGAACTCGCGCAGCGCCAGGAAGGAGAACAGCGCGAACAGCAGCGTCGCGCCGAGCGGCCCGGAAATCCACGCCACCCAGAACATGCAGCCGCCGATCCAGGCGGCGCGCAGGTCGCGGCGCACGCGCTCCCAGGCGAGCTGGGACTTCAGGCGTTCGTCCTCGTTCTCGCGTTCGCGCAGCGAATTCAGGAACAGCCCCACCGTCAGCAGCATCAGGAAGCCGAACAGCACGACGAAGAGCAGCGCCACCTGCTCGCTGGGCGTCAAGGCCTTGAGCCAGCGCATCAGTGGCCCTCCTCTTCGCGGCCGACCCAGTAGGGGTCGGGCCGCTGCTCCATGACGGCCTCGCGGGCACGGCACAGGAAGTCGGCCTTGCTCTCACCGGCCTGCAGCTGGATGGGGGCACCGAAGGTCACCGTGCATAGGATGGGCACGGGCACGACCTCGCCCTTGGGCATGACGCGCTGCACGTTGTCGATCCAGGTCGGGATCAGTTGCACATGCGGGAATTGCTCGGCGAGGTGGTAGATGCCGGACTTGAAGGGCTGCGGGTTGCCCTTGTTGGACCGCGTGCCCTCGGGAAAGATGACCAGCGAGTCGCCGTTGGCCAGTGCCTCGACGAGGGGCTCCAGCGGGTCCTCGTCGGGCTTGCTGCGTGCGCGGCTGACGTAGATGGCGTTGAAGACCGAGGTGGTCAGCCAGCGCTTGAGGGCACTGGTCGTCCAGTAGTCGCGGGCGGCGATGGCGCGCGTGGTGGCGCGCAGATCATGCGGGAAGGCAGCCCAGATCAGGACGAGATCGAAGTGACTCTGGTGGTTGGCGATGTAGATGCGCTGCTCCGCCGTCGGCGGGCAGCCCTTCCAGTGGCCCTGAGCCCCCGTGATGAGGCGGGCAATGAAGGAGAGCAACTGGCCGGTGAAAGCGGCTGGCGTCATGGGGCGGGATTATCGGGGCCCGCCCCCGCGCCAGCCCGTGAGGACTTACCAGTCGTCGCTGCCGCCGCCACCGCCACCCAAATCGCCGCCGCCCGCATCGCCGCCACCCCAACCGTCGCCGCTGCCGAAGTCGACGTCGCGGCGGCTCAGTTCGTCGGCGGCGCTGCTGGAGCCACCGGAATCAAAGCTGCCGGGGATCAGGCCGCCGCTGGTATCGGTGTCGCGCGCAACGCTGCGTTCGTCATGGCCACCATGGAGCAGCTTCTCGGCCAGCATGCCGGCGGCAACGCCACCCGCTACGCCAAGACCAACGCCGAGCATGCCGGGGCCGCCCGAGCCTGGCGCCTGCATGCCGCCAGGCCCATAACCAGCGCCAGCGCCATAGCCGCCTGGGCCATAACCACCCGCCATGGCCGGCTGCTGGCTCTGCGCGGCGGTGCGGTTGCGCATCCAGCGCATGGCCAGCCAGATGAAGATGACGGCACCACCGATCAGCAGCCAGAGGGACACACCACCGCCGCTCTCGCTGCGCTCGACCGGCGCGGCGCGCATCGGCGGTGCCGCATTGACGGCAGTCGGCGCGACGGACTTCGCCACCCCGGCCTGCTCACGCTGCAGCAACTGTTCGAAGGCATTGAACTTGGCGGCGTCGGCGAACTTGATGGCAGGGTCCAACGCGCGAGCGCGGCGCGTGTGCTCGGCGGCTTCAGGGAACTGGCGCTGGTGGGCCAGGATCTCGGCCAGCACGTAATGGGCGCGCGGGCTGTCGGGCTTGGCCGCAACAACCTCGCGCATCATCTTCTCCGCGCCGGCGTAGTCGCCACGCTGAGCAGCGGCCTGCACCTCGTCGACGTTAGGCAGCGCCTGGGCGGTGCCCAGCCAGAGCGTGCCTAGCAGGGCCATGCAAAGCAGCAGGAATCGGGGGAATTTCATCGCAACACTCCTCAAACCATCACCCACCCGCCACGCGCGTGGGAAGACGGCAGTTTGCGCCCCTGATCTGGCGACGAGCCGTGCGGTTTCAAGGCTTTACCTGTAGGACTAAAACCAATAATCGGAAACGCATCGGCCATCGCGTGGCAGGTCATCGAAGGTATCAAGGCCGTCGAAGTGATCGATCGGGATGCTCGCCACCACATCGGGCTCGGCCAGGCGCAGGTTGACGGCAATGCGGCGGCGCCCGTCGGCTTCCAGCCTCAGCCCGCGCCAATGCGTCACGCAGCCGCAGGTCGGGCAGAAATGGAATTCCAACGCCTTGCCGCGCACATAGGCCTGCGTAGAGCCGGTGATGTGGATGCCTTCGTCCACATAGTCGTAGGCCCAAAGCGTGCCATAGCGACGACACGCTGTGCAGTTGCAGGCGGTTGCGCCGTCAGGTTGGCCATCGAAACGCCAACGGACGCTGCCGCACAGGCAGGAACCTTCGATCATCAGCAGGCCTCCTTCAGTTCGGCGGGCCACACAGCGACCGCATAGACCGGGTCGATGTAGATCTGGCCGCCGAAAAGGAATTCCTGGCCGCCAACCTGGGCGAAACCGAAGCGCTCGTAGAAGGCCACGGCCCGCACATTGCGGTCGTAGACGCCCAGCCACAGGGTCTGCGCCCCGCGCCGGCGCGCCACGGCATGCACCTCATGCATCAGCGCCGCGCCCAGGCCACGGCCGATGAAGCCCTCGCCGAGATAGATGCGCCAGAGATGGATGGGGGCCGGGCCCGCCACGCAATCGGGCGCGGGCTCGACCTTGACGATGGCGTAGCCGGCGAGCTGCTCGTCCACCCAGGCCAGCAGCACCGTGCAGGCGGTGTCCAGGATGACGCCAGCCATGACCTCGGGCTGGAAGTGCTCGGCGACATAGTCGGCGATCTCCTGCGCGTCGCTGAGGTCACGGTAGGTGTCGGCGAAGGCCTGGGCGCCGAAGGCCGCGAGCGCGGCAGCGTCCTCAGGCGTGGCGTGGCGGATTTGTGGCGGGCTGTACATGCGTGGACCGCATGTTCGCATCCCGAGGCTTCAAATCTGCTCGTAGTGCAGCACCGTCGGGAACGGGTCATAGAAGTGGTGCAGCAACCGGCGCCATTCCTGGTAGCCCTCGGACTTGCGAAAGCCTACCTCGTGGTGCTCGACGCTCTCCCAGCGCACCAGCAGCATGTAGTGATCGGCGCGCTCCAGGCAGCGCTGCAGCTCATGGCCCAGGTAGCCGGGCATGAACGAGATGATTCCCTGCGCGACGGCAAAGGCCCTCTCGAACTCAGCGCCCTGACCAGGCCGCACCTGAAGCTGCGCGATCTCCAGGATCATGCTCAGGCCGCCTGCGCAACGATCTCGGGCTGGCGGGCTGCAACCTGCATCATCTGCGCTGCCTTCTCGCCGATCATCATGGCCGGCGCGTTGGTGTTGCCGCTGATCAGCGTGGGCATGATGGACGCATCCACCACGCGCAGGCTTTGCAGGCCGTGCACACGCAGCTCGGCGTCCACCACGGCCATCGCGTCCGTGCCCATCTTGCAGCTGCCCACCGGGTGGTAGATGGTGTCGGCGCGCTGGCGCAGCAAGGCTTCGATGTCGGCATCGGAGTGCGTCTCGGTGCTCCACATCTCGGTGCGCCAGTGCGCGCGCAGCGCCGGCTGGTGCAGAAGCTCGCGCGTGAGCTTGAAGCCGGCCACCATCTGCGCCATGTCGTCGGCATGCTGGAAGAAGCCTGGGTCGATCAGCGGCGCGGTGCCGGCGTCGCGACCGGCCAGCCTGACGGTGCCGCGGCTCTGCGGGCGCAGCAGGCACACGTGGCAGGACATGCCGTGCCCCAGGCGCATCTTGCGGGCGTGGTCCTCCACGGCGGCGACGACGAAGTGCAGCTGGATGTTCGGCCGCGCCTGCGCGGCACTGGTGCGCAGGAAGCCACCGCCTTCGGCGAAATTGCTGGTCAGCATGCCGCGGCGCTCGGCGCGGTAGCGCTGGACGGCGCGCCAGAAAGCGAACCCGCCGCGCAGCGACAGGCCGAAGGTGTCGAGGCTGCTGCTGCGCAGGCCGAACACAAAGTCCGGGTGGTCCTGCAGGTTGGCACCCACACCGGGCAGGTGGTGCAGCACGGCGATGCCCTGCGCCTGCAGTTGCGCCGCATCGCCCACGCCGGACAGCATCAGCAGTTGCGGCGACTGGATGGCGCCCGCCGCCAGCACGACCTCACGCCTGGCCTGCAGCCGACGCAGCACGCCGCCCACCTTCACCTCCACGCCCACCGCGCGGCGGCCGTCGAACAGGATGCGCTGAACTTGCGCCTGCACGGTCACGCGCAGGTTGGGCCGGCCGAGGTGCGGGCGCAGGTAGGCGCGGGCCGCACTGCAACGCTCGCCGCGGTCCTGCGTGACCTGGTAGATGCCAACGCCTTCCTGCGTTTCGCCATTGAAGTCGGCGTTGATGACGTGGCCCGCCTCACGCCCCGCGGCCACCCAGGCCGCCTGCAGCGGGTTGTCAGTGCGCAGCTGGCTGACCTTCAACGGCCCATCGCGGCCATGCAGCGGGGCGCCGAAGGTGTCGTTGCCCTCGCTCCTGATGAAGTGGGGCAGTACATCGCTCCAGCCCCAGCCGGGGTTGCCGAGCGCGGCCCAGTGGTCGTAGTCCTCGCGCTGACCGCGGATGTAGACCATCGCGTTGATGCCCGACGAGCCACCCAGCATCTTGCCGCGCGGCACATAGCCGCGGCGGCCATTCAGGCCCGGCTGCGGCACCGTCTCGAAGGCGTAGTTGTGCAGCTTGCTGGGCACCATCAGCACGGCACCCGTGGGCACCGTCCCCAGCCAGTTGCTGACGTCGGCACCGGCTTCCAGCACCAACACCTGGGTGCCGGGGTCTTCGCTCAGCCGGCCGGCGAGCGCCGAGCCGGATGAGCCACCGCCGATGACGATGACGTCGTGGGTCTCGTCGAAAGCTTGAGGGTCGTTCATGGTCAGGCGATGCGTCGCAGCAGCGAAAGGAGTTTCTCGAAGGTGGCACCGTAAGGCGGCTGGAACAGCTTGGTGCCGGCAAAGCGCGACTGGATGAACAGCGGCTTCTCCTTGCTGAAGGTACGGAAGCCCCACTCACCGTGGTAGGAGCCCATGCCGCTGGCGCCCACGCCGCCGAAGGGCTGCTCCTCCTGGCCCAGATGCCACAGGCAGTCGTTGATGGTCACGCCGCCGGCATGGGTTTCGCGCATGACGTGGTCGCGCGCAGCGCTGTCGGTGCCGAACCAGTAGAGCGCCAGCGGGCGATCACCGCGGTTGATGTGGGCCAGGGCTTCGTCGACCTTGTCGTAGCCGACGATGGGCAGCAGCGGGCCGAAGATTTCTTCCTGCATGACGGTCGCCTCGGCCGACACGTCCAGCAGCAGGGCCGGCACCAGGCGGCGGTCCTGTTGCGGATCGGGCTGCTCGTCATGGCTGCGCAGCACGCGGGCGCCGCGCTCGGCGGCGTCGGTGAGCAGGCCTTGCAGCCGCGCGTGGTGGCGCGGCGTGGCGATGCTGGTGTAGTCGGCATTGCCGGCGATGCGCGGGTACATGCGGCGCATCTCGGCCAGGATCTTCTGGCTCAGCGGCTCGACCATCTCCTTGGGCACCAGCAGGTAGTCGGGCGCGACGCAGGTCTGGCCGGCGTTGAAGAGCTTGCCGAAGGCCAGGCGCGACGCGGTCAGGTCGAGGTTGCAGCTGCGGTCGACGACGGCCGGCGACTTGCCACCGAGCTCCAGCGTCACCGGCGTCAGGTTCCTGGCCGCGGCCTGGGCCACGTGGCGGCCCACGGCGGTGGAGCCGGTGAAGAACAGGTGGTCGAAGGGCTGCGTCGTGAAGGCCTTGCCCACTTCGGCGTCACCGGTGATGACCTGCATCTCTTCGGGCTTGAAGTATTCGGCGACGAGGCGGGCCATCAACTCGGAAGTGGCCGGCGTCAGCTCGGACGGCTTGATCAGCACGCGGTTGCCGGCGGCCAGCGCCGCGACGGCCGGCTCCATCGCCAGGTAGTAGGGGTAGTTCCAGGGCGACACGATGCCCACGACACCCAGCGGTTGGCGCATCAGCACATTGCGGCCGGGCAGGAAGTGCAGCGGCGTGGCGACGCGCCGGGTCTTCATCCAGCGGCGCAGATGCTTGATAGCGTGGCGGGCGCCGGACTCGACGGTGAAGATGTCGGCCAGCAGCGATTCCTGGCGGGCGCGATGGCCGAAGTCCTGGGCCATGGCGCTAGCGATCGCCTCGCCGTGCTGGCGCGTCATCTTGAGCAGCCGTTGCAGGCGGTCACGGCGCACCTCGTACGAGGGCATGCGGTCGGCCTCGTAGGCGCGGCGTTGCGCCGTCAGCGCCAGATGCAGGCGCTCCTGCAGGGCGGTGTCCATGGGCATGTCTCCGGTTCTCGATCTAGTGCGTCGAGGCTAACCGCAAGACGGGCCCCCACCATCGGGGGAGGCCCTGGACTAGAG
Source organism: Roseateles sp. P5_E4 (assembly GCF_054049255.1). Classification (NCBI taxonomy): domain Bacteria; kingdom Pseudomonadati; phylum Pseudomonadota; class Betaproteobacteria; order Burkholderiales; family Sphaerotilaceae; genus Roseateles; species Roseateles sp. P5_E4. The sequence continues at coordinate 724,670 of NZ_JBFUMS010000002.1, read as the reverse complement.
GCGCGCGTCTAGTCCCCGAGGTGACACGGGCATTTCATGGGATTTGCGGGCCGAGCGCTGGGCCGCTCCCGAGCCGGCCCGCCTTGGCGATGTGCTTGCCGGTCAATCCGGCAAGCATCGCCGTCCCCTCGGGGGACCGGCCAAGGTACTCCTTGGACGAGGGGCTCTTTAATGGCGGAAATGGCGTACGCCTGTGACCACCATCGCGATGCCGCGCTCGTTGGCGGCAGCGATGACTTCGTCGTCGCGCATGGAGCCACCCGGCTGGATGACGCAGCTCGCGCCCGCGTCGGCCAGCACGTCCAGGCCGTCGCGGAAGGGGAAGAAAGCATCGCTGGCCACGGCCGAGCCCTGCAGGCTCAAGGACGCATGCTGGGCCTTGATGGAGGCGATGCGGGCCGAGTCGAGGCGGCTCATCTGGCCGGCGCCGACACCCAGCGTCATGCCGCCGCCGCAGAAGACGATGGCATTGCTCTTCACGTACTGGGCGACGGTCCAGGCGAACATCAGGTCGTCGAACTGCTGGGCCGTGGGCTGCAGCGTCGTGACGACCTTGAGGTCTTCCTTCTTCAGGAAGTGGTTGTCGGACGTTTGCAGCAGCAGGCCCGAGCCGACGCGCTTGCTGTCGCCGGCATTGCGGCCCTGGTCCCAGGGGCGTGGGCCGCCCGGCGGCAGCGCGATCTGCATGAGGCGCACATTGGCCTTGGCCTTGAAGATCTCCAGCGCCTCGGCGCTGAAGCTGGGAGCCATCAGCACTTCGACGAACTGCTTGGCGACGAGCTGGGCCGCCGCGCCGTCCACTTCGCGGTTGAAGGCGATGATGCCGCCAAAGGCGCTGGTGGGGTCGGTCTTGAAGGCCTTGCTGTAGGCCTCGGCCGCGGTGCCGGCCACGGCCACGCCGCAGGGGTTGGCGTGCTTGACGATGACGCAGGCCGGCGTGTCAAAGCTCTTCACGCATTCCCAGGCCGCATCGGCATCGGCGATGTTGTTGTACGAGAGTTCCTTGCCCTGCAGCTGCTTGCCGGTGACCAGCGACCCAGGTGCCGGGAACAGGTCGCGATAGAGGGCCGCACTCTGGTGCGAGTTCTCGCCGTAGCGCAGGTCCTGCACCTTGACGAAGGTGGCGTTCATCTGCGCCGGGTACTCGGTCTTGCTGCCGTCTTCCTGCAACGCGGACAAGTAGTTGCTGATGGCCGCGTCGTACTGGGCGATGCGGTTGAAGGCGGCGACCGAGGCGGCGAAGCGCGTCTTGTCGCTGGTCTTGCCATTCGCCTTCAGTTCGTCCAGCACGGCGGCGTACTGGGCCGCGTCGGTCAGCACCGTCACGTCCTTCCAGTTCTTGGCCGCGCTGCGCACCATGGCCGGGCCGCCGATGTCGATGTTCTCGATGGCGTCTTCCAGCGTGCAGCCGGGCTTGGCCACGGTCGCCTCGAAGGGGTAGAGATTGACAGCCAGGATGTCGATGCGCGTGATGCCGTGCTTCTCCATCGCCGCGACATGCTCGGGCGTGTCACCACGGGCCAGCAGGCCGCCGTGGATCTTGGGATGCAGCGTCTTCACGCGGCCGTCCATCATTTCCGGGAAGCCGGTGTGCTCGGCCACCTCGGTGACGGGTAGGCCGGCTTCGGCCAGCAGCTTGGCGGTGCCGCCGGTGGACAGCAGCTTGGCGCCCAGGGCGTGCAGCGCTGAAGCGAATTCGAGGATGCCGGTCTTGTCGGAGACCGAGAGCAATGCAGTGAGTTGGGTCATATTCTTGATCAGTTGGGGTCGGAGCTTGTCGCTGCGCTCGAAGGTCCAACCCGCAAAGCATGTTCAGTTGAGGTCGGAGCTTTTCGCTTTGCTCAAAGGTCCAACCCGCAAAGTCTTATAGATTGTGATCGGTCAGCTTGCGGCGCAGCGTGTTGCGGTTGATGCCCAGCCATTGCGCGGCCTTGCTCTGGTTGCCGCCGGCTTCACGCATGACGATCTCGAACAGTGGTTTCTCGACCAGCTTGACCAGCATCTCGTGCATCGAATGCGGCTCCTGGCCGTCGAGATCACGGAAAAAGGCTTCGAGGTTGTCGCGCACACAGGCGTCGATGGGGTTGGGCGTGGTGTTCTTCTGGGCACTCATGACAGGGCGCGAATGGGTTTCAGGCGGCACAGGCTTCGTCGGCCTGTGCGTCTTCGTCGTTGGCGGCCGCGACGGTGGGCGGCAGCCGGTCGTGGGTCTGGCCGAGTTCATCGAACCAGTCACGCAGAGCCTGCAACTGCAGGTCGCAGCTCTCGAGCGTATTCATGTGCTGGCGGAAGGCTTCGCCGCCGGGCAGGCCGCGCACAGCCCAGCCGATGTGCTTGCGGGCGCTGCGCATGCCGCTGAGCGCACCGTACAGGCCGTAGTGGTCGTGCAGATGCTCGGTCAGCCAGTCGCGTGCTTCAAGCACGGTGGGCGCGGCTAGGTGTTCGCCTGTCGCCAGAAAGTGGGCCACCTCGCGAAAGATCCAGGGCCGCCCCTGGGCGGCACGGCCGATCATCAAGGCGTTGGCGCCCGTGTAGGCGAGCACGTCGCGCGCCTTCTCGGGCGAGTCGATGTCGCCGTTGGCGACGACGGGAATTGTCAGCGCTGTCTTCACGGCGGCGATGGTGTCGTACTCGGCCAGGCCCTTGTAGCCCTGCTCGCGCGTGCGGCCGTGGATGGTCAGCATCGCGATGCCGGCCGACTCGAACAACCGGGCCAGCCGCAGCGCGTTGCGTTCGTCGGCGCTCCAGCCGGTGCGCATCTTCAGCGTGACGGGCACGCCGCCAGTGACTCCACTTTTGGCACACACCGCGACGACGGCTTCGACGATCTCCAGCGCCAGCGCCTCGTTGCGCATCAGCGCCGAGCCCGCCCATTTGTTGCAGACCTTCTTGGCCGGGCAGCCCATGTTGATGTCGATGATCTGGGCGCCACGGTCGATGTTGTAGGCCGCCGCCTCGGCCATCATGGCCGCGTCGGTGCCGGCGATCTGCACGGCAATGGGCCCCGGCTCGCCGCTGTGGTCGGCCCGGCGTGAGGTCTTGAGGCTGCCCCACAGCTCCTTGCGCGACGTGACCATCTCGCTGACCGCATAGCCTGCGCCCAGGCGGCGGCAGAGCTGGCGGAAGGGCCGGTCCGTCACCCCTGCCATCGGCGCCACGAAGAGCCGGTTGGGGAGAAGGTGGGGGCCGATTTGCACGAGAGGGTCTGCTTAAAAAAGAGGCGAGATTGTAGCCATCCGGCCGCACCGACAATGACCGCCATGGAAGCCTGGCTCGGTCAATTCATCAGCGAGCTGCTCGCCGCCCTGGCTCTGCCCCAGGTCGGGCTGGTGGCCGTCTTCGTCATCACTTTCGTCTCGGCCACCCTGCTGCCGCTAGGCTCGGAGCCGGCCGTCTACCTCGTCGTCAAGGCGGACCCGAGCATGTTCTGGGCCGTCATTGCAGTGGCCACGGTCGGCAACACGCTGGGCGGCATGACGAGTTGGTGGATAGGCTACGGCGCCGAGAAGGCGGTCGAGGCGGTGAAGCATCACGAGCCCTCGCACTCACGTGCGATGCGCTGGCTGCAGCGCTTCGGCCCCAAGGCCTGCCTGATGAGCTGGCTGCCCATCGTCGGCGACCCGCTCTGCGCCGTGGCCGGCTGGCTCAAGCTGCCGTTCTGGCCCTGCGTGGGCTGGATGGCGCTGGGCAAGTTCCTGCGTTTTTTGCTCTACACCGTGGCTTTGATTTGGCTGATTCCGGAGACCTGGTTGTCATGACGCTGCCCCTCGCCCAATCTCGCCCGGCTGAACGCGGACGAGACCGGTCGGTCTTGCAGACCGCGCAGCCGACGGAGCGGCTGCCCTTCGGTAGGCACCACAAGTCCACAGGACTTGCCGTGTCCGGCCTCAGCCCCCGCGGGGACGGCGATGCTGGCGGCATCGAGCCGCCAGCACATCGCCAGCGCGGGCCGGCTCGGGAGCGGCCCAGCGCTCGGCCCGCAAGTTCCAATACCCCACTACGTGGATTGACATGACCTCTGCCTACCAAGATTTGGCCACGCGCCAGCAGCGCCTGCACCACCTCGGCCATCTGCAGGCCATCGCGCAATGGGACCAGGCCGCCAACATGCCGGCCAAGGGCAACGAGGCGCGCAGCCTGGCCCTGGCCGAGATGGACGGCTTGCTGCACCAACTGGCCACCGACCCGGCCCTGCCCGGCCTGCTGGAGGCTGCCGACGCCGAGCCGCTGGACGAGGGCCAGCGCGCCAATCTGCGCGAGATCCGCCGCGTCTGGCGCGCCGCGAACGCGCTGCCGCAGGCGCTGGTGGAAGCCAAGAGCCTGGCCAACAACCGCTGCGAACACGCCTGGCGCGGCCAGCGCCCGGCCAACGACTGGGACGGCTTCGCGCCGAACCTGCGCGAGGTGCTGAAGATTGCGCGTCAGGAAGCCGAACTGCTGTCGCAGAGCGCTGGCCTGTCCAAGTACGACGCGCTGCTCGACAACTACGAGCCGGGCATGCGCAGTGCCGACGTCGAGGCCGCCTTTGCGCCGCTGCGCGGCTGGCTACCGGGCTTGATCCGCGACGTGACGGCCAAGCAGGCCGGTGAGACCGTTATCCAGCCCGTCGGCCCCTTCCCCACGGCGGCTCAGAAGGCCCTCGGCCTGGACGCGATGAAGCTGATGGGCTTCGACTTCGCGGCCGGCCGCCTGGACGAAAGTACCCACCCCTTCTGCGGCGGCGTGCCCGAGGACGTGCGCATGACGACGCGTTACCGCGAGGACGACTTCCTGCCCAGCCTGATGGGCACCATCCACGAGACGGGCCATGGCCGCTACGAGCAGAACCTGCCGCGCGCGCTGCTCGGCCAGCCCGTTGCTCGCGCCCGCTCCATGGGCATCCACGAGAGCCAGAGCCTGTCCTTCGAGATGCAGCTCGGCAGCCACCCCGCGTTCGCCGGCCTGCTGTCACCGCTGCTGGTGAAGCATTTCGGCGACCAACCCGCCTTCGAGCCCAGCAATCTGAACAAGCTGCTGACGCGCGTGAAGCCCGGGTTCATCCGTGTCGATGCCGACGAGGTGACCTACCCTGCGCACATTCTGCTGCGCTTCGACATCGAGCGCGCCCTCATCGAGGGCCAGGCCGAGGTCGACGACATCCCGGCACTGTGGGACGCCAAGATGGCCGAGTTGCTCGGCCTGGACACGCGCGGCAACTTCAAGGACGGGCCGATGCAGGACGTGCACTGGCCCGCCGGCCTGTTTGGCTACTTCCCCTGCTACACGCTGGGCGCCATGTACGCGGCGCAGTGGTTTGCGGCGATGCGGTCCCAACGCCCCGACCTGGATGCGCAGATCGCCCGCGGTGAACTGGGCACGGTGTTCGACTGGTTGTCCACCCATGTCTGGCAGACGGCCAGCCGCTATGAGACGCCCGAACTGGTGCGGCGCGCCAGCGGCGAGGCCTTGAACCCGGCGCATTTCGAGGCCCATCTGCGCAGCCGCTATCTCGGCAGCTGAATTCAAGCAAAGACAGACAGCTTGTCGACAGCTTGCGCTGGGGTGTGGGAACAAAAAAAGGGCCGCTCCTGCGGGAGCGGCCCAATCAGTTTCAACAACGATCTCTCTCTCTTCAATCCACTGCGCTTCCCCGGCCCCCCGGCCTTCTCCGCGCGTGGCGCCCGGTTTGTGGAGTCCCGGACTGGGCCGCTGCAACGCGAACAGCGACCGTGATTGCATTCTGAGCACATGCCGCCGGCCTCGCATCCCCGCAAGCCAAGGGGGCGCGCGATGCGGCGTGACGAGCGTCACAGCAACAGCGCCAATCGCTCCAGGATGAGCACGCCGAAGAAGGCCAAACCGGCCACCAGCGTCCATTTCATGATCATCAGCCCAAGCCGCCGCCAGCGCGCCTGGCCGGTGGCGATGGAAAAGGCGAAGCACAAGACAGCCGAGAACAGCAGCAGGCCGACGACGAGGCGGGCAATCAGCATCAGAAAGCAGCTCCAGCTGCAGTCTTGAAGTACCGCGCATGGGTATGGCGCAAGGTGGTTTCGTCGGCGGCCGCTAGCAAGACGACCTCCCGTTGCTCACCCGATTGCAGATGCAGCAATTCCAATTTCAGACGCTCTTCCTGCGCAAGCAGGCGCTGCCGATCATCAAAGACCGTCATGCGATGAAGGCGGCGGTGCTTGGGATCGAAATCCATCAGATAGATCATCGCGACTCTCCAAGGGCGGGAATTACCTCCACGAGCGCCTTCAACAACTCGGTCAGGTTCTCGCGGTCAGGCGTCATGTCCGGGCCAGGAGGCATCATGGACACAACGGGTAGAGGAACTGGCATTGTCTCGCCATCGAGTCCTAGCTCGACCTGATCGACAGCCGTTGAAAGTGACGCAAGCCATTGCTGCAGTACGGCGTGGCCAACGCCGTACTTGAATTCAAGGCCTACTTTGTCGGCGATGCGTTCACAGACTTGTGCCCACAAATGCTGCAGCTCGGTCCGGATCTGGATCTCGACGCGACGACCTTCCACCCCGACGACCAGATGCAAAGCACGGTAGCCGTGGCTGGGCCGGGCAATACGGTCGATCAGCTTATGGTCAGCAAACCTCAGCGCCAAGGCGCTCGCTAGCGAGCGTTGTGCTTGCCGGTCTGCCACAACGATGCGGCAGCCGGCAATATCCTGCATGGTTGCTAGGCGCGAGCCGCGCTCCCGCTGCAGCTTGGCGCAAATGGCAGGAGTCGATTTCGCTTCACGCGAGGCGGGCTGCTGCAGAAACTCCTCTCTCAGCACCCGCTCGACTTCTGCGCTCGCATTTGCGAACTGCCGCCGGTACTCATCCAGCAAATGCAGGTCAGCCTCGGAAATCGGCCCTGCGCGCAGCCTCTCGCCCAGCTTGTTGACCTGCGTCGTGCTCACCACGCCGGTGCCAACTCGGCGAAGCCCTTGGGCGCCTGGCGCTCATCGTCGAAGTGGACGATCTCGTAGGCGGCCTCGTCGGCCAGCAGCGCGCGCAGCAGCTTGTTGTTCAACGCATGACCACCCTTGAAGGAGGTGTATGCCGCCAGCAGCGGCATGCCGGCGACCTGCATGTCACCGATGGCATCCAGGATCTTGTGCTTGACGAACTCGTCGTCATAGCGAAGGCCATCGGCGTTCAGCACCTTGTAGTCGTCGACGACGATGGCGTTGTCCATGGAGCCGCCCAGCGTCAGGCCGCGCGAGCGCATCAGGTCGATGTCGGCCGTCATGCCGAAGGTGCGTGCGCGGGCGATCTCCTTCTTGTAGGTACCCGAACCCATGTCGAAGACAAAGCTGCTGCCGGTGGCGGCCACGGCCGGGTTGTCGAACTCGATCTCGAAGCTCAGTGTGTAGCCGTGATGCGGCTCCAGCCGGGCCCACATCAGCTTCTTGCCCTCGCCGTGGCGCACTTCGATGGGCTTCTTCACGCGCAGGAAGCGCTTGGGCGCGTCCTGCATGACGATGCCGGCCGACTGCAGCAGGAAGACGAAGCTCGCCGCGGAGCCATCCAACACCGGCACCTCGTCGGCGTTGATGTCGATGATGAGGTTGTCCAGGCCCAGGCCCGCGCAGGCGGACAGCAGATGCTCGATGGTCTGCACCTTGGGCGCGCCCGGGTCGCCGCCAGGGCTGATGGTGGTGGCCATGCGCGTGTCGCTGACCGACGTCACACCGACCGGGATGTCGACCGGTGGGCAGAGGTCGACGCGGCGGAAGACGATACCGGTGTCAGCCGGCGCTGGGCGCAATGTCAGCTCGACCTTCTGGCCGCTGTGGATGCCGACGCCGACGGCGCGTGTGATCGACTTCAGGGTGCGTTGCTTGACCATGGGGTCAATTGTCCAAGATCAGACCTCGCCTTTGCGCTCCACGGGCAATCTGAGCGACAGGCGCGTGCCCATGCCGGGCTGGGAGTCGATGCGCAGCTTGCCGCCCAGGCGCTGGGCGCGCTTGATCTGGCTCTTCAGGCCGCGGCCGTGCTGAATGCTCTGCAGGTCGAAGCCGGCGCCATCGTCCTCGACGCGGATCTCAACATAGCTGCCGTGGTGGCGCGTCACCATGCGCACGCGGCTGGCCTGGGCATGCTTGAGCACGTTGTTCAGTGCCTCCTGCATCAGGCGCAGCACATGCAGCGCGTCGGGCGGCTCCAGCCAGGCCAGGGGCGGCAGGTCCTGCACGTCCCAGTCAAGCTTGAGGCCGCCGATCTGCAGCCGTTTTCCCAGGCGGTAGCGCATCGTCGCCAGCAGCGAGACGAGGTCGTGGCCGACCGGCTCCAACGAGTCGATGACCAGGCGCAGGTCGTCCACGCATTCGCGCAGCACCTCCACGCACTGCTCGTGCGACATGCTGCCTTGCTCCATCGCCACCAGCGCCGACAGCAGCGAGGAGCCGAGGCCGTCGTGCATGTCGGCCATGATGCGCTGACGCTCCAGCAGCAGGGCCTGCTGGCGCTCGGCCTCGCGCAGCTGCGCGTTCTGCGCATGCAGCACCGAGACCTGCTCGTCCAGGTCCTCCTGCAGCTGGCTGTTCTCGGCCTGGACCTGCTCGACGGCACCGACATAGCGGCGCTGCACCGCATGCAGGAAGCTGAGCATGACGGCCAGCGTCGCGAACGGCATCAGGAAGAAGTGTTCGGGCCAGGCCCAGCCGGCCAGCACGGCGAGGTCGTGGCCGCCGATGACGACGCCGATGACCAGCGCCACGGCCATGATGCGCAGCTCGGTGCGGCGCTCCCGCCAGGCCAGGAAAGCCACCCAGGCCGTGCCGATGGTGGCGACGCCGGCCGTGACGGCGTACTGCATGACGACCATGTCGAGCTGGCGCAGCCACAGCGGCATGCTGAGCAGGCTCACCAACGTCACGCTGGCGGTCAACGCCCACTCCAGCCACAGGATGCGCCGGCTCGCAAAGCGCAGCGCGAACAACAGCGCCGTCAGCATGACCCAGCCCATGGATGCGTGTGTGGCCCACCAGAACCAGTCCTGCCCCGCCGGCGAAGCCGGCAGGCTGACGTAATAGTGCAGGTTGCGCACCATCCATGCGGCGGCACCGAGGGCAAACAGCCCATAGATGGCCTCGGGGCGGCGCAACCACAGCGTCAGCGCGAACAGCCCTAGCACCGCCAGCGTCAGGCTGACGGCCTGGGGCAGGCCGTTCTGGGCGCGCACCCGCCACAGCCAGCGTCTTTCCAGCTGATCGCGCGGGGCGATCCAGATGCGTGACACCGCGTGATAGCTGCCCGCCGGCACCGGCAGAGCGACGACCACGTCCAGCCCCTGGGCACCGATGCCGGGCAAGGGCAGCCACAGGGGCTGCACCCATTGCTCGCGCTCGGCATGCTGGTTGTCCAGCAGGGCCTGCCAGCCTTTGTCGGTGCGGGCCAGCACCGCGGCCGACAACGTGACCAGACGCGGCAGATACAAGGCCATGGCTTCGTCCCGCCCGCCCGGTACGTGAAGTCGGTACCAGCGCATCTCGTAGCCCCGCGCATCGCTGACCATGGCCGCGCCGGGGCGTGAGCGCACGTCAGGCATCGCCACGGGCTTCCAGGCCGCTTCGTCCTCGGGAGGCAGCAGTTCAGGCGGCAGCTCGAGATGGTCGCCGCCGGCCACCGTGTGGTGGCGCAGTGCGGTCCACCAGACGTCGAGCTGGTCGCGCGTCCAGGCGGTGGTGGCAAGCTCAGCGGGGGCCGCGTCATCGCTCCCGGCCCGTGCGCTGGGTTGGGGCAATCGCTGTGCCTGTAACGGCAGACAGGCCAGCAAGGCCAGCAGCAGCAGGCCGCGGCGCCATAGCAGGCCCAACTCAAGCATCCCTATGATTTCTTCTAGGCGTTGACATGGGGCGCGAGCATGCCACAGGGGCTGGCCGCGCCCCAACCGCCGCAGCACCGCTGGGCGGCGGGTGGCGACCGTTCAGCCGCCGGCAGGCAGACTCTTGCGGGCGGCCTCGCGGAGTTCGCTGGACAGCGCGGTGTCGCCGCCGACAGCGCGTGACAGCAACAGCGCCCCCACCAGCGTGGACAGCATGGCCAGCGCCTGCTCGCGTTGCTCGGGCGCCGAGTCGGCCGGCATCTGTTCCTGCAGCGTTGCCACGAGGTTGGCGACGCCCTCCGCAAACACCTCCCGCACGGCCGGCCCGCCACGCGCAGCATCACCCGCCAGCGCGACCAGGCCGCAGCCGGCACCGATATGGTCACGGTGAGCGTCGGACAGATAGGCCTTGACCCAGGCCTGCAGGCTGCGGTCGGACTGCGTCTTCCACTGCTCGCGGTTGGCCTGCAGCGCGCGCCGCGTCGCCTGGGCAGCCAAGTCGTCCTTGGACTCGAAGTGGCCATAGAAGCCGCCACGCGTCAGGCCGGCGGCCTGCATCAGGTCGTTCAGGCCGATGCCATCGAAGCCGCGCTCGCGAAACAGCTGGGCGGCGTTGTCGAGGATGCGTTCGCGGTTCTCTTCGGCCTGGGCGCGGCTGACCTTCATCGCGGTCTCCTGGGGTCTTTGTGTGGGCGGGCTTGACGCATTTTATATGTTGACCGACATTTATATCAATCATGTCGTTCGACATGAATAAGCAGATCGAGAAGGAATTGCCACCATGAGGCTCAAGAACGCCATCGTCTTCATCACCGGCGCCAACCGCGGCCTGGGCCGCGCCTTTGCCCAGGCCGCGCTGGCCGCGGGCGCCGCCAAGGTCTATGCCGCCGCGCGTGACCCGGCCTCCATCGACCTGCCCGGCGTCGTGCCCGTCGCGCTGGACGTGACCGACCCTACCCAGGTGGCCGCCGCGGCTGCGCAATGTACGGATGTGACGCTGCTGATCAACAACGCGGGCATCTCGCAGCAGGCCGGCGTGCTCGGCGCGGACGCCATCGCAACGGCGCGCCGCCATCTGGACACCAACTTCTTCGGCGTCTGGGCGCTGACCCAGGCCTTCGCGCCGGTGCTGCAGGCCAACGGCGGCGGCGCGGTGCTGAATGTACTGTCCGTGCTGAGCTGGGTGACGGTACCGGGCCTGACGCCCTACAGCGCCAGCAAGGCCGCCGCCTGGGCGCTGAGCAATGGGCTGCGTAGCGAGCTGAAGGCCCAGGGCACGCAGCTGACCAGCCTGCATGTGGGCTATATGGACACCGACATGACGCGCGGCATGGACGCCCCCAAGTCTGCGCCGGCCGATGTCGCTCGCCTGGCCCTGGCCGGGCTGGAGGCCGGCGCCTTCGAGGTGCTGGCTGACGACATCAGCCGCCAGGTCAAGCAGAGCCTGTCCACGGCCGCGCCAGCTTACGCGGGCTGAGCCCCGAACTCAGGAGAACGCCATGCTCGCCTCCCCTGCCCTTGCAGCGCCTTTCACGGCCCATGACGACGGCCACCTCGCAGCGGCCCGCCATGCCTTCTCGGCGCCCGAGCGCGTGCCGCTGACGGCCGAGGAGCGCGCTGCGCTGGCTGGCCACGCCGAACCGCCGCTGCGCCACGAAGGCCTGAAGCTCGCGCGCTGGACGCTGGGCGTCGGCCCACGCGTTGTCCTCGTCCACGGCTGGAACAGCCGCGGCGCCCATCTGCTCGGCTTCGCCCGGCCCCTGGTCGAGGCCGGCTTCTCGGTCACCCTTTTCGATCTACCCGCCCATGGCGACTCGACCGGTCATGCGGCCAGCGTCGTGCATGCCGGCCGCGCACTGCGCGCCGTGGTGGCCGACATCGGCAAGGAGGTGCACGGCGTCATCGGCCATTCGATGGGCTCGGCCGCCGCGCTGCTCGCGTTTGCCCACGGCTGGCGAGTCGGGCGCAGCGTGCATCTGGCCGGCCCCTCCTCGCTGTCGCCCATGGTCAAGGGCCTGGCCGCCGCTCAAGGCCTGGGCCCGGCGGATGCGGCCGCATTCGCGGGCTGGGTGGAACGCTTCATCGGCACGCGCATCACCTATGTGGATCTGGAGCGGCTGCAGCATGGCCTGCGCCATCCCGGGCTGATCGTCCACGACCCGGAGGATCGCACCGTGCCTTTCGCTGCATCCGAGGCGCTGCATGCGGCTTGGGCTGGCTCGCATCTGCAGCGCGTGAGCGGGCTTGGCCATCGCCGTCTGCTGGCGGATGCCGACGTCATTGCGCGCAGCATTGCCTTCATTGCCGAAGGAGCCAGGCAATGAGCGCCGTGCCCCGCCCCTGGCTGCTGACGCTGGCCGCGCTGTCAGCGCTGGCGACGCTGTCCACCAACATCCTGCTGCCGTCTCTGCCCGTGATGGCGCAGGCCCTGGGGTCGAGCGAGGCGGCCATGACGGCGGTGCTCAGCCTCTTCCTCGCCGTGTTCGCGCTGGCCCAACTCATCGTCGGCCCGCTGTCGGACCGCATCGGCCGCCGGCCCGTGGTGCTGGGCGGCTTGGCCGTCTTCATCGTGGGCAGCGTGGTTTGTGCTTTGGCGAGCGATCTGCCGTTGCTGCTGCTCGGCCGCGCGCTTCAGGCCGTCGGCGTCGCCGCCGCGTCGGTGCTGGCACGCGCCGCCGCGCGCGACCGTTTCGAAGGCCCGCAACTCGCTGCGCTGCTCGGCCGCATCATGGTCGTCATGGCCGCCGCGCCGGGCTTCTCGCCGCTGCTGGGTGGTCTTGTACAGGCCGCCTGGGGCTGGCGGGCGCTGTTTGTCGTGCTGGTGCTGGCGGGGATGACGCTGGCGGCGGCCTATGTCGGCATCGTCGGCGAGACGCTGCCGGCCGAGAGACGGCGACACCAGCCGGCCAGCGCGCTGGCACGCGGCTACGTCGTGCTGCTGGGTGATGCGCGCTTCATGCGCCCGGCACTCGCCACCGCCGCCATCCTCGGCGCGCTGTTTGCGTTCTTCGGCACCGCGCCGCTGGTGCTGGCGCGCGACTTCGGCTTCAGCGCGCTGCAGGTCGGGCTGTTCTTTGCCACGTCCGTGTTCGTCGTCTTCGCAGCAGGGCAGACCGCGCCGCGCTGGGCCGCGCGCTGGGGTGGCCCCACCGTGCTGCGCATTGGCGCAGCGCTGGCAACACTCGGCGGCCTGACGATGCTTGTCGCGAGTGGAGCCGGTCTCGCGGGCTTTGCCGTCGCGGTGGGCATCTTCCTGTTCGGCATGGGGCTGGTCTCACCCACTGGCACCGCACTGGCGTTGACGCCATTTGCATCGCAGGCCGGCCAGGCCTCCGCGCTGCTGGGCTTTCTGCAGATGGCGGCAGCGGCACTGCTGACAACGGCTGCCGCGACGTTGCCCGGTGCGCGCATGGATGCCTTGGCCCTGGTGCTGGCGGGAGGCGGTTTGCTGGCCCTGCTTTCTGGCGCCGCAAAGCCGGCCGCGGCGGTAGTACGCGCGTCCTGACAAAGCAAAAGGGCGAGCCTCACGGCTCGCCCTTCTTAGGATCAGCGACTGATCAGTCTGCCTGCTTGCGCAGGAAGGCCGGAATCTCGATCTCGTCCATGCCGTTGGACGACAGGGCCTCGACCTTGGCCGCAGCACTGCCCGAGCGGCCATGGCGCCAGACGCTGGGCACATTGGCGTTCGCAAAGTCACCCAGGCCGAGGCCGACATTGGCCTGCTGGCCCGTGGCCGGCGTGGCCATGGCCACGGCCTGCGTCAGCACAGGCATGCCGTCGGTACCGTTGCGCACCACCTGCTGGGTCTGCACGACCTGCAGCGGCGCCTGCTGGCGGGCGCGACCGGCCGTCAGGCCGGTGGCGATGACGGTCACGCGCAGCGCGTCGCCCAGGCTCTCGTCGTAGGCGGTGCCGAAGATGACGTGCGCTTCATCCGAGGCGTAGCGCTTGATCGCGTTCATCGCGTTGCGCGACTCGCTGAGCTTGAAGTTGCTGCGGCCCGCGGCGATCAGTACCAGCACGCCACGCGCACCGGAGAGGTCGATGCCTTCCAGCAGCGGGCAGGCCACGGCCGCTTCGGCGGCCTTGGCGGCGCGGTCCGGGCCGGTGGCTTGCGCCGTGCCCATCATGGCCTTGCCGGGCTCGCTCATCACCGTCTTGACGTCTTCGAAGTCGACGTTGACCAGGCCGGGGATGTGGATGATGTCGGAAATGCCGCCAACGGCGTTCTTCAGCACGTCATTGGCATGCGCGAAGGCTTGATCCTGCGTGACATCGTCGCCCAGCACATCGAGCAGCTTGTCATTCAGCACGACGATCAGCGAGTCGACATTGGCCTCGAGTTCAGCCAGGCCGGCATCAGCCGCCTTGGCGCGCCGGCCGCCTTCGAAATCGAAGGGTTTGGTGACGACGCCGACCGTCAGGATGCCCATTTCCTTGGCAACCCGGGCAATCACCGGCGCAGCACCCGTGCCGGTACCACCGCCCATACCGGCGGTGATGAACAGCATATTGGCGCCGGCGATGGATTCGCGAATGCGGTTTTCGGCCTCTTCAGCCGCCGCCTTGCCCATTTCGGGTTTGGCTCCAGCGCCGAGGCCGGAGGTGCCGAGTTGCAGCAACTGGTCGGCCTTGGACCGATTCAGCGCCTGCGCGTCGGTATTCGCGCAGATGAATTCCACGCCTTGAACGCCCTGGGCGATCATGTGGTCCACGGCGTTGCCGCCGCCGCCACCGACCCCGATCACCTTGATTTGGGTGCCTTGGTCAAACTCTTCGATCATCTCGATGGGCATATCAAACCTCCTACTGCAATTGTGCCGTGGCACAGATAGATTGACTAGTTGCTGAAACAAATTTTTCGTAATTCGTGGGGGTCAAAAATTCCCCATGAACCAATCCTTGACCCGGCCGAGCAGGGTTTGCACCGAGCCAGCCTGCTGCGCTGCCTTGAAACCCCGGCTGCGTGACAGCCGGGCCTCCTCCAGCAGGCCCATGACGGTGGCCGATCGGGGGTTGGCAACCATGTCGTAAAGGGCCCCCGAATAGGTGGGCAGGCCGCGGCGCACGGGTTTCAGGAAAATATCCTCGGCGAGTTCCACCATGCCCGGCATGACGGCCGATCCACCGGTCAACACGATGCCGGAGGACAGCAATTCCTCATACCCGCTCTCACGAATGACCTGATGCACCAGGGAAAAGATTTCCTCGACGCGCGGCTCGATGACGCCGGCCAGCGCCTGCTTGGACAGCATCCTGGGGCTGCGGTCGCCCAGGCCCGGCACTTCCACCTGGTCGGAGGGGTCGGCCAGCAGCTGCTTGGCGACGCCATATTCGACCTTGATTTCCTCGGCGTCCTTGGTCGGCGTGCGCAGCGCCATCGCGATATCGCTGGTGATCAAGTCGCCCGCGATGGGGATGACGGCGGTATGGCGGATCGAGCCGCCGGTGAATATCGCCACATCGGTCGTGCCGGCGCCAATATCGACCAGCGCAACCCCCAGGTCGCGTTCGTCGGCGGTCAGGGCGGCATGGCTGGAGGCGCTCGGGTTCAAAACCAGCTGATCCACTTCCAAACCGCAGCGCCGCACACATTTGACGATGTTTTCGGCCGCACTCTGCGCGCCGGTCACGATATGGACCTTGACCTCCAGCCGGCCACCGCTCATGCCGACGGGCTCCTTCACCTCATGGCCGTCGATGACAAATTCCTGCGGCTCGACCAGCAGCAGGCGCTGGTCGTTGGGAATATTGATGGCCTTGGCGGTTTCGACGACGCGGGTCACATCGACCGGCGTGACCTCCTTGTCGCGCACGATGACCATGCCGGTGGAGTTCTGGCCGCGGATATGGCTGCCCGTAATCCCCGTGTAAACCCTAGATATTTTGCAGTCGGCCATCATTTCGGCCTCTTTCAAGGCCTGCTGGATGGACTGGACGGTGGCGTCGATATTGACGACGACGCCGCGCTTCAAGCCATGCGACGGCGCCACCCCCAGGCCGGCAATGCGCAAATCCCCCCCCGGCAAAACCTCGGCCACGACGGCCATGATCTTGGCAGTCCCAATATCCAGCCCGACGACCAAATCCTTGTATTCCTTGGCCATGTCCGTCCTCAACGTTTTCTATTTACGGGTTTCCCCGGGGTGTTCGTCGTCACGCCGCGCAGCTTGACCGCGTAGCCGTCGGCGTGGCGCAGGTCGGCGGACAGCAGTGGGCTGCGGTAGGTCGCCGTGACCTGCGTGATGGATTGGGCGAAGCGGCCGAAGCGCTCGACCACGTCGGTCTCGCTGCCGCGGCCCAGTTCGACAACGGCACCGCTGCCGAGCGTCGCGCGCCAGGAGCCGCGGCCCGACAGGTCCAGGCGGTCGATGCCCTCGCCGAGTTTTTCAGCGGCCGGCGACAGGGCCCGCCACATCTGCAGCATCGCGCCGGCCGTCTGCGCCGGGCCGGCGAGCACAGGCAGGGTCTCGTCCTCGACGTCGCCGAGATTGGCCTGGAAGACTTCGCCGAAGCTGTTGACCAGGGCCCGTTCGGCCGCGGCCTCGGTCGCAGAGTCAGCACCATCGGTGCGCGCCTCCCAATAGGCGGCGGCCCGGTGTTCCTCGAGATTGACCCGCAGCCGCATCGGCCAGACGCGCGTCAGTTGCGCGCGCCGCACCCAGGGCACAGCCTCGAAAGCGGTACGACCGTCCTTGAGGCTCATGCTGAGAAAGGAGCCGTGCAGACGCGGCAGGGCATTGGCGCGCAGCGAGGCGACGCTGTTGCGGCTGACATCGCCTTCGACCTGGATGGCGCGCAGGTTGAACGCCGGCAGGCGCACCACCCAGCGCAGCACACCCCAAGCGGCGGTTGCCACCAGCGCAGCCACGAGCAGCGCCGACACCGCATTCATCAGGCGGATGTCGGACGGCAGCGCGGCGGTGGCGGCGGCGGAGTTCACGTGATCAGGCGATCCAGCCGAGCCTGGGCCAGCAGCCACAGGCACAGATGCGGGTAATCGACGCCCACGGCCTGCGCGGCCTTGGGCACCAGCGAATGCGACGTCATGCCCGGGCTGGTGTTCATCTCCAGCAGGAAGGGCCTCATGTCGGACTTGCGCAGCATCAGGTCGGCGCGACCCCAGCCGCGGCAACCGAGCAGGCGATAGGCATGCAGCACGAGGCGACCGATCTCGGCCTCGAGTGCAGCGGGCAGCGAGCCGAACAGGTACTGCGTCGTATCGGTCTCGTACTTGTTCGCGAAGTCGTAGTTGCCGGCCTCGGCGCGGATCTCGATGACGGGCAGCGCGACGGCGCCCTCGCCTTCACCCAGCACGGCACAGGTCAGCTCGGGCCCTTCGATGCATTGCTCGAACAGCAGCTCATCGTCAAAGCCCAGCGCCAACTCGACAGCGCCCTGCATGTCGGAATAGCCAGCGGCCTTGGTGATGCCGATGCTCGAACCCTCGTGCGGCGGCTTCACGACGACGGGCAGGCCGAGCGTGTCGGGAATCGTGCGGATGCGCTCGCGAGTCAGTTCGGCGCGGGACAGGGCCAGGTATTGCGGCGTCGGCAGGCCCTCGTTGGCCCACAGCCGCTTGGTCATGGTCTTGTCCATCGCAACGCCGGAGGCCGTCACGCCCGAACCGGTGTAGGGAACGCCCAGCCATTCGAGAGCGCCTTGGATGGTGCCGTCCTCGCCGCCGCGACCGTGCAACGCGATGAAGGCACGATCAAAGCCCTCGTCCTTCAGGGCTTGCAACGGACGTTTGGCGGGATCGAAGGCGTGCGCATCGACGCCGATGGATTGCAGCGCGGCCAGCACGCCGTTGCCGCTCATCAGCGACACCGGCCTCTCGGCACTGTGACCACCGAAGAGCACGGCAACCTTGCCGAGCGCCTTGGCATCGATGTTCAGATCGACAGGCGACTTCATGCTGCGCCTCCTTGGAAATGCGCCGCGACGCGGCCCGGCAGGCTGCTCATCGAGCCTGCTCCCATGCCGATGACGACATCGCCATCGCGGGTCAACGTGGCCAGCGCCGCCGGCATGTCGGCCACGCCGGCCACGAAATTCGACGTGCCCACGGCCTGAGCGAGCGCCTCACCGGTCGCACCTTCGATGCGCGCCTCGCCGGCCGAGTACACCTCGGTCAGCAGCACGACGTCTGCGCCGCCCATCACTCGCACGAAGTCGGCAAAACAGTCCCGCGTGCGCGTGTAGCGGTGCGGCTGGAAGGCCAGCACCAGGCGGCGGCCCGGGTAGGCGCCGCGTGCGGCGGCCAGCACGGCGGCCATCTCGACCGGGTGGTGGCCGTAGTCGTCGACCAGTTCGAAGCGGCCGCCATCGCCCGCCGGCCATTCGCCATGCTTCTCGAAGCGGCGGCCGACGCCGGAGAAATTCTTCAGTGCCCGCTGGATGGCCTCGTCCGGGCAGTCCAGCTCCATCGCGATGGCGATGGCCGCGAGCGCATTGCGCACGTTGTGCTCGCCGGCCAGATTGAGCAGCACGTCCAGGTCTTCGGCACCCTCGCGCTGGCAGCTGAAGCGCATCTGCGCGCCGGCCAGCGCCTGCACATCGACCGCGCGCACGCCGACACCCGCGGACAAGCCGTAGCTGACGACCGGCCGCTCGATGCGGCCGAGGATGGCCCGCACGCCCGGGTCGTCGGCGCACACCACCGCCGCGCCGTAGAAGGGCATGCGGTGCAGGAATTCGATGAAGGCGTCGTGAAGCCGCTCGACCGAATGACCATAGGTGTCCATGTGGTCCTCGTCGATGTTGGTGACGACGGACAGCACGGGGCTGAGCTTCAGGAAGGAGGCATCGCTCTCGTCGGCCTCGACGACGATGAACTCGCCCTTGCCGAGGCGCGAGTTGGCGCCGGCGGCGTTGAGCTTGCCGCCGATGACGAAGGTCGGGTCCAGGCCGGCTTCGACGAGGATGGCGGTGACCAGCGACGTCGTCGTCGTCTTGCCATGCGTGCCGGCGATGGCGATGCCGCGACGCAGCCGCATCAGCTCGGCCAGCATGACGGCGCGCGGCACGACCGGCACCTGGCGACCGCGAGCCGCCTGCACCTCGGGGTTGTCAGCGGCGACGGCGGTGCTGGTGACCAGGGCCTGCGCTTCGCCGATATTGGGCGCGGCGTGGCCGATCTCGACCCGCAGGCCCAAGGCCCGCAGTCGCTCGGTCGTCGCGCTCTCGACGGCGTCCGAGCCGCTGACCGTGAAGCCCAGGTTGTGCAGGATTTCGGCGATGCCGCTCATGCCGGCGCCGCCGATGCCCACGAAATGCAGTCGTTGAACCGCGTGCTTCACTTCAGCATTCCTTCGATTTCATCGGCCACACGAGCGGCGGCCCGAGGACGAGCCAAACCACGGGCCTTCTCGCCCATCGCGAGCAAGGCACTGCGGTCCAGGCCGCTCAACAGTTCATGCAGCTTGGCCGGCGTCAGTTCGCCCTGAGGCAAATGGATGGCCGCGCCGTGCTGAGCCATGAAGACGGCGTTGTCGCGCTGGTGCGAGGTCGTGCTGACGACCAGCGGCACCAGCACCGCCGCGCAGCCGGCCGCGCAGAGTTCGCTGACGGTGATGGCGCCGGCGCGGCAGACGACAACGTCGGCCCAGGCCAGCGCCGCTGCCATGTCGTCGATGAAGGGGCGCACTTCCGCCGACAGGCCGGCATCGGCATAGGCCTGCCAGACGGCGCCGAGATGGTCCTGCCCCGACTGGTGCAGCACCAGCGGCCGCTGTTCCTCGGGCCACAGCGCCAGCGCCTGCGGCACCGCCTGGTTCAGCGCGCGCGCACCGAGCGAGCCGCCCAGCACCAGCACATGCAGCGGGCCGGACCGCTCGGCCATGCGCTCGGCGGGCGCAGCCAGTGCTTCGATCTCGGCGCGCACCGGATTGCCGCTGACGACAGCGCCCGACGTCGAAGCCGCCGCCGCACCGTCGAAGCCGAATGCAATCCGGCGCGCAAAGGGTTTCAACGCGAGGTTGCTTTTCAGCATCGCCGCATCGGCATTGACCAGCATCAGCGGCCGGCCAGTGAAGGCGGCGGTGAGGCCGCCCGGCAGGCAGACATAGCCGCCCATGCCGAGCACGGCCGTCGCATGGCGCTGCGCATAGACGCGACGCGCCTGGCCCAGCGACTTGAAGAACCCGACGATGCCGCGCAGCGCATGCTTCAGCCCCTTGCCGCGCAGGCCGGCAAACGGCAGCGCATCCAGCTCGATGCCACGTGCCGGCACCAGGCGGTTCTCCATGCCGGTCGGCGTGCCGATCCACGACACGGTCCAGCCGCGGCGCTGCATTTCCTCGGCGACCGCCAGGCCGGGAATGATGTGGCCACCGGTGCCGGCGGCCATGACGACCAGGTGCCGCGTCATGACCTGCCTCCGCGCATCATCTGCCGGTTTTCCAAGTCGATCCGCAGAACAACGGCCAGCGCCACACAGTTCATCAAGATCGCCGACCCGCCAAAGCTCATCAGCGGCAGCGTCAGCCCCTTGGTCGGCAGTGCGCCCAGATTCACGCCCATGTTGATGAAAGCCTGGCCGCCCATCCAGATGCCAATGCCCTGGGCGTAGAGACCCGCGAACACGCGGTCCAGTGCGATGGCCTGGCGGCCGATGAGGAAGCAGCGGCGGGTCAGCCAGAAGAACGCAAGGATCACCACGGCCACTCCAGCAAAACCAAGTTCCTCGCCGATGACGGCGAGCAGGAAGTCGGTATGCGCCTCGGGCAGGTAGTGCAGCTTCTCGACGCTGCCGCCCAGGCCCTGGCCCAGCCACTCGCCGCGGCCGAAGGCGATCAGGCTGTGCGTCAGCTGGTAGGCCTTGCCTTGGGCGTACTTCTCGTCCCAGGGGTTCAGGTAGGCAAAGATGCGCTCGCGGCGGAACTCGCTGAAGGTGATCATCAGCGTGAAGGCGCCCACCAGCACCAGCGTGATCAGCAGGAACATGCGGCCGTTGACGCCACCCAGGAAGAGGATGCCCATCGCGATCGCCGCGATGACCATGAAGGCGCCCATGTCGGGCTCGGCCAGCAGCAGCAGGCCGACGAAGGCCAGCGAGATCGCCACCGGCGTGACGGCCTGGAAGAAGTTCTCCCGGGCGTCCATCTTGCGCATCATGTAGTTGGCCGCATACAGCGCGATGCCGAACTTGGCGAGTTCGCTGGGCTGGAAGTTCATGACGCCCAGCGGGATCCAGCGACGCGCGCCATAGACGACCTTGCCGATGCCGGGAATCAGCACCGCGACGAGCAGCACCAGCGCCACGACAAAGACCCAGGGCGCCCAGCGCTCCCAGATGGCGACGGGGATCTGCACGGTGACCAGGCCCGCCACCAGCGCAAAGCCGATGGCGATCATGTGGCGCGTCAGGAAATGCGTCGGTAGGTATTTGGCGAAGCGCGGGTTGTCGGGCAGCGCAATGGAAGCCGAATAGACCATCAAGAGGCCAAAGGCCATCAGCGCGAGCACGACCCAGACCATGGTGATGTCGAAGCCCTGCAACTGCGTGGGGCGGCCGGCCGAGGTCGACACCCAGTCGCGCACGGGCACGCTGGCGTCCTCGGCGTCGCCCTTTTTCCACAGCGATTGCAGCCTGGCGGCGAACCCGCCCAGCACCGCGTTCATAGGGCCACCCCCCGCTCGTCGGCGAGCTGCTGCACCGTGGCGACAAAGACCTCGGCGCGATGGGCGTAGTTGCGGAACATGTCCAGGCTGGCGCAGGCGGGGGACAGCAGCACACTGTCACCGGATTGCGCCTGGCTCAGGCACCAGGTCGTCGCTGCTTCGAGTGTGTCGTGGCGCTGCATGGGCACACCCGTGCTGGCCAGCGCCGCTTCGACCTGCGGCGCATCGCGGCCGATCAGCGCCACGGCACGGGCATGCCGGGCGACGCCGTCGGCCAGCGGCGCGAAGTCCTGACCCTTGCCGTCGCCGCCGAGGATGAGCACCAGCTTGGCCGGTGCGCGGTCGGCACCCAGGCCAGAGATGGCGGCAACCGTAGCGCCCACATTCGTGCCCTTGGAATCGTCAAAGAACTCGACGCCGTCGATGCTGCCCACGGGCTCGACGCGATGCGGCTCGCCGCGGTATTCGCGCAGACCGTGCAGCATGGGTGCCAGCTCGCAGCCGGCGGCGCAAGCCAGCGCGAGTGCAGCAAGCGCGTTCGCGGCGTTGTGGCGGCCCCGCACGCGCAGCGCGTCGGCCGGCATCAGGCGCTGGATGATGAGCGGTTCTGCCTCGTCGTTCTTCTTGCGCTTGATCGTCGGGTCCAACTCCAGGGCGCGCACCAGCCAGGTCAGGCCGCCTTCATCGACCAGGCCGAAATCGCCTGCGGCCTTGGGCGGGTTCAGGCCAAAGCGCACGACATGGCGCGACACCGTGCGGCCGGGCTTGCCGCGGCTGCCCTTGACGAACACCGGCGCCGGAACCAGCCCTTCGACCTCGGCGTCGTCGCGGTTGGCAACGATGACCGACTCGCGGCCGAAGATGCGCGCCTTGGCGCGGCCATAGGCGGCCATGTCGCCATGCCAGTCGAGGTGGTCCTGGGTCAGGTTCAGCACCGCGCCGGCCGTGGGTTCGAAGCCGTTGACGCCATCGAGCTGGAAGCTGGACAGCTCCAGCACCCAGACCTCGGGCAGGGTCTCGAACACCGGGCCGCGCGGCGGCGGCGGGTCAATGGGCAGCGGCGTGTCCTCGTCGGGCAGAACCGCGGCCTCTTCCTCAGCGCTCTCTTCAACCGGCGTGTCTTCAATCGTCTCGGCAGCGGCCTCGGCCGGCGTTTCGACCGGCGCCGGATCGGGCTCCTTGGCCAGGGCCTCGGTCAGCGTGTCCAGCAGCGTCGGGCCGATATTGCCGGCGATGGCGACGCGCCTGCCGGCGCGCTCGACCAGCAGGCCGGTCATGCAGGTCGTGGTCGTCTTGCCGTTGGTGCCGGTGATGGCGAGCACGGCGGGTGCGTAGCCGTGCTGGGCCTTCAGCGCGGCCAGCGCGTCGGCAAACAGGTCCAGCTCGCCCCGCACTGCGGGGCCGTGCGCGTAGACAGCCGCAAGGCGTGCATCCAGCGGCGACAGGCCCGGACTCTTCAGCACGGCATTGAAGCTGGCTGCAATGTCTGGCGTCAGTTCGCCCGTGATGAACTCAGCGCTATCGCCCAGCGCTGCGAGCTGCGGCGGCTGCTCACGCGAGTCCCACACTGTGACCTTGGCGCCGAAGCTCGCGCACCAACGCGCCATCGCCAGGCCGGAGTCACCCAGGCCCAGCACGAGCACGCGCTGATCGACGAGTTGCGGCAGGTCCAGCTTCATGCGGTCACCGCAGCTTGAGGCTGGCCAGGCCGACGAGGCACAGCAGCATCGTGATGATCCAGAAGCGGATGACGACCTGGGTCTCGTTCCAGCCGCTCTTCTCGAAGTGGTGGTGCAGCGGCGCCATCTTGAAGATGCGCCGGCCCTCGCCAAATTTCTTCTTCGTGAACTTGAACCAGCTGACCTGCAGCATCACGCTCAGCACTTCGGCCACGAAGATGCCGCCCATGATGCCGAGCAGGATTTCCTGGCGCGTGATGACGGCCAGCGTCCCCAGGCCACCACCCAGCGCCAGCGCGCCGACGTCACCCATGAAGACCTGGGCCGGGTGGGCGTTGAACCACAGGAAGGCCAGGCCCGCGCCAGCCATCGCGGCGCAGAAGATCAGCAACTCGCCGGCGCCCGGGATGTAGGGCAGCAGCAGGTATTTGGAGAACACCGACGAGCCGGTCAGATAGGCGAACAGGCCCAGGGCGGAACCGACCATGACGACCGGCATGATGGCCAGGCCGTCCAGGCCGTCGGTGAAGTTGACCGCGTTGCTGGTGCCGACGATGACGAAATAGGCCAGCGCCACGAAGCCCCAGACGCCCAGCGGCATGCTGATGGTCTTGAAGAAGGGGATCAGCAGGTCGGCCTTGGGCGGCAGCTCGGTAGAGAAGCCGCTGGACACCCAGCGAAAGAACAGCTGCACGACGCCGAGGAATGACGTCTCCGACACGCTGAACGCGAGATAGAGGGCCGCGAACAAGCCAATCAGCGACTGCCAAAAGAACTTCTCGCGGCTGCGCATCCCTTCCGGATTCTTGTCGACGACCTTGCGCCAGTCGTCCACCCAGCCCACGGCGCCGAAACCCATGGTGACCAGCATGACGACCCAGACGAAACGATTGCTCCAGTCGAACCACAGCAGCGTCGACACGCCGATGCCGATGAGGACCAGCACGCCGCCCATGGTCGGCGTGCCGGTCTTGGCCAGGTGCGTCTGCACGCCATAGGCGCGAACGGGCTGGCCGATCTTCATCTCGGTCAGGCGGCGGATGACCCAGGGCCCGAAGGCCAGGCCGATCAGCAGCGCCGTCATCGCGGCCATCACGGCGCGGAAGGTGATGTACTGGAACAGGCGCAGGAAGCCGAGGTCGGGGTAGAGACCCTGCAGCCACTGGGCGAGGCTAAGCAGCATGCGAATCTCCAGCTTGAAGGGCAGCGACCACTTGTTCCATCTTCATGAAGCGCGAGCCCTTGACCAGGGTCTGGGCCACGCTGGGTTGTTCTGTGAGGGCTGCAATGAGCGCGGCCGTGTTGTCGAAGGCGCGGGCGCCCGGGCCATAAGCCGCTGCGGCGTCACGGGCGGCGCCGCCGGCCGTCCAGAAATGGGCGATGCCGCGCTCGGCCGCATAGGCGCCCACCTCGCGGTGGAAGGCCGGACCGTCATTGCCCACCTCGCCCATGTCGCCGAGGATCAGCCAGCCCTCGCCCGGCATGCCGGCCAGCACGTCGATGGCGGCGCGCACGCTGTCGGGATTGGCGTTGTAGCTGTCGTCGATCAGCGTACGGCCGCGCGCATCGGTCTTCAGTTCCGAGCGGCCCTTGACGGCGCGGAAGGCTTCGAGGCCTTGGGCAATCGAGGCCAGCGGGGCGCCTGCGGCCAGCGCGCAGGCGGCCGCCGCCAGCGCGTTGCGCACGTTGTGCTCGCCGGCCATGTACAGCGCGACCGGCGCGGTGCCTGCGGGCGTGTGCAGCTCCAGCGCCCAGTGCGTACCGATCCAGGCTGCGTCGCCCGTCACGTCGGCCTCGCCACGCAGCGCAAAACTCAGGTGCGGGCGCGAACCGGCCAGCTCCAGCCAGATCGGCGCGCAGGCGTCCTCGGCCGGGAAGACGGCGCAACCGCTGGCGGCCAGCGCCCCGATGACCGCGCCGTTCTCGCGCGCCACGGCCTCGACCGTGGCCATGAATTCCTGGTGCTCGCGCTGCGCGTTGTTGACCAGGGCCACCGTCGGCTGCGTCATCGCGGCCAGCGGTGCGATCTCGCCAGGGTGGTTCATGCCCAGCTCGATGACGGCGGCGCGGTGGCTGGTCTCGTCGTCGTGGCGCAGGCGCAAAAGCGTCAGCGGCACGCCGATGTCGTTGTTGTAGTTGCCTTCGGTAGCCAGGGCTGCATCGCCGACCCAGGCGCGCAGGATGCTGGCGATCATCTGCGTCGTCGTCGTCTTGCCGTTGCTGCCCGTGACGGCAATGACGGGCAGTTGCTGCTGGCGGCGCCAGGCGGCGGCGAGTTGGCCGAGGGCCGCTTTCGCATCGGCGACAAGCAGGCCCGGCAGGCCCGCTTCGGCCAGACCGCGTTCAGCCAGCGCGGCAACGGCGCCCGAAGCCTTGGCTTCGCCAAGGAAGTCGTTGGCATCGAAGCGTTCGCCGCGCAACGCGACGAAGAGGTCGCCCGCCCGCAGCGTGCGCGTGTCGCTGTGCACGCGGGCGAGGCCCGTCGCGCCGTCGCCGACCAGCGTCGATCCCGGCAGCAGCGCCTGCGCTTCAGCCAGCGTCAAAAACAGGTTCACAGACCCGCCCTTTCCAGCAGCGCCGCGCGCGCTTCGCCAACATCCGAGAAGGGCCGGCGCACGCCGTTCACTTCCTGATAGTCCTCGTGGCCCTTGCCTGCAATGAGCACGATGTCGCGCGAGCCGGCATTCATCACCGCGGCCCGGATCGCTTCCTCACGGGCCTCGACGACGATGGCTTCGGGCGCGGCGACCGCGACGTCGGCCATGATCTGTGCCGGCGCTTCGGTGCGTGGGTTGTCGGTGGTGATGACGACGCGACCCGACAACCGGGCGGCGATGGCACCCATCTGCGGCCGCTTGCCGCGGTCGCGGTCACCACCGCAGCCAAACACGCAGACCAGCTCGCCGCCACGCGCCTGGGCCAGGCCCTGCAGGGCGGACAGCGCCTTGTCCAGGGCATCCGGTGTGTGCGCGTAGTCGACAACCACCTGGGGCAGCTCCCGGCCATTGCCGACACGTTGCATGCGGCCCGGCACCGGCGTCACGCGGCCCAGCACGCGCGCCACGTCGGCCAGGGCAGAGCCCTGGGCGCGCAGAGCGCCGGCCACGCCGAGCAGGTTGGCCGCGTTGTAGTCGCCGATCAGACTGGTCTGCACCGGCAGGGCTTCCTCGCCCTCATGCAGCGTGAAGGCCAGGCCCTCGCCGGTGTAGTGCAGGCCACGGGCCGACAGGCGCGCGTCGCTGCGTGCGACGCCGGTGGTCCAGACATCGAGGGCGACCAACTCGGCGGCGAGGGCCTCGCCTTGCGGATCGTCAAGATTGACGACCGCGGCGCGCAGGCCGGGGAAGGCAAACAACGCACGCTTGGCCGCCCAGTAGGCATCCATCGTGCGGTGGTAATCGAGGTGGTCCTGTGTGAAGTTGGTGAACACCGCCACGCGCACGGCGCTGCCGGCCAGGCGTCCTTCATTGAGCCCGATGCTGCTGGCCTCGATGGCGCAGGCCGAGAAGGCCTCGTCGCGCATACGGGCGAAGGCCGCCTGCAGCAGCACGGGGTCTGGCGTGGTCAGGCCGTTGTAGTCCAGCTTGGGCGGCTCGCCGATGCCCAGCGTGCCGACGACCCCGCAGCGCTTGCCCAACTGCGCCGAGGCCTGGGCGATCCACCAGGCCGACGAGGTCTTGCCATTGGTGCCGGTGACGGCGATGACGTCCAGCGTGTCGGTGGGCTTGCCGAAAAAGGTCGCGGCGATCTCGCCGGTGCGGGCCTTCAGTCCAGGCAGCGAGGCCACACGCGCATCGACAAAGCCGAAGCGCTCGACATCGGCCTCTTCAACCAGGCAGGTGGAGGCGCCGGCTTCCAGCGCCGCCGCGACAAACTCGCGCCCGTCGCGTGCATAGCCGGGCCAGGCGATGAAGGCATCGCCGGGGCGGACCTGGCGGCTGTCGGTGCGCAGTGTGCCGGTGCACCATTCGGACAGCCAGCGAGCGGCGGCATCGGGGGACTTGAGGCGTGTCAGCATCAAAAGCTCTCTTCGACCGCGACGGCCTTCTGGTTGGCCACGATCTGGCTCTTCACGTCCAGGTCGGGCGGTACGCCGAGCAGGCGCAACGTCTGCGCGGTGACCTGGCTGAACACCGGGCCGGCGACCTTGCCGCCGTAGTAAACGCCCGCGGTCGGCTCGTCGACCATGACGGCGACGACGATGCGCGGCTTGCTGATGGGGGCGATGCCAACGAACCAGGAGCGGTATTTGTGGCTGGCGTAGCCGCGGCCTTCCTGCTTGTGCGCCGTGCCGCTCTTGCCACCGATGCTGTAGCCCGGCACCTGCGCCTCGGGCGCCGTGCCGCCCGGGCCAGCGGCGGCCTGCAGCATCAGGCGCAGGTCCTGCGTGACCTTGGGTGAGAACACGCGGATGCCGGCGATCGGATGGTCGTGCGGCTGGCGCAGCATGCTGACCGGGACGATCTCGCCGTCGCGCGCGAACACCGTGTAGGCTCGGGCCAGCTGGAACAGCGACGCCGACAGGCCGTAGCCATAGCTCATCGTCGCCTGCTCGATGGGCCGCCAGGTCTTGTAGGGACGCAGCTTGCCGGTCACCGCGCCGGGGAAGCTGATCTGCGGCCGCTGGCCCAGGCCGATGGCCGTGAACATCTCGTGCATCTCCCGCGGCTGCATCTGCATCGCGAGCTTGGTGGCGCCGATGTTGCTGGAGAACTTGATGACCTCGCGCACCGGGATCACGCCATGCGGCTTGGTGTCGCTGATGACGGCGCCCTGGAAGGCGTATTTGCCGTTGCCGGTGTCGACGAGACTGTCGGGCGTCGTGCGGCCGGTCTCCATCGACAGGCCGGCGATGAAAGGCTTCATCGTCGAGCCGGGCTCGAAGACGTCGGTCAGTGCGCGGTTGCGCAGCTGCTCGCCGGACAGGTTCTGGCGGTTGCCCGGGTCATAGCTCGGGAAGTTGGCCAGGGCCAGCACCTCGCCGGTCTGCGCATCCAGCACGACGACGGAGCCGGCCTTGGCCTTGTTCTCCGCCACCGCGTCGCGGATGCGCTGGTAGGCGAAGAACTGCACCTTGGAGTCGACAGACAGGTCGATGTCGTGGCCGTTGGCGGCGGGCACGACGTCGCCGATGTCCTCGACGACACGGCCCAGGCGGTCGCGCACGACCGAGCGCGAGCCGTCGCGACCCTGCAGCTCCTTCTGGAAGGCCAGCTCGATGCCTTCCTGGCCGCGGTCCTCGGCGCCGGTGAAGCCGACGACGTGCGCCGCGGCCTCGCCCTCGGGGTATTTGCGGCGGTATTCGCGGTCCTGGAACACACCCTTCAGACCGATGGCCTTCACGCGTGCGGCGGTCTCGTCGTCGGCCAGGCGCTTGAGCCAGACGAAGCGGGTCTCGGGGTTGAGCTTGGCCTCCAGCTCCTTGTTCGACACGCCCAGGGCCTTGGCCAGCGCGCGGCGCTTGTCGGCGTCGGCATCGACTTCCTTGGGGATGGCCCAGATCGACGGCACGGCCACGCTCGCGGCCAGCACCTGGCCGGTTCGGTCGTTGATGCGGCCGCGGCTGGCGGGCAGCTCCAACGTGTGGGCGTAGCGGGCCTCGCCCTGCTTCTGGAAGAAGTCAGTGTTCAGCACCTGCACCCAGACGGCTCGCGTGAGCAGGCCCAGGAAGGCCAGGCCGACGAGGGCGACCAGGAAGCGCGAGCGCCAGGGCGGCGTCTTGGACGCCAGCAGCGGACTGGTGGAATAGCTGACGCCACGACCCGAGCCGAGGGCGCGTGCGCCGGACTTGGGCGCTTTGCTCATTGGCCGACTCCCGAGGCAACCAAGGCCGGCGAGATCACGCGCATGCCCAGGCGCTCACGCGCAACCTGTTCGACGCGCAAGTTGGTCGCCTGCGCATGGCGCTCGGCGGCCAGGCGTTCGGCGTCGGCAGCCAGGCGCTGGCCTTCGGCCTTGGCCTTGTCGCGCTCGGCGAACAGGCGGCGCGACTCGTAGGCGCTGTGCACCAGCACAACGCCGCTGGCCAGCACGGCCAGGATGAGGATGAAGTTGAGCTTGGCCACGTCAGCGCCGCCCGGCAGCCCGAAGGCGCGGACGCACCCCCTCGGGGGGCAGTGAACGAAGAGAGCGTGGGGGCTTCATATCAGCGCCTGGAGGTGACGGGCGGCAGCGGCGCATCGGTGCGCTCCGCCACCCGCAGCACGGCGGAGCGCGAGCGCGGGTTGGCAGCCACCTCGGCGTCACTCGGTTTGACGCGGCCCAGCGCATTCAGGATCAGCGGCGCGGCTTCGGCGAACGGCGCGCGGCGGTCGAACACGGCCTTGCTGCGCTCGGCGATGAAGGTCTTGACGCGCCGGTCTTCCAGCGAATGGAAACTGATGACGGAGAGCCGGCCGCCGGCGCGAAGCAGGCGCAAAGCGGCGTTCAGGCCCTGCTCAAGCTCCTCAAGCTCGCCATTGACATGAATCCGAAGGGCTTGAAAGGTGCGGGTCGCCGGGTCTTGGCCGGGCTCGCGGGTCTTGACCGTGCGAGCCACGAGTTCGCGCAGCTCGTCGGTGCGCGTGAGCGGCGTGCCGGCTTCCCGGCAAGCAACAACCGCCTTTGCAATCTGTGAAGCAAACCGTTCTTCGCCATAGTCTCGAATCACTCGTGCAATGTCGCGCTCGTCGCCACGGGCCAGGAAGTCCGCCGCGCTCTGGCCGCGCGTCGTGTCCATGCGCATGTCCAGCGGGCCGTTGAAGCGAAAGCTGAAGCCGCGCTCCGGGTTGTCGATCTGAGGGCTGGACACACCCAGGTCCAGCAGCACACCATCCACCTGATGAACACCCAGCGCTGCCAGTTGCTCGGCCATGTCGGCAAAGGCGCTGTGGACGATGGAGAAGCGCGGGTCGGTGATGGCCGCCGCGGCGGCAATCGCCTCGGGGTCGCGGTCGATGGCGATGAGGCGACCTTCGGGCGCCAGCCGGGCCAGCAGCGCGCGCGAATGGCCGCCGCGGCCAAAGGTGCCGTCCACGTAGACGCCGTCGGGCCGCGCGAGCACGCCGTCGACCGCCTCATTCAGCAGCACGGTGGTGTGGCTGAACTGGGCGCTCTCGTTCATCTCGGCGCCCATCAGAAGCTGAAGTCCTTGAGCGCGTCGGGCAGCGGGCCGGCCATCACCTCGGCCTCGTGGGCGGCATGGGCTTCGGCATCCCAGAGCTCGAAGTGGCTGCCCATGCCCAGCAGCATCACGTCGTTCTTCAGCCCGGCGCTCTTGCGCAGCTCGGGCGAGACCAGCACGCGCGACGCCGAATCGATGTCGACGTCCATCGCGTTACCGAGGAAAACACGCTTCCAGCCCGAAGCCGACATCGGCAGGGCGGCGACCTTGTCGCGGAACAGCTCCCAGGTCGGGCGCGGAAACAGCATCAGGCAGCCATCGGGGTGCTTGGTGACGGTCAGGCGCCCCTGGCAGATCAGCTGCAGCACCTCCCGGTGTCGGCTGGGCACACTCAGGCGGCCCTTGGCATCTAAGGCCAAGTTGGAGGCACCCTGAAAGACGATTTCCGACACTTTTCACCACGAAACGACACTTCCTCCCACTTTAAGGGCCAGACCTCACCCGGTCAAGGTTCGGCACAAGTTTTTTCAATGAAATCAAGCACTTAGCAAGCGCTGTTAATTTATACAGCGCCAGTAAAAAATCTTGTTAATAAATAAGGACTTGCCTGGATATTGAGAAGTGCTGCTTGAAGTGATGGGCGTTTGCGATGTGGCGTTTGCCCCAAGGTTGAATCGCCCGCCCCAGGGCCACCGTCGCAAGCCATGTCTGACAGGGTTTTGCCGCACAAATCACGGCAAGCCTCGCCGGCTGGCCGCTCAGAATGCACTCGCCCCGGGTGATTTCTGCTGAAATTTCATGCTGTTTCAGCCCCTTCAGCCAAGAACTCAAACCGGGGGCTCCTACCAAATATCAAAACCGAGGCAGCCCCCAATGAATTTCTTGTCCCATATGCGCATCGGACAGCGCCTCGCGGCGGGCTTTGCCGTCGTGATCGCCTGCCTGGTGACGATGGCCGGCCTGGGCTATTTCGGCATTCAGACCCTCAACGGCGAGATCAGCCAGTTGCTGAGCACCGACTACAAGGCCGTGGCACTGGCCAACAAGGCCAAGGGCGAACTGGGCGACGCCGTGCGCGGCATGATGACGACGCTCATCATGAGCGGCGAAGAACAGATCAAGAAGGAGCTGGACACGGTTGCCGCCCAGATGGCCGCGCATGAAAAGACCATGGCCGAGCTGGAGCCGCTGCTGACCGACGAGGCCAGCCAGGAGCAACTCAAGGCCGTCAAGGAAGCCCGCGCCAAGTTCCTGCCGGCTCAGGCGTCGTTCGTGAAGACGGTGGCCTCCGGCGATACCGAAGGGGCGCCGCTGAAGTTCCAGTTCTCGGTGCGCGCGGCCCAGATCAAGTACATGACCGCGCTGGAGAAGCTGGTCGAGGCTCGCAACGCCGGCATGGATGCGGCCGGCGAGAAGTCCAACCGCGTGGCCAACAAGACAGCCCTGCTGCTGCTCGGCCTGGCCGTGGCCGCCATCGCCGCCAGCGTGCTGACCGGTGTGTTGATCACGCGTGGCATCGTCAACCCGCTGCGCGGCGCGGTCGCTGTGGCACGCAAGGTGGCGTCGGGCAACCTGACCAGCGAGATCGAGGTGCGCAGCCGCGACGAGACCGGCGAGCTGCTGCAGGCCCTGCATGACATGAACGAGAGCCTCAAGGGCATCGTCGGCCGCGTGCGCGAGGGCACCGAGTCCATCGCGTCGGCGTCCAGCGAGATCGCCAGCGGCAATATGGACCTTTCGGTGCGCACCGAGGCTCAGGCCGCATCGCTGGAGCAGACGCTGTCGGCCATGAAGACGCTGACCGACGCGGTGCAGCAGAACGCGCAGAACGCCCAACAGGCCAATCAGTTGGCCAAGGCCGCCTCGCAGGTCGCCGGCGAAGGCGGCGCCGTGGTGGCCAAGGTCGTGACGACCATGGGCAGCATCGACGCATCAAGCAAGAAGATCGTCGACATCATCAGCGTCATCGACGGCATCGCCTTTCAGACCAACATCCTGGCCCTGAACGCCGCCGTGGAGGCCGCGCGGGCCGGCGAGCAGGGCCGCGGTTTTGCCGTCGTGGCTGGCGAGGTGCGGTCTCTCGCCGGCCGCAGTGCCGACGCGGCCAAGGAGATCAAGCGCCTCATCAGCGATTCGGTCGAGAAGGTGGCCCAGGGCAGCCAGCTCGTCGCCCAGGCGGGCAACACCATGCAGGGCGTGGTGGCGAGCGTGCAACGCATGACCGACATCATGGGCGAGATCACCCATGCCAGCGCCGAGCAGAGTTCCGGCATCGAGCGCGTCACGCATACCATCCATGACATGGACAAGAGCACGCAGCAGAACGCCGCACTGGTGGAAGAAGCCGCCGCTGCAGCCGACTCGCTGCGCGATCAGGCCCATGGCCTCGAGGAGGTCGTCAGCCTCTTCAAGCTCGAGGCGGCGCGCTGAAGGCGCGATCATCCCCATCCCCAAAAGATCAGGAGACTGCATGAAGACGAACGACGCCAGCCGATGGATTGCCGGCTTGGGCCTCGCCCTCGGTCTGGGCGGCGCAGCGCAGGCCATCGAAGTGGCCGGCCTCAAGTTCGACGACACCGTCAAGGTCGCCGGCAAGGAATTGAAGGTCAACGGCGCTGGGGTGCGCGTGCGCATCGTGGTCAAGGTCTATGCCCTGGTGCTTTACCTGCCGGAGAAGAAGGACACGACGGCCGGCGTGCTGGACACCCAGGGCCCGCGCCGCTTCAGCCTCGGCCTGCTGCGCGAGGTGACCGGTGACGACCTGGGCCAGGCCTTCATGGCTGGCATCACGGCCAACACCGACAAGGCCGAGCGCTCCAAGTTCGTCAACCAGCTGGCCCAGTTCGGCGAGGCCTTCGTCAACATCCCGCAGGGCAAGAAGGGTGACGTCATCACCGTGGACTGGATCCCGGACACCGGCACCGTCATGGCCCTGAACGGCAAGCCCATCGGCGAACCGATGAAGGACGTCAATTTCTACAATGCCATCCTGAAGATCTGGCTGGGCGACAAGCCCGTCGACTCTTCGCTCAAGCCCGCCCTGCTGGGCAAGGGCTGACGCTCGTGCACCACGAAACGCGCCACGTCGCCACGCGTCGTGGCGCGTTTCGCTTTGGACTCGCCAATCTCATGGCAGCATGAGCGCCGCCCGGCCGCCCGAAGGCGCTCAGCTCCCGCTTGGCGGGACAGCGCACCGCGCCAAGGGTGCACCAATGAGTTCATCTTGAGCCGCAAGCCCTCGTCATCGCTCTTTGCCGCCCTGGCTCTTGGCGCCAGCATCGGCTTGCTGCTGCCGGCCCTCATCGTCGGCGGCCTCTTCATCGGCCTGCGCGAATCCAAGGTCGCCGAGCAGGCGCTGCAGCGCGACCTCGACGCCAAGCTCGACGTGCTGGCCAGCAGCTTGCCCGAGCTGCTGTGGAACCTGGACGCCGTGGCCGCACGGGAGGTGGTGTCGGCCATCGTCAAGTCGCCCGAGGTCGTGCGCGTCAGCGTCAGCGACGCGTCCCAGGGCCTGCCCTTTATCGAGAACCACCTGCCCGAGCGCCGCCTGGGCCAGACGCTGACCGGCGAGCGCGACATCCTGCGCGGCGCCACGCGCATCGGCCACATCCAGATCGAGATCGACGACCACCTCAGCACGACGGCCGTGCTGCGCCAGCGCTGGCTCTATGGCGCGACCGTGGGCGGCCAGCTGCTGGCCTCGCTGGCCCTGGTGCTGTGGCTGTTGAACTCGCGCCTGTTCCGCCCGCTGCGCGAGCTGGGCGACTTCGCCAACGACCTCGCCGAGGGCCGCTTCAATGCCAAGCTGGAGCACACCCGCCAGGACGAGATCGGCCTGCTCGGCGGCCACCTCGAGCACATGCGCGACGCACTGCAGCAGCAGTTCGACGCCCAGCGCAATCTCATCGAACGCCTGCGCGGCATGGCCGAGACGGTGCCCGGCGTCGTCTATCAGCTGCGCTTGGCCGTCAACGGCGAGTTCTCGTTCGCCTATGTCAGCGAGGCGGTGCGCGAATACTTCCTGCTCGGCAGCGCCGAGCTGAGCCGCAGCGCCACGCCCTGGTTCGAGCGCATCCATCCCGACGACCGCGCCGCCGTCCGCGAGAGCCTGCTGGCCTCAGCGCGCAACCTCAGCCCCTGGCAGCAGGAGTTCCGCACGCCGCAGGCGGACGGCAGCGAGCGCTGGATCTACGGCAACGCCATCGCCCAGCGCGAGGCCGACGGCAGCGTGCTGTGGCACGGCTTCCTGACCGACATCTCACGCCAGCGCCGCGACGCGCTGGAGCTGGAGCGCTACCGCCATCACCTCGAGGAACTCGTCGAGGCGCGCACGGCCGAGCTGGCGGAGGCTACTCAGGCCGCCCAGGCCGCGAGCCTGGCCAAGAGCGCCTTCCTGGCCAACATGAGCCACGAGATCCGCACGCCGATGAATGCCATCATCGGCCTGACCTATCTGGCCCAGAGCGACACCATCGAGCCCGAGCAGCAGCAGCGTCTGCAGAAGGTCGCCAATGCGGCCGAGCACCTGCTCAGCGTCATCAACAACGTACTGGATTTCTCCAAGATCGAGGCTGGCAAGGTGAGGCTGGAGCAGCGCGAATTCACGGTCGGCGAGGTGCTGGACAACATCGCCAACATGACGACCCAGGCCGCCGCGGCCAAGCGGCTGCGTGTCGAGACCGACGTTGCGCCGGAGCTGGGCGGCCGCGTGCTGATCGGCGACCCGCAGCGCATCTCCGAAGTGCTGCTGAACTTCGCCGGCAATGCGGTCAAGTTCACCGACAGCGGTTTCGTGCGCCTGGCCGCGCGGCTCGACGAGACCCAGCCCGGCCCGGCGCTGGCACTGCGCTTCGAGGTGCAGGACAGCGGGATCGGCATTGCGAACGATGCGCAGGCACGGCTGTTCCGCGACTTCGAGCAGGCCGACAGTTCCACGACGCGGCGCTATGGCGGCACCGGCCTGGGCCTGGCAATCTGCCGGCGCCTGGCCCACTTGATGGGCGGCCATGTCGGCGTCGACAGCACCTTGAACCGCGGCAGCACGTTCTGGTTCACCCTGCCCGTCGAGGCCGGCAGCCAGGCGCCGGCGCCGCCGGTAGCGGCCCCACGGCCGCATTCAGCGCGCGAACGGCTTGCCGAGCTGGCGCGAGCTCAGCCACGCCGTCTGCTGCTGGCCGAGGACAACCCCGTCAACCAGGAGGTGGCCGTCGCTCTCATCGGCAGTGCCGGCCTGGCGGTGGATGTCGCCGCCGATGGACAGCAGGCCGTCGACATGGTCAAGGCCGGCGACTACGCGCTGGTGCTGATGGACGTGCAGATGCCCATCATGGATGGCCTGGACGCAACGCGCGCCATCCGTCGCCTGCCCCAGGGGGCCGAGCTGCCCATCCTGGCCATGACTGCCAATGCCTTCGATGACGAACGCCAGCGCTGCCTGGACGCCGGGATGGACGACCACGTTGCCAAGCCGGTCGTCGCCGAGCAGCTGTTCGCGACGCTGCACGACTGGCTGTCTGGGGTGAGACGTGTGACCCCTCGCCCAGCCGCACCCCGCTGAACGCGGCTGCACCTGGTCGGTCCCCCGAGGGGACGGCGATGCTTGCGGCATTGAGCCGCAAGCACATCGCCCAAGCGGGCCGGCTCGGTGAACTGGAGTCGGACACAAGCAGTCCCTGCGGACTGCTTGTGCCTACGGAAGGCCATGAGCCTCTGGCTCATGGCAGGCCCAGCGCTCGGCCCGAAGACCGTTACTGGGATTCTTTGATGAGCCGCCCCGAGCCAGCCTGCAGCGGCCGCGCATTCATCGGGTAGAGCTTGGCGAAGATGCCGAGCTGCTGGGCCGTCATGGTGACGGGCTGGCGCAGCACCATCCACAGCACGCCTTCGCTGCAGGGCGGCGTCGTCAGCGAACCCATGTAGGTGTAGTAGCCGCGCTCGGCGGGCAGCAACTGGTTCAGGTCGATCTGCACCTGGGCTTGCAAGGCCTCGCCCTTTTCCAGCGGCAGGTTGGCCCAGACCGTCTGGATCACCGGCTGGGGCTTGTTGTCGGGCCCGCGCTCCAGCAGTACGGCGACGACGGCGAGCTTGCCTTGCGCATCCTTGTGTACCAAGTGGGCCACCATGTCGGATTGCTTGCCGTTGACGCGCTCTTCGCTGGGGCGGTGGAAGTGGAACTGCACGAGTTCATAGCGCCGGCCCATGACGGTCAGGCCGTTGCCGGCGCCGACATTGACCTGGATGGTGTGGCCGTTGTCCTGCACCGAGAAGCTGCTGGTGCGGTAGTCGAAGCTGATCTTCTCCAACTCGACGGCGATGCCCTCGCGGATGTCGATGGGACTCTGGCGCGTGCCGACGGCGCACAGCTTGTTCTCCGGCGCCAGCTCGGCCCAGCGCTCGGGGCCAATGTCGCCGGTGTAGCCCCAATGCGTCGGCTTGGCGGCCTCGGCCTTGCCCGGCTTGACGGGTTTGGCCGCCGGCTTGGCGGTGGCCGTGCCCTCGGGCTTGGTGGACAGGCGATCCGCCAGGCGCTGGCGCAGCACCTCCACGGGTTCCTTGGGTTCCTCTGCCTGCGCAGCCGCACAGGCGGCCAGCAGCGCGGTGATCAGCCAGCGCTTTTTCATCATGTCGGTGATTTCGGCAAGCGGCCGCCAGGCTTGAGTCACGATCAGGCCGCAACGGAGCGCCTGACGCCGTACCAGGCCACCAGGCCGACCATCATCAGCCCCGCCGACGTGAGGGCCAGAGCCACGGTCGAGTGCATGACCAGCGGCACCAGCACACCAGCCACCAGGCCATTGGCCGCCGAGCCGATGCAGGCCTGCAGCGACGAAGCCATGCCGCGGCGCTCGGGCACCTGGTCCAGCACCAGCAGCGTGACGACGGGCACCATCAGCGCCCAGCCGAAGGCGAACAGGCCGACCATGGGCAAGGCCCAGAAGGGGCTCAGCGGCGCGAACAGGTTGAGCAGCACATTGGTGATCGACACGGCCACCATGATGCGAAAGCCCCGCATGATCTGGCGCTTCGGGCCCATCTTGCCCGCCAGCCGGCCGCTGACCGCGGCGCCAGCCATGATGCCGCCGATGGAGCACAGGAAGAACCAGAAAAACTGCTGCGGCGCGAAGTGCAGATGTTCACCCAGGAACACCGGTGTGGCCAGCACGTAGAGAAACATGCCGTTGAACGGGATGCCACTGGCCAGCACTAGCATCATGAACTTCGGGCTGCTGCACAGCCGCCAGTACTCGCGCATCAGTGCGCCGACGTGGAAGGGCTGCACCAGGTTCGCGTGCAGCGTTTCGGGCAGCAGCCGCCAGTTGGATACCAGCAGGGCAGCGCCCACGGCGGTCAGGAACCAGAAGATGGAGTGCCAGTCGGCGTGCACGAACAGGAAGCCGCCCACCATGGGGGCGATGGCCGGTGCCACACCGAAAAAGAGCGTCACCTGCGACATCACGCGCTGGGCGTCCGCCGGCGGGAACATGTCGCGGATGATGGCCCGCGACACGACGATGCCGGCGCCGGCCGACATGCCCTGCACGGTGCGCCAGAACACCAGTTGGCCGATCGAGCCCGCCATCGCGCAGCCGATGCTGGCCGCCGTGAAGACGCCCAGGCCGATCAGCACGACCGGCCGGCGGCCGAAGCAGTCCGACAGCGCGCCGTGGAAGAGGTTCATGAAGGCGAAGCCCAGCAGATAGGCGGACAGCGTCTGCTGCATCTGCACCGGGGTCGCATCCAGCGCCGCGGCAATGCCGGCAAAGGCCGGCAGATAGGTGTCGATGGAGAAGGGGCCCACCATGGCCAAACAGGCCAACAGCACGGACAGGGCCCAGCGAGGCGCACGCCAGAGGCGGCTGGCTTCGGGATTCATGCAAGGCAGTCTATCGAGCCGGGGCCGTTCAGCCGAAAGAAAGAGGCAAGAAAAGAGTGAAGCAAGCCGATAGGCCGGATTCTGTGCACCGCCCTCCCCTTGCGGTTCGGACGGCGTGACCGCCATTCCTCTGGGCCGAGCATCACTGCCCGGCTCGGTGCCACCTACCCGCCAGCTCTGCGAGCCGCATCGACGCTGGCCTACTTGGTGTTGCTGCGCGTAGAGATTGCCCGTTTCACCTCTGTCGGGCAGAGCCCGACAGAGGTGTATTCGGTTGGCGCTTTCGCGCCATGGTGCGGGGCTTTCGCCCCACCCCACACCAGCTTTCGCTGGCGCCTCATAGACCACCCATCGGGGTGTCCCAACAGAACTCGTCTCTGTTGCTCTGATCCTCGGCTTTCGCCGGGCAGCCGTTAGCTGCTACGCCGCTCTATGCAGTCCGGACCTTCCTCCAGGGCCATGTTTCCATGCTTGCCCCAGCGGCGGTCTGGCTTGCTTCACGGGAGCGAGTATCGCAGGCACGGGCATGTGGTTTGCCTGAGGCCACGTCCACTACCGAGATTCCGTCATGACTTCACCCGTGAGAACCGGCCAGGCGCAGATCATGGGCCGCCAGGAGTTCGGCGAGCGCTTCCGGCAACGCTTCGTCGACCCGGCCTACGGCGCCGAGCGCGACGCATTGGGTCGGCTGGAGCAGATTGCCTGGGAGGCCTTCGAGGAAGGCCGCAAGGCCCCGATCACCGTCAAGGCCGGTGCGGGCTTTGCCGATCCCGACTACGACCTATCGCGCGAATGGCGGGACCTGCACCTGCGGCTGAAGGAGGCTCAGGACGCCTGGGCCAGCTCATCATCGCGCGTCCTCGTCATCAACGCCTCGCCGCGCAACGACGGCAGCTGCCCCGGTGAGATGTCCAAGACCTGGCGCATGACACAGATCGCCCGCGCCGCCTGCGAGGCCGAAGGCATGGCCGTGGAAGTGCTGGACCTGAGCCGGTTGACGTCGGATTACGACCGCCACATCCACCCCTGCAAGGGCTGCGTGTCCACCGCGATGCCACTGTGCCACTGGCCCTGCAGCTGCTACCCCAACCACGCCACCGGGCAGACCAATGACTGGATGGCCGAGATCTACGAGCATTGGGTGCGCGCCCACGGCGTGCTGCTGTTGACGCCGGTGCACTGGTACCAGGCCACCAGCCCGCTGAAACTGATGATGGACCGCCTCGTTTGCGCCGACGGCGGCAACCCCGACCCGACCTCCACCCAGGGCAAGAAGCCCGAACTGGCGCGCGAGATGGAGCTCAAGGGCTGGGGCTACCCCAAGCACCTCGCTGGTCGCATCTACGGCCTCGTCGTGCACGGCGACGTCGCCGGCATCGACGGCACGCGCCGTGCGCTGTCGGACTGGCTGGACTGGATGGGCCTGGTCGACGCCGGATTCGGCGCGCGCTTGGACCGCTACATCGGCTACTACGAGCCCTATGCAACCAGCCATGACGCTCTGGACAAGGACACCGACGTGCAGGAAGAGGTCAAGCGAGCCGCGCGCGCGGTGGCGCTCAGCGTTGGCCTGATGCGCGACGGGCACATAAAGCATGGCGACGAAGGCCTGCCCAAGCCACGCACCAAGTGAGCTGGCACACTGCTCCGATTCGCAGAAACGGAGCCCTCGATGAAAGCCGCCAGCATCCTCGACACCATCGGCAACACGCCGCACATCCGCCTGCAGCGCCTGTTCAGCGGCGCCGAGGTGTGGGTCAAGTCCGAGCGCAGCAACCCGGGCGGCTCCATCAAGGACCGCATCGCGCTGTCGATGATCGAGGACGCCGAAGCGCAGGGCCTGCTCAAGCCCGGCGGCACCATCATCGAGCCGACCTCGGGCAACACCGGCGTCGGCCTGGCGATGGTGGCGGCGGTGAAGGGCTACAAGCTCATCCTCGTCATGCCGGACAGCATGAGCATCGAGCGCCGCCGCCTGATGCTGGCCTATGGCGCGAGCTTTGACCTGACGCCGCGCGAGAAGGGCATGAAGGGCGCCATCGCCCGCGCCCGTGAGCTGCTAGAGCAGCACCCCGGCTCCTGGATGCCGCAGCAGTTCGAGAACGCCGCCAACCCGGCCATCCACGTCAAGGCAACGGCTCAGGAAATCCTGCGTGACTTCCCTGAAGGTCTGGACGCGCTGATCACCGGCGTCGGCACCGGCGGCCACATCACCGGTTGCGCTCAGGTGCTCAAGGCCGCCTGGCCCCAACTCAAGGTCTACGCGGTGGAACCCAGCGCTTCACCGGTCATCAGCGGCGGCCAGCCCAGCCCGCACCCCATCCAGGGCATCGGCGCGGGCTTCATCCCGGCGGTGCTGGACACGGCGCTGCTGGACGGCGTCATCCAGGTCGAGGCCGAGGCCGCACGCGAATACGCCCGCCGCTGCGCCCGCGAGGAAGGCCTGCTCGTGGGTATCTCCAGCGGCGCGACGCTCGCGGCCATTGCGCAGAAGCTGCCCGAGCTGCCCGCGAATGCACGTGTGCTCGGCTTCAACTACGACACCGGCGAGCGCTACCTCTCGGTCGACGGCTTCCTGCCACAGACCTGAGCGCAGCGCCTCACTCGCCGGCGCCGACGTCGTCGTCGACGGCGCCCTCGTTGTCCTTGCGCGCCTGCCTGGCCAGTTCGGCCTTCAGCGGCTTCAGCGAATCGATCAGCGTCTCAGGCGGCTGCGGCGACACGAGGCGCAGCGCCGGCGGCGGCAGGCTGGCCAGATAGGGCGGGCCGAAGACGTATTGCTGTTCCTGGCGGCTGCCCACCTGCAGGCCCAGGAAGAGCAGCAGCAGGGCCGCAATGCCGCCGTGCAGGATGCGCCGCGCGCCCGGCCAGACCAGGCCGGCATGCCAGGCAACCAACGCCGCAGCGGCCACCGGCGTGGCCAGCGACTCCACCACCATCAGGCGCGGCCACGAGAAGGCATAGGCCACTGCCGGCAGCAGCCACTCCAGCACCTGCAGCGTGACGATGACGACCAGGGCACGGCGCAGATGCGTCGTGAACGGGAAGCGATGATGAAAGAGCTGGCTGGCCAGCGACCACAGCCCGGCCCAGCCGAGTACGAAGGCCAGCGGCCCGAGCAACGGCGAGGCGTAGTCGATCCAGCGCGCGTCCGGGTCGACGGCGCTCCAGCGGTCCAACCACTGGAAGAACACCAGAGAAAGCAGCAGCAGCGGCAGCAGAGCCCAGTGGCGCACCGGATGGATCACCATCAAATGCTCGGGCGCCAGCGCGTCGGCGCTGGTGCGCAGGCGCAGCGAGCAGCTCGCGAGTTGGAAGGCGCCGCCTTCGGGCAGCGTGGCCTCCTCGCCCGCGGCCAGGCGCTTGCCGGCGACGCTGCCGCCATTGCGGCTGTCCAGCAGCCTGAGACTGACACCACCGCCGGGGGCGAGTTGCAGCTCGGCATGTTCCGCGGCGAGGTGGCCGTCGTCCAGCACGATGTCGCAGGCCGGCGAGCGGCCGATGCGCACCGGCCAGTGCGTCACGCGCTGCACCAGGGTCGCGCGGCCGTCGCGGCCCAGCAGTTCGACGACTGCGGCGTCAGGGATGGCAGGCATCACTTGGCTTTGCTGTTCGTCCACGCGAAGCCCTCCAGGTAATGCGCCGCCAGCTTGAGCGCGTTGTCGAAGCTGATGCCGCGGGCGTCGAAGCGGCCCAGCGCGCCTTCGGTGGGTGAGTCCACCGTCGTCACGAGCACGCTGAGGTCGTGCAGGCCGTCCAGCTTGCGGTAGGCGCGCAGGCAAACGACGGCTCGCAGCGGTAGTCCATCACGATCGACGAACTGCTCCTTGCAGTACGGCGCGGTGCGCGACTTGTCGGCGCTCCCCAGGCGCTCGTTGCGAAAGCTCCCCGTGTACTGGCGCGCAAAGCGCAGCGCCCCGAGCTTGCTGCCGTCATAGGCCTCATGGGACATGTCCAGCCAGCCCGTCTGCAGATTGCCGCTGACGAAGAGGGCGTGGTCCATGCGGCACTGCGAGCGTTCGAAGTCCAGGCCCTTGGTATCGGCCGAGGTGCCCCGCCCCCAGCAGCGCATGAAGTCCTGCTTGGGCACGGGCAGGCGGTAGCGGTCGTGATTGGCGCTCTCCCACGGTGCGGCCAGGAAGCGCGTGACGAGCTCGTCCTGGTAGCGCGTCAACTGGTCGCGCAGCCGGCCCCAGGCCGCCGTGCGGATGGGTTTGGCGGCGAGGCTGCGCTTGACCAGGCTCTCGGCGAACTCGCCGGGCACGAGGAAGCTGACCTGTTGGGCGAACAGCAGCGTCGACACATTGACGCCGACGACCAGGCCGTCCTCGTCCAGCACCGGGCCGCCGCTCATGCCGGGGTTGATGCCGCCGGCGTAATAGATCAGCGGGTCGAAGCTGCGCTCCACCAGGCCGTTGTAATTGCCCTCGACGACGGCGAAGGCCACGTCGTGCGGGTTGCCCATGGAATAGATGCGCTCGCCCTTGGCCAGCGGCTGGTTCTGCGGGCGGAAGGTCAGCGCGCCGCGGCCCTTGAGCCCACCGCCCTTGCCGTCGTCGACGGCACGCAGCAGCGCGAGGTCTCGGCGGGCGTCGAAGTCCAGCAGCTCCAGCGCCCCGCCCTGGCCGTCAGTCGTCGCGTAACGCAGCCGGTAGCTGTCGGGCTCCAGCGCGAACTGGCTGATGACGTGGTAGTTCGTGACGACATGGCCGTCATCGCTGACGAGGAAGCCCGAGCCGACCGAGGCCTGGCTGTCCTGCGTCTTGAGCAGCGTGCGGATCTGCAGCAGCTGGCCCTTGCTGCGCTCATACAGGCGCCGGGCGCTGGCGGACACGGTGGGGGGCTGCGCCTGTGGCTGCTGCGGGTTGGGCGCGGTGGCGGGCGCGGGCGGCGGCGATTGCGCAGCAGCGGCAAGGGCCAGGCCGGCGAACGCCGCACCCAGCAGGGACTTCAGACAGGACTTCAGCAAGCAGGACCTCCGGTGGAGGCCGCCGATGCTAGCCGCTTTGCGCACGACAGCCGCTCGTCACCGCGCAAGGCCCGTGAAGCATTCCGAATCATCCGTGGCCGAAGCGGACCTGGTTGGGCTGCTTGGCCGGCTGCAGCTGGAAGGCCTGCGGGTGCTTGCGGAACAGCTTGGTCGACGCTGCCGTCTTGGGCAGCAGGCCGGCCTCTTTCAGCGCCTTGGCCGCCACGCCGAGGTCATGCCATTGGCCGTCGGCCAGCCTGGGCAGCAGGGCCAGGATGGCATTGATCTCCCGGGCGGCGGCAACGTTGGCGTCAACCGGGGCGGGTGCCGCGGCCGGCTTGGGTGCAGGCACCGGCGCAGCCTTCGGTGCAGGTGCAGGTGCCGGCGTTGGCTTCGCAGCCGGCGCAGGGGCCGGGGCCGCGGCCTTGGCCGGCGCGGCTCTCTTCGCGGCTGGCCGGGGAGACGCGGTCTTCCTCGCCGGCTGGCGCTTGGCCGAAGGCTTGCCGCTGTCATGGGCCAGCTCGTTGAACTGGTCGTAGATGGCGATAACGCCGTCGCCCGTCTTGCCGTGCTGGCCGAAGCCGCGCAGCCAGGCGCCCTTCTCGCGCAGGCGCAGCACCAGCGGTGCAAAGTCGCTGTCCGACGACACCAGCACGATGACGTCGGGCTTCTCGGTGATGGCCAGTTCCATCGCGTCGACGGCCATGGCAATGTCGGTCGAGTTCTTGCCAATGGCGAGATTGACGATGGCGCGCAGGCCCAGGCGCTTCAGGAAGGACTGGTGGGTCTGCGCCTGCTCGGCGTTGCAGTAGGCGCGGCGGATGTGGACGGCTTCATAGTCCTTGAAGGCCATCTGC
Organism: Roseateles sp. P5_E4; assembly: GCF_054049255.1. NCBI lineage: Bacteria > Pseudomonadati > Pseudomonadota > Betaproteobacteria > Burkholderiales > Sphaerotilaceae > Roseateles > Roseateles sp. P5_E4. The sequence goes on along the minus strand of NZ_JBFUMS010000002.1, from coordinate 680,750 downwards.
AGGGCCTGCTCGATGACGTCGGTGGCGACGTTGTCGAAGTCGACGAGAAAAGCAACTTTCTTCATGCGATGAGTTTCCAGTTCAGGGTTTCGCCGCCGCGCAGGGGCTTCAACTGCGCTTCACCGAAGGGCACGGCGCTGGGCAGGGTCCAGGGCTCGCGCTTCAGGGTGACGGTGCCGGTGTTGCGCGGCAGTCCATAGAAGTCGGGGCCATGGTGGCCGGCAAATCCATCGAGCTTGTCGAGCGCACCAATGCCTTCGAAGGCCTCGGCATACAGCTCCAGCGCCGAGATGGCCGTGAAGCAGCCGGCGCCGCAGACCGAGTTTTCCTTCAGCTGGGCGGCGTGCGGCGCGCTGTCGGTGCCGAGGAAGAATTTCGGCAGGCCCGAGGCCGCGGCTTTCAGCAACGCCTGGCGGTGCTCCTCGCGCTTCAGCACGGGCAGGCAGTAGTAGTGCGGGCGCAGGCCGCCGGTGAAGATGGCGTTGCGGTTGTAGAGCAGATGCTGCGGCGTGATGGTGGCGGCCGTGAAGCGGTCGCTCTCTAGCACGTACTGGGCCGCTTCCTTGGTCGTGATGTGCTCGAAAACGACCTTCAGCTCGGGCATGGCCGCGCGCAACGGCTTCATGACGCGCTCGACGAAGACGGCTTCGCGGTCGAAGATGTCGATGTCGCCGTCCGTCACCTCGCCGTGCACCAGGAAGAGCAGGCCCTCGCGCTGCATGGCTTCCAACGTCCTGTAGGTCTTGCGCAGGTCTGTCACGCCGGCGTCGCTGTTTGTCGTGGCACCGGCCGGATAGAGCTTGAGGGCGACGACGCCCGCACCCTTGGCACGCTTGATCTCGTCCGGCGGCGTGTTGTCCGTCAGGTACATCGTCATCAGCGGCTGGAAGTCCAGGCCCTCAGGCAACGCGGCCAGGATGCGCTCGCGGTAGGCCACCGCCTGGGCGGCCGTCGTGACCGGCGGGCGCAGATTCGGCATGACGATGGCGCGGGCGAACTGGCGCGCCGTGTAGGGCAGCACGCTGGCGAGCGCCGCCTCGTCGCGCAGATGCAAGTGCCAGTCGTCAGGCCGGGTGAGGGTGAGCTGTATGGGAGCTTGGGTCATAAAACCGGATTGTCGCCGCCGCACCCCGCCCGGTACAGGCACACTGCGCATCTCATTGAAAGGAGCTTGCACCCCCTCATGAACACCCCAAAACGACTGGCCGGTACCCTGGTCCTGTTGGCGCTGTTTGGCGGCGCCCTGTTTTTTGCATTGCGCGCCAATGACGAAACCAAGCAGATCGCGCAGGAGCAGTCGGCCGTCGCGAGCGCCGAGCCGCTCAAGGGTCTGATCGCCGTCGACGTGGAGGCGTTCTTCAAGGACGAGAGGGTGAGCAAGCTGCTGGCTGGCGCCAAGCTGCCGGTGCAGGTGGCCCGCGTGGGCAGCCGCGACATGGCGGCGAAGATCGGCGCGGCCGACCAGCCCGACTTCTTCATCGCCAGCGGCGTCGTCGCCGCCAACATGATTGCCGACGCCGCGCGCAAGGCCGGCAAGACCGCGACGCAGACCTCGCCCTTCCACACGCCGCTGGTCGTGGCGTCCTGGGAGCCGGTCGCCAAGATCCTGGCCGCCAACGGCATGGCCAAGACGATGGCGCCCAAGGTCTACAGCCTGGACATGGAGAAGTTGACGCAGGCCATGCTGGCCAAGCAGCGCTGGCGTGACCTGAAAGCCAGTGGCGACTACGCGGTGTCGCGCAGCGTGCTGGTGAGCACGACCGACATCCGCCGCAGCAACTCGGCCGCCATGTATCTGGCGCTGACTTCGGCGGCGCTGAACGGTGACGTGGTGGCCGACCGCACGGCAGCGCAGAAGTACGCGGCCCAGCTCGCCGAGCTGTTCAAGCGCCAGGGCTTCCAGGAGAACTACGTCAACGGCGCCTTCGACGACTACCTGTCCATCGGCATGGGCAAGACGCCGATGACCTTCATCTACGAGGCGCAGATGGTGGCCCAGGCCCAGAAAGGCGGCGTACGGCCCGAGATGGTGCTGATGTACCCGCAGCCCACCATCGTCAACAAATGGGTGCTGGTGGCGCTGAACGAGCGCGGCAAGCGGCTGGCCGAACTGCTGGCGACGAACAAGACGCTGCAGGCCGTGGCGCTGGAGCAGGGCTTCCGCACCGGCGACACGGCTGCCTTTGCCGAGGCTGCCAAGACCGCCGGCCTGGCCGTGGACGTGAAGCTGAACCAGGTCATCGACCCGCCGGGGTTCGACCTGATGTTTGAAATGATCGACATCGTCAGCCGGGAGATGAACCAGTGATGCGCCGTGCCCTACTGTTGTTGAGCTTCGCGCTGCTGGCCGCCTGCGGCAAGAAGCCTGAGCCCGCCGCGCCGACGGCGCCCGAAGCGCCCCAGAGCGCCGGCGCCACGCTGCAGGTGCTGGCCACCAGCGACCTGAAAGACATCGAGCCGCTGGCCGCACAGATCAAGGCCGCCACCGGCATCGACGTGCAGTTCCGCTTCGGCGGCACGATGGAGAGCACGCAGGAGGTGCTCAGCGGTGACAGCGCCGGCAAGCCCAAGCCCGACGTGGCCTGGTTCGCCAACGCCAAATACCTGCTCAGCGACGCGGCCGGCCAGGGCAAGGTCAAGCTGCAGGAAAAAATCATGCTGTCGCCCATGGCGGTAGGCGTCAGCAAGAGCGATGCGGCCAAGAACGGCTGGGACAAGCCCGACGCCAAGCTGACCTGGGCCGACATCACCCGTGCCGCCAAGCAAGGCAAGCTGCAGTACGCGCTGTCCAACCCGGCCACCAGCAACCAGGGCTTCATGGCCCTGCTGGGCGTGGTGGCCGCGGCCGGCGGCAAGGGCGAGGCGCTCTCCGCCGCCGATGTGGACCGTGGCGCGATTGCCGACTTCCTGAAGGGCTACAAGATCGTCGGTGACAACTCCACGTATCTCGCCGACCAGTTCATCAAGCAGCAAGGCACGCGCGCCAACGCCTTCATCAACTACGAGAGCTGGCTGCTGAGCCTGAACGCCAGCGGCAAGCTGCGCGAGCCCCTGCACCTGATCTATCCGTACGAAGGCGTGGCCACGGCCGACTACCCGTTCATGCTGCTCAACGAGGCGCGCCGGGCCGACTACCTGAAGGTCGTCGAATACCTGAAGGGCGACACCGCCCAGCTGTGGCTGGCACGCCAGACGCTGCGCCGCCCGATGCGGGCCGAAGTGGCCGCCCAGGTCGCCGACATCCTGCCGGCGCGCGGCTTCCAGGTCGAGCTGCCCTTCTCGCCCGACCGCCAGCTGGCCGACGGCCTCATCGACGCCTATCTCAACGAATTCCGCAAACCCATCGCCAGCACCTTCGTGCTGGACACCAGCGGCAGCATGCAGGGCAAGCGCCGCGAGCAGCTCGTCGAGGCCATCCACTACCTGGCGGGCGCCGACGCATCGCTGACCGGCCGCGTCGCCAAGCTGACCAACCGCGAGCGGCTGTGGTTCCTGCCCTTCAGCGACCGGCCGCGCGAGCCGGTGGCCTTCGAGATCCCGGCCGGCAGCAAGGTGGCCAAGGGCGTGCTGCCGCAGGCCGACACCGAGGCCAAGCGCAATGAGCTCAAGCGTGTGCGCGACGCCGCCGACGAACTGAAGATGGCCGGCGGCACGGCCCTGTACGACGCGGTACTGGCCGGCCTGCAGCAGATGCTGGAGGAACGCAAGCGCAACCCCGACTACCAGTACTCGGTCGTCGCCTTCACCGACGGCAAGAGCAATATGGGCCGCCGCCTGGAAGACTTCAAACGCGCCTACGAGCAGCTGCCCGAGGACRTGCGCGGCATCCCCGTCTTCATGGTGCTGTTCGGCGAGGCTGATGCGGGCGACCTGAAGGCGCTGGTGGAGATCACCGGCGGCAGGGTCTTCGATGCACGCAAGACGCCGCTGTATGCGGTGTTCAAGGACATCCGGGCGTATCAATGAGCGGGCTTCTCAGATGGCTGAACGCGCCAGCCAACTGGTGCGGCCTGCTGGCAGCGACCGCCGTGCTGGTGCTGAAGGGCCTGGGCTTTCTCGGCGGCTGGGGTTTGGGTGTCGCGGCGCTCGGCTATGCCGTCGGCCTGGTCGGCGGCGCGCTGTGGTGGGGCTGGCCCAGCACGCGCGAGGACGCCTGGGAAGCGCTGAACTTCGAGGACGAGGGCGACGCCCGCGAGGCCATGGGCCGGGCGCTGGCCGGTGTGCGCGGCCTGACGGAACACAACCCGGGCGGGCGCATTCCGGCGCCGCTGGCCCAGCGCATCAAGCAGCTCTGCCAGCGCCTCGAAGGCCTGCTCGACCAGTGGGAGCGCAGCAAGGGCCAGCTCAGCCTGCAGGAAACCTTCCACGCCCGCCACATCGCCATCAGCTATCTGCCGCAGGCGCTGAACACCTATCTCAGCATCCCGGCGCAGTTCGCCACCACCAAGCTGCTGGCCAATGGCAAGACGGCGCAGACCACCTTCGAGGGCGTGCTGGCCGAGCTGGAGACCAAGGTCGAGCAGCTCGGCGACGATCTCGCCTCGCAGGACGCCCAAGCCTTCCTGCGCCACAGTGAATTCCTGAACCAGAAGTTCGGCAGCAAGGACATCGCATGAACACCACGACCACGACAACCGCCGCTCCCACGTTCACGCTGACCCCGCCCGAGGTCATCACGCCGGTGCAACCGGCCGCCGCCGTCGAGGCCGTGCCGCTGAAGGCCGAGGTCAGCAGCCAGGTGGATGCGCAGGTGCAGCGCTTCATCGAGGCGCTGGAGAAGGAAGACCTGCACAGCGAGCCCTTCAAGGCCAAGCTGGACAGCGCCTTCCAGCTCGGCCGCCAGGAGATCAGCCTGGCCGCCGGGCTGATGCAGGGCAGCCTGATGCAGCGCAATTTCGTCGGCGCGACCGACACGCCGGCCTACAAGGCCATCGCGGCCATCCGCGGCCAACTCGACGAGCTCAACCCCGGCAAGGACGGCGACCTGCTGCAGCCGCGCAAGCTGCTCGGGATCATCCCCTTCGGCAACAAGCTGGAGGCCTATTTCCGCCGCTTCCAGTCCGCCAGTTCGCAGCTGCAGACGGCCATGACCCAGCTCTACGCGGCCAAGGACGACATCCAGAAGGACGTCATCGACGTCGAGGCCACGCGCGGCAAGCTCTGGGAGGCGATGCAGAAGCTCGCCGCCGCCGCGCGCTTTGCTCGTGTGCTGGACGAACGCCTGGCCACGCGCGTGCAGGAGCTGCAGCCAACCGACCCGATGAAGGCCAAGGCACTCGAACAGGAAGTGCTGTTCTACGCCCGCCAGAACCTGGCCGACATCCAGACCCAGCAGGCCGTCTGCGTGAACGGCTACCTGGCGCTGGACGTGCTGAAGAAGACCGGCCGCGAGATGATGATTGGCTGCGATCGCGTCGCGACGACGGGCATGAGTGCCCTGGCCGTGGCCCAGACCGTGGCGCGCGCCACCGGCAACCAGATCGAGGTCATGCAGATGCTGCAGGGCGTCAACAAGACCATCGGCGACCTCATCAACCAGACCGGCACGGCGCTGAACCAGCATGTGGACGCGACGGCCGAGTTCTCGGCCAACCCCATGCTGGGCATCCAGCAGATCCAGTCCATGTTCGACCAGACCTTCCAGGCCATGGACGCGATGGACAACTTCCGCAGCAAGGCCATCGAGACCATGGGCACCAACAACAAGCTCATCCAGGAGCAGTTGCAGCGCTCGGAGGGCTATCTGGACCGCGTGCGCCAGCAGCAGGCCAAGGCGGCGGTGTCGGGCGCGGCGGCCATCGAAGGCCCGGTCAAGCTATAGGGAAGCGCTGAACAAGTCCTCACGCGCGGCGCATCCCTGCTTTGGGCGGTCTGCTGCGTTGCAAATCCTCGCCATAGCCAAGCTATGGCTGTGGTTTGCGCCTTGCAGCCCATCCCAAACCAGGGCGCGCCGCATCGCGGGACCTATTCAGCGCTCCCCTGGGCATCAAGCCGGTCGGCCAGCCGGCCCGCCAGCCAGTCCATGAACACGCGCACCCGGCGCGGCGTGTGGCGGCGCTGGCTGAGCACGAGTCGCACGGGCAGCGGCGCGGCATCGAAACCGTCGAGCAGCTGGACCAGAAGGCCGTCGGCCAGCAGATGCCGCACGCCCTGCAGGGGGAACTGCGCGACGCCGGCGCCTGCCACCGCCGCGGCCTGGTAGGCGTCGGTGTTGTTGACGGTGACGCGTGACGGCAGGGTCAGCGTGCGCTCCTGCCCGGCGGCGTCCACCCAGTCGAAGCGCGGGCGGCGGTCGGCCCAGCTCTGGCTGTAGTGCACGAGGTGGTGGCCCTGCGCGACCAGGTCGTCCGGCGTGGCCGGCGTGCCATGCGCGGCGAGGTAGCCGGGACTGGCCACGTTGACCATGCGCATCTGCCCCAGCGGCCGCGCCACCAGCAGCGGGTCGTGCACGGCACCCACGCGCAGCACGCAGTCGAAGCCCTCTTCCACCAGGTCCACGCGGCGGTCGGTGCAGCTCAGCTCCACGGTCACGCCGGGGTGGGCGGCCAGGAATTCCGGCAGGGCCGGCAGCACGGCGTCCAGCGCCAGCCGCACCGGCATATCCACGCGCAGCCGGCCGCTGAGCTGCTGGTCCTGCTGGAACAGCGCCTCGATCTCGCCGGCGTCCGCCATCAGCGCGCGGGCCCGCTCCGCGAGCAATTCGCCATCCGACGTCAGGCTGACCCGCCGGGTGGTGCGCTGGAAGAGCCGCGTGCCGAGCTGCGCCTCCAGGTCGCGCACGACCTGGCTGACCCGGCCCTTGGGCAGGCCCAGCTCATCGGCAGCCCGGCTGAAGTGGGCCAGTTCGGCCACCTGCAAAAAGACACGCAACGAGGCGAGGTCGAGATTGGATGTCATTCAAAGCACAGTCATTTCAGCTGCGGCGACTTTATCCACACCAGAACGAACAATAAATTTCACTCCGTCCACAAACCCCATCCTCTGACGGAGCTGAAATGAGTTCTTCCCCCATCACCCTGATCACCGGCGGCAGCCGCGGCCTTGGCGCGCAGATGGCGCTGGCCCTGGCCCGCGACGGCCACGACATCGTGCTGACCTACCGTGAAGCCGCTGCGGCGGCGGATGCCGTCGTTGCCCAGATCCAGGCCCTGGGCCGCCGCGCCCTGGCCCTGCCGCTGGATGTGGCCGAACCGACGAGCTTCCCGGCCTTCGCCGAGCGCTTGGACGCCGGCCTGCAGGCCTGGGGCGCCCCCCGGCTCGACGGACTCATCAACAACGCCGGCGCCGGCGCGCATGCCAGCTTCGCCGAGACAACGCCGGCCCAGTTCGACGCGATGCTCGCCATCCACCTGAAAGGCCCCTTCTTCCTGACCCAGGCCCTGCTGCCCTTGCTGGCCGACGGCGCGAGCGTCCTCAACGTCTCCAGCGGCCTGGCCCGCTTCACCATCCCGGGCTATGCCGCCTACGCGGCCATGAAGGGGGCGGTGGAAGTGCTGACCCGTTACCAGGCCAAGGAGCTGGCGGCCCGCGGCATCCGCGTCAACACGCTGGCGCCGGGCGCCATCGCGACCGACTTCGGCGGCGGCGCGGTGCGCGACAACGCGGAGCTGAACCGCTTTGTCGCTTCGGTCACGGCGCTGGGCCGGGTCGGCGAGGCCGAGGACATCGGCGGCGCTGCGGCCGCGCTGATGCGCCCCGGTGCGGGATGGATCACCGGCCAGCGCATCGAAGCCTCGGGCGGCATGTTCCTTTGAATCAGCGCGTCGAGATGGCGCGGCGCGGCTAGGCGGCGCCGCGGCCCTGCTGGCTGGTGAAGTAGGCCACCTTGCGCGCGCGCATGACCTCGCCCAGAGGCCGGTGCGCCACCAACGCCTGCCAGGGGTCGAAGACACCGGCTTCGACGCGAGCGATGAAGTCGACGTCGGTCGACGGCGCTTCCAGCGTCAGCTCGGCCACGTCGACGAAGGGCGCGACGGACTCGGGCCATTCGACGGACGCGTCCTCCAGCGGCGTGCGCGCCTCATCGACGAAGAATTGCAGCTGCAGCCGGTACTTCAACGGGCCGGCCGCCGCCTGGGCTGCGAGATCGCCCGCCCAGTCGCCGTTGACCTCGGTACGCGGCTTCAGCCCGGCGGGCGGCAGCAGCCGCAATTTGACGGCGGCGGGGCCGCAGCTGATGGGCAGCGTGCTGGCAAAGGCCTCGGTCGCGAAACCCGTGAAAGGCTTGCCGGCCGTCGCTGCCAGCTTCTTGAGCTGCTTGAAGCCGCCTATGAAGCCGAAGGTCTTGAACATCCAGCCGATCACGGCGCCCGGGCTGCGGCCGGCTGCCTCGACGAGACCGAAGAAATGGCGGCTGTCGGGAAACGCAAAGGCCGTCTGGTTGATCAGCGACAGGTCCTGGTGATCGGTGCGGCCGCCGAGGGCCGCCTCACCATCGACGCCGAAGACCCGCATCGCAAAGCCGCGGATGTCGGGCCGGCGGTTGCTCTGCTTGTCCATCGCGCCGTTGGACAGCCGCACCCAGACCTCATGCTCACCCGGCTCGGCAAAGAGGCCGTGGCGGGCATGCCCTGGCAGGCCCTGCGGCACACGCAGCCGCCCGCGCACCGCGGCAACGCCCTTGCGGTGCAGTGCACGGCCGGCGCCAAAGCGCTCGTCCTTGCGCTTCTGCATCTCGGCCATCGCCCGCGCGGCCGCAGCGTGGCGAGCTGCCTCGTCGGCCGCGATGACTTCTCTCCATCCCGTGCCGACGCTGCTCATCACGGGCTCCGTTCCTAGTGCTGGAGAATCTTCGCGAGGAAGTCCTTGGCGCGCGGCGAGCGCTCCTCGGGCTTGGTGAAGAAGTCGCTGCTGCTGCAGTCCTCGACGATCTTGCCCGCGTCCATGAAGATGACGCGATTGCTGACCCGCTTGGCAAAGCCCATCTCGTGGGTCACACACATCATGGTCATGCCCTCGTGGGCCAGTTGCACCATCACGTCCAGCACTTCGCCGACCATTTCAGGGTCCAGCGCCGAGGTGGGTTCGTCGAACAGCATGACGATGGGGTCCATCGACAGCGCTCGCGCGATGGCCACGCGCTGCTGCTGGCCGCCGGAAAGCTGGCCGGGGAACTTGTCCTTGTGGGCGCTAAGGCCGACGCGGTCCAGCATCTTCAGGCCGCGGGTCTTCGCGTCGGCCGCCGAGCGGCCCAGCACCTTGATCTGCGCGATGGTCAGGTTTTCGGTCACCGACAAATGGGGAAACAGCTCGAAATGCTGGAACACCATGCCGACGCGCGAGCGCAGCTTGGGCAGGTTGGTCTTGGGGTCGGCGATGGAGATGCCGTCGACGACGATGTCGCCCTTCTGGAAGGGCTCCAGCGCGTTGACGGTCTTGATCAGCGTCGACTTGCCCGAGCCGGACGGCCCGCAGACGACGACAACCTCGCCCTTCTGGATGGTCGTGGTGCATTCGGTCAGCACCTGGAAGCTGCCGTACCACTTGGAGATGTTCTTGATATCGATCATGGCGGACTCGATTCGACTCAACGGATGATGGCGATCTTCTTCTGCAGCTCCCGCACGAGGCGGGACAGGCCGAAGCAGATGACGAAGTAGACGACCGCAGCCGCCAGATAGGTCTCGACGGGGCGGTTGAAGTTCTTGCCGGCCACTTCGAAGCCCTTGAGCAGGTCGTACTCGCCAACGGCATAGACCAGCGAGGTGTCCTGGAACAGGATGATGGTCTGGGTCAGCAGCACCGGCAGCATGTTGCGGAAGGCCTGGGGCAGCACCACGTAACGCATGCTTTGGCCGTAGGTCATGCCTACGGCATACCCGGCGTTGACCTGGCCGCGCGACACCGACTGGATGCCGGCACGCATGATCTCCGAGTAGTAAGTGGCCTCGAACAGCGTGAAGGTGATGAAGGCCGACATCTGCCCGCCCAGCGGCCCGACGAGCTTGGGGATCAGCAGGAAGAACCACAGGATCACCATCACCAGCGGGATGGAGCGCAGCGTGTCGACGTAAAACGCCGCCGGCACCGACAGCCACGGCTTGCTGGACAGCCGCATCATCGCCAGCAGCGTGCCCAGGATGATGCCGCCGATCATGGCCACCAGCGTCAGCTGGATGGAGAACCAGAAGCCCTTGGCGACGAAGCTCTGGACGACCGCCCAGTTCACGAAGGAATAGTCGAGATTCAGCATCACTTGCCTCCCGACTGGCCGGGGATGCGCACGCGCGCCTCGATGAACTTGGCGATGCGGTTGATGGCGAAGGCCGAGACGAAATACAGCGCGGTGACGGGGATGTAGATCTCCTCGAAATGAGACGTCTCTTCGGAGGCCTGCTGCGCGAACTGCGCCAGCTCGGGGATGCTGACCGCGAAGGCGACCGCCGAGTTCTTGACGATGTTCATGCTCTCGCTCGTCAGCGGCGGAATGACGATGCGGAACGCCATCGGCAGCAGCACGTGGCGGTAGGTCTGGGGAAGCGTCAGGCCCATGGCCAGGCCCGCGTAGCGCTGGCCGGTGGGCAGGGTCTTGATGCCGGCCTTGACCTGCTCGCCGATGCGCGCGCTGGTGAAGAAACCCAGGGCGAAGACGACCAGCACGGAGGACGGCACGGCCTCACGCAGCACCGGGAACAGCGATGGCAGCACGTGGTACCAGAGAAAGACCTGCACCAGCAGCGGGATGTTGCGGAAGAGCTCGGTCCACGCCTCGCCGAAGCGCGCCAGCCACTTGTTCGGCGCGGTGCGAGCAATGCCGATCAGCGAACCGACCACCAGCGCCAGCACGAGGGCCAGCAGCGAGACGCTCAGCGTCCAGCCCCAGGCGTTCAGCATCCATTGCAGATAAGTCTGCTCCTTGCCGCCCGGGCCGAAGCAGCCAGCAACGGCCTCCCCGGTGGCGGTGTCATTGCAGTAGAACTGCCAGTCCCAACTCATGGCCCTCTCCTCAAGCCTCTTAGCTAAAGCAAAGCGGGTGCCAGGCACCCGCTTTGCGGTGGTTCAGGTCGATGCGCGAATCACTTCTTCGCGTAGTCTTCCATCGGCTTGTCGTTGGGGTTGGCCCAGGCGTCCTTGGTCGCAGTGGACACCGGCAGGCCAATCTTCGTGTTGGTCGGCGGGATGGGCTGCAGGAACCACTTGTCGTAGATCTTGGCCATCTCGCCCGACTTCATCATGGCCTTGATGCTGTTGTCGACCGCGGTCTTGAAGCCCGGGTCGTCCTTGCGCATCATGATGGCGATCGGCTCGACCGACAGCACCTCACCGACGATCTTGAAGTCGGCCGGGTTCTTGGACGTGGCGATGTTCTTGGCCAGGATGGAGCCATCCATGACGAAGGCGTCGGCGCGGCCGGAGTCCAGCAGCAGGAAGCTGTCAGCGTGGTCCTTGCCGAAGACTTCCTTGAAGTCCACGCCGTTGGCGCGCTCGTGCTTGCGCAGCGTCTGCACGGACGTGGTGCCGGTCGTCGTTGCGACGGTCTTGCCGTTGAGCTGGCCGATGCCGGTGATGCCGGAGTTGGCCTTCACGGCGATGCGCACTTCCTCGACATAGGTTGTCACGGCGAAGGCGACGTCCTTCTGGCGGGTGGCGTTGTTTGTCGTGGAGCCGCACTCCAGGTCGACGGTGCCGTTGACGGTCAGCGGGATGCGGTTGGCCGATGTGACCGGTTGGTACTTGACTTCGATCTTGCTGCCCAGCTGCTTGCGCAGGTCGGCAACGACGTGCTCGCAGACATCGATGTGGTAGCCGACGTATTTGCCATCACCGATGGTGTAGGACAGGCCCGACGACTCGCGCACACCCATCGTGATCGCGCCGCTGTCCTTGATCTTCTTCAGCGTGTCTTCGGCATGCACGGCCGAAACGCCGGCGAACAGGGCTGCGACGAGCAGAACTTTCTTCATGGAGACTCCAACAACAGGAAGTGGATATCGATAACAGCCGCGAGCAGACCACGCCGCACGCTCAGCCCGAATACGGGTTTACACGATGCATGCGCAAGCTGGATGAGGTCATGCCGCGGACGATAAATAGTCCCACAAAGCCAAGGAGGCTGGTTTGAGCCGGCGCGAAAGCTCGGGCTTTTCGCGATAGATGCGCAGCTCCATGCTGACGCTGAAGGTGCCCGGCGCAGCGGCGGGCACGAGGCGGCCACTGGCGATCTCCTTTTGCACCGAGCTGGCGGGCAGGAAGGCAAAACCATGGCCTTCCAGCGCCATCGCCTTCAGGCCTTCGGCCATGTCCGTCTCGTAGATGGCGTCGAGGTTCAGCGCGCAGTCCGCCTCCTTGACGATAAGCTCGACCAGGCGGCCGAGATAGGCGCCGGCCGCGTAGCTCAGGAAGGGAATCTTCTGGCCCGGCCGTCCGGGCAGCCGGAACATCGGCTCGCCCTGACTGTCGGCCCTGGCATACGGCGACAAGGTCTCGTGGCCCAGCGACACCATCTGGTAGCGCTCCGGGTCCAGCTGCAGCGGCTGGCTGGCGTGGTGATAGACCAGCAGCAGATCGCAATTGCCCTCGCTGAGCTGCAGCATCGCGTCATGCACATTGGCCGCGTTGAGCCGGCACTTGATGGCGCCGAAGCCGCGGCGCAGGCCCATCAACCAGTGCGGGAAGAAGGAGAAGGCCAGCGAATGCGGCACGGCGAACTCGATCATGTCCTGGTCGGCCGCCTGATGGCTGCGCAGCATATTGCGCGTCGCCTGCAGATTGCCCAGCAGCTCGACGGCCTGGGCCAGCAAGGTGGCGCCTGCGGCCGTGAGTCGGGTCGGATAGGAGGATCGATCCACCAGGTCGACGCCGGCCCAGGCCTCCAAGGCCTGAATGCGGCGCGAGAATGCCGGCTGGGTCACGTGGCGCAGCTGGGCGGAGCGGGAAAAGCTGCGCGTCTCGGCCAGGCTGACGAAGTCTTCAAGCCATTTGGTTTCCACCCGAGGCAGTGTAGCCAAGGCCTTCTGCCAGCCGCGCGATCTAGCGAGTCATCTCGGCAACTCATATATGCGCGCGCAGTACCTCTTCACCCCCCTAAGCGCGGCCCCTAGGTGCTTGACTCCCCCTCAACTGAAGGGGCACAACGCGGCCCGGCGCGCAGGTGCTTGTTTACAGTCCGTGCAACCACCCCAACTCGAACAAACCCGGACGGAGAACGCCATGCGCGCGACGAGCAAACTTCTGGCACTCGCCTTGACGGCCACCATGCAATCGGCGATGGCCGGTGCGGTCTTCCTGGACTTCGAGGATGTGCAGGCCACCGAACTGCTGACCAACCGCTACGCCGCCAAGGGCGTTACCGGCAGCGGCGCGGGCTGGACCGCAACCTCCGAAGCCTGCGGTTTCGGTCCCAACAATGAATCTGGCGACATCAGCTTCTTCCGCTCGGGCAGCTGCGGCGCACTCTTGCTGGCCCAGGACTGGACCAAGCCGGCCTCGACGAGCGGCAAGAGCTTGACGCTGAGCCTGTCCGACCACTTCGAAGCCCTGTCCTTTGTCTATTCAGGCAGCGTCACGGCGATCAACCTTTCGGTTCATGTCTTCGACATCGGCGGCAATGAACTGCACGTGTTCGACGCTCAGGGCAAGGACCTGGGCTTTGGCCTGTCGGGCCTTTCCGGCTCTCCGTGCAGCAGCGGCTTGACCTTTTGCAACTGGTCCTCACTGCTCGAGCTGTCTTTCCAGGGCGTCGCTCGCTCGGTCGTCTTCTCGGCAACGGATCAGACGGTCCTGCTTGACGACATCAGCTTCAAGACGTCCGATCCCACCGGCCGCCTGCCAGAGCCGGCCAGCATCGCCCTGGTCCTGGGCGCCCTTGGCGGCCTGGGCTGGAGCCGTCGCCGCGCCACGCGCTGAGCGCCTCGAAGCTGAAGAAACGACCGCCACGGCGGTCGTTTTTCATTGGGCGCCCGCAATAGAGCGGACGTCAGCGCAGTCGCGCGCCGCTGATCGCCGGCCTCGACGAAAGCTGTTCCCCCAAGGCTTGAATCGCCACGCGCCGTCCCTATAATGGCTTTCTGCTAGCACTCAACTCATTCGAGTGCTAACGAGTCGGGCCGACCGGTTTTCCGCTGGCGGCCCCGTTTTTTTCGGCGAGCCGCGATTGCCGCGGCCGCTCCGGTTCCAACTCTCAAGGAGATTCCATGAAGCTGCGCCCCCTGCACGATCGCGTGATCGTTCGCCGTCTGGAGCAAGAAACCAAGACCGCCTCGGGCATCGTCATCCCCGACAACGCCGCTGAGAAGCCTGATCAAGGTGAAGTCCTGGCCGTCGGCCCGGGCAAGCGCAATGACAAGGGTGAGTTCGTGGCCCTGAACGTCGTCGTCGGCGACCGCGTGCTGTTTGGCAAGTATTCCGGCCAGACCGTCAAGGTCGACGGTGACGAGCTGCTGGTCATGCGCGAGGAAGACCTCTTCGCCGTGGTGCAAAAGTAATGGCTTGCGGGACAGACCGAAGCGCGCAGCGCGAGTTCTGTCCCCAACTGATTCAGAGAATTCGACTCTGACCCCAATTTAAGTATTCGGAGAATCAAATGGCAGCAAAAGACGTGATCTTTGGCGGCGAGGCTCGTGCCCGCATGGTTGAAGGCGTGAACATCCTGGCCAACGCGGTCAAGGTGACCCTGGGCCCCAAGGGCCGCAATGTCGTGCTCGAGCGCTCGTTCGGCGCCCCGACCGTGACCAAGGACGGCGTGTCCGTGGCCAAGGAAATCGAGCTGAAGGACAAGCTGCAGAACATGGGCGCGCAGATGGTCAAGGAAGTCGCTTCCAAGACGTCTGACAACGCCGGCGACGGCACCACCACCGCCACCGTGCTGGCCCAGGCCATCGTCCGCGAAGGCATGAAGTACGTGGCCGCCGGCATGAACCCGATGGACCTGAAGCGCGGCATCGACAAGGCGGTCACCGCCCTGGTCGCCGAGCTGAAGAAGGCCTCCAAGGCCACCACCACCTCCAAGGAAATCGCGCAAGTCGGCACGATCTCCGCCAACAGCGACCATGAAGTGGGCCGCATCATTGCCGAGGCGATGGACAAGGTTGGCAAGGAAGGCGTCATCACCGTCGAAGACGGCAAGAGCCTGGACAGCGAACTCGACGTCGTCGAAGGCATGCAGTTCGACCGCGGCTACCTGTCGCCCTACTTCATCAACAACCCGGAAAAGCAAGCCGCGCTGTTGGACAACCCGTTCGTGCTGCTGTACGACAAGAAGATCAGCAACATCCGCGATCTGCTGCCGACGCTGGAGCAGGTTGCCAAGTCGGGCCGCCCGCTGCTGATCATCTCGGAAGACGTGGACGGCGAAGCCCTGGCCACGCTGGTGGTCAACACCATCCGCGGCATCCTGAAGGTCGTCGCCGTCAAGGCGCCTGGCTTCGGTGACCGTCGCAAGGCCATGCTGGAAGACATCGCCATCCTGACGGGCGGCAAGGTCATCGCCGAAGAAGTCGGCCTGACGCTCGAGAAGGTCACGCTGGCCGACCTGGGCCAGGCCAAGCGCGTCGAAGTGGGCAAGGAAAACACCACCATCATCGACGGCGCCGGCGCTGCGGGCGACATCGAAGCCCGCGTCAAGCAAGTGCGCATCCAGATCGAGGAAGCCACCAGCGACTACGACCGCGAAAAGCTGCAAGAGCGCGTGGCCAAGCTGGCCGGCGGTGTTGCCGTCATCAAGGTCGGTGCTGCCACCGAAGTCGAGATGAAGGAAAAGAAGGCCCGCGTCGAAGACGCGCTGCACGCCACGCGCGCAGCCGTTGAAGAAGGCATCGTGGCTGGTGGCGGCGTCGCGCTGCTGCGCGCCAAGCAAGCCGCTGGCGCCATCAAGGGCGACAACGCTGATCAAGACGCCGGCATCAAGCTGGTCCTGCGCGCCATCGAAGCACCGCTGCGCGAGATCGTCTACAACGCCGGTGGCGAAGCCTCCGTCGTCGTCAACGCCGTGCTGGCCGGTTCGGGCAACTACGGCTTCAACGCCGCCAACGACACCTATGGCGACATGATCGAAATGGGCATCCTGGACCCGACCAAGGTGACCCGCACTGCCCTGCAGAACGCCGCATCCGTCGCGTCGCTGATGCTGACGACCGAAGCCATGGTCGCCGAGTCCCCCAAGGACGAAGCAGCCGGTGGCGGCATGCCTGGTGGCATGGGCGGCATGGGTGGCATGGGCGGTATGGATATGTAAGACATTGCGGGACAGACCTGGCGGGCGTACTCGCCCGACAGCTCTGTCCCCAACTGATCAAGCATTCAGGAAGGGGCTGCGCGAGCAGCCCCTTTTCTTTTGTGCCTGAGGTTCTCAGTCGCTGGCGCGGGCGGCTGAGCGCGCGAACGTATAGGTCAGCCCGATGCCGATGCTCGCGCCCGTGGTCTGACGCACAAGCCGACTGTCGCGATTGGCGGCCCCAGCCACGCTGTCGACACGTCCGATGGCAAACAGACGCACATCCGGTGTCAGCTGGTGCGACACCCCGCCCTTGAGCCGCCAGGCAATCAAGCCGGCGCGAGCCGCATAGGCCGGCCGATCCGCCAGCGCCTCGTTCGGCGCGACGGTGTAATAGGTCGCCCCGAGGCGACGGTCGCCGAACAGCACTCCCGCACTGACGCCATAACTCCAGCCCGCCCTGGCGCGGTGCTCCAGAGCCAGCTCCGGCTCCAGGCTCATGCCGCGATGCCGGCGCAGGTCGCTCGCCTCGAACACGCCGCGCAGCGGCAGCTCGAAAGTCAGGCTGTCAGCGGCTTTGCGGCCGTTCAGATACCAGCGACCGACGGGCCCGAACTCCACCAGCGAACGCAGCCGCGGCATGCCCTCGCGCGCCCGCAGCTCCTTACCGCCAGCACTCAGCGAGCCCGCGAAGGACACATCCAGCTCGAAGCTCTCGGTGCGCACCGCCCGCAACCCCGCGCCCGCGTCATCGGCCCGCAGCACCTTGCCGCGGTAGATGACGTAGGGCAGCACCGGCGTGCGCGTGACCTGCTGGTCTGCTCCCGGATAGGCCTGCTGCGACAGCGCGCCGGCGGCCGCACCGAGCTCCCACAGCGGCAGTTCGGAGGGCTTGGTCGCGGCGTCATCGGCATGCACGAGGGTGGCCGCACAGGCCAGGCTGAAACCGAGGAGGCATTTCATGGGCGAGAGGTGGATTGCGACGGCGCGCATCATGCCTGCACCTGCGCCACCCAGCCCGCTGCGAAGCGCTCGGCGTCACCCAGGGGGCTGACTGCCATGCGCTCACGCAGCCCGGCGCGCAGCGCCGCCAGGCCCGCGCGATCTGCGGCCCAGCGTACCGCCAGGCGCACATAGTCCTCCGCGTCCGACGCCACCCAGTCCGGCGCCAGCCCCAGCGTCTGCATGAAGCTCAGGCCCTGACGCGAGATCGGCGCCGGCCCCGGCAGCGTCAGCACCGGCACGCCCATCCAGAGCCCGTCCAGCGTCGTCATGCCGCCGCTGTGCGGGAAGGGGTCCAGGGCGATGTCGATGCGCCCGAAGTCGGCGAGATAGTCGGCCAATGGCCCCGGCCCTTGCAGGTCCAGCCGGGCCGCATCGCCCGGCCAGCGGCCGAGCAGGGCCGTGCGCTCCGCCTCGTGCTGCAGACCGGGCGCCTTCAGCAGCAGCCGGCTGTCGGGCACCGCCTCCAGCACGCGCGCCCACAGCGCCAGCACTTCGTCGCCGAGCTTGTGCAGGGCATTGAAACAGCCGAAGCACATCGGTCCTCCCCGCATGGCCACGGCAGGCGCCTCGGCGGGCGGCGCATAGACCGTGAAGCTGTCGGGCAGCCGCAGCAAAGGCTCCACAAAACCGGCTTCGGCGCCCTCAGGCAACAGCCAACGGTCGCCGATGAAGCCATCCATCTCGGCCAGCCCGGTGCTGCCCGCATAGCCCAGCCAGCTCAACTGTCGCGGCGCCGGCCGGCGCGCGAACACGCCCAGGCGATGACCGCCCGTGTGGCCGTTCAGGTCGATCAGCACATCGATGCCATCGGCCGCGATGCGTTGCGCCAGCGTCGCGTCATCCCAGCCGGCCACGTGCAGCCAACGCGGCGCGGCGGCTCGCAACCGCAGGGTCAGTTCATCGTCGGCACCATGGTTGGCGTAGACGAAAAGCTCGCAACGCCGCGCCAGCGCCGGCAGCCAGGCCTCGGCCAGCCGCCCGACCGGATGGCCGCGCAGGTCGGCCGACACCAAGCCGACGCGCAAAGGCCCAGCCGCGCGCGCGGGCCGCGCAACGGCAGGCGCCGCCACAGCCTGACCGAATGCCTGCGCCTCGCTCCGCAGCTGGGCACCCTGCTGGCGATATGCGCGCAGCAGCAAACGGTCGCTGCGTGCGGTCAGCAGTGCCGGATCGAGGGCAATGAGGCGGCTCAGCACCACGTCGGCCTCGTCCAGACGGCCCTGCTGCCTCAAAGCCTGGGCGAGGTTGCTCAAAGCCTGGGGCGACGTCGGCGCGTCGTCCAGCGCTTGACGGTAGGCGGCCACAGCCTGTGCATACCGTCCCTCGCGCAGCCGCAGCCCACCCAGGTTGGCCAACGCCGCCGCCCGGCGCTCGCCGGCCAGGCCCGTGGCCAGGGCCGCCGTCAACACCGCCTCGCCGCGCTGCGGCCGCAGCAGGCTCAGATTGCAGGCGGCTTCGGCATGGCTGGCATCCAGCGCCAGCACGGCCCCCCAGGCGTCAACGGCACCCGCCGCGTCGCCGACCGCCTGCAGCAGATTGCCCAGCGCGAAGCGGTGGGCGACATCCGCCGGCGCCAGGGCCACGGCCTCGCGCAGCCTGGCCACCGCTTCACGAGGGCGCCCGGCTGCGGCCCAGGCCGTTGCGGCATGCCCGCGCAGACCCGCGTCCGCCGGGCGTGCTGCGATCGCCTGCTCGAAAGCCTGCGCCGCATCCGCGTGGCGCCCCAGTGCCAGCAGCGCCCGCCCGCGGTTGCCCAGGGCGGCGACCAGGCCGGGTTGCAGCGCGAGGGCGGCCTCAAAGGCGGCGAGGGCCTGGGCCGGCTCACCCAGGGCCAGCAGCGCGTTGCCGAGGTTGTTGTGGGCGCCCGGCAGGCGCGGCTGCAGCGCCAGCGCTCGCTCATAGGCGGCCCGCGCCTCGGGCCAACGCTGCCGCGAGGCCAGCAGGGCGCCGAGATTGGCCGTCAGTTCGGCATCGTCCGGCAACAGGGCCAGGGCGCGCTCCAAGGCCGGCAGCGCGTCCTCGCCCAGCATCTGCAGGGCCACGGACAGGGCCTTCCACAACGTGCCGTCCTGGGGATGCTCGGCGAGCAATGCGCGGGCCTGCGCGGCCATCTCGGCATGGCGCCCAGCCTGGAAAAGCGTGAAAAGGTTCTGAAGTGCGGCGTTTGCCATGTGGTTGAGGGGTCGGTAAGAGGGGGCAACACATCGGGGTGCACCAGCCTGGCGCCGGATAATCTCATCACGCCCCTCGATAGCGTCCATGCCCTTCAGCCCGAACCCTCACGACCTGCTTGACCACGCGCTGACCGAAGCCGGCCCGATGGCCCGCGACCTGCTCAACAGCGTGCAGGATGAGCTCGAAGCGCAGCCCCAGCACTATCCACTGCGCGAGGCCTGGCGCAAGGTGCGCGCGCATTTCGCGGCCGACTTCGAGGGCAAGCTCATCGAGCTGCTGCAGGCCGGCCGTCGCGGCGACGATCCCCTGCACCGCTCGCCCGCCCAGCTCGGCGGCCTGGAAAGCCTCAGCCTCGTCGACGAACACCAGGCGCTGCAGGACGTGGCCATCGCCCATGTCGCCCATGCAGCCGAGGACATGAGCCGGGCCGAGCTGCACCAGATCGGCAACTTCTTCGCGGCGCTGCGCGGCATCGCACGGGCCCGCGAGCGCGACAACCCGCTGCGCCCGGCCCTCTACGCTCACGCACTTCACCATGCGCTGGCGTCCAGCCCGCTCGGCGCCCAGACCCAGTACGAGCTGATGCGTGTGGCCGCGACACCGCTGGCCCGCGCCCTGAACCGCCTCTACACCCAGGCCTGCGCCACGCTGCGCGCCGCCGACATCAGCGACATGGTGGCCTCCCACGGCCATGCCCAGACCGACCCGCTGGCCCACCAGCGCCTGGCCGCGGCCCGCGGCGTCAGTACGCGGCCAGCCGCTCATGGCACGCTGGACGGCCTGTCGCGCCGCGTCGACGCGGTCAACTCCCGGCCGCAGGGCCTGGCGCCCCACAGCCCCGTCACCCAGCGCGGTCCGCTGGCCCCGGCGCCCTTCGTGCGCTCGACGGGGCCGGACATGCTGAGCCGGCTCTATGACCAGATCCTGGCCGACCCGCGCCTGCTGCCGCCGCTGAAGGCGCTGCTGGCGCGACTGCAGATCGCCGTCGTGCGCCTGGCACGCAGCGACAGCATGCTGCTGCGCCGCCAGGACCATCCCACCTGGGCATTGCTGAACCGCGTCGCCGCCCACGGCATGGCCTTCGAGCGCGCCGATGACGCCCGCCTTGTGGATTTCCTGCGCTTCATGGAAGCCGAGGCCCAGCTCCTCGTCGACGCGCCCACGCCCAACGCCCTGCTCTTCCAGCAGGTGCTGGCTCGCGTCGACGCCCACATCGACCAGCAGGCCCGCCAGAGCAGCGAACGCAATGCCGTCGCGCTGGCGGCCCTGGAGCGGGAACAGCTGCGCAGCGACTGGCGCGAGCTGATCCGCGATCAGATCGACCACCAGATCACCGGCGCCCCTTTGGGCCCGCGCATGCACCGCTTCCTGCAGACGGCCTGGGTGGACGTCATCGTCGCGGCCATGGTGCGCCACGGCCGCGACTCGCACGAAGCCCACGCGGCGATGGAGATGGTCGACGCCGTGCTCGACAGCCTCATCACGCCGCGCGACCTCGCCGACCGCGAGGCCCTGCGCATGCGCCTGCCCGTCCTCATCGAGCGCCTGCTGACCGGCTGCGAAAGCATCCAGCTCTCCGAAGCCAAGCGCGAGCCGGCCCTGTCCGAACTGATGGCCCAGCATGCCCGCCTGCTGCGCGGCCTGCCGGCGCTGGACCCCGCCGAGCGCCGCCCCGCCGCCCCGCCGCCCGCCTCGCCCACGGCGAGCAGTGCCGCGCCCGCCTCGGCCGACGAGATCGTCCAGCGCCTGATGGAGGAGCGCGATTCCCAGGTGCCTTCGCACTGGCTGAGCGTCGACGTCGACCGCGGCGAATTGCCGACTGTGCCGGTGCAGCTCTACAACCAGCACGATTCGCCGGATGCGCGCGCGGCGCTGCAACGCTGGATCGATGGCCTGCAGATCGGCCGCTGGTTCCATCTCTTCATCCAGGGCGACTGGCATACCACCCAGATCGCCTGGATCAGCGAGGGCCGGCAGTTCCTGCTGTTCGTCGGCCGCGACTCCGACGAACGCCTGCCGCTGACCCGCCGCGCGCTGGAGGCGCTGCTGTCCAACGGCCTCATCACGGCACTGGAAGACGATAACGTCGTCCAACGCGCCGTGGACACGCTGATGAGCGACCTGGACGGCGGCTGAGCTTCAGCCCGCCGAGTGAATCGGCTCGACCGCCGGCATGTCGTCGGGCAGCCGATGCGCCAGCACCCATTCGCGCAGCGCCAGCGCCACGTCGCCGACGCCGCTCTTCTTCAGCGCCGAGAACAGCGTCACCGCCACGTCGGAGTTCTCGGTGGTCATCGCAGCGAGGAACTCCGTCGTCGCGCGCAAGGCCGCGTCTGCTTCCTTGCGATTGAGCTTGTCGGACTTGGTGAGCAGCACCAGCAACTTGATCTCACCGGTGGCCACACGCGCGGCGACGAACTCCAGCAGCTGCTTGTCCAGGTCGGTCAGGCCCAGGCGGGAGTCGACCATCAGCACGACGCCCGACAGGCTGCGGCGCACTTCCAGGTAGTCGGCCATGACCTTTTGCCAGCGCAGTTTGGCCGATTTGTTCACGGCCGCGTAGCCATAGCCCGGCAAGTCGGCGAACAGGGCGTCGGCCGCGTCCTTGGGGCCGAGTTCGAAGAGGTTGATGTGCTGGGTGCGGCCCGGCGTCTTGGAAGCAAAGGCCAGGCGTTTTTGCTGGGCCAGCGTGTTGATGGCGGTGGACTTGCCGGCGTTGGAGCGGCCGACGAAGGCGATCTCGGGCAGTTCGGTGGCGGGCAGATGCACCAGCTGGCTGGCGGTGGTCAGGAAGCGCGTGGTATGCGTCCAGGCCAGGGCGAGCTTCTCGGTGAGGGGCTCGGCCGGCAGGGCCTCAGGAATCTTGTCGGTCATGTCTAGCTCGGACGCTGTGGTTCAGCATTGTAAAATTCTCGGGTTACGCCCTTTGAGACCGTATAAATCCATGAAGACTGTCGCCCTCCTCCTGTCGAGTCTGCTGCTGGCCGCCACGGCTCACGCGAACGAGCCCGCTGCTGTTGCTGCCAAGCCCGATTCGGCCAAGGGCGGTGCCATTTCTTCCCAGGTCTGCGCAGCCTGCCACACGGCGGACGGCTCGCGTGGCAGCCCGGCCAATCCCATCCTGCAGGGTCAGCACGCCGAATACCTGGCCAAGCAGCTGGCCGAGTTCAAGAGCGGCAAGCGCAAGAACCCCGTCATGCAAGGCATGGCAGCCCCGCTGTCGGAGGACGACATCCGCAACGTGGCCGCCTTCTACGCCGCCAAGACCGCCAAGCCAGGTTTCGCCAAGAACAAGGACACGGTCGCCCTGGGCGAGAAGATCTACCGCGGCGGCATTGCCGAGCGCAATGTGCCGGCCTGTGCCGGCTGCCACGGTGCCAACGGCTCCGGCCTGCCGGTCCAGTACCCGCGCCTGGGCGGCCAGCATGGCGACTATGTCGAAGCGCAGATGGTGGCCTTCCGCAGCGGTGCACGCGCCAACAATCCCGTCATGGTCACCGTCGCCGCCAAGATGAATGACAAGGAAATCAAGGCCGTGTCCGACTACATCGCTGGCCTGCGCTGAACGCGGCGCTTGCCTTGAGGAACAAAGGCCGGTGAACCCCACCGGCCTTTTTTGTTGATCGCTGATGTCCGCCGTCCCTGTCCCTCGCTCCTCACCCGCCCGCGAACTGCTGGACGTGCTCGCGTCCATGCGCTTCGCCATCACGCTGCTCAGCGTGATCTGCATCGCCTCGGTCATCGGCACCGTGCTGCGCCAGAGCGAGTCCATGGGCAACTACGTCAACCAGTTCGGCCCCTTCTGGGCTGAGGTATTCGGCAAATTGGGGCTTTACACGGTCTACAGCGCGCCCTGGTTTCTGGTCATCCTGACCTTCCTGGTGCTCTCGACCAGCCTGTGCATCGCCCGCAACGCGCCCAAGATCCTGGTCGACCTGAAGAGCTACAAGGAGGGCGTGCGCGAGCAGTCCCTGCAGGCCCACCACCACAAGGCCATCGGAGAGCTGCCCAGCAACCCCTCGATGGCCCTCGCCGAGATCGGCAATACGCTGGCGGCCCACGGCTGGAAGGCCCGCGTGCAGCGGCGCGACAACGGCATCATGATCGCGGCCCGCCGCGGCGCGGCCAACAAGATCGGCTACCTCTGCGCCCACTCCGCCATCGTGCTGATCCTCATTGGCGGCGTGCTGGACGGCAACGCCATGGTCAAGCTGGCCATGTGGGCCCAGGGCAAGCAGCTCTACACCGGCTCAGGCTTCGTGTCGGACATCCGGCCCGAACACCGGCTCTCCACCGGCAATCCGAGCTTTCGCGGCAATGTGTCGGTCACCGAGAAGCAGCGCCAGGGCATCGCCGTGCTGAGCCTGCCCAGCGGCGTCGTGCTGCAGGACCTGCCCTTCGATATCGAGCTGAAGGCATTCAAGGTCGACTACTACCCGACGGGCATGCCCAAGAGCTTTGCCAGCGACATCGTCATCCATGACGGCACGACACGGCGCGAGGCCACGGTCAAGGTCAACGAACCCGTCATCCACAAGGGCCTGGCCATCTACCAGAGCAGCTTCGAGGACGGCGGCAGCAAGCTCGAGCTCAAGGCCATGCCGCTGACCAGCACCGGCACGCCCTTGAAGCTTGCCGGCCGCGTCGGCACGAAGATGGCCTTTGGCGAGCAGACGCTGGAGCTCGACGGCCTGCGCGTCATCAATGTCGAGAACCTCGCCAATGACGGTAGCAGCGGCGCCAATGCCAGCGGCGCCGACGTGCGCAAGGTCGACCTCGGCGCGGCGCTTGGCAAGCATCTCGGCAGCGGCGCCAAGTCGGACGGCAGCAAAGTTCTGCACAACGTCGGCCCGAGCTTCAGCTACAAGCTGCGCGACGCCGCCGGCCAGGCCCGCGAGTACAACAACTACATGCTGCCGGTCGAGCTGGACGGGCAGAAGCTCTTCCTCGCCGGCGTGCGCGACACCCCGGCCGAGACCTTCCGCTATCTGCGCATGCCGGCCGACGAGAACGGCGAGTTGAGCGGCTGGCTGCGCCTTCGCCAGGCCCTGGCCGATACCGCCCAGCGTGACGTCGCTGCGCGCCGCTATGCCGCCGCCGCCACGCCGCCCAACCAGCCCCAGCTGACGCCGCAGCTGCAGCTGACGGCCCAGCGTGCGCTGACGCTGTTCTCCGGCGCCGCCGCCAAGCCCGGCGACGACGTCAAGGGCGGCCTGCCGGCGCTGTCGCAGTTCATCGAGCGTGACGTGCCCGAGGCCGACCGCCAGCGCGTCTCCGAGGTGCTGCTGCGCATCCTGAACGGCAGCCTGTTCGAGCTGCACCAGATTGCCCGCGAGCGCGCTGGCCTCAAGCCCGCCGGCACCGATGCCGCCGCCCAGGGCTTCATGACCCAGGCCGTGCTGTCCCTGTCCGACAGCCTCTACTACCCGTCGCCCACGCTGCTGCAGCTGGAGAACTTCGAGCAGGTCCAGGCCAGCGTCTTCCAGGTCACCCGCGCGCCTGGGCAGAAGCTGGTCTATCTGGGCGCCCTCCTGCTCATCGTCGGCGTTTTCTCCATGCTCTACATCAAGGAGCGTAGGCTGTGGGTCTGGCTCGTGCCCAGCGCCGACCCGGGCGGCTCGCAGGTGCGCATGGCCATGTCCAGCACCCGTGAGTCGCCCGACAACGCCGTTATGTTCGCCCAGCTCAAAGCCGCCGTGCTGAAGGAGCCCTCATGAACACCACCACCTTTGACCTGCCGCGCCGCCACGCGCTGCAGCGCCGTGACACCCTCGACTGGCTGTTCGCCGCCCTCGTGCTGCTCGGTGGCGGCTATGCCTTCAGCCGCTACCACGCGTCGATGGACGTCTACGAGCAGGGCATCCTGCTGTGCGCCATGCCGGCGCTGATCGCGCTGGGTTGGTTCTGGAAGCCGCTGCGTTGGCTGAGCGTCGCCGTCGGTGCGGCCACCCTCATCGCCATCGGCTTGTATGCCCAGCACACCGACGGCTTCGGCGCCGACCTGGCCGCCGGCGAGAAGGTGTTCTGGCTGAAGTACATGCTGTCCAGCCAGAGCGCCATCCTGTGGATGAGCCTGCTGTTCTACATGAGCATGCTCTTCTACTGGGGCGGCTTCTTCACCGGCGCCGGCCGCAACAGCGTGGCCGAGGTGGTCGGCTCCAAGCTGGCCTGGGGCGGCGTCTTCATGGCCCTGGTCGGCACGCTGGTGCGCTGGTACGAGAGCCACCAGATCGGCGCCGACATCGGCCACATCCCCGTCAGCAACCTCTACGAAGTCTTCGTGCTGTTCTGCTGGCTGACGACAACCTTCTACCTCTACTACGAGGCCCGCTTCGCGACGCGTTCGTTGGGCGCCTACGTGATGCTGGTCGTCAGCGGCGCGGTCAGCTTCCTGCTCTGGTACACGCTGGCCCGCGAGGCCCAGGAGATCCAGCCCCTGGTGCCGGCGCTGCAGAGCTGGTGGATGAAGATCCACGTGCCCGCCAACTTCGTCGGTTATGGCAGCTTCGCGCTGGCGGCCATGGTGGCCCTGGCTTTTCTGCTGAAGACGGCGACGACACGCGCCCTCGTCATCGGCCTCGTTGCCATGCCGCTGGGCATCGTCGGCCTGATCCTGGCGGTGCGCTTCGGTGCCACGCTGGAGGCCGCCACCGTCGCCGGCCTGCAGGGCTGGGCCTACAAGATCGCCGGTGTCGCCGCCTTCCTGGGCATTGCCGTCGCGCTGCGCGGCCACCTGACGGCGCGCCTGCCCGACCTGCCCCAGCTCGACGACCTCATGTACAAAGCCATCGCTCTGGGCTTTGCCTTCTTCACGATCGCCACCATCCTCGGCGCCTTCTGGGCCGCCGAGGCCTGGGGCGGCTACTGGAGCTGGGACCCCAAGGAAACCTGGGCCCTGATCGTCTGGCTCAACTACGCCGCCTGGCTGCACATGCGCCTGATGAAGGGCCTGCGCGGCATGGCCTCGGCCTGGTGGGCGCTGGTGGGCCTGCTGGTCACGACCTTCGCCTTCCTGGGCGTCAACATGTTCCTCTCAGGCCTGCACAGCTACGGTACGCTGTAGCGATGCCTGAAACGCCGGACCGCGAGCCTTGGACGCAGGCTGCGCCGGCCATCGCAGCCGCCCTGCCGGACCTGTGCTTCCTGATCGGGCCCGACCTGCGTTTCGCGGCCTGCAACCACCCGGATCACCCCGATCTGCACGCACCCTGGGCAACGCTGCAGGGTCGATCGCTGCAAAGCATCGGCCCGCCCGCCCTGGCGCAGCAGTTCGCGGCAGCCTGCGCGCCCAGCTCCCAGCGCCTGCGCTATGCGCTGCGCACCCAAAGTGGCCGCCTGGCCCGCTTCGAGGCCAGCATCGCCCCCTTGCCGGACGGCACGGGCTGGCTGTGCATGGCCCGCGACCTCGGCAGCACCGACGCCGAACAGGCGCGTTATGCCCGGGCCATGAAGGGCGCCGCCGATGGCCTGTGGGAATGGGACATCGCTGCCGACAGCGAATACCTGTCGCCCCGTGCCCTGACCCTGCTGGATCGCCCCGGCCGCCTCGCCGAGCAGTTGCACGCCGACGACCAGGGCCAATGGCGGGCCGCCCTGCAGTCCCATCTGCAGCACGGCGCGCCGCTGGACATCGACCTGCGCCTGGCCGGTGCCGCGACACGCTGGCTGCGTTGCCGCGGCTGGACCGAGCGCGACGCACGCGGCCAGCCAGCCCGCGTGCTGGCCACGCTGTCCGACATCACCATCGCCAAATTCACCGAACAGGCGCTGACCGACAGCCAGGCCAAGTTCCGCGCCTTCTTCCACACGGTGCCGGTTGGTATCGCGCTGTTCGACGTCGCCAGCGAGACCGTCATCGAGTCCAACGACGAGCTCGGCCGCCTGCTCGGCTGGCCGACGCTGTCGGTCGTCGGCCAGACCGCCGAGGCCCTGGGCCTGGCGCCACTGCCTGGCAGGGAAGGCCGCACCGAGATCGACGACCGCGAACTGTGTCCCGACTCGGGTTGCCGCCTGCACGCCAAGCTGGTGGCCGAGCCCATCGAGCTGGCCGGCCGGGCGCTGCTGCTGTGCGTCGTCGTCGACATCTCGGTGCAGATCGACGCCGAGGCCGCGCTGTCGGCCCTGGCCGAGCAGTTGATGGACCAGGAGCGCCGCACCACCCAGCGCCTGGCCCAGGCCCTGCACGACCAGCTCGGCCAGACGCTGACCGCCCTGCGCCTGATGCTGGACCTGGGCGCTGCGGACGCCCGTCAGCAGGCCCGCGGCCTCATCGACCAGGCCTTGCGTGAGGTGCGCCAGGTGCTCGTCGACCTGCGCCCGCCGCTGCTGGAGGACGAAGGCCTGGCCGCGGCGCTGGACAACGAGGTCGCTCAGCGCCGCGCCCTGCACCCCGGCGTGCGCCTGGTGCTGGACGCGGAGGACGAGCTGTTGACGCAGCGCTGGCCGGGGGAGGTCGAGTACGCTCTGTTCATGATCGCCCGCGAAGGCCTGGAGAACGCGCTGCGCCACGCCCGGCCCACCGAGGTCAGGCTCAGCTTCTACGGCTGTGCGCAAGAGATCGAACTCGGCGTGGCCGATGACGGCAGCGGCCTGGACGCCGACTTCGAGCGTCGCCCCGGCCACCTCGGCCTCATCGGCATGCGCGAGCGCGCCCGCGCCATCGGCGCAACGCTGGAGCTGGGCCCGCGCGAGGGCGGCGGCACGCAATTGACCCTGCGATGGCAAACCCCGGAATGACGCAAGCCGCCCGCATCTACCTCGTCGATGACCACGCCATGGTGCGCCAGGGCTTGCGCGCGCTGCTGACCGAGGCTGGCCACGATGTCGTCGGCGACAGCGGCGACATCACCGCCGCCCTGGCCGAGTTGCAGCAGCTGACGCCGGACATCGTCCTGGTCGACCTGTCGCTGGGTCCGCGCTCCGGCATGGAGCTGCTGGCCGAGCTGCAGCGCCGCCACCTGTCCGTGCGGCCCCTGGTGCTGACCATGTCGGCCCAGCCCCGCCACGTCGGCATGGCCCTCAAGCTGGGTGCCTGCGGCTATGTGCTGAAGGGCTCGCCATCGGAGGAACTGCTGCAGGCCATCGAGGCGCTGCGCAGCGGCCGCCGCCATCTCGGCCAGGGCGTGGGCGAACTCGCCGCGCGGGCGCTGGCTGAAGGCACGGGCGACGACCCCTTCGCCGCGCTGTCGGTGCGCGAACGCCAGGTCGTCACCATGGTCGTCGATGGCCATTCCAGCAGCGAGATCGGCACCGCCCTGCATTTGTCGCCCAAGACGGTGGACAGCTACCGCAGCCGGCTGATGGCCAAGCTCGGCGCGTCCGATGTGACGGCCCTGGTCAAGCTGGCAATACGTCACGGTCTGATCAGCAACGACGCCTGAGCGGCGCGGACCTGAGCGCCCCGGCAACCGGCATCAAGAACTCCCGGCAGCGCCGCCGGGTGGGGGCGCCTAGATTGACAGTCACCGGCCCTCGGTCGGCGAAAGTCCCAGATGCCCGTCCCCCAAAGCTCAGAGGCCCTCCATGCGGGCGCATGAACTCCCCGCCGACGAGGCCGAGCGCCTGCAGTGCCTGGCCGAGCTGGGCCTGAGCCAGCCGCCCACCCAGCCCGAGCCCGACGCCGTGCTCGACGGCCTGGTGCGCTGCGCCGCTCATCTGCTCGGTTATCCCATCGCGCTGATCAGCCTCGTCGGCGAGCGCCGCATGTGGTTCAAGGCCCGCTACGGCACCGAGGTGGTCGACTGCGAGCGCGAGGCCTCCTTCTGCGCCCACACCATCCTCGGCGAGACGCTGTTCGAGGTGCCCGACGCCACGACCGATCCCCGCTTCGCCACCAGCCCCTGGGTGATCGGTGCAACCCGCCTGCGCGCCTACGCCGGCCTGCCCATCCGCCTGGGCAACCTGACGCTGGGGGCCCTGTGCGTGGGCGACACCGTGCCGCGCCGCCTGGACGCCGTGCAGGCCACGCTGCTGGCCGACATTGCCAACGCGGTCGGCGCCTGGTTCGCCCACCGCCGCGAGCATGTCGACCTGCTCGCCAGCCGCACCCATCTGCAGGCCCAGGCCGAGCTGCTCGGCCGCCTCAGCAGCGAGACGCCCGGCATGCTGTTCCAGTACCGCAGCGCGCCCGGCGGCGGTGGCGAACTCGGCTTCATCAGCGGCCAGGCCGAGCACATCTTCGGCCCCATGGCGCCGCTGCAGCCTGAGGGCCTGCGCGTCTTCGCCGAGCGCGTGCACCCTGAGGACCTGCCCGGGCTGTTGCTAGGCATGCGCGAGGCCAAGGCCGGCCAGCAGGCCTGGCAGCGGCTGTTCCGCGTCTGCCTGCCCGGCGCCGAGCGGCCGGCCTGGCGCTCCGGCCGCGCCAGCCCCTCGCTGCAGGCCGACGGCAGCGTGCTCTGGCATGGCTTCATCGCCGACGTCGACGAGCACATCGAGATCGAGAACCTGCGCCGCGACAAGCTCGCCGCCGAACAGGCCAGCGCCGCCAAGAGCGCTTTCCTGTCGCGCGCCAGCCATGAGCTGCGCACGCCGCTGAATGCCGTCATCGGCTTCAGCCAGTTGCTGCTGCTCAACCATGAAGAGCCCCTGACGCCGCGCCAGCAGGAGCGCATCGAATGGGTGCTGGACTCCGCCAAGCGCCTGCACCAGCTGGTCGACGGCCTGCTCGACGTCGACCGCGCCGAGCCCGGCCGCCCCAGCCGCTTCGATGCGGGCTCCGGGGCCGAGGATGCCTTCACCCTGCTCTACATCGAAGACGAGCCGCTCAACACCCTGCTCGTGCAGGAAGCCCTGCGCGACCGCCCCGACTGGCGCGTGCTGCACGCTGGCGACGGCCGCGCCGGTCTGGCCTTGGCCAAGACCCAGAAGCCCGAGGTCGTGTTGACCGACATCAACCTGCCTGGCCTGTCGGGCCTGGACGTCGTCCGGGAGCTGCGCGCAGACGCCGCCCTGGCCGGCACGCTGTGCATCGCGCTGTCCGCTGACGCGACGCCGGGCCAGATCGAGCGGGCCATGCAGGCCGGCTTCGACGACTACTGGACCAAGCCGCTGGACATCCTCGAGCTCGCCGGCCGCCTGGCCGATGCGCTTGCCGAGCACGGCGGCCGCTGATTCGATTGCTTCTCAGGGAGAGAACATGATGAACGCCCTCGCGACGAGCCCCAGGCCCGCCCCCCCGCCCGCCCAGCCCCGCGTGACCCGGCCCGCGGCCGCGGCCGTGGCCCGCACACCGTCCGAGCGCGCCTGCCTCATCCATCTGCTCGTCGTCGACGACGACGTGGCCGCCATCGAGTACCTGGGCCAGCTGCTCAAGGGCTTCGCGCAGATCAGCTTCGCCACCAATGGCGAGGATGCGCTGCGCCTGGCCGAGCTGCATCGCCCCGACCTGGTCCTGCTCGATGTCGAGCTGCCTGGCATGGACGGCTTTGAGGTCTGCCGCCGCCTGCGCGCCACGCGCGGCCTGGCCGAGCTGCCCATCATCTTCGCGACCTCGCATGTCGATCCCGGCATCGAGGCTCGTGCCCTCAGCCTCGGCGCCAACGACTTCCTGCGCAAGCCCTTCGACGACGTGCAGGTGCTGGCGCGCCTGCGCACCCAGCTGCGCGCCGCCGCCGAGCGCACAGACAAGCCCGAGGCCACCGCCCAGAGCCGCACGCGCATCCTCATCGTCGACGACGACGCCACCAGCATCCAGCTCGTGCGCAGCCTGCTGGCCGACGTCGGCGAATGCCATTTCGCGCTGAACAGCGCCCAGGCCCTCAGCCTGGTCGGCGAGCTCAAGCCCGACCTCATCCTGCTGGACATCGACCTGCCCGACAGCGACGGCTTTCACCTGTGCAAGCGGCTGCGCGCCGACGCCGCGCTGGGTCAGGTGCCCATCATGTTCCTGACCCAGTCCCACACCCTCGGCCACGAGGCCCGCGCGCTGGCTCTGGGCGGCGACGACTTCGTGCGCAAGCCCTTCAGCGCACCGGTGCTTTGCGCCCGCGTGCGCCGCCTGGTTGAGCGCAAGCGCTCGCTGGAGCGCCGCCAGGTCGACCACGACCACCGCCAGATCAGCGACGGTCGGGTCGCCGCCATCGTCCAGGCCTGCAAGGACGCCATCCTCGTCGTCGACGCGGCCGGTGGCGTCGTCATGGCCAATGCCGCCGCCTGCGCCCTGCTCAACGTGAGAGCACAGCCGCTCAGCCTGCGCCTGGATGAGCTGCTCATCATCGACGCTCTGGGCCGCCACTGCGTGCAGCGCGCCAGCGGCCAGCGCGTACCAGTCGAGGTCAGCACCTCGACCGAAGGCGAAGGCGCCGACGCGCTGACCGTGCACGTGCTGCGCGACACCCGCGAGCGCGACCGCGAGCAGGCCCTGGCGCGCCGCCAGACCGAGGCCGCCGCCACGCGCCGCGCCACCGCGTCCATGCTCTCCTACATCGCCCATGAGATCGGCAACCCGGTCAACGTCATCAAGGGTTTCGCCCAGCTGATGCAGGCCGAACGCCTGAGCGCCAGCCAGGCCGACAAGCTCGCCCACATCCTCGACGCCGTCGGCCAGCTGTCGGGGCTGCTCGGCGACGTCAGCGACGTCGCGCGCATGGAGTCGGGGCAGTTCCATGTCGAATTGCAGGATGTCGAGCTGCACACCCTGGCCGGGCAGGCCTGCGAACCGGCCGCCGCCCAGGCCGCCGCCGTCGGCATGCTGCTGAGCGCGCCGCCACCGGCACCGCCCGTGCGCGTGCGCGCCGACGCCCGCCGCCTGCGCCAATGCCTGGACAACCTGCTGTCCAACGCCATCAAGTACGCCGGCGACGGCATCTGCATCGCGGTCGAGATCGAAGCCCGCGGCCCCGAGGTCGTGCTGGCCGTGCAGGACCGCGGCTGCGGCCTCAGCGAAGACCAGCTCGCCCACCTCTACGAACCCTACAACCGCCTCGGCCGTGACGGCGGCGCCATCCCCGGCACGGGCCTGGGCCTGACGCTGACGCGCGACCTGGTGCAGGCCATGGGCGGGCGGCTGGAGGTGCGCAGCCAGCCCGGCCGCGGCTGCCGTTTCGAGATATTGCTGGCGGCCAGCCAGCCCACAGACAACCCGGATTGACTCAGCCTCGCTGCGCGGCCCCAAAATGGGCCGCGCCATGCCTTTGACCCTCCCCAGCCCTCTCCACCCCGCCGCGCCCAGCCCGCTGGCCAGCCGGCTCGACAGCCTGTTGCCGGCCCTGGCGGATGCCCGCGTGCTGCTCGTCGATGACGACCCCGGCATGATCCAGATGCTCGGCCGGCTGCTGTCGGGCTACAGCCAGCTGCGCTTCGCCACCGACGGCGCCCAGGCCCTGGCCATCGCGCGGAGCTGGCAGCCCGAGCTGGTGCTGCTGGACGCCGAGATGCCCGGCATCGACGGCTTCGAGGTCTGCCGCCAGCTCAAGGCCGACCGGCTGCTGGCCGAGGTGCCCGTCATCTTCGTCACCCAGCACACCGGCGCCAGCGTCGAGGCTGCCGTGTTCGAGCTCGGCGCGGCCGACTTCGTCGCCAAGCCCGTCGCCGGCCCGGCCCTGCGCGCCCGCGTCGCCATGCAATTGCGCCTGCATCGCACCGCCCAGCGCCTGCTGCGCCTGGCCCGCCGCGATACGCTGACCGGCCTGGCCGAACGCGCCCAGTTCGACGACGAGCTGGACCTGGAATGCCGCCGCGCCCGCCGCAGCGGACAGCCGCTGGCCCTGCTGCTGGCCGGCCTCGAAGGCCTGGCGGCCTACCGCAAGCGCCATGGCCAAGGCGCCGCCGACAACGCGCTGCGTCATGTCGCCGGCCTGGCCCAGCAGGCGCTGCAGCGGCCCGGCGACCTGGTCGCGCGCCACGGCGACGAAGTCTTTGCGCTGCTGCTGCCCGACACCACGGCCGCCGGCGCCGCGGCGCTGGCCGCACGCCTGCAGCAAGCGCTGGCCGGTGATGCCGAACTGACCCTGGCCATCGGCATCGGGCTGCTGGCCAGCGAAGGCGACCCGAGCGTGGCCGCCGCCGCCGCGCTGGCCGCGGCGCTCGAGGCCGGTCCAGGCCGTGTCCACGTGTGCGCTGCGACTGCCGACGGCCACGAGCCGCCGCTCGCAACATGAAGCTGCCCGCTCCCGACAGCTGGCCCACCCAGCTGGACACGCGCCACAGCCTGCTGCTGGTCGACGACGACGCCGCCAGCGTGCAGGTGCTGGCGCGCATGCTCAACGGCCTGGGCGAACTGCGCTTCGCGCTGTCCGGCGAGGACGGGCTGCGCCTGGCGCGTGAGAGCCCGCCCGACCTCGTCCTCGTCGACGCCGAGATGCCCGGCCTCTCGGGCTTCGAGGTCTGTGCCGCGCTGCGTGCCGACCCGCGGCTGGCCGATGTGCCCGTCATCATCATCACCGGCCACACCGAGGTCGCCGTCGAGGTGGCTGGTTTCGCGGCTGGCGCCTCCGACTTCATCCGCAAGCCGCCGGTGGCCGAGGTCGTCGTCGCGCGCGCCCGCACCCAGCTGCGCTTGAAGGCCCTGGGCGACGCGCTGCGCGCCTCGGCCCTGACCGACGGCCTGACCGGCCTGGCCAACCGCCGCCGTTTCGACCAGGACCTGCGCCTGGAATGCGAGCGCGCCCGCCGCGGCCACGAGAGCCTGGCCCTGCTGTTGATCGACGTCGACCACTTCAAGCGCTACAACGACCGCTACGGCCATGTGGCCGGCGACGCCTGCCTGCGCGAGATCGCCGCCGCCATCCGCGGCTGCATCCGCCGCCCGGCGGACCTCGCCGCGCGCTACGGCGGCGAGGAGTTCGCCGTGCTGCTGCCGCAGACCGACGCGGCCGGCGCGCGTGCCATGGCCCAGCGCATCGTCAACGCCGTGGCCGACCTGGCGCTGGCGCATGCCGATGCGACACCGAGCTGCCTCGTCAGTGTCTCGGTCGGCTGGGCCGCAGCCCGGCCGGATCTGGACGCCAGCGTCGTGCTGACACGTGGCGAGTCCCTCGTCGAAGCGGCCGACCGCGGCCTCTATGCCGCAAAGGCGGCCGGCCGCGGTCGCATCGGCGAAGCCAGCGAGGCCCATGCCCACGCTTGAGCGCCAGCCGCGGCTCGGCGGCCCACACACTGCGCCAGACCAGGACCCGACATGTCCCTGACTTCCTGTGCCCCATCCACACTGCGCCGCTGGCTCGCCGGCCTGTTGCTCGCTGCGACCACGTTCGCGGTTCCGGCTGCTCCCCTGGTCATCGCCATTGGCGACTCGACGCTGTTCGCGCCGCTGCAGCTGGCCGCGCAGGAGGGCTTCTTCGCGGCCGAGGGCCTGGACGTGCAGATCATCGGCTGCATCAACGGCCGGCGCTGCCTCAAACACCTCACCGACGGCGAGGCCCAGATCGCGACGGTGGCCGACACGCCCATGGTGTTCGCCCTGCATGCCGGCCACCGCTTCGAGATCGTCGCCACCTTCGGCACAACGCCCCGCGACACGGCACTGGTGGGGCGCACTGATCGCGGCATCCGCACGCCCGCCGATCTCGCCGGCAAGCGCATCGGCGTCGTGCGCGGCACGAGCGCCCACTACTTCACCAACGTCTTCCTGCTCGTCAATGGCGTGCCGCGCGACTCGGTCAACCTCGTTTTCATCGACCCCGATCGCGGCGCCGAGCCGCTGCTGCGCGGCGAGGTGGACGCGGCCGGCCTCTACCGCCCCGCGGGCCCCCAGGCGCTGCAGCAGCTCGGCCCCAAGGGCGTGCAGTTGTCGACACTGCGGCCCTACACCGTCATGGTCAACCTCGTTGCCCAGCCCGGGCTCAGCCAGGCCACGCTGCTGCGCATGCTCAAGGCGGCACAACGCGGCGTGGCCCTCCTCAACAACCAACCGGGCCGCGCCCACGAGCTGCTCGGGGCACGCTGGAAGGTCGGCGCCCGCAATGCCGCCGCCCAGCTTGACGGTTATGAGTTCCACCTCGGCCTCGACCAGAACCTGCTGTCGACACTGGAGGCCGAGTCGCGCTGGGCGGTGCGCGAAGGCCTGGTGGAGAACAAGGCCGTGCCGGACTATCTCGAGCTGATGCGCGTCGAGCCGCTGCGCGCGCTGGATCCGCGCTCGATGACGATAGTCAAGTAATGATGGTGCCCCTCGACCGCCCCCGCCTCGCTGAACGCGGGCGTGTCCAGTCGGTCCCCCTGGGGGACGGCGATGCATGCGGCGTCGAGCCGCATGCACATCGCCAGAGCGGGCCGGCTAGGGAACGGCCCGGCGCTCGGCCCGCCGAACCCAAATATCCGCGGAGTCATTGATGCGCCTGCGCCCCGCCCTGATGACCTGCGTGATCGCGGCGCTGCTGGTCGTTGGCACGCGGCTGACGAGCATCGCCATCGAGCGCGAAGCCTCCGAGCGCAATGACGCGCAGCGCACGACGGTCGAGGTCATTGCGCGCGACGCCGCCGGCCTGCTGGTGCTGACCCAGGACTACGGCCTGTACCACAGCGAACGCGCCGCCCGGCAGTGGAACCTCGTGCACCAGCGCCTGAGCCAGGCGCTGGCCAACTACGCCGGCGCGGACGCGGCCAGCGCCGAGCAGGTCGGCGACCTGCAGGACACGGCCCGCGGCCTGCCGCAGGTCTTCGCCGCGCTGCGCCAGGCCTCGCAGTCGGCAGCCGTCGATGCCGATGGTGTCGCCCGCCGCGAGATGCTGACCGACCAGCTGGTCAACGAAACGCGCCGCGTCAGCGACGGCGCCTTCGAGCTGTCGCGCGACCTCGTCGAGTCGCGCCGCCGCGACGCCGTGCGCCAGCGCTGGCTGGCGGTCGCCACGCAGGCCACGCTGCTGACGCTGACGCTGCTGCTGGCCGGCCTGCTGCTCAAGCGCGTGCTCGCGCCCATCGACAAGCTGCGCAGCGTGGCCAAGGCCGTCGAAGGCGGTGACCTGGCTGCCCGCAGCGGCTTGGCAGACAAGGACGAGCTCGGCCAGCTGTCGCAGGCCCTGGACGCCATGACGGCCGCCCTGCAGCAGCGCGACACGGCCCTGCGCGACAGCAACCGCCAGCTTGCACGCAACGAGGCCTTTCTGGAGCGCGCCGGCCAGATGGCGGGCGTCGGCGGCTGGGAGCTGGATGTGGACAGCGGCCGGCTGAGCTGGACGGGCCAGACCCACGCCATCCACCAGTTGCCGGACGGCACCGAGCCGGACAGCGAGGCGGTCTTGCGCGGCTTCATGCCCGACTCCGAGCAGAAGCTGCGCCAGGCCATGGCCACGGCCGCTCGCACCGGCGAGGGCTGGGACCTGGAGCTGGAGCTGCTGGCCCCGGACGGTCGGCTGCGCTGGCTGCATTCCGTCGGCGCCACCGAACGAGAAGAAGGCCGCGAGGCCGGCCGCGTCGTCCGTCTTGTCGGCGCCGTGCAGGACATCACCGAGCGCCGCGCCGATGCCGACGCCCTGCGCCGCGCGATGCAGGCGGCCGACGCGGCCAACGCGGCCAAGAGCGACTTCCTGGCCAATATGAGCCACGAGATCCGCACGCCCATGAACGCCGTCATGGGCCTGACCTTCCTGCTCGAACGCACGCCGCTGGACGCCGCCCAGCGCGACCTGCTGGCCAAGGTCAGCAGCGCCAGCCGCTCGCTGCTGGACGTCATCAACGCGGTGCTGGACCTGTCCAAGATCGAGGCCGGCGAGATGGTCATGGAAGCCACGCCCTTCGACCCGCGTGCCCTGCTGCGCGATGTCACCAGCCTGTTCCAGTCGCAAGCCGAGTCCAAGCGCATCGCGCTCAATCTCGAATTGGACGCAGGCCTGCCACCGCTTCTGCTCGGCGACGCGGCGCGGCTGCGCCAGGTCGTCAGCAACCTCGTCTCCAACGCCATCAAGTTCACGTCCGAGGGCAAGGTCGCCTTGAGCGCGCGCTGCGCCGACGCCGGTGCCCAGCCGCTGCAGCTCGAGATTGCCGTGCAGGACAGCGGCATTGGCATTCCGGCCGAGGCGCTGTCGCGCATCTTCACGCCCTTCACCCAGGCCGACAGCTCCACGTCGCGCCGCTACGGCGGCACGGGCCTGGGTCTGTCCATCGTCAAGCAGCTGTGCGAGCTGATGGGCGGCCAGGTCGGCGTCAGCAGCAGCCCCGGCGCCGGCACGCGCTTCATCGTGCGCCTGCCCTTCGAGCCCGCGGCCGGCCCGGGCCCGGCCATCCGCCCGCTGACGCTGCTGCTGGCCAGCGACGATGCCACCCAGCGCGACGCGCTGCAGCGCCTGTGTGCCGACCTTGGCTGGCAGGCCGAACCGCTGGACGCCGCCGCGGCGCTGATGGAGCGCCTGGGCCGCGCCGCACCCGACCTGGTGCTGCTCGACCACCGCCTGTTGCAGACCCTTCCCTCGGCCGGGCAGCGCGTCTTGCAGGAACGCCTGGCCGCCCTGCCCTGCGTGTTGATGAGTCGCGGTGCCGGCGTGGGGCAGCTGCGCCTGCCAGCCGATGTGTCGGCCCTTTTCGACGCCGTACAGGCGGCGCTGGCCGCGCGCGGCACTACGCAGCCGCTGCTGGCCAGCGGCCCCAGCGCCACAGCCGTGCAGCGCCTGCCCGGCGTGCGCGTGCTGGTGGCCGACGACAGTGACATCAACCTCGAGGTGGCCCGGCGCATCCTGGAGCAGGAGGGCGCGATCGTCACGCTGGCCCAGGACGGGGCCGCCGCCGTCGCGCGGCTGCGCGCCGAGCCGAGGGGCTTCGACGCGGTGCTGATGGACGTGCAGATGCCGGTGCTCGACGGCTTGGCCGCCGCGCGCAGCATCCGCACCGAACTCGGCCTGCGCGAGCTCCCCATCCTGGCGCTGACTGCCGGCGCCCTGCTCAGCGAGCGCCAACGCGCGCTGGACGCCGGCATGAACAGCTTCATCAGCAAGCCCTTTGATCCGGCCGGCCTCGTGCAGCAGCTGCGCGAGCAGGTCGAACGCATGCAGGGCCGGCGCCTGCCGGTGGCCGCCCGCGCCGCAGAGAGCCCGGCGGGCGAGGCCTGGCCGGCGCTGGACGGCATCGACAGCGACGAGGCCAGCCAGCGCATGCAGGGCGACCTGGACTTCTTCGCCCGGCTGCTGGAGCGCCTGCTCGACGAGTTCGGCGATCTGATGGCATCGGCGCCTCTCGACGCCACGCGTGCCGCCGCTCGCCTGCACAAGCTGGGCGGCAGCGCCGGCTTGCTGGCGGCTGCGGCCCTGCGCCAGGCAGCCCAGCGTGGCGAAGTCCAGGCCCGCGCCGGACAGGACTTCCAGGCCGCGCTGGCCGAAGTGGCGCAGCGCCTGTCGGCACTGGCGGCGCAGGCCCGACCCTGGCTGCAAGGTCGCCAGCCCGGCCCGGCGACCGCCGCGGCCCGCCCGCTGGATGCGCAGGCGCTGGTGCGCTTGAAGCAGGCCCTGCAGGCGCATGACCTGGCCGCCCTGGACCAGTTCCGGCCCCTCGCCCCGGCACTGCGCGCGGCCTGCGGCGAGGCCGGCTTCGAGCGGCTGCGCCACGCGCTGGACCGGCTGGATTTCGAGGCGGCGCTGGCTGTTCTCAGCTCCATTGCCGACGCACCAGCTTGACGCGCTGCATCGCCGCATCGGACTGGGCCAGCGCCGCCAGAGTGCGTGCCGTCGAGACGGATTCGCAAAGCAGGGCGAAGAGCGTCTATGGCTGCAATCGATCACGCCCAGCCTGTTGCGGGGCGGTCAGCCCACCGGCAGGGCCGTCTCGTACTTGACCTCGCGCAGCACGACGTTGCTGCGTACGCTGCTCACGCCCGGCAGCTTGAAGATGTGCTGCTGCAGGAAGAGGTCATAGGCCTTCATGTCGGCCGCAACAACCTTGATGACGTAGTCGGCCTCGCCGGTGATGGCATGGCATTCGATGATCTCGCGTCGCGTGCCCACCAGGCGTTCGAACTGCTCCACCGCGCCTTCGCTGTGCCGCACCAGGCTGACATTGGCCAGCACGAGGATGGACAGGCCGATCTTCTCGCGGTCCACCAGCACGACCTGGCCGCGGATGACGCCGCGCTCCTCCATCTCCTTGACGCGCCGCCACACCGGCGTGGCCGACAGGCCCACCTTCTCGGCCAGGGCCTGGGTCGACAGGCGCGCGTCAAGCTGCAACGCCTCAAGGATCTGCAGGCTGGCCCGGTCGAACTCGTTTGTTTCCATGTCAGTGGTGCCCGGCCGCCCGAAGCCACTGACGCGCCCCCTCGGGGGGCAGCCAGCAACGCGGGCGTGGGGGCGTTTCGTTAAATAGCCTCTTTGGAGAAGAATCATCTCATTCGGCCCGCCGCAACCCGGCATTGAGGCAAGTTCTTCCGGCGTATGGAGGGAAGAATTTCCCGCCTTAGGAGATCCGATGTCCGACACCTCTGTCAAGCCCAGCCTGCGCCCCTACCAGCTCAGCGACAACCTCGCCGCCAACAGCGGCGCCGTCTTCCTGACCGGCACGCAGGCCCTGGTGCGGCTGCTGCTCGCGCAGAAAGCCCAGGACGAGCGCGCCGGGCTGAAGACGGCCGGCTTCGTCTCCGGCTACCGCGGCTCGCCGCTGGGCATGGTGGACCAGCAGCTGTGGAAGGCCAAGAAGTTCCTCGAGAAGGCCCACATCGAGTTCCTGCCCGCCATCAACGAAGACCTCGCCGCGACGGCTTGCCTGGGCGTGCAGCGGGTGGCGCTGGATGCGCAGCGCACCGTCGATGGGGTGTTTGCGATGTGGTACGGCAAGGGCCCCGGCGTGGACCGCTCGGGCGATGCGCTCAAGCACGGCAACGTCTACGGCACGAGCACGCAGGGCGGCGTGCTGGTCGTCTGCGGTGACGACCATGGCTGCGTGTCCAGCAGCACGCCGCACCAGAGCGACCAGGCGCTGCAGGCCTGGAGCATGCCGCTGGTGCACCCGGCCAATGTGGCCGAGTACCTGGAGTTCGGCCTCTATGGCTGGGCGCTGTCGCGCTTCTCGGGCGCCTGGGTCGGCTTCAAGGCCATCTCCGAGGTTGTCGAGAGCGGCATGACGGTGGACCTGGACGCGGTGGCGCTGGACTTCACTCAGCCCGTCGACTACACGGCGCCGACCAATCTGCACATCCGCTCGGTCGACCTGCCCTCGCTGGAGTTGGAGTCGCGCCTTGCGCACAAGATCGAGGCGGTGAAGGCCTTTGCCAAGGTCAACAGCATCGACAAGCACATCGTCACCAGCCCGGCGGCTACTTTGGGCATCGTGACGGTGGGCAAGGCGCACTACGACTTCATGGAGGTGCTGCGGCGCCTGGACCTCGACCCCAACGCCCTGGCCGCGGCCGGCGTGCGGGTCTACAAGGTCGGCCTCGTATTCCCGCTGGAGCCGACGCGCATCACCGAGTTCTGTTCCAACCTGACCGACGTGCTGGTCATCGAGGAGAAGGGCCCGGTCGTCGAACGCCAGATCAAGGAGCTGCTCTACCACCTGCCCGACTTCCAGCGCCCGCGCGTCGTCGGCAAGACGGATGAACATGGCTGCGCGGTGCTGAACGCCCTGGGCGAGCTGCGCCCCAGCCGCATCATGGGCACGGTGGCCGACTGGCTGGCGCGGCTGAACCCGGCGCTGGACCGCCGCCACCTGGTCGTCGACTTCCTGACACCGCAACTGCTGAGCAACGCCGCCGACGCGGTGCGCCGCCAGCCCTATTTCTGCTCGGGCTGCCCGCACAACACGTCCACCAAGCTGCCCGAGGGTTCGCGGGCGCTAGCGGGCATCGGCTGCCACTTCATGGCGAGCTGGATGGAGCGCGGCACCTCCGGCCTGATCCAGATGGGCGCCGAGGGCGTGGACTGGGCCGCGCAAAGCCGCTTCACGAACGAGAAGCACGTCTTTCAGAACCTGGGCGACGGCACCTACTACCACTCGGGCTACCTGGCCATCCGCCAGGCCATCGCGGCCAAGACCAACATCACCTACAAGATCCTCTACAACGACGCCGTCGCGATGACCGGAGGCCAGCCGGTGGACGGC
Organism: Roseateles sp. P5_E4; assembly: GCF_054049255.1. Lineage (NCBI taxonomy): Bacteria > Pseudomonadati > Pseudomonadota > Betaproteobacteria > Burkholderiales > Sphaerotilaceae > Roseateles > Roseateles sp. P5_E4. Next base: position 639,466 of record NZ_JBFUMS010000002.1, on the reverse strand, counting down.
CAGACCAGCGTGCCGCAGATCGCGCGCCAGGTGGAGGCCGAGGGGGTCAAGCGCCTCGTGGTCGTGTCCGACGAGATCGGCAAATACGACGGCCACCACGGCCTGTTCCCGGCCGGCACGACCTTCCACGACCGCGGCGAGCTGGATGCCGTTCAGCGCGAACTGCGCGAGATCGAAGGCGTGACGGTGCTGATCTACGACCAGACCTGCGCCGCCGAGAAGCGCCGTCGCCGCAAGAAGAAGGAATTCCCGGACCCGCCGCGCCGCATCTTCATCAACGAGGCCGTCTGCGAGGGCTGCGGCGACTGCGGGGTCGCATCGAACTGCCTGTCCGTGGTGCCGGTGGAGACCGACTGGGGCCGCAAGCGCGCCATCGAGCAGAGCAGCTGCAACAAGGACTTCTCCTGCGTGAACGGCTTCTGCCCGAGCTTTGTCTCGGTGCACGAACCGGTGCTGAAGAAGAAGGCCGGCGGCAGCTACACGGCGCAAGACCTGGCGCGCGAACTTGCCGCCATCACGCCGCCCGCGCCCTGGCAGTGGACGGGCCCGTTTGATCTGCTGGTCACGGGCGTCGGCGGCACGGGCGTCGTCACCGTCGGCGCGCTGGTCTCCATGGCCACCCACCTGGAAGGCAAGCAGGCCTCGGTGCTGGACTTCATGGGCTTTGCGCAGAAGGGTGGCGCGGTGCTGAGCTTCGTGCGCGTGGCACCAACGCTGGACCTGCTGAACCAGGTGCGTATCGACACCCAGCAGGCCGACGTGCTGCTGGCCTGCGACATGGTGGTGGGCGCCTCGCCCGATGCGCTGGGCACGGTGAAGGCCGGCCGCACCGTCATCCTGGCCAACACGCATGAACTGCCCACGGCCGGCTTTGTGCGCAACCCGGATGCATCGCTGCAGGGCGACTCGCTGCTGGCCAAGATGAAGTTCGCGGTCGGCGAGCAGGGCGAGCTCAGCACCATCGATGCGCAGGACATCTCGCAGCGCCTGATGGGCGACACCCTGCCCAGCAACATCATCATGCTCGGCGCCTGCTGGCAGCGCGGCCTGATCCCCGTCAGCGAGGCGGCGCTGATGCGCGCCATCGAGCTGAACGGCGTCGCCGCCGAGGCCAACAAGACTGCCTTTGCGCTGGGCCGCCTGGCCATCGCCGCACCGGACGCCATTGCGCGCCTGGCCGGCGATGTCAATGTGGTGAAGCTCTTCAACTTCGACCAGCCCGACGGCCCAGACGGCCTGATCGAGCGGCGCGCCCAGTTCCTGACCGACTACCAGGACGCCGCCTATGCCCAGCGCTACCGTGCCCTCGTCGACCGCGTTCGCGCCGCCGAGTCCAAGCTCGGCAAAGGCCAGCGCCTGACCCAGGCCGTGGCCCGCTACTACGCCAAGCTGCTGGCCATCAAGGACGAGTACGAGGTGGCGCGCCTGTACACCGACGGCCGCTTCGAGAAGGCGATGAAGGACCAGTTCGAGAACTGGGAGCGCCTGTCCTTCCACCTCGCCCCGCCGCTGATCTCCAGGCCCGGCGCCGACGGCCGCGCCAGGAAGATCGAGCTGGGTTCGTGGACCTTCACGGCCTTCAAGTGGTTGGCCAAGCTCAAGGGCCTGCGCGGCGGCGTGCTGGACATCTTCGGCAAGACCGGGGAGCGCCGCATGGAGCGCCAGCTCATCACCGACTACGAGAAGCTGGTCGATGAGATCCTGGCCTCACTGACTGCCGACAACCTGAACACCGCGGTCGAACTGGCCCGCCTGCCCGAAAAGATCCGCGGCTATGGCCACGTGAAGCACGCCAACGTCGTCGCGGTACAGAAGCAGTGGCAGGCACTGCTGGACCGCTTTCATGGCCGCACGGTCGAGGTTGCGGTGCAGCCGGTGGCGATGCCGGTGCGGGTCAAGGGTGTGGCGGAGCTTTGATCAATCAACCAGATCGAGATTTCCAGTATTACCTGGCCAGCGCACGAGCCTTGGCGAACACTTCATCCGCGGACAGGCTCTGCGCCTCGCCACGATCAAAGGCAGCGAGACGCCGTTCGATCTCAGCATCCCAGGCGTCGTCCAACTCGCGGGCAGCTGGCTCGTTCAATGACGCCAGCAACTCATCAACCAGGCGTTCTCGCTCTAGCAGCAGCAACTGGTGGCCAAGACGGGCGAGTTCGGCGGCGGAAGGAGCCTGCATGACGCACCTCGATACAGAGCTTCGATCGTCACACCGGCTCGGCCCAACCCAGCTCCGCCATGTCCGCCACACGATGCTTGTCATCGCCCAGCATGATGAAGTCATCCAGCTGCGGCGGCTTCACCGCCGTGCCGGCCAGCATCGCATGCACCTGCCCCCGATGGTGGGTCTGGTGCATGAAGAGGTGCGCCAGCACCCGCCCCACCGGCTCGCGCGGCCCGTTCTCGATACCGGCGCCGCGGTCGAAGGCGACGATGCGCTCCTCGTCGCCCGGCTGTAAGCCTGAGCAGAACGCCACCAGCTTCTCGTCGCTTTCGTCCTGCCGCGCCGCCAGCTCGGCCGCCGTCTGCGCCGGCACATAACTGGCCCAGATGTGGCGCATGGCTGCGTCACCCTGCAGGGCGGCAAGGTAGTAATGGTCCACATTGAGGATGTGATTGGCCGTCAGCGCCAGGCTGGGGAAGAAGCTGGTGCGCGGGGCGTGGAAATCGACATCGGACAGCGCTGCCAGCGCACTCAGCAGGCGGCGGTTGGCGAGGCGGTTGGCGCGGGCCTGAATGAGGAAGATATTCATGGCTGGCATTGTGCTCGGGCGGCCCCGCCATGGGGCTGACGGCGCGGACCGGACATGCTTCAATCGCCACGCAGGCAGCATGCCGCGCCACAAAAGAGTCAAGGCTTGCGCATCGGAGACGGCTATACCGGGTCAGAGAAGGTCAGCACGGCTGCATGGGTGGCGGCCGCGGCCGTGCTGTCCATCGGCCTGGCTTTGACAGCGGGCGCCGTCATCTGGCAGCAGCAGCGCGCCGGCGCCGAGGCGCGCGGCCTGCAGGAACGCCAGGTTGAGCGGCTGCAGGCCGATGTCGTGAAGCGGCTGACCATGCCGGTCTATGGCCTCAAGGGCGCCCGCGGCGCGCTGGCGGCGCTGGAGGGCAAGTTCAGCCGCGCGGCCTTTGACGCCTATGTCGAGTCGCGCGACTTGCCCCGCGAGTTCCCCGGCGTGCGTGGTTTCGGCTTCATCGAGAGGGTGGCGCGCCGCGACCTGGCCGCCTTCGTCGCGGCCCGCCAGCGCGAGGGGGGCACCGAATTCCGCGTGCATGGCTCAGGCCAGGACCCGACGCTCTACGTCGTCACGCAGATTTCGCCGTTCTCGCACAACTTCTCGGCCTGGGGCATCGACTCCGGCGCTAACCCGGTGCGCCGCCAGGCCATCGAACAGGCCATCGACAGCGGCGAGGCGACTCTTTCCGGCCCCGTGCGCCTGGTGCAGGACCCGCTGAAGGGCACCGGTTTCCTGCTGCTCGTGCCGGTCTATCTGCAGGGGCATGACCCCGGCACGCCGGCCGAACGCCGTAAGGCGCTGCTCGGCTTGCTGTATGCGCCGCTGGTGGCGGGCGACCTGCTGCGCGGCGTGGCAGAGCCGGCGTCGTCGCTGCTGGACCTGAAGTTGTCCGTCCGGACGACGGACGCCGAGTTTCAGCCCCTGCTGGCGACACGCGCGGGCCAGGCGCTGACGCCGGCCGAGGCGGCCGACTACGAGCTGAGCGACGCGCCGACGGCCGATTCGTTGCGCTTCACGGTCGCCGGCCGCGAGTTCATGCTCGATACGGCGCTGACCCGCGAGGCGTCCATGCGGCTGCTGGGCCTGTCGGGCCTGGGCCTGGAACTGGGCGGTGCGCTGCTGAGCCTGCTGCTGGCGGTGACGGTCTATCTGCTGGCCGCCGGCCGCACACGCGCCGAGGAGATGGCGCGCGGCATGACCGCCGACCTGGCGCGCCTGGCCATGGTGGCCAGCCACACGACCAATGCCGTCTTGATCACCGACACGGATCGCCGCATCAACTGGGTCAACGACGGTTTCACGCGGCTCAGCGGCTTCACCAGTGCGGAAGCCGTGGGCAAGCGGCCGAGCGACCTGCTGCACTCCGAGCTGACCAACGAAGACACGGTGCACGGCATGCGCGAGGCCATGAGCGTTGGACTGGGCTGCAAGGTCGAGCTGATACGCCGCGCCAAGGACGGCCGCGACTACTGGGTGGACGTCGAGGTCCAGCCCCTGCACGACGCCGAGGGTGCGCTGACGGGCTTCATGGTCATCGAGTCCGACATCACGGCCCGCAAGCAGCTCCAGGCCCAGGCCGACGAGGCGCGCCAGAGCCTGCAGGATCTCTATGACAACGCGCCCTGTGCCTACTACGCGCTGGACGAGAACGGGCGCTTCCTGCAGATCAACGCCCTGGGCCTGAGCTGGCTGGGCTGCACGGCCGAAGAGCTGATCGGCCAGGCCAGCCCGGCGGACTTCTTCGATGCCGAGGGCCGCCTGCTGTTCAGCCAGGCCTTCCCCCGCTTTATGCGCGAAGGGCGCATCTCGGAGTTGGAGTTCAGCGTCAAGGGCCGCCAGGGCGAAGCCCGCCGCGTCAGCCTGTCGGCCACGGCCGTCTACGACGCCAACGGCAACTACCTGCGCAGCCGCTCCGTGATGTTCGACATCAGCGAGACCCATCGCATCCGCCAGCAGTTGCACCAGTTGACGCTGGACCAGGAGGCCATGCTGGAGAGCGATCTGGTCGGCATCGTCAAGCTGCGGGACCGCGTGACCGTCTGGCGCAACCAGGCGCTGGAGCGCATGTTCGGCTACGCCGAGGGCGAACTCCTCGGTGCGCCGGTGCGCCAGCTTTATGTCGACGACACCGCCTACGAGACCCTGGGTGCGCTGGCCTATCCACAGCTCAAGGCCGGCGGTCGCTTTCGCACCCAGCTGCAGATGCGGCGCAAGGACGGCTCGTTGATCTGGGTGGACCTGGCCGGCGTCGAGCTGCCCGCCGTATCCAGCGAACGGGGTGGCGAGTCGCTGTGGATGATGGTCGACATCACGCAGAGCAAGGCCCACGAGGCGCGCATGGAGCGCGCGGCCCTGCACGACGCATTGACCGGCCTGCCCAACCGCCTGCTGCTGGGCGACCGGCTCAAGCAGGCCATTGCCGCCGCCGAGCGCAGCGGCCATGTCTTTGCGCTGGCTTATCTCGACCTGAACGGCTTCAAGCAGATCAATGACAGCCATGGCCACGACGCCGGCGACGAAGTGCTCAAGGCCGTGGCCGCCCGCCTGCACACCGGCCTGCGCGCCAGCGACACGGTGGCCCGCCTGGGTGGCGACGAATTCGTCGTGCTGCTGACGCCGACCCTGGTGCCGGCCGACGCCGAACCGGTGCTGAACCGGCTGCTGGACGCTCTATCCCAGCCGATCACGCTGGGCTCGGGCGAGCAGGTGGCCGTGGGCAGCAGCCTGGGCCTGGCCCACTTCCCGGTGGATGGCCAGACGGCGGATGCGCTGATGCGCTTCGCCGACGAGGCCATGTTCGCCAACAAGCGCGCCGGCCGCGCTCGCGCACGCACAAGTTAGCAAACGTTTCCGCCGGGGCGTATTCACGCCCGGCGGGCACTGTGCGCCGATCGGTTGTAACAGCTGCCCCCGGCTTGGGGCATGATTCGCGCCCATGCTGACCCGCCGCCAAGCCCATCTCGCCCTGGCCAGCCTTGCGCTGCCGGCCACATCTGCTCGCGCCCAGGAACGCCGCGCCATCGTGCTCGGCCAGTCCGTGCCGCTGACCGGCCCCGCCGCCCAGCTCGGCCTGCAGATGCAACTCGGCGCCAAGGCCTATTTCGATGCCGTCAACACCAGCGGCGGCGTGGGCGGCCTGCCCATCGTGCTGAAGACGCTGGACGACGGCTACGAACCCGCGCGCTGCAAGGCCAACACCGAGAAGTTCATCCAGGAGGATGTCTTCGCCTTGTTCGGCTATGTGGGCACGCCCACGTCGGTGGCGGCGCTGCCGCTGGCGACGGCCGCCAAGATTCCCTTCATCGCCCCCTTCACCGGCGCCGAGGCGCTGCGCGACCCGTTCAACAAGCTGGTTTTCCACATCCGCGCGTCCTACTACGACGAGACCGAGCTGATCGTCAAACAGCTGACCCAGCTCGACCTGAAGAAGATCGCCGTCTTCCACCAGAACGACGCCTATGGCCAGGCCGGTCTGAAGGGCGTGCTTCGCGCGCTGGAAAAACGTGGCCTGCAGCCGGTGGCCGTTGCGACGGTGGAGCGCAACAGTGTCGACGTGGCTGCGGCCATCAAGACCCTCGTGCCGGCACAGGCCGAGGCGATCGTGCAGATCAGCGCGTACAAGAGCTGCGCCGCCTTCATCCGCGAGGCCCGCAAGGCAGGCTATTTCGGCCAGTTCTACAACGTGTCCTTCGTCGGCACGCAGGCCCTGGCCGATGAGCTCGGCAAGGACGCCGCCGGCATCGTCGTCTCGCAGGTCATGCCGTCGCCCTTCGGCACCGCGGTCGGCCTCGTCAACGACTACCAGCAGGCCCTGCGCAAGCTCGACGCCAAGGCCGAGCCCAACTACACGAGCATGGAAGGCTATGTCGCGGCGCGCGTCATCGTCGATGCCCTGCGCCGTTTGGGCGGCCGGCCCACCCGCGAAGCACTGATCGCCGCGCTGGAGACCTTGTCCGGCTACGAGTCACGCGGCTATCACCTGAACTTCTCGCCCACCAAGCACACCGGCTCCAGCTTCGTGGAGCTGTCGATGCTCACGGGCGACGGAAAAGTCAAGCGTTGAAGCCCCTCGTCCAGTCCGGCCTGGCTGAACGCCGGCCAGCCTGACCGGTCCCCCAAGGGGACGGCGATGCTTGCGGCATTGAGCCGCAAGCACATCGCCCTCGGCGGGCCGGCTAGGGGCGGCCCGGCGCTCGGCCCGCAAGAGCCATCACGCGCGCTCGTCTTTGGGCGAGTCCATGACGATGAAGCTCGTGATCATGCTGACCTGGGGCAGGCCGCCCAGCACGTCGGCATGGAAGCGCTTGTAGGCCGGCAGGTCGGCCACCTCCACACGCAGCAGGTACTCGAAGGCACCGGTCACGTTGTGACACTCGCGCACAACCAGGCAGTCCTTCATCGCCTGCTCGAAGCTCAGCTGCTCGTCCAGCGTGTGGCGCGACAGGCCGATGGCCACGTAGGCCACGAAACCCAGGCCCAGCCGCGCCGGGTCCAGCACGGCGCGGTAGCCCTTGATGACGCCCACTCTCTCCAGCTCCTGCACGCGCCGCAGGCAGGCCGACGGGCTGAGCGCGATGCGCTGGGCCAGCTCGGCATTGGTCAGGCGCCCGTCCTTGACCAGTTCGCGCAAGATCTTCTCGTCGATGGCATCCATGGCCGCAGATGATTGCACAAGACCGGCCGGCGGCACTGCAAAACGCAAGCCCATTCGACGCCGACCTGCCTAGAGTTGCGCGCCATGGAAACCACCCTCAGCACCCTGGCCGCCCTCACCGGCTTCGCCTTCGTCATGTCCATCACGCCCGGACCCAACAACCTGATGCTGCTGGCCTCGGGCACCAACTTCGGCTGGCGGCGCAGCCTGCCGCATCTGCTGGGCATCAGCTTCGGCTTCGGCGTCATGCTGGTGCTCGTCGGCCTGGGGCTGGGCGAGGTGTTCACGCACTACCCCGGCCTGCATGAGGTGCTGAAGTGGGCAAGCCTGGCCTATCTGCTCTACCTCGCTGTCAAGATTGCCCGCGCCGCGCCACCGACCGCCCAAGGCGGCGGTCAGGGCCGACCCATGGGCTTTGGCGCTGCGGCGCTGTTCCAGGTCGTCAACCCCAAGGCCTGGGCCATGGCGCTGACGGCCGTGACGGCCTATGGCGAACTCGGCATTGCGGCGCTGACCGCCGTCTTCGTTCTCGTCAACCTGCCCTGCTGCGGCTCATGGGCCCTGCTGGGCGAGCAGATGCGCCGCTGGCTGCACCGGCCACGCGCGCTGCAGGCCTTCAACTGGGGCGCGGCGACGCTGATGGTGGTGTCGGTGCTGCCGCTGCTGCGGAGCTGACGCCGCTCAGTCGGCCACCGGCTCCACGCTGACGCTCACGCCCAGTGTCGCCACGCCGCCGCCGCGCAGCACGCCGCGCAGCGGCGCCACGTCGGCATAGTCGCGGCCCCAGGCCAGCGTGACGTGGTCCAGGCCCGCAGGCACGGCATTGGTCGGATCCAGGGCCAGCCAGCCCTGCTCGGGGCACCACAGTTCAACCCAGGCATGCGAGGCATCCGCGCCGACAAGTTTGGTCACGCCCTCGGGCGGGCGTGTCAGCAGATAGCCGCTCACATAGCGCGCCGCCAGGCCCAGTGAGCGGCAGGCGGCGATGAAGACGTGGGCGAAGTCCTGGCAGACGCCGCTGCGCAGGGCCAGCGCGTCGGCGGCGCGGGTCGCCACCGTCGTGCTCTGCGGCAGATAGCGCAGGTCGGTGTGGATCTGGTGCATCAGCGACAGGCCGCCGGCGGCCAGCGTGCGGCCGGGCGAAAAGGCGCGGCGCGCATAGGCGCGCAGCGTCTCGTCGGGTGCGGCGTAGTTGGAGGCGAGCGCGAACTCGTCGGCCTCCTGCAGCGCACGGCCAGCGCGGTAGCGCAGGCCGGCCGCAACGGCCTCCCAGGCCTGGCCGCGGCCGGGCTCGGGCACCGGGCGGTCGCTGAGCTCCACCTCGAAGCGGCTGTCGACGACGAGGCGTTCATGCACGCGCGCATGGCCAAAGCTCAGATGCTGGTTGCCCCAGGGGTCGCGGCGCAGATGCCGGGCCAGCTCGCCCGTGTCCAGCTCCAGCCCCTCGACGCCCCAGCCGTCCGGCAACGGGTCGATGTTGAGCCGCCAGTCGCTGACCTTTTGCCAGGGCGTGTGGCGCGGCGCCAGGCAGGCGGCGTGATAGGCCCATTCCACCGAGTCGTCGTAGGTGTACTCGGTGACGTGATGGACGGCGAGCCGGATGCCTGTCATTGCCAGACTCGCTGTTCTGCGCCGAGCACATGCGCGAAATAACGCTGGCTGATCAGGCTGGACAACTCGCCCGCCTGGGCCGCCGCGCGCGTCAGATGCTCGACAAGGGCCGGCCCTGACGCCGCCAGTTCGGCCAGCGGCCAGGCCTCGGGCACGGGCAGCTCGGCAGCGATGTCGGCGGCCCAGCCGGGATCGTGGCGGGCCAGCTTGGCGAAGCGGTCGCGCAGCGTGCGCGCCACCCAGGCCAGCGACCGCGGGTTGTCGGTGTCGTGCACCAGCAGGTGCAGCAATGGCGGTGCCTCGCGGCGCGCCTGGAACTGGGCACGGTAGGTGATGGTCGAGTCGAACACGCCCAGCAGCAGGCCGAAGCCGTCCTCGGTCAGCGCCAAGCCATGCTCGAAGGTCTCGGCCAGCACCTCGGCATGGAAGGACAGGCGCTCGATCTGGCGGCCGATGGACAGCAGCCGCCAGCCGTCATCGCGCGTCATGCGGTCGGTCTGGGCGCCGGTGATGGCGGCCAGGTGGGTGTCGGCGCGCGCCAGCACATTGAGCACATCGGTCACCGGCGTGCCCGGACCGGGGCGGTCCAGCACAGCGCGCAGATGCTGCTCGAACTGGGCGGCTGTTTCGTGGATGAGGCGCCAGGCCTCGGGCGACAGGCGCTCGCGCAGCGCCTGGGCGCAGGACTGCAGCGCACGCAGGTTCCAGCCGACGCTGGTCTCGCCGGACGCCGGCAGCAGGGCCGTCAGGATCGCACGCTCGAAACCACGCGGGTCGTCCTCGGCCGCGGGCGCCTTGGCGCCGACAAGGCCATGGCGGCGCGCCAGCGCGTCCAGCAGCGGCAGCATGGGCGGCGGCATCGCGCCGCGCTGCACCATGACGCTGGCCTCGATGACATGACGCGCCAGCCGGGCGCTGTTCTCGGCACGCTCGGTGTAGCGGCCCAGCCAGAACAGGTTCTCGGCGGCGCGGCTGGTCACCGTCCAGTGCACGTCGCGCAGGTCGGCGGCCTGCAGCGGCTGGGCCAGCAGCGTCGTCGGGTCGACCTCGCCGTCGGTCATGACCCAGGTGTCGGCGCTCAAGCTGCCGCGCTGGATGGACAGCCAGGCATCGGCCAGCGGGTCGCGCTTGGGCGCCACGCGCGCCAGGCCGCCGGGCAGCACCTTCCAGCCGCCCTGGCCGTCGGTCATCGCGAAGACGCGCAGCACGGCCACGCGCGGCTCCAGCGCGCCGCGTGTCCAGACCGGCTGCTTGGTGGGCTTGACGCGGGCCTGCAAGGTGTAGGCGGTGGGGTCGGCGTCGATACGCTCGGCCAGCTCCCAGAGCTGCTCGTCGGTCAGTTCCGCGGCGACGATGGGCGAGAAGCTGCGCGTCGTGCTGCTGGCCGAGAAGGTCGGCACGACGACAAACTCCGCCAGCCGCGGGCGCAGTCTGCGCCAGGCGCTGTCCTCGCCGCACCACCAGCTCTGGATGGCTGGCAGCGTCAGGTCCTCGCCCAGCAGGCTCTCGGCCACGCCAGGCCAGAAGGCGGACAGGCCCGGGCTCTCCAGCCAGCCCGCGCCCGGCGCATTGGCGATGACGACTTCGCCGGCACGCGCTGCCTGCAGCAACCCCGGCACGCCAAGGATGGAGTCGGGGCGCAGCTCCAGCGGGTCCAGCCAGGTGTCATCAACGCGGCGCAGCAGCACATGCACGCGCTCCAGGCCGGCCAGGGTCTTGAGATAGACCTTGTCCGCGCGCACCGTCAGGTCGGCGCCTTCGACGAGGGTGATGCCGAGATAACGCGCCAGGAAGGCCTGCTCGAAATAGGTCTCGTTGCGCGGCCCCGGTGTCAGCAGCGCGACGCGGCTGCGCTCGCCGGCGGGTGACAGCTGGGTCAGGGTCTGGATGAAGTCGCGGTAGCTCGCCGCCAGGCGCTGCACGGCCATCTGCCGGAAGGCTTCGGGGAACTGCTGGGCAATGATGAGGCGGTTCTCGAGCACATAGCCCAGGCCCGACGCCGCCTGCGTGCGCTGGCCGACCACCCACCAATGGCCGTCGGCGCAACGCGTCAGGTCGAAGGCCAGCACATGCAGGTGAACGCCAGCGGCCGGCTTGGCTCCATGCATGCCGCGCAGGTATTGCGGGTGGGCCAGCACCAGTGACGCGGGCAGCAGGCCTTCGCTCAACAGCTTGCGCTCCCCGTAGGTGTCGGCCATGACGGCGTTGAGCAGGCGCGAGCGCTGGGCGATGCCGGCCTCGATATGGCGCCATTCGTCCGGCTCGATGAGCATGGGCAGCAGTTCCAGCGGCCAGTGGCGGGCCAGCGGCGCACCCTCTCTCTCGTCCTGGCCGGGCAGCGGTGGGGCATCGCTGTGCACGTTGTAGCTGGCACCGTCCTCCAGCACGCGGCGCTGCACCCGCAGGGCCTTGGCGCTGAGCTCCTGCCAACCCGCCGCACCGCCGGCCGCGAAGAAACGACGCCAGCGCTCGGTGAGGCCGCCCTGGGGCTCGCCGGGCTGGTTGACCTGGCCGGTCAGCTCATAGAAGTGGCCGTCACGGCTGCGCAACGCGGCCGAAGCGGCAAGCGCCAGCGGGTCGGGCGCCAGCACCTCCTCGGGCTCGTCGGGAAGCAGGCTCCACTGGCTGGGGGTGAGCTCAGACATGGGCGAGGAGGATCGATGCGGTCATGCGGCGCGAAGAAGGCGGAAAGGGCATTGTCGAGCAATGTCCGCGCGGCGCCGGCCCGGGGCTGCGGGGGGTGCGCCGGCTGGCGCCGGTCACTGCTCAGGGCGCCGGTAAGCCCGGCTCGCTGGCAACCTGGCCACGCGGCGACAGAAAGGCGCGCAACACGCGTTCGGCCGCTTCCGGGTCATCGCGCCAGGCGCCATGGCCCACGTTGGCAAAGCGCTCGAACTGCACCCATTGCGCCGGTAGCGCGGCAACGATCTCTTCGGCGTCCTGCGGCGGCGTGACCGGGTCCTGCTCGCCGGCCATGACCAGCACCGGGCACTGCACATTCGCGAGGCCCGGGCGAAGGTCCATGTCGCGCAGCTCGGTGCGGGTGTGGGCGAACAGGATCTCCGGCTTGAACATCATCCAGCCGCCGGCGTTCGGGTTCTTGAGCTGCGTGTTGTAGAGGCGGCGGCAGACCTTTTCATACACGGCCCAGCTGGCCGGGCCGGGGTTCTCCCAGAACTCGCGCGTGGCGGCCGCGGCGTCCGGCCCGCCGAGCGCACCGAAGCGCTCGATCTTGCGCTCCAGCCCGAAGTGATGCGAGGTGCTGGACAGCACGACCTTGCCCGGGTGCTCCGGGTGGCGGGCCAGATAGCGCTGCGCGACAAAGCCGCCGAAGCTCTGGCCCAGCACGATGGGCTTGACGACGCCCAGTGCGTCGCACAGCCGCACGATGTCGTCGGCGAAGACGTCCAGCACCCACTCATCCGCCGGCCGCGGGTCGCTGCGGCCATGGCCGCGCTGGTCGAAGTAGACGACCTGGCAGAGATCGGTGAAGCGGCTGAAGAAGGGCCGGAAGGCGGTATGGTCGAAACCCGGGCCGCCATGGATGAGGATGAGGGTTGGCTTCTCGCGCAGTTCGGGGCCGACGGGCTCATGGCCCAGGCCCTCAATGTCGACGAAGAGGCGGACGCCGGGTTCGATTTCGATGCGCATGTTTCGGGTCTTAGCGCGATTCGCGCTGGTGGCGAATCGAGATTACAACGGCCACATCAGCGCGCGGCATGTATCGGTAGCGGACGACGTAACCTCGTGCAGCGCGGCCGACGACCAGTTCACGCGTGCCGGTGCCGGCACGGCGTCCGATTTCTGGCGCGTAAGTCAGCACACGCAGCGCATCGAGCAACTCGTCTTTGCGCTCGATGGCGTTGTCAGCATCGTGCGCCATCAGAAAGTCCGTGATGCGATCCAGATCGTCAATTGCACCGCGCCCAAGCTCGACACGCGTCATTCGAGAATCTTGCGAGGCTTCGGCAGTACCGCCGGCTTACCGGCAACCTTGGCATCGAAGTACGCCTTGGCTTCGTCAAGGCTGACGGCTTCGCCAGTCTTCAGGAACTCAGTCCAACGCTCCTCGCAGATCCTGTCCATCTCCGCATCGAATTCCGCCTGCTCGACCGACTCGGCAATGGCATCGCGGATGAAGGCATGCGCCGTCTTGCCGGCCCGCGCGGCGGCTTCGCTCACGCGTTCCTTCAAGTCGTCTTCCAGGCGAATGGTCGTCGTCGACATGGGGGCTCCAATGTTGTAGCGCAATTGTGCTACATCAGCCCACCTTGCGCAGATCCAATGTGAACGGGAACTCCAGGCTGCGCTTCGGCTCACCCACCTCGACCTGGCCCGGCGTGTGGCCCATGGCCACGAAGCGCGACAGGCGGCGGCTCTCGGCCTCGTAGGCGTTGACCGGCAGCGTCTCGTAGCTGCGCCCGCCCGGGTGCGCGACCGAGTAGCGGCAGCCGCCCAAGGACCGGTTCTGCCAAGTGTCGACAAGGTCCAGCGTCAGCGGCGCGTGGATGGGGATGGTGGGGTGCAGGGCCGACTCCGGCAGCCAGGCGCGGTAGCGCACGCCGCAGACGAACTCGCCGACGCGGCCCGTGGGTTGCAGCGGCACGGGCACGCCGTTGACCGTCACACGGTGGCGCGGGTCGACGAGGCCGGTGACGAGCAGCTCCATCCGTTCCAGCGACGCGTCCACATAGCGCACATTGCCGCCGGCCGAGCCTTCCTCGCCCATCACATGCCAGGGTTCCAGCGCGCCGCGCAGCGTCACATGCACGCCGCGGGCCACGAACTCGCCGTACTTCGGGAAGCGGAACTCCAAGTGCGGCGCGAACCAGTTGGCGTCGAAGGCATAGCCGGCCTCGCGCATGTCCTGCATGACGTCGGCGAAGTCCTCGCGCACGAAATGCGGCAACAGCCAGCGGTCGTGCAGCTCCGTGCCCCAGCGCACCAGCGGTGCGCGGTAGGGTTTGTTCCAGAAGCGGGTGACGAGCGCGCGCAGCAGCAGTTGCTGCACGATGCTCATGCGCGCATGCGGCGGCATCTCGAAAGCGCGCAGCTCCAGCAGGCCCAGGCGGCCGGTGGCGGAGTCGGGCGAGTAGAGCTTGTCGATGCAGAACTCGCTGCGGTGGGTGTTGCCGGTCACGTCGACCAGTACATTGCGCAGCGTGCGGTCAATGAGCCAAGGAGCGACGTTGTCCCCGAGCTTGTGGATCTCGCCCAGCGCAATCTCCAGCTCGCGCAACTGGTCGTTGCGCGCCTCGTCCACGCGCGGCGACTGGCTGGTGGGGCCGATGAAGAGGCCGCTGAACAAATAGCTGAGCGACGGGTGGTTGTGCCAGTAGGCCAGCAGCGACGCGAGCAGCGCGGGGCGGCGCAGGAAGGGTGAATCCGCCGGCGTGGCGCCGCCGAGCACGAAGTGGTTGCCGCCGCCGGTGCCGGTGTGGCGGCCGTCGATCATGAACTTCTCGCTCGACAGCCGCGTGAGGCGCGCGGCCTCGTAGAGGAATTCGGTGTGGTCGACCAACTCGCGCCAGTTGTGAGCCGGGTGGATGTTGACCTCGATGACGCCGGGGTCTGGCGTGACCTGCAGCAGCTTCAGGCGCGGGTCGCGCGGCGGCGGGTAGCCCTCCAGCACGATCTTGTAGCCCGTGTCCTCGCAAGCCGCCTCCACCGCCGTCAACAGCTCCAGGTAATGCTCGAGCTTTTCGAGCGGCGGCATGAAGACGTAGAGCACGCCGCTGGCCTTGCCCTTGCGTTCGGCCGCGGGGCCGTTGGCGCGCCGCGGGTCGCGGGCTTCGACGCACAGCGCCGTGCGCGTGACGTCACGGGCGCTCTCGAAGCGGCCTGGTGCGGCCTGGGTCGAGCCGTCGCCTGCCCCTGCCCCACCAATGCCGGCGCCACCCGCAGCAGCACCGGCCTTGCCCCCCAGCCGCAGGCCCGGCACCGGCCCGGCCGACGTCACGCCCAGCGTCTGCACCCGCAGTGCCGCCGCGGCCGGCAGCATGCCGCGCGGTGCGAAAGGATCCTGCTCGATCAGATAGGGATAGTCGCCCTTGCTGACCCAGGGGAGCGAGTCCAGCGGCAGCCGCCAGCCCATCGGCGAGTCGCCGGGATGCAGGTAGAGGCGATCGTCGCGGAAGAACCAGGGGCCGGTCTGCCAGCGCGTGCCGGCCAGGGCCGGCGAGTCGCCGCTGTGGGCGATCGGCAGCACATAGCCGACGACCTCGGCCAGGCCTTGCTCGAAGATGCGGCGCAGGCGCGCTCGCTCCATCTCGTCGTCCAGCCGCGAGTCGAAGGGGTCGACGTTGACCGGCAGGCGGCGCTCGCGCCACAGGTAGTAAAAGGTGTCCTCGTAAGCGGGCTCGACATGGCTGTCTGGCAGGGCCAGGCGGCGCGTCAGTGCGCTCATGAAGGCCTGGGCATGCGTGCTCGTGTAAGCGTGGCCCTCGCGTTCGTCAGCGAACCACTCCGGGTTGCGCCAGCAGGGTTGGCCGTCGGCACGCCAGTAGATGGACAGCGCCCAGCGCGGCAGCTGTTCGCCGGGATACCACTTGCCCTGGCCGAAATGCAGGAAGCCGCCCTGGCCATATTCGTCGCGCAGCCTGTGCGTGAGCTGCTGGGCGTGGATGCGCTTGGTGGGGCCCAGCGCCTCGGTGTTCCATTCGGGCGCGTCGCGGTCGTCGATGGACACGAAGGTGGGCTCGCCGCCCATCGTCAGGCGCACGTCGCCGGCGGCGAGTTCGCGGTCCACCTGCTCGCCGAGCAGCAGCACTTCGGCCCATTGCTCTTCGGTGTAGGGCTTGGTCACGCGCGGCGACTCGTAGATGCGCGTGACGCTCATCTCGTGCTCGAACTCGACCTCGGCCTTGTCGACGGCGCCGCTGATGGGCGCAGCACTGCCGGGCGTGGGCGTGGCGGCCAGCGGGATGTGGCCTTCACCGGCCAGCAGGCCGGAGGTCGGGTCCAGGCCGATCCAGCCCGCGCCGGGCAGATAGACCTCGCACCAGGCGTGCAGGTCGGTGAAGTCGACCTCGGTGCCGCTGGGGCCGTCCAGCGCCTTCTCGTCGGGCGTCAGCTGGATCAGGTAGCCCGACACGAAGCGCGCCGCCAGACCGAGGTGGCGCATCAACTGCACCAGCAGCCAGCCAGAGTCGCGGCAGGAGCCGGAGGCTTTCTCCAATGTCTCCTCGGGCGTCTGCACGCCGGGCTCCATGCGGATCAGGTAGGAGACGCTGCCCTGCACCTTCTGGTTGAGCTCGACGAGGAAGTCATTCGTCGAGCGCCGGTCGAGCGGGATGTCCTTCAGGTAGGCGGCCAGCAAGGGCGTCAGCGGCTCGACCTGCAGATAGGGCGCGAGCTCGATCTGCTGGACCTCGTCGTACTTGAAGGGGAAGGTCTGGGCGTGCTCTTCGAGGAAGAAGTCGAAGGGGTTGTAGACCGACATCTCGGCCACCAGGTCCACCGTGACGGTGAACTCGGTCGTCTTCTCGGGGAAGACCAGGCGCGCGAGGTAGTTGGCAAAAGGGTCCTGCTGCCAGTTGATGAAATGGTCGGCAGGTTCGATGCGCAGCGAGTAGCTCAGCACCGGCGTGCGGCAATGCGGCGCCGGCCGCAGCCGCACGACCTGCGGGCCGAGGCTGACGGGGCGGTCGTATTTGTAGCGGGTGACGTGCTTGAGGGCGACGTGGATGCTCATGTCAGTTGTCCGTTCTGCATTCGCGGCTATCGCGACGCATAGAGTTATCGGGCCGAGCGCCGGGCCGCTCCCAAGCCGGCCCGCGATGGCGATGTGCTCGCGGCTCAATGCCGCGAGCATCGCCGTCCCCTAGGGGGACCGACCGGACCCGCCCGCGTTCAGCGCGGCAGGACAGGGCGAGGGGCACTGTCATCCTGTCGAAGGAACGAGGAAGTCGCGGCTGATGCCTGCGCCGAGATCGGCCACCTCGGCGAGGAAGCCATCCAGGAAGGGATGCAAGCCCTTGGCCAGGATCTCGTCAATGCGCCCGAAGGCCAGTTCCGCCTCCAGCCGCCCGACGCGGCGCAGCGTCTCGCCCGACTGTGGATTGGCCACGCGCTTGAGGTTGGCCAGCATGCGCGTCACGCAATGCGACAGCGAGCGCGGCATGTCGGGGCGCAGGATCAGCAGCTCGGCCACCTTGTCGGGCTGGATGACGTTGCTGTAGACCTTGCGGTAGATCTCGAAGCCCGACACCGAGCGCAGCACGGCCGACCAGTAGTAGAAATCGCGCGCCGTGTCGCGCTCGGAGACGATCTCCCCGTCGTGGCGATAGAACTTGACGTCCAGCAGCCGCGCCGTGTTGTCGGCCCGCTCCAGGAAGGAGCCAATGCGGATGAAGTGAAAGGCCTCGTCCTGCAGCATGGTGCCGACCGTGACGCCACGCGACAGGTGCGAGCGGTACTTGACCCACTCGAACAGCTGCGACGGATCTCGCGTCAGCAGGCCTTCGCGCAGCAGGCGACGGAACTCCAGCCAGGTCTGGTTCATCGTCTCCCAGACCTCGGTCGTCAGCGCACCGCGCACGGCCCGCGCGTTCTCGCGCGCCGCGCGCAGGCAGTTGAAGATGGACGAGAGGTTGTTCTCGTCGGCCACCATGAACTCCATGACGCTGCGACTGTTGATGCGCGGGTACTTGGTGTTGTAGAGGCTGTTCAGCTCGGAGATCGAGACCAGGCTGCTCCACGACTGCTCGGATTCCGTCGCCGATTGCGGCTGGAGGGAGGTTTGATACGCGATGTCCAGCATCCGCGCGGTGTTTTCGGCCCGTTCGATGTAGCGGCTCAGCCAAAACAGGTGGTCAGCGGTTCTTGAAAGCATCGATCAGTCCTCCCTCAGTCCTCAAGAACCCAGGTGTCCTTGGTTCCACCACCCTGGCTGCTGTTCACCACCAAGGACCCCTCTTTCAACGCCACCCGAGTCAACCCGCCGGGCACCATGCGCACGCTCGACCCCGACAGCACGAAGGGTCGCAGATCAATGTGACGCGGCGCGATGCCCGATTCGACGAAGGTCGGGCAGGTCGACAGCGACAGCGTCGGCTGGGCGATGTAGTTGCCCGGGTTGGCAATGAGCTGCGCCCGGAAGGCCTCCACCTCGGCCTTGGTGGCGGCGGGGCCGACCAGCATGCCGTAGCCGCCCGCGCCGTGCACCTCCTTGACCACCAGCTCGGACAGGTGCGCCAGCGTGTAGGCCAGGTCTTCCTTGTCGCGGCAGACATAGGTCGGCACGTTCTGCAGGATGGGTTTCTCGCCGAGGTAGAACTCGATCATCTTCGGCACGTAGGGGTAGATGGACTTGTCGTCCGCGATGCCGGTGCCGATGGCATTGGACAGCGTCACCTTGCCCGCTTTGTACGCATCCACGAGGCCGGCGCAGCCCAGCTGCGAATCGGCGCGGAACACCTTGGGATCGAGGAAGTCGTCATCCAGTCGGCGGTAGATCACGTCGACGCGCTTGGGGCCGCGCGTGGTGCGCATGTACACGAAGCCGCCGTCGACGAACAAGTCCTGACCCTCGACCAGCTCCACGCCCATCTGCTGGGCCAGGAAGGCGTGCTCGAAGTAGGCCGAGTTGTACATGCCCGGCGTCAGCACGACGACGGTCGGGTCCGACACGCCCGAGGGCGCCACGCTGCGCAGCGTGTCCAGCAGCAGGTCGGGGTAATGCGCCACCGGCGCGATGCGATGGTTGACGAACAGCTCGGGGAAGAGCCGCATCATCATCTTGCGGTTCTCGAGCATGTAGCTCACGCCGCTGGGCACGCGCAGGTTGTCTTCCAGCACGTAGTAGTGGCCGCTACCGTCGGCGTGGCCGGCGCGCACGATGTCGACGCCGGCAATGTGGCTGTAGACGCCGCCGGGCACGTCCACGCCCATCATTTCCTTGCGGAACTGGGCGTTGTTCAGGATCTCGTCGGCGGGCACGATGCCGGCCTTGAGGATTTCCTGGTCGTGATAGACGTCGTGGATGAAGCGATTCAGCGCCGTCACGCGCTGGGCCAGGCCGGCCTGCATGGACGTCCACTCGCTGGCCGGGATGACCCGCGGGATCAGGTCGAAGGGGATCAGGCGCTCGGTGCCTTCGCCCGAGTCCTTGTCGCCGTAGACGGCGAAGGTGATACCCACGCGCCGGAAGATCAACTCGGCCTGCTCGCGCCGTTCGCGCATCAGCGACTCGGGCTGCTCGGCCAGCCAGCGGGCGTAGCTCTCGTAATGAGCACGCACGCCGCCGGCCTGCTGGGCCTGGCCGGTGGCGCCTTGCCACTGCAGCGCAGCGGCATTCATCTCGTCAAAGGCGGTCTGCATCGTTGCTCCTGTTCCCTGCCTCGCGACGCAAGTTCCGCGCCCGCGCTAGAAAGAAGCTTCTGGTGCGTGCACGCACGACTTGCGTGCATACCGCCCAGTACATGGGCAGCATGCACGGTTGTACACCGGGTCGGGGGCTCAGAAACGCAGTTGCAACCCTGTACTCGCCGACCGGCCCGCCTGGGGCGCCAGGTCGCGGATGGTCGGCACGGCGGTGGCGTTGTAGGCCAGCTTGTTGCCCAGGTTGTCGAGCTTCAGGTACCAGAGGGCGTCGGTCTGCCCCCAGCGCAGCTGGCGGGCGACGTACAGGCGCAGCGTGCCGTAGCCGGGCGTGGGCGTGTCGAACTCGGCGACGCGGGTCTGGCGGGCGGCGCCGCGCCATTCCAGCTTGCCGGACCAGTCGCCCTGCCGGGCCTCCAGGCCCAGCATGGCGCGCAGCGGTGCCAGGCGCGGCAGGGGCTCGCCGGTGGCACGGTTGTCGCCGCGCACGGCGTCCAGTTGGCTCAGCAACGCGATGGTGGGATGCAGCTGCCAGCGGCCTTCCAGCTCGACGCCACGCAGCCGCGCCGGCACGGCCTGGAAGTTGTAGACCGGCACCGCCTCGCCGTCGTTGTCCACCGTCGCACCGGTGGCTTGCAGCGCGATGTAGTTGGTAAAGCGCGTCTCGTAGACATTGACGTGGACATGGCTCTGCGCCGATTCCCACTTCAAGCCGACGTCCAGGCCCTTGGACCGCTCCAGGCCCAGGTTGGCATCGCCCCGCTCATACGCCGCGCTGGCCAGATGCAGGCCGTTGGCGAACAGCTCGTAGTAAGCCGGTGCGCGCTCGGTGCGGTTCAGGTTGGCGCTCAGGCTCCAGGCGTCGCTCAAGGGATAGACGCCGCTGAGCGCGACGCTGACGGGTTTGAAGCGCCTGTCCGCCGGGGTGCCGAAGCGCTCGCCACCGTCCGAGTCCACCGTCACGCGCTCGCTGCGCGCGCCCGCCGACCAGTCCACGCCGCCCAGCCTGGCCTGCTCCAGCACGAAGACGCCGGTATTGCGGGTGCGCGTGCTGGGTACGAAGGCTTCCTCGCCCAGGGCCGAGAAGTCCAGCGACTCGGTCTGCAGGCCGACCAAGCCCTTGACCGGGCCCCATGGGGTCTGGATCGCGGCGTGCTCCACCTCCAGGCGCCCATCGGTGCCCGTGCTCTTGAAGGTCGTGCCGACCTCGCCCGTGCCCTCCACCTCCTGGTGCTCGTAGCGGTTGCGGCTGAGCTGCCAGCTGACGCGGTGGATGGGGCTGTCGGCCGTGGCCCATTCGCCAGCCGTCGCCAGGCGCTGGCGCTGCATGCGGATGGTCACGTCCTCCTCGGCCGTGGTGCCGTAGTTGGTGTGAAAGTCGTCCACGGACACGCCGGCATAGCCGCCCTGGAAGAACACCGAGCCGCCCACCGCGCCGCCATGGCTGCGCGCCGCGGAGTTGCGCACGCTGGTGCGGGTTTCGCCATCACTGTCAAAGCGCGGGGCGACCTGGTCGCCGGCATCGCGCCCGGCCAGGTCGACATGCCAGCCAAAGCCCGAGTGCGGCTGGCCGCTGCCGCCGTCCAGCACCACGGCGCCGCTCTTGTCGCGTGAGGCACCGCCGAGGCGAACTTCCGCCGCGCCGCTCAGGCCGTCGATCAGCGTGCGCGGGATGCGGTTGTCCAACGTGTTGACGACACCGCCCACCGCGTTGCCACCGTACAGCAGGGCCGCCGCGCCGCGCAGCACCTCGACCTTGTCGATGACCAGCGGGTCGATGGCCACGCCATGGTCGAAGCTGAGGTTGGACGCATCCACCGACGCGCCGGAGTTGCTCAGGATGCGCACGCGGTCGCCATCCAGGCCGCGGATGCTGGGCCGGCTGGCGTTGGGGCCGAAGTTGGTGGCCGCCACGCCGGGCAGGCCTTGAAGGGTGTCGCCGAGGTTGGCGGCGCGGGTCAGCACGAGCTGGTCACCGCTGAGGGAATCGCTGGGCTGGGCCAGCACCTGGCTCTTCAGCGGGTTGCCGGTGACGACGACCTTGTCGAGGGATTCGGCGGGCTCAGCTTGAGCAGAAAGGGAAACAAGACAGGCGGCCGCGAGGGGCGCCAGGGCAAAGGAACGCATGGAGGTACTTCCGCAAGAAAACGCAAACGCCCGCGCCAACGTTGGGCGCGGGAAGGCTTGGACTTCAGGCGGAAGCGGGCGGCGCGCGGGCCGGGGGCAGGCCGAGGCTGACCGCGCGCGGTGCACCGCCGCGGGCCAGCAGCGGCGCGGCATGCGTGGCCGAGCCGACAGCCAGAACCACCGGTTCGGCCACTGGCGCGCCGGCGCCGAGGTCGGCGGCGGTCAGGCAGAGGTCGCAGTGAACCAGGTGGGCGATGCCGTCGTCCTGGCGGTCGCTGCCGACGTGCGACAGCGCATGCACCCCTGCCATCGCTTGCGCGAGGGGGAGTAGCAGCGCCAGCCACAACAGCCAGTTTCTTGACCAACGACGAACGTTCACGGAGGGGCCTGTTACCAGGGCAAAGATCGGTGCGAGAGGGTCTGCGCGGGTGCAGGGCTAGACGCGCGGCGCCGCCAGGGCTCATGCCCAGGCCAGGCGCGCAACAACGCCATGCGCCCGCGCAGACCCTCTCCCGAAGGGTTGTCACTCAAAAGCCTGCGCGCGGCGTTGCGAAGCCTCGCTGGGGACGACCCCAGCTTCGTTTCGCGCCTTGCTCGCAGGCTTTTGAGTGGCAACGCACCCGACCTTTGCCCTGGTAACAGGCCCCGATCCTAAACTCAGGCCTCTACAGAGCCTGAAGTCACCCTGTCATGAAGCTCATCGACACCATCCTGGCCGACGCGCCGGCCATCACGGCCATCCGCCGTGACCTGCACAAGCACCCCGAACTCTGCTTCCACGAGCAGCGCACAGCCGACGTCATCGCCCAGGCGCTGACCGACTGGGGCATCCCCGTGCACCGGGGCCTGGGCAAGACCGGCGTCGTCGGCATCGTCAAGAACGGCTCGTCCGACCGCGCCGTCGGCCTGCGCGCTGACATCGACGCGCTGCCGATGACCGAGCGCAACGAGTTCCCGCACGCCAGCTCCTACCTGGGCCGCATGCACGCCTGCGGCCATGACGGCCACACCGCCATGTTGCTGGCCGCCGCCAGGCACCTGGCGACGAACCGCAACTTCGACGGCACCGTCTACCTCGTCTTCCAGCCTGCCGAGGAAGGTGGCGGCGGCGCGCGCGAGATGATCAAGGACGGCCTGTTCGAGAAGTTCCCGATGGAGGCCATGTTCGGCGCCCACAACTGGCCCGGCATGCAGGCCGGCCAGTTCGCGCTGAAGAGTGGCCCGGTGTTCGCCAGCAGCAACGAGTTCAAGATCACCTTGCGCGGCAAGGGCTCGCACGCGGCCATGCCCCACCTCGGCCTGGACCCGGTGCCGGCGGCCTGCCAGCTCGTCACGGCCTTCCAGACCATCGTCAGCCGCAACAAGCGCCCCATCGACCCCGGCGTCATCTCCGTGACCATGATCCACGCCGGTGAGGCGACCAACGTGGTGCCCGACTCAGTGGTCATGGAGGGCACGGTGCGCACTTTCACGCTGGAGCTGCTGGACCTGTTCGAGCGCCGCATGAAGGAGATGACCGAGCAGCTCGCCGGCGCCTTCGAGCTGACTGCCGAGTTCGAATTCCGACGCAACTACCCGCCGACGATCAACCACCCCGAAGAAACCGAATTCGCTCGCCGCGTGCTGACCGACATGGTCGGTGCCGACAACGTGCAGGAGTTCGAGCCCACCATGGGCGCCGAGGACTTCAGCTACTACCTGCTCGACAAGCCCGGCTGCTACTTCCTGATCGGCAACGGCGACGGCAGCCACCGCGTCGGTGGCCATGGCATGGGGCCCTGCATGCTGCACAACCCGAGCTATGACTTCAACGATGAGCTGATTCCGCTGGGCGGCTCGATGTGGGTCAGGATGGCTGAAGCCTGGTTGAATACACCGCGATGAATCACGAGCAAATCATCCAGGACACCCGCGACTGGGTCGTCAAGGCCGTCATCGGCCTGAACCTCTGCCCGTTCGCCAAGGCCGTGCACGTCAACGAGCGCATCCGCTATGTCGTCAGCGACGCCACCGAGCCCGAGGCGCTGCTGAAGGACCTGGCCCGCGAACTGCTGGCGCTCAACCGTGCCGATCCGGAAGAGGTCGACACGACGCTGGTCATCCATCCCCATGTGCTGACCGATTTCCTCGACTTCAACGACTTCCTGGACGCGGCCGACGCGCTGGTGGAAGAACTGAAGCTCGACGGCATCCTGCAGATCGCCGACTTCCACCCCGCATACCAGTTCGAAGGCAACGAGCCCGACGACATCGCCAACTACAGCAACCGCTCGCCCTACCCGACGCTGCACATCCTGCGCGAAGACAGCATCGAGCGCGCCGTCGAGTCCATGCCCGACACGGCGTCCATCTACGAGAACAACCTAGAAACGCTGGACAAGCTGGGCGTGGAGGGCTGGCGCAAGCTCGGCCTCAAGGGCTGAGGCTCATTCCTTCACCCAGGAGAACGCGCCGCCGCCCTTCTTGGGCGAATTGGCGCGTGTGCGCAACACGGCATCGAAGCCGCTCTTGCCGCCATTCCAGATGGCTGTCAGCAAGCTGACAACATCGTCGCGGCTGTAGGCATCCAGGTCGGCACGGAACTGCTTGATCGCCGCGGCCAGCATGTCGCGCGGCAGCTCCTGGTGGGTTGCCAGCACGAGGAACATGGCGGCGAACAGGTCGGGCCGGCTGCCACACAGCACCTGGATGCGTCGCAGCGCCTCGGGCGGCGCCGCGCGCTGGCCCGGATGCAGCCAAGTCAACTCGTCTGGGCCTTCGGCTTGCACGTCATCGGCCATCGCGGTCTCCTCGTGCCGCTCGTTGGCGGCTTGATTTATCACAGCGTCCGCCTAGTGTCAGTCATTTATGACCCAAAACGTGCAGCAAACCACGTTCAAGAGGCTTTCCGAGGCATGCTGACGCCCCAGTCATGCGGCAAACTCCGCGGCTGCTCTCGTGTCCCCCGCCACCATGCAACCCAAGACCCTCGCCCTCATCGATGACGACGCTGAGTACTCCGAGTTCCTGACCCAGCATCTGCAGGAGCAGCAGGGCATCGCGGTCAGCCGTTTCGACGACAGCAATGCGCTGCTGGCCTCACCCGATGCCTTTGGCTTTGATTTCTATCTCGTCGACCTGATGCTGCCCGGCGTCAACGGCGTGGAGCTGATCAAGATCCTGCGCCGGCGCACCGATGCCGGCGTCGTCGTCGTGTCGGGGCGCCTCGGGCCGGAAGTCTTCCGCGAGGTCATCACGGCTGGCGCCGACATGTATCTCGTCAAGCCGGTGCAGTTCGAGCAGGTGTCGCTGGCGATTGCCGCCGTGCAGCGCCGCGTTGCCAAGCCCTCGGCGGCCGACGCGGTCTGGAAGTTGGACCGCGCCAGTGGCGAGCTCGTCGTGCCCGACGGCACGCGCATCCAGTTGAGCGAGGCCGACCGCCAGTTGCTGGAATGCTTTGCCCAGGCCGGCGGCGAACCGGTCACGCGCGAGACCCTGCTGAACAAGCTCGGCCGCGAGGTGCCCGAGGGCGAGACCGACGACGGCCTGTCGGCCACCATCTACCGCCTGCGCCGCCGCATCGAGCGCGCCACGCCCACCCTCGTGCCGCTGCAGAGCAAGTCGCGGGTCGGCTATGTCTTCCGCGCGCCGCTGCAGCTGATCTAGACCTGTTTTCTGAAGACGCCTGGGGCCAGCGCTTCCAGGCCCGGCGTCGTGACCAGGCCCTGCTCGGCCGTTCCAACGAAGAACAAGCCACCGGGATGCAGCCGCGCCAGCACTTGCGCCAGGACGGCCTGGCGCGTCGCCGCATCGAAATAGACCAGCACCTGGCGCAGCCAGATCGCATCAAAGCCCTGAGCGCCGTGCAGTGGTGCGCGCAGGTCGTGGCGCTCGAAATGCACGCGCTCGCGCAGGCCGGCCTGCACCTGCACCAGGCCGGTGCCTGCCGGGTCGCCGCCCAGGCCGTAACGGCGCAGCCGCTCCGGCGTGACCTGGCGCAGTTGCGCCTGCGGGTAGAGGCCCTCGGCAGCGCTGCGCAACCGCCGCTCGTTGATGTCGGTGCCCAGCACCAGCCAATCAGCGCCGACGCGCCCGGCCTGCTGCAGGTCGGCCAGCAGCATGGCCAGGCTGTAGGCCTCGTCGCCGAAGGAAGTGCTCGCGCTCCACAGCCGCGGGCGCTGCGGACGGACACGGCTCAGTTCGGACTCCAGCAGGTCGAAATGCATCAACTCACGGAAGAAATGGTTTTCGGGGGTGGTCAGCAGGTCGACGGCCATCTGGAATTCGCCGCCATCGTCCGCCGTGGCGATCAGCGTGACATAGGCCTCATAGCTGTCCAGGCCGAGGCGCTGCAGCCGCGGCGCCAGACGGGACGCCACCACGGTCCTCTTGGCCGTCGCAAAGCCCAATCCCAGGTTCTCCTGCATCAGCCCACCAAGCCGCACATACGTGTCTTCGCGCAATTCCGGCAAGCCCATCGTTCAGGCGTCCTCTCGGGCCGTCGTGGCGATGAGATCGGCCAGGCCGAGAGCGCGGCAGGCGTCGGCAGGCACGTCGCTGGCCCACGTCAGCTGCAGGCTCTGGGCACCGGCGGCATCGAACTGCTCGACGGCCGTGTAGAGGCCGATCTCCATCGGCAGGCTGCCCCGGCAGCTGACGCGCTGGCCCGCCTGAGGGGTGGAAAGGACGACGGCCAACATGGCTCCAAGCCTAGGAGCTGCCTACAGACGCCGCTGCGGGGAATTCTTGACCGAGTCTGTCGGGCCGCCTCAAGACCCCGCTGCGGCGTGATCCAGGCCACGGCCTCGGCCGCCTTCAGCGGTCCAGCGCGTCGCTCATGCCGACGGCAACCCGTTTTCGGGTCGATGGCGCTGCACATCACGCATCAGGCGCGCGACGACGAGGCGCATGACGTGGAAACCGAGCTTGGGGTTCTGGTAGTAGAGCAAGGCCATCTCCTCGGCTGTGAGGCTGTAGACGACGCAATCGCCCGGAGCCTCCAGCGTCAGCGTGCGGCGGTTGTCGGGCGCGAACAGGCCGATCTCGCCGACCAGGCTGCCCGGCGGCAGCAGTTCGTCGTATTCGGCCAGCCGCAGCGTACCGGTGTCGAGGTAGAGCATCTCGGTGGCGGCATCGCCCTGGCGCCACAAGGTGGTGCCGGCTTTCACGGTCCGGCGGTGCATGTGCGGCAGCAGCCACTCGGACACTGGCGTGCCGTCGCGCGCGTTCTCGATGGCCTTGACGAGCTTCCTGATCTGCAACGTCTTCTTGATGTTGATCGGGATCAGTGCGCCATAAAGCAGCAGCGTTGGCAGCGCCGACTTCAGCGCGCCATAGGCGACGAGGAAGCAGCAGGCCGTCAGCGCCGCGATGCGCAACGGCAGCATGCTTTTCATCAGATAGCTGGCCAGCATCAGCGTGGCGCCGATGAAGCCGAGGATGGTGGCGAGGGTGTCGGTCATGGTTGGAGCAGCGCCTGAACTTGGGGTTGGGCCAGCACGGTCAGCGCATGCGCGTGGCCCTGCTCGACGATGGCGTCGAAACGCTGCCAGGCCAGCAGGCCGACACGCTCCAGCGGCGGGTTGAAATAGACGTCGCAGGCGGCCTGCGCGGCACGGCGGCGCGAGCTGCTGTAGAGGATGGTCACGTTGAGCAGATAGGCCGACAGCGCGGGCAGCCGGTAGCGTCGCCGCGAGCGCGCGCGCCAGCGGTCGCGCAGCAGCGCCCAGGGGCCGGGCACCTCGTCGAAGTCGAGCTTGCGGGCCTTGTGCAGGCTCAGGTCCGCGCCGATGACCAGGCCCACGCCGCGGCGCGCGCGCATCACGTCGACGGGGAAGTTGTTGAAGCTGCCGCCGTCGCACAGCAGGTCGCCATCGACGACCACGGGTGGCAGCGCGCCGGGGATGGCCGTGCTGGCGCGTAGCGCACGCTCCAGCGGGCCGTGGGTCAACAGGGCCTCGCTGGCCTGGGAATAGTTGGTGGCCACGCAGAAGAAAGGCTTCCACAGGTCCTCGATGCCGGCGCCCGGGCCGGCCAGCCGGCCGAGCGCTCGGTCCAGGATGCCGCGCAGGCGCCGGCCGCGGATCAGCGAGATCAGCGGCAGCAGGTTGAAGTCACCGGTCGGGTTGACCTTGAAGGCCTCGCGCGCAACGGCCGTGGTGTGCGCCAGCGGCTGGTCGGTCGCGGCCAGCGCCGCCATGACCGCGCCCATGCTGGTGCCGCCCACGCAGTCCACCACCACGCCCTGCTCTTGCAGCGCGCGCAGCAGGCCGAGGTGCGAGAAGCCGCGCGCGCCACCGCCGGCCAGCACCAGGCCGACCGCGCGGCGCGCCTGCAGCCGTGCCAGGCGGGCCAGGTCGCCTGCCAGCGCGGGGCGCACGTGGAAATGATCGGCCACCGGCCGGCGCGCCAGCCAGGCCGCCGTGCCGCGCGGTGCCGGCGTGTCGGCCGCGTGCAGCAGCACGAGGATCTCGTCGGCCTCCGTTCGTGGCGGGCGCTGCACCAGGCATTGCGTCTCGCTGAGGTGCACGGCCGGCGCGGCGCCGGCATCGGCCAGCAGCAGCACCTCGTCGGCATGGCGGCAGCAGCGCTGCGTCCAGGGCGTGGGCGCGTCGTCGGCCAGCAGCAACACGAAGTCGTGGGCGGCCTCGACCTCGTCCAGCCACAGCGACACCTGGCGATAGCGCTCGCCTTCGTCGGCCGCCGCGCCGACGGCGGCATCCACCGCGGCCGCGTCGATGACGCAGACGCGGCCGAAACGGCCAAGCCCCGCCGCCAGGCCGAGTGCCAGCCCGGCCGCGTCCACGCCGGCGGTGATGGGCAGCAGCGCCTGCACGACCGGCGCAGCGAAGGGCGCGGGCGCATGTTCGGTCTGCAGCCGATGCACGATCTGGCGCGTCAGCGCGATGCCGACGCGCGGCTGCTGCTCGATCAGGCGCAGGAAGGGATCCTTGTCCAGCCGCACGAGCACGGAGTCGCGGATGGCGACGACGGTGGCCGAGCGCGGCGCCGCCGTGTACAGGCTCATCTCGCCGATGACCTGCCCGCGGCCCAGCTCACGCACGACACGCGGTGCCTCGCCATCACTCGACACATAGGCCCGCAAGCGCCCGCTGACCGACAGATACATCGAGTCGCCCGGCTCGCCCTGCTGCATCAATGTCTGGCCACCAGCCACCTCGACCCAGGTCAGCTGCTCGCGCAGCAGGGCCAGCGTGGCCGCGTCGAGCTCGCCGAAGGCCTGGGCCAGCAGCTCGCCAAGCAGGTGGTCGTGATAGCCCTCGGTCATTGCAAGGTCAGGGCGAACACGTCGACCGAGCTCGTCTTGCCCTTGAACTGCACCGGCCCGATGGGCTCGCTCGGCAGCGCGCCGGCGAGCTGGGCCTGGGTGGCGGCGTCGAACAGCACGGCGTGGCCGGCCACCTTGGTGTGGGCCTCCATGCGCGCCGCGACGTTGA
Source organism: Roseateles sp. P5_E4 (assembly GCF_054049255.1). Classification (NCBI taxonomy): domain Bacteria; kingdom Pseudomonadati; phylum Pseudomonadota; class Betaproteobacteria; order Burkholderiales; family Sphaerotilaceae; genus Roseateles; species Roseateles sp. P5_E4. The sequence goes on along the minus strand of NZ_JBFUMS010000002.1, from coordinate 610,577 downwards.
CCGCGTCGCCGATGCAGGTGTAGGTGGCGCGCTGGCGCGTACCGGTGTAGCCGGCCACGACATCGCCGCTGGCGATGCCCACGCCGATGCGGATCTCGGGCCGGCCGGCGGCGCGCTGCTCCTCGCTGAACTGGGCCACCATCTCGATCATCTCGGCCGCTGCCATCACGGCGCATTGCCCGGCTGCGGGCAGCGGCTGCGGCGCACCGAAGATGGCCATCAGGCCGTCGCCGATCATCTGGTTGACCACGCCGCCATGGCCGTTGATGGCCGCGAACATCAGCGTGTAGTAGGTGTTCAGCAGCTCGATGATGTCCTCGGGCGACTCCGATTCGGCCAGCGTCGTGAAGCCGCGGATGTCGCAGAACAGCACCGTCGCCTGCACCTTGCGGCCGCCTAGCGCGAAGCCCTCGGCCTCCAGGTCCTGGGCCACCTCGCGGGTGGCGAAGCGGCGCACCAGCTCGCGCTGCTGGTCGCGCAGGCGCTTGCGCTCCAGGCTGGCGTTGATGCGCGCCTTCAGCAGCACCAGGTTGACGGGCTTGTGCAGATAGTCCTCGGCGCCCAGCTCGATACAGCGCACCACGCTGTCCATGGCCTCCACGGCCGACGTCACGATGACTGGCAGCTCGCGCAGCTCGGGGCTGGCGCGCAATCTTTCCATCAGTTCGATGCCACCCATGACCGGCATGTGGATGTCCACCAGCAGCAGGTCGAAGGCGCTGTCCTGCAGCCGCGCCAGGGCCGCGTGGCCGTCTTCGACGCTGACGACCTGGTGGCCAAGCAGCTCCACGTGCCGGGCCAGCAGCAGGCGGTTCACGCGGTTGTCCTCGACGAGGAGGATGCGGGCGGATGGGGCGCGGCGTTCACGCATTGCGGCGCTCCTTCAGGTCGGCCGCGACCGCGGCGAACAGGGCGGCCAAGGCATCGACACGGCCCGGGGCGGCGGCGCCCAGTTCGGCCAGTGGCGTGTGTTCGAGCTCGCGCGCCGCGGCAGCCAGGGCCGTGGCGCCGAAGGTCAGGCCGTTGGACTTCAGCGAATGCGCCTGGCGCGTCCAGCCTGTGACGTCGCCCGTCGAGGCGGCGCGGCGCAGCGCCGCAAGGCCCTGGGGAGCGTCTTCAAGGAAGGAGTCGATCAGTTCGACAACGAAATCGGCCCCCGCCGTTTCCTGAAGGTCGGCGAAAACCACCCCGTCAATCACCGGCTGGGACATGCTCAGGCTCCTTTCGTAGCGGTGTGCGCTGCAGCGCCAGCACCAGCTCGTCGACTCGGATCGGCTTGGTCAGGTAGTCATCCATGCCGGCGGCCAGGCAGGTTTCCCGGTCACCCTGCATCGCATTGGCGGTCATGGCGACGATGCGCGGCCGCTCGCTTTGGGCGTTCAGGCGCCGCGACGCCTCCAGCCCGTCCATCTCCGGCATCTGCACGTCCATCAGGACGAGGTCATAGGCCTGGCGCGCCACTGCCTCCAGCGCTTCGATGCCGTTGGCGGCCAGGTCGGCGCGGTAGCCCATTTGCTGCAGCAGGCGCAGCGCCAGCTTCTGGTTCACGACGTTGTCTTCGGCCAGCAGGATGCGCAGCGGGTGGCGCTCGGCGAGGTGCTGCGTCGCCACCGGCTGGGCGCGCTGGCGGCGCGGGCTCGGCACGAGGTCGGCCGCCACCGTGGCGCGCAGCGTGAAACCGAAGCGCGCGCCGCGGCCCGGGCCGTCGCTCTCGGCCCACATGCGTCCGCCCATCAGCTCGGCCATGCGCCGGCTGATGGCCAGGCCCAGGCCCGTGCCGCCGTATTTGCGCGAGGTGCTCGCATCGGCCTGGCTGAAGCTCTGGAACAGGCGGGCCAGGGCTTCAGCGCCCAGGCCGATGCCGGTGTCGCGCACAAGGAAGCGCAGCTCCACGCCGCCTTCGGCCGGAGCGGCCTCCACTTCGACGGTGATGCTGCCTGCCTCGGTGAACTTGACCGCGTTGGACAGCAGGTTCAGCAGGATCTGGCGCAGCTTGGTCACGTCGCCATTGATGCCAGCGGGCACAGTGGGCGCGATGTCGACGGCCAGCGCCAGGCCCTTCTCGCGGGCGCGCGGCGCGATCAGGTCGACGGCCGCGTCCACGCAATCGCGCAGCACGAAGGGCGCACTCTCGATGTCCATGCGGCCCGCCTCGATCTTCGAGAAGTCGAGGATGTCGTTGATGATGGTCAGCAGCGCCTCGCCGGCCTCTCGGATGATGGCCGCGTGGTCGCGCTGCTCGCCGTCGAGCGTGGAGTCCAGCAGCAGGCCGCTCATGCCGATGACGGCATTCATCGGCGTGCGGATCTCGTGGCTCATCGTCGCCAGGAAGGCACTCTTGGCCGCATTGGCCTGCTCGGCCACGGCCTTGGCGGCCTGGGCTTCTCCGAACAGGCGCGAGTTCTCCATCGCCACCGACGCCGCCAGGCTCAGGCCCACCAGAAAGCTCAGTTCGCTGTCGCGGAACGGCTGGCCGCCCTGGCGCCAGACGGTCAGGGCGCCCAGCACGCGCTGGCCGGCGCGCAACGGCGCCACCATCATGCGCTCGTCGGGGTCCTCTTCGGTGCCCTCCATCCGGACGCCGCGCGGGTCGTCGCGCGCGGCGTTGATGACGCCGGGCTCGCCCTTGGCGATCAGCGAGCCGATGATGCCCTCGCCGGCCGTGATGACGGCGTCGCGCACCTCGCTCTCGTATCTGCCGACGGCGACGATGGCGCGGTAGCGCCGCGCCGCGCCCCCGCCCTCTTCTTCCGGCACGAAAACCGCGCTGTTGTCGGCGTCCAGCAGCTCCTTGGCATGCACGGCGATGCGGTTCATGACCGTGGCCAGGTCCAGCGTGGAGGAGATCTCGCGGCCCACCTCGGCCAGGGCCGCGCTCTCGCGCGTGCGGCGCTGGATCTCGTCGAACAGGCGCGCGTTCTCCAGCGCCACGCCGACGCTGGCTCCCACCGTGCTGAGGAAGCGCACGTCGGCCTCGCTGAAGGCGTTCTCGCGTTCATAGCTCTCGACCAGGATGGCGCCCAGCACCTGGTCGTTGCCGATGATGGGCACGTTGGCGAAGGACAGCGCCTGGTCGGTGCCTGGCACCGCCAACAGGCCGGCAGCGGCGATCTCGGCCACGTTGCGGCAGACCAGCGGCTGGCGCGTGCGGCGCATCTGCTCGAAGGGCCCGTCCGGCGCCGGCCGCTCCGGCGGCAGCTGGATGGGCACGCCGTGCTCGAGCTCGTAGAGGTAGTGGTTGAGGCCGCTGGCCGGGTCATACCAGCGGATGCCGATGTCCCGGGTCTCGAGCAGCTCGCACAGGCGGTCGCCGACACGCTGGATGATGGCCTCGAAGCTCAGCTCCGGCGACAGGCTCTGCTGCAGGTTGTTCAGCATCGCCAGCTCGTTGACGCGGCGCTCCACCTGGGCCTTGCTGGCCAGCAGCTCGGCCGTGCGCTCAGCGACGCGCTGCTCCAGGCCCTCGCGCAGCCGCAGGTTGGCCAGCGCGACGGCGGCCTGGGCGGCCAGCATGACGAGCAGATCGCGGTCGCCCTCGCGAAAGCGCCCGAAGGCGCCGTCCAGGTCGGCGTAGAGATAGCCGACCAGCTCGCGCTCGGCGATCAGCGGCGCGATGAGGCAGGAGCGCTGTTGCACGGCCGGCACGCCTTCGGGGCCGATGCGCAGGGCCGCCGCGCGGCTGCCGCGCGCTTCATCCAGCCAGGGTGTGATGGCGGCCAGCAGGGCCTCCTCGCCACCGGCCTCCCCTTGCGGCATCAGATGGCTGGCGATGTGGCGCAGGCTGCCGCCGTACTCCAGCACCAGCAGCACGCGTTCGGCGCCACTGATCTCGGCCGATTCGTCGACCAGGAACTCATGCAGCTCAGTGCCCGTGGCCAGCTCGGCCAGGCGCAGGCCGACGTCGACCTGGCGGGCGAAGCGCTCGTCCAGATGCGCGGCGCCATTGAGATGACGCGGCCTGCCGCCGTCGGCCAGCCAGGCCTGCACGACGGCACGCGCCACCGGCCGCTTGTTCAGCGAGTTGCGCCGCAGGCCCTCGTCGGACAAGCCGGCCAGGCGCAGGCAGACGAAGCGATAGGCCCGCGCCAGCGCCACGCCGGCCTCGCGCCGCCGGCCGGCCGCGCGCAGCGCCTCGCAGCGCCGCCACCACAGGGCTGGCAGGTCCAGGTTCTCCAGCGGCGCCAGGCCTTGGGCCCAGTGCAGGCGGGCGGCCTCGGCGCTGGCATTCAACGCTGCCTGCAGGTCGCCGGCGCCCAGTTCGGCCCAGGCGATGAGGCCGAGGTCGGCCATGCGCTGGGCAGCCGATGGCGAATGGTCGAGCGCCAGGCGGAACTGCACCGCCGCGGTCGCCGCATCGCCTTCCGCCATCGCCAGCTCACCTTGCAGGCGCGCGATCTCGGAGCGAAAGCCCGGGTTCTGGCGCGCCAGGCTCAGGGACTCGGCCTCGCCGGCATAGGCGCGCGCCTCGGCCAGCGCGCCGCCCTCCAGGTCGAGCCGTGCCAGCGCCGTCAGCGTGTAGGGCAGCAGCGCCGTCGCGCCGCTGCGGCGCCAGATCGCGAGCGCGGCCAGGTAGTGGCGGCGCGCGCGGCGCGTCAGGCCCAGCGTGACGTAATGGTTGCCAATGTTGTGGATGGCCGTGCCCTGGCGCTCGGCATAGCCGGCGGCGGCATAGGCCGCAAGCGCCAGCTTGCACAGGTGCAGGCAGTCGGCCAGGTCGGGGTTGTTGAAGGTCTGGGCGTTGTAGGCATTGCCCTGGCCCAGCAGGTCGCCAGTGGCCAGCGCCAGCGCCAGCGCGGCCTCGGCCGCCGCGCGCGCCTCGGCAACGAAACCCAGCATGCCCAGCAGCAGGGATTCGATATAACCGCAGCGGCCCCGGGGCACCGTTTTGCCGGCGGCGGCAAACAGCTTGGCGGCCTCGTGCACCCGGCCCAGCGCCACTTCGGGCTCCAGCTGGCAACGGCACTGGGCTTCGGCCAGCAGGGCCAGCGCATAGGCACGGTCGAGTACGTCAGTGCCGGCCTCGGCCAGCGCGGCTTCGGCGGTGGCGATGGCCGCCAGCAGTTCACCGCGGCGCATCTGCACCAGCCCGAGCGCGAGGCGGGCGCGGAGCCGCCAGGCGGGGCGGCCCTCGGCCAGCTTGGCCAGGGCTGCGGCGGCATCGGCCGCAGCAGCCAGGGCGCCAAGCGCGATGAAGCTCTCGACGCGCAGCTCCAGCACCCGGGCGTCGCCGCGCCAGCCCGCGCTCACGTCGATCAGACGCTGATGCTGGCCCGACCAGGCCAGGTCGGCCAAATCCTCCAACACGGCGACATCGGGGCGCAAGGGCATCGCGGGACAGGGCCTGTTCACACCACGGGGATCGGATGCGTTGCCACTCAAGGGCTTGCGAGCAAGGCGCGAAGTCGAAGCTGGGGTCATCCCCAGCGAGGCTTCGCAACGCCGCGCGCAGGCTCTTGAGTGGCAACCCTTCGGGAGAGGGGCTGCGCGGGCGCATGGCGTCGTTGCGCGCCTTGCCCGGGCACCCAGCCCGGGCTTCAGCGCACGCCTAGCCCTTCACCCGCGCAGCCCCTCTCGCACCGATTCCCGTGGTGCGAACAGGCCCTTTTGAAGCTGGGGCCGCGCGAGTCTAGTCCGCTCTAGTCGGCCTGGGGCAGCGTCAGCCTCATGACCGTCCCCAATGGGCCGGTGCGCAACAGTTCCGCCGTGCCGCCATGCATGTCCATGACGCGGCGCACGATGTACAGGCCCAGGCCGTGGGCCGACTCAGTGCCGCCGCTGCCGCGCGCGCCGCGGGTGAAGAGGCGGGGCAGCAGCTCGCGCGGAATGCCGGGGCCGGCGTCCGCCACCTCGAACTGCAGCACGGCGGGTTCATCAAAATCGATGACATGCAGGGTCACGGGGCTGACGCCGCGCGCGTACTTCAGCGCGTTGGACAGCAGATTGCGCAAGGCCAGGCGCAGCAGGCTCATGTCCATCAGCGCCGTGCGGGTGGCCGTGTGGCGATGCACGACGATGCGGTCGCGCTGTTCACGTGGCAGGTCGGCAATGGTGACGGCGATCAGCGTGTCGATGTCGGTGTCCTCGCGCGCGATGCGTCCGCCACCCGCCAGCAGGCTGGCCGCAGCCAGCGTGTTGTCGACGCCGGCCAGCACCTGGCCGAGCACGGCCTGGGCGCGGTTCAGCCTCTCCTGGGCCTGGCGCTCACCGCGGCCGGCCAGGCTGGCCGCCGCGCCCTGCAGGGCCGCGCTGGCGTTGTTCAGCGGCTGGCGCACCTCGTGGGCCAGCACGTCCAGCATCTCGGAGCGCTCATGCAGCAGCTGGTCCAGCTCCTGCACGTGGCGCTCGGTCTGGCGGCGCATGCGCTGCTCGTGCGCCAGTTCGGCGCGGCGCTGCAGGTCCTCGGTGATGTCGTCCACCAGGGCCAGGGCACGCAGTGGCCGGCCGTCGGCGGTGTATTCCGCGACCGCCGAGACCAGCACGTCGCGCAGCCGGCCGTCGGCGCAAATCAGCTGCACGGGGCAGTCGCCGACATGGCCGTCGCGCCACATCGCCGGGCGGTAGACCTCGCGCACCTGCTGCGACGACTCCGGCGTCATGAAGTCGTCCATGGCGCGACCGATGACCTGCTGGCGCTTGTAGCCCAGGCGCTCCAGCCAGCGGTCGGACACGCTGAGCACCCGGCCGGCCGCATCCACCGAATGCATCAGCGCCGGCGTCGACTCGTACAGCGCGCGCAGGCGCTGGCGGTTGTGCTCCAGCTCGACAGCGGCGCGATGATGCTCGGTGACGTCCTGGAAGGCGCCCACGAGCCGCACCGGCACGCCGTCCTGCCAGTCGACCTGCCCCTGGGACAGCACCCAGATCTCACGCCCCTTGGCCGTCACCAGCGGCAGCTCCAGGCTCCAGGGCTCGCCGTGCTGCATGCCGCGCAGCACGGCCGCCTCGATGGCGGCGCGCGCCTCGGGCTTGTAGTAGCCAATGGCCTCCTGCAGCGTTGGCCGGTGGCCGGCCTCGAGGTCGTGGATGCGGCAGGTCTGGTCGCTCCAGACCAGCTCCTCGGTCTGCAGGTCCAGGCTCCAGCCGCCGATGCCGGCGACGCGGCCGGTGCGGTCCAGCAGGGCCTTGCTGTCGCGCAGCTCGCGTTCGGCGGTGATGCGGTCGGTGACGTCCTCGGTGATGCCGACATAGCCGCGCAACCCGCCATCGGGCGCCAGCAACGGCCGGGCACGGGTCCAGACCTGGCGCACGCCGTGGCCGTTGCCGCCGCGGCGCAACCGGTAGCGCATCTCGAATGCCTGACGCTGGGTAACGCAGCGCCGCCAGTGGGCCAGCACCGACGTGCTGTCCTCGGTCGTCAGCGTGGCTGCCCAGCCCTCACCCAGGGCAGCACGCGCCGGCAGACCGCAGATGCGCTGCCAGTTTGCGTTCGTGAAGATGAAGTCCCCTGCCGCGTCGGTACGGAAGATGCCCAGCGGTGCCGTCTCGGCCAGCACCTGGAAGGGCTGTTCCGCCGCCTCGAGGTCGGCGCCACGCAAGGCGCGCTCGCGCATCATCAGCGCTTCGGCTGCGGCGTCGGCCAGGCGGGTCAGGACCTCGCGCTGCGCCTCGGTCAGCTCGCGCGGCTGGAAGTCGACGACACACAGGGTGCCGGGGTGGCTGCCGTCGTCCAGGCGAATGGGCACGCCGGCATAGAAGCGCAGCGCGGGGCGGGCCAGCACATCGGGGTGGTCGACGAAGCGGGCGTCCAGCCGGGCATCGCGCACTTCGAAGAGGCCATCGGCCAGCAGCGTGTGGGCACAGAAGGTCTGGGCCCGCGGCGTCTCGCTGCGGCCAAAACCGACAGCGGCCTTGAACCACTGACGGCGCTCGTCCAACAGGCCGAGCAGGGCGACGGGCGTGCCGCAGATCTGCGCCGCCAGGGCGGTGAGGTGGTCGAACAGCGGCTCGGGCTCGGTGTCCATGACGCTCAGCGCCGCCAGGCGGGCGAGGCGGCGGTCTTCGTCGGGCGGCAGGGGCGGGGTCACCATGGCCGACAGCTTAGGGCAGGTCAGGGCGTCGCTCCTCATTGCGCAGGCCGTCCGCGCGGCGTAGCGTCGCCGTCTTTCTTCCAGGGAGAACCTCATGCTCAAGCTCTGCGCCCTGCTGCTGGCGCTGCTGATCGCGCCGGTGCGCGCCGATGTCGTCAGCGACTGGGCCGAAGCCACGCCCAAGGTGCTGCAGAAGTCGCCGCGCGGTCAGGTCCTGCCCGCGACGCTGCTGACCGACCTGGCGATGTTCAACGCGCTGAATGCGATCACGCCGCGCTACCAGGCCTATGGCGCAGCGCCGGCGGCGGTGCCGGATGCCTCGCCGGAGGCGGCCGTCGCCTCYGCCGCCCGCGTCGTGCTCGGCAACGTGCCTGGCGCCGACCAGGCTCTGCTCGACAAGACCTACGAGGCCTCGCTGAAAGCCGTGACCGACGCGGCCGCGCGCGCCAAGGGCGTGGCGCTGGGCCGGCGCGTCGCGCTGGCGCTGCTGGCCGCGCGGGCGGATGACAGCTTCGCGCGCGTCGAGCCGCCCAAGGTCGAGCCAGCGCCGGGCATCCATGTGCTGACGCCCGAGTACAAGCAGGAGTCGGGCATCGGCCTGGCGCGCATGAAGCCCTTCGCGATCAAGGACGTGGCGGCCTACGACCCCGGCTCGCCGCCGGCCGTGGGCAGCGCCGTGGCGCTGCGCGACCTGGCCGAGGTCAAGGCCGTCGGCGGGCGCGTCAGCACGCAGCGCACGGGCGAGCAGTCGGTCATCGCGCTGTTCTGGAACTCCGGCGAGGGGGAGGACGCCGTGGCGATGCTCAAGAAGCTGGCCGAGAGCACCAAGGCCACGCCGCTTGAGTTCGCGCGCATGCTGGCCCTGATGGACATGGCCGACCTGGACTCGCGCATCGTCTACACCGGCATCAAGACCAAGTACCGCCACTGGCGGCCCTACAACGCGCTGCGCGGTGCCTTTGCCGATGCCAAGCTGCGCGACGCGAGCTGGGAACCGCTGATCCACACGCCGCCCAACAGTGACTACCCCTCGGGCGGCGCGGTCGGCGGCGGCACGCTGCAGGCTCTGCTGAAGGACTTCCGCGGCGACAGCCAGGCGCCACTGGTCTGGGTCAACTCGGCGCTGTCGATGACGCGCAGCTGGAGCTCGCCCGAGGCCATGGGCCAGGAGCTGGCCAATTCACGCGTCTGGAGCGGCGTGCATTTCCGCAACTCGGTGGACGTGGGCTACCGCCTCGGCCAGAAGGTGGCCGAGGAAGTGCTGGCGACGCAACTGCGGCCCTTGCCCTGATTTTTCTCAGGGAGTCGCGCGGCCCAGGTTGCGCAGCCAGAAGGCCTCGTACTTGCGGTGCCAGCCAGCGGGCTTGACGACGCCACCCATGGCATGCACGCCGTCGGGGTCGAGGAAGAGCTCGACCAGCGACTCCTTGCCCGAATCCAGCAGCTCGCGGTAGACGTTGACGGTGTCCTGGTACAGCACGTTCGGGTCCTGCATGCCGTGCACCAGCATCAGCGGCTTCTTCAGGCCCTTGGCCAGCGGCAGCAGCGAGTATTTGCGCAACACCGGCTTGGTGCGGTCCGTGGCCTTGCCGATGGTGCGGCCGCTGTACCAGCTGTTGTAGTTCTCCCATTCGGTCGGGCCGGCTCCGGCAATGCCGGCGGCGAACAGATCGGGCCGGGTGTACATCGTGTACTGGGTCTGGAAGCCGCCAAAGCTCCAGCCATTCAGGCCGATGCGCCGGGCGTCCACGCCGAACTGCGCGGGCAGCAACTTGACGAGGTCTTCCAGGTCCTCGGCCTGGGGCTCGCCGGGGCGCTCCCAGTTGGCGTCGGAGAACTTGCGGCCATAGTTGCTGTGGCCGCGCGGGTCGACGGCGATGGTCACATAGCCATGCCTGGCGGCCATGTATTGGCCGAACAGATAGGCGGTGTTCTGGAAGCTGTCGACCTCGACGATGTGGCGGTCGTTCAGCGGGCCGCCGTAGACGTAGACGATGGCCGGGCGCTTGTCGGCCGCGGTCCAACTGGCGGGCTTGAAGGCATAGGCCTCGATGCGGTCGCCATGGCGGTTGGTGAAGTTGAAGCGTTCGGGCCGCAACAGTTTCAACTCGCCCCAGGCCTTGTCATTGCTGTCGGTCAGCGTGCGCGCCGGCGTCTTGCCATCCGTGGCCAGCAGCTTGAGCTCCGGGCGCTGGGCCCAGTTGCCGGCCACGGCGCCGACCCATCGGCCGTCCTCCGAGGCCGCCGCAGCACGGTGGTACTCGCCCGCCGCACCCAGGGCCTGCGTGGCGCCGCTGGCCAGGTCGACGCGCAGCACATTCATGGCTGCCATGTCGCCCTGGTTGGCCAGCACGAACATGGCCTTGCTGTCGGCCGTGAAACCGATCACCTGATGGGCCTCGAACTCGCCCTTGACGAGGGGGCGCAGCGCCTTGGTGGCCACGTCGATGGCATAGGGCTGGCGCCAGCCGGCTTCGTCCAGGGCCAGCACCAGCGTCTTGCCGTCGGGTGTGAAGCGGGGCTTGAGCACGTTGACCACCTCGTGGCCGACCTCGCCGCGGCGCTCCAGCACCATCTCGGGTTTGGCGGATTCGTCGCAGGCCGCCGGGCCGCTCCCAAGGCCTGCAGCGCCCCCTTGGGGGGCAGCCGTCGTACCCGACGGCTGGGGGCAAGAAGTCTTACCGATGTAGACGCGCAGCAGCTCCTTGTCGCGCTCCCAGGTCGTGAAGGCATAGCGGCTGCCGTCACGGGCCCAGGCCACATCGCTCATCTCGAACCAGACATCGCCACCGTTCTGCGTGAACACAGGCGCAGGCTGCTTGCGGGGCGGCTCATTGCCGGTGGGCAACTGGCGGATATAGAGGGCCAGCGGCTGCTGGTTGCGCTTGTCGTCGGACACCTCGCGGTTGACCTTCTTGGCCGTGGCCCAGCGCTCGCTGTAGTTCATGATCTCGACCTGCTTGGGCGGCGGCGCCGGCTTGTCGTCGGCCGTCTTCAGCGGCGCCTTGGCCAGCAGCGACATCCAGCGGCCGTCCTCGCTGATGGCCGTCTGGTCGATCTTGTATTTCTTCTGCTCGTCGTCCGGGTGGATGAGCTCGCGGTTGATGACCTGCACGCCGGCCTGCTTGAAGCCGCTGCGCAGCACGCGGGTCTCGTCCGTGTAGATGACGCCGCTGTCGTCGGCCGTGTAGGCGACGAGCTTCAGGTCGCGCTGCGTGGCCACCAGCGGCTGAACGGTGGGGATCTTGTCGTCCGCCTTCCAGCGGTAGAGGCCGCCGCGGTACTGGAAGACCAGTTCGTCGGCCTTGTGTGCCCAGGCGAACTGGCTCGGTCCGGGATAGAGATCGGCGGGCTTGAGCTTGTCGCGGGCCAGCTTCTTCTTCAGCTCGTCGCGGAGCTCCCACAGCTCTTTTTCCTTGTCTTTGTCGGGCGACGAGGCGGCCGATGCCGGTGCTGCCGCAGGCACCGGCTTGCCGGCGCGCCTGGCGGCCAGCGCGGCCATGGCCTGCTTCTCAAGCTCGGCCTCGGCCTTGTCGGCGGCCTTTTGCGCGTCGTCCTTGGCTTTCTTCTCGGCAAGCTCCTTCTTCAGCGTCTCGATGGCAGCGGTTTCCCACTGCGACAGATTGACCTTCTCGCCGCGCAGATAGGCCTGCTGCGCCACCTCACGGGCCTGGCGCTCGGCGTATTCGGTGTTGCGCTGCCGGAGCTTCTTGTCGAAGCGCTCCATGTCCTCCGGCGCCTCGAAGGCCGCCATGACCTGGGGCGACGTGATGCGCTGCGTCTTGCCGGTCTTGGTGTCGTGCACCCAGAGATCGGTGCCGGGCTCGCCGAACGGGCTCCACAGCCAGGCCAGGTAACGGCCGCTGCGGCTGAAGTCGGCCTCCTTGGCAGGCTCGCCGCGATAAGGCTCAGCACGGAAGATCTGCTCGAGACTGGGAACGGGCTTGGGCGGCGCGGTCTGTGCCTGCAGGGGGGCGGCGGCCGACAGGGCCACGGCAAGGGCCAGGCTGCTGATGGCAGCGAAGGTCACGGGCTTCAAGGGGGTCTCCTGAGTTGGCCCCAGGGAAGCGCTGAGCAGGCCGCGCGATGCGGCGCGCCCTGGTTTTGGATGAGCTGCAAGGCGCAAACCACAGCCATAGCCCGGCTATGGCGCGGATTTGCAACGCAGCAGATCGCCCAAAGCAGGGATGCGCCGCGCGCGCGGCCTGCTCAGCGCTTCCCTAAGGTTAGGGGCAACGAATTCTAAGAAGCAGGCGCGGCGACCCCCATTCGTCACGGGATCGTCGTGGCAGGCGGCGACGTGGAAGCCTTGGACTTGCGCCACAGCGCTACGCCGACGTGGATGGCCAGGCCGAAGACGAACAGCATCACGGCGCCCAGCACCCAGACCACCCAGGCCAGCACCGTGACGCCGCCAGCCAGCGACGGCAGCGCGCTGGCCAGGGATTGCAACTGCGGCGACAGCGTCTCGACCGTCGACACCAACCAATCCGCCACTGCCGAGGGCAGCCAGTCTCTCAGCGACTCCGGCAAGCTCCAGCCACCCGAGCCGACGCTGCCGGCGTGGGCCAGCAGGCCGGTGAGAAACGACTGCACCGCCCACACGAGGCTGGACCACAGGGCCAGCAGCAGCAAGACCAGCACCCAGCCCACAACGAACGCCATCGCAAACCTCTCCGGTCAATTGAACGGTGCAGTGTGTCCGGTCCGATGCCTCGGACAAAGCAGGCGGAGCCGCAACCGGACTTCTGGAAAACCGAAGCGCGGCCGAGTCAGCCCAACCGTGCCAGCACCGGCTTCAACGCCACGCCCGTGTGACTGCCGCTCGCCACCACCTGTTCCGGCGTGCCTTCGATGACGACACGCCCGCCCGCATCCCCACCTTCCGGCCCCAGGTCCAGCACCCAGTCGGCTTCCGCAATCACATCCAGGTCATGCTCGATGACGACGACCGAATGCCCGCCTGCCACCAGGCGATGCAGCACGCGGATCAGCTTCTCCACGTCGGCCATGTGCAGGCCCACCGTCGGCTCGTCCAGCACATAGAGGGTGTGCGGCGCCTTCTGGCCGCGGCGCGTGACATCGTCGCGCACCTTGACCAGCTCGGACACCAGCTTGATGCGCTGTGCCTCGCCGCCCGACAACGTCGGGGAAGGCTGTCCCAGCGTCAGATAGCCCAGCCCCACGTCCTTCAGCAACTGCAGCGGGTGCGCGATCGACGGCATCGCTGCGAAGAACTCGACGGCCTCGTCGACCTCCATCGCCAGCACGTCGCCAATGCTCTTGCCGCGCCAGGACACGCCCAGCGTCTCCGGGTTGAAGCGCTGGCCATGGCATTGGTCGCAAGGCACCTTGACGTCGGGCAGGAAGCTCATCTCGATGGTCTTCATGCCCTGCCCTTCGCAGCCCGGGCAGCGGCCTGCACCGGTGTTGAAGGAAAAGCGCGCCGGCGCATAGCCGCGCGCCTTGCTCTCCAGCGTCTCGGCGAACAGCTTGCGGATCGCGTCCCAGAAGCCGATGTAGGTGGCCGGGCAGGAGCGCGGCGTCTTGCCGATGGGGGTCTGGTCGACCTCCAGCACGCGGTCGACCTGGGCGTGGCCTTCGATGCCGTCACAGCCGGTCCATTTGGCGGGGGCCTTTCTCAACGGCACCGCAACGGCCATGCCTGCCAGCAGCACGTCGCGAGCGAGTGTCGACTTGCCCGAACCGGACACGCCCGTCACGGCCACCAGCCGATGCAGCGGCACGTCCACCGTCACGCCCTTGAGGTTGTGCAGGGCCGCGTTCAGCACGGTCAGCTTGGGCGCATCGGCCTCGATGGGTCGGCGCGCCTGCAGCGGGTGGATCAGCGGGTGGGCCAGCATGCGGCCCGTGGTCGACTCAGGCTCCAATGCCAGCTGCGCCGCCGTGCCCTGAGCCACCACGCGGCCACCGCGTTTGCCGGCGCCGGGGCCGATGTCGATGATGTGATCGGCGCGGCGGATGGTGTCCTCATCGTGCTCGACGACGACCAGCGTGTTGCCCTTGTCGCCAAGTGTCGCCAACGCCTTCAGCAGGATCTGGTTGTCGCGCGGGTGCAGGCCGATGGTGGGCTCGTCCAGCACGTAGCAGACGCCTTGCAGGTTGCTGCCGAGCTGCGCGGCCAGACGGATGCGCTGGGCCTCGCCGCCCGACAATGTGGGCGCCGCACGGTCGAGCGTCAGATAGCCCAGGCCAACCTCTTGCAGGAACTCCAGCCGGCCGAGGATTTCGCTGACCACGTCGCGTGCGATGTCGGCGTCGCGGCCATGCAGGTGCAGGCCCTTCACCCAGCTGTGCGCCTCGCCGACGCTCCAGGCGGCGACGTCGCCGATGCCCTTGTGCTCGAACTCCACCGAGCGTGCGGTCGGATTCAGGCGCGTGCCGTGGCAATCGGGGCAGACCGCGTCGGTCAGACCTTCGACCTCGACTTCTTCAGAAGGGAAGCTCTGCTCGCGGCCGCGGTTGTTGTCGGACTGCACGCTGTCGTCGAGCTCCTTGCGCTGCTCGCGCGTCAGCGCCAGGCCCGTGCCGACGCAGCCCTTGCACCAGCCGTGCTTGGAGTTGTAGGAGAACAGCCGCGGGTCCAGCTCGGGATAGCTGGTGCCGCAGACCGGGCAGGCGCGCTTGGTGGAGAACACCTTGACCGTGCCGACGCCGGCACCGGTCGAGCCTTCCTCCACGCTGAGGCCGTCCAGCGGTGCCAGCAGGTGCAGCACGCCTTTGCCCACGTCCAGCGCCTTGGCCAGCAGCTCGCGCAGCTCGGCTTCGCGTTCGGGGGCGATGACAAGGTCGCCGACCGGCAGCTCCAGCGTGTGCTCCTTGAAGCGATCAATGCGCGGCCACGGCGACGTGGGCAGGAACTCGCCATCCACGCGCAGGTGCGTGTGGCCGCGGCCCTTGGCCCACTTGGCAAGGTCGGTGTAGACGCCTTTGCGATTCACCACCAGCGGCGCCAGCAGGCCCACGTGCTGGCCGCGGTAGTCGCGCATCAGCTGGGCAGCGATGGACTCGACGCTCTGCGGCCGCACCGGCGCGCCGTCGTTGATGCAATGCTGCACGCCCAGCTTCACATAGAGCAGGCGCAGGAAGTGCCAGACCTCGGTCGTCGTCGCCACCGTGCTCTTGCGGCCGCCGCGAGACAGGCGCTGTTCGATAGCGACCGTGGGCGGAATGCCCCAGACGGCGTCCACCTCGGGCCGGCCGGCCGGCTGCACGATGGAGCGGGCGTAGGCGTTCAGCGATTCGAGGTAGCGGCGCTGGCCCTCGTTGAACAGGATGTCGAAGGCCAGCGTGGACTTGCCGGAGCCGGACACACCGGTGACGACGTTGAACTTGCCGCGCGGGATGTCGACACTCAGACCCTTGAGGTTGTGCTCGCGGGCGTTGACGATCTTGATGGCCTCGTCGGTCTGGCGGCGCGCCAGCACGATGGACTGCAGCGGCCGGCCTTCCTCGACGGCCATGGCCGGGCGGTCCATGTGCAGCGCGTAGTCGCGCAGCGCGGCGGCGGTGTGCGAGCTCGCATGCTTGGTGATCTCCTCGGGTGTGCCGACGCAGACGACCTCGCCGCCGGTCTCGCCGCCTTCGGGGCCGAGGTCGATGAGCCAGTCGGCCGCACGGATGACGTCGAGGTTGTGCTCGATGACGATCAGCGAGTGGCCGGCGGAGAGCAGCTTGCGCAATGCGCGCATGAGCTTGGCGATGTCGTCGAAATGCAGGCCCGTCGTCGGCTCGTCGAACAGGAACAGCGTGCCCTTCTTGGCGACGCCGAAACGCGGTGACGCCGCCGCCTCGGCCAGGAAACCCGCAAGCTTGAGGCGCTGCGCCTCGCCGCCCGACAACGTCGGCACCGGTTGGCCCAGGCGCACGTACTCCAGGCCCACGTCGACGATGGGCTGCAGCTTAGCCAGCACGGCGCGGTGCTCGCTGAACAGGTTCACCGCCTCGGCGACGGTCAACTCCAGCACGTCGGACACGCTGAGGTCTCTATCCTTCAGCGCCAGCTTCACGTCCAGCATCTCGGCGCGGAAGCGCTTGCCGTCGCAGTCCGGGCAGCGCAGGTAGACGTCGCTGAGGAACTGCATTTCGACATGCTCGAAGCCCGAGCCCCCACAGGTCGGGCAGCGGCCGTCGCCGGCGTTGAAGCTGAACATGCCGGCCGTGTAGCTGCGCTCGATGGCCAGCGGCGCGACAGCGAACAGCTTGCGGATCTCGTCGAAGGCGCCGACGTAGCTGGCCGGGTTGGAGCGCGCCGTCTTGCCGATGGGCGACTGGTCCACGAACACCGCGTCGGCGAGAAAGTCGCCGCCCAGCAGCCGCTCGTGCGCGCCAGGCGTCTCGGTCGCCTTGCCGAACTGGCGGGCCAGCGCGGGATACAGCACGTCCTGCATCAGCGTGCTCTTGCCCGAGCCGCTCACGCCGGTCACGACGACGAGGCGCTGCAGCGGGAACTCGACTGTCACGTCGCGCAGGTTGTGCTCGCGCACGCCTTCGAGGATGAGCTTGGGCGTCGATTCGTCCACCAGGCGCTTGAGCCCCATGCCGACATGCTTGCGCCCGCCGAGGTAGGCGCCGGTCAGCGTGTCGGCCGAGCGGATGTCGTCGGGCGTGCCGTCGTAGACGATCTGCCCGCCGCGCTCGCCGGGGCCGGGGCCCATGTCGATGAGGCGGTCGGCCGCCAGCATGACGGCCGGGTCATGCTCGACGACGACCAGCGTGTTGCCCGCGTCGCGCAGGCGCTGCATGGCCTGCACGATGCGGCCCATGTCGCGCGGGTGCAAGCCGATGCTGGGCTCGTCCAGCACAAACAGCGTGTTGACCAGCGAGGTGCCCAGCGCCGTCGTCAGGTTGATGCGCTGCACTTCGCCGCCCGACAAGGTGCGACTCTGGCGGTCCAGCGTCAGATAGCCCAGGCCCACGTCGCACAGGTAGCGGCTGCGGTGGCGGATCTCGTCGAGCAGCAGCTTCAATGCTTCGTCCAGCATCGTGCTGGGCAGCTGCAGGCCGTCGACAAAGTTGCGTAGGCGCTGGATGGGCAGCTGCATCAGGTCATGCAGGGACAGGCCCGGCAGCGTCTCCAATTGCTGGCGGCTCCAATCCACGCCGACCGGCAGGAAGCGTTGCTCCGCGGGCAGTGCCACGTCGGCCAGTTCCTTGGCGCCGACGCGCCACAGCAGCGCCTCGGTCTTCAGCCGCGCGCCGCGGCAGGAAGGGCACTCGGTATAGCTGCGGTACTTGGACAAGAGCACGCGGATGTGCATCTTGTAGGCCTTGCTTTCGAGGTATTCGAAGAAGCGCTTGACCCCGTACCACTGCTTGTTCCAGTTGCCGTTCCAGTTCGGCGTGCCACCGATGACCCACTCGTGCTGGGCGGGGCTCAAATCCTTCCACGGCGTGTCGCGCGGGATACCGGCCTCGCCGGCGTACTTCAGCAGGTCCTCCTGGCAGTCCTTCCAGGCCGGCGTCTGCATGGGCTTGATGGCGCCGTTGCGCAGGGTCTTGCGGTCGTCGGGAATGACGAGGCCAAGATCGACGCCGATGACGCGGCCGAAGCCGCGGCAGCTGTCGCAAGCGCCGAAAGCGGAGTTGAAGGAGAACAGCGCCGGCTGCGGGTCGGCGTAGCGGATGTCGCTTTCGGGACGGTGAAGGCCGGTCGAGAACCGCCAGAGTGTGGCGCCGTCGTCACCGACGTGAACATTCACCCGACCCGCGCCGCGCTTCAAGCACAGCTCGATGGCTTCCATCGCGCGCTGCTTGTCGGCCCCCTGGATGCGGAAGCGATCGGCCACCACATCCAACACCTTCTTGCCCTCAACCTCGCGCTCGCCCTGCACCCGCGTGAACCCGCTGGCGGACAGCCACTGCTGCACCTGCTCCGCGCTCGTGTTGCCGGGCAATTCCACCGGAAAACTGAGCACCATCCTGGGGTCCCCGGCTGCTTCGCCACGAGCCAGCAGTTCCACATAAATGCTCTGGGCCGTGTCATGCCTGACCGGCAGCGCCGTCTTGCGGTCAAACAGCTCCGCCGCGCGCGCAAAAAGCAGCTTCAGGTGGTCATTCAGCTCCGTCATGGTGCCCACCGTGGAGCGGCTGGTGCGCACCGGGTTGGTCTGGTCGATGGCGATGGCGGGCGGCACGCCATCCACCTTGTCCACCGCCGGGCGGTCCATGCGGTCCAGGAACTGACGGGCGTAAGCGGAAAAGGTCTCCACGTAGCGACGCTGGCCCTCGGCATAGAGGGTGTCGAACACCAGGCTGGACTTGCCCGAGCCGCTGGGCCCGGTGACGACGGTCAGCTCCGCTGTGCGCAGATCGAGGTCAAGATTCTTGAGGTTGTGCTGCCGAGCGCCTCGGATGCGGATCAGACCGTCAGACATTGATGGGGGCCAAAACGACAAAGGCGAGCAGTGTAGGGAGACGCATGGACGAAAACTGTCAGCACCCGCGACCGACGAGCGGTCGTTTCAGGCGACATGAGCGGCCCAAGTCGCACTGCATTCATGGGGCATCCGGTTGCGCTGCGGCGCCAGCTGAGGCAACAATGGCTCACGGCTCCTCGAGGGCCGCATAAGAAAAGAACAAGCTGACACAAGGACATGGGGATGGACAAGTCGAGGTTGCCCGAGCCGGCGCAGGTGCTGGTTCCCTTCTGGCTCAATGCCGCCACCGACGGTGCGGGTGTTGACGCGCCGGAGCCCGACGAGGGCGGTACCGCCCCGAGCCAACGACAAGCCCAGGTCCTGCTCGTCGAGGACAACCACATCAACCAGGTCGTCGCGCTGGAATTCCTCGCGCTGATGGGCGTTCAGGCTCGCCTGGCCAGGAACGGCCTCGAAGCCCTGTCGGCCTGTGCCGAGTCCGCCCCGGATCTCGTGCTGATGGATATCCAGATGCCCGGCATGGACGGCCTGGAATGCGCCCGCCGCATCCGCACCCAGCAGCGCGAGGGCAAGCTGCCCGCATTCCCCATCCTGGCACTGACGGCCCATGCGCTGGATGCCGACGTGGCCGCCAGCCTCGAGGCCGGCATGGACGAGCACCTGACCAAGCCGCTGGACTTCGTCGCACTGCGCACGCGGCTGCAGCGCTGGCTCCAGTTGCCCGAGCCGAACTGACAGACCCAGCGCCTAGACCCGCGGCCCCGCATACAAATGCCAGCGGGATCGCCCCGCACGCTTGGCGTCGTAGAGCGCCAGGTCGGCCGCCTTGTACAGCCCGTCCACATCCTGCGCGTCGCGCGGATAGCAGGCGGCACCGATGCTCGCGCTGGGCAGCGTCAGCGATGACTGCCCCTGAGGCAGCACCTGGGCCAGCGCCTGGGCAATGCGGCGGCATACCGCTTCCGCTGCAGCCGGCTCGATGGTGTCGGGCAGCAGCACGGCGAACTCGTCGCCGCCCAGCCTGGCCGTGCGATCCGCTTCCCGCACGGCGAGCCCCAGGCAGGCGCTGACCGTCCTCAGCACCGCGTCGCCGGCGTCGTGTCCCTGGGTGTCGTTGATCTGCTTGAAATGGTCAAGGTCGATCAGCAGCAGGTACAGCCCCAGCCCGTTGCGCTGCGCCTGGGCCATCAGGTGGCGAAGGTCGTCGTTGAACAGGCGCCGGTTGGCCAGCCCRGTCAGGCCGTCGTAGTAGGCGAGTTGCTCCAGCTGCTGCTGGCTTCTCTGGAGCTCGCTCGTGCGCTGCTCCAGCGCCACCGTGCGCTCGGCCACCAGCAACTCCAGCGTGCGCTGGCGCCGCCGCAGGATCAGCGTGCGCGCCTGCATCATCGCGACGAGCAGCGCGGCCACCGCCACGCCCAGGCCGACGCGAAACCACAGCATCTCGTGCCAGCGCGGCCGCACATGCAGCGGCAGCCGCAACACCTCGGACCACCCGCCCTGCGCGCCGGCGCCGCGCAGCTCCAGCACATGGTCGCCGGGCGGCAGATTGGTGTAGGTGGCGATGCGCCGGTTCGGCTCGGTGGCGACCCAATCGGCGTCGACACCCGGCAACCGGTATTCGTAGCGGTTGCGTTCAGGCGCGCCGTAGTCGAGCACCGAGAACTCGACCAGCAGGCTGCGTCGCTGTGGTTCGAGAGTCAGGGCTTCGTCGCCGGGCGAGGCCGGTGGCACCACGGCCCGCACACCGCCCAGCCGCACTTCAGTGATCACCAGCGGCGCCGGTTCGGCGCGGGCCACGGGCTGGCGCGGGTCCACGATGGTCAAGCCGCCGATGCCGCCAAACAGCAGCATGCCGTCGGCACTGGACGCGCCCGCGTTGGTCCAGTAGGTGGGGATACCCACCCCCTCGGCCGCGCGCAGGCTGCGCACGCGCAGGCTGTCCTGTGCGATGTGGGCGATGCCGCCGTCGGTGCTGGCCCAGACGTCGCCGTTCGGCGCCAGCACCAGCGCATCGACGCCGTTGTGCGGCAGTCCTTCGGCCAGGGTGATGCGCCTGACCTGCGGTTGGGCTTGCGGCGCCTGCGCGGCCTCCATCACGCGCACGCCGGCGCCGAAGCTGGCCACCCACAGGCGGCCAAGGCGGTCCAGCAGCATGGAGGAGACATAGCCAACGGGAAAGCCCACCCGGCCGGGCGCGTCGGGCGCCAGCCGGCTCAGTGCCATCGTGGCCGTGTCCAGCCGCAACACGCCCGTGCGCGTGCCCACCCACAGCACGCCGTCCCGGCCCTCCAGCAGCGCGGTGACGCGCTGCTCGTCCAGGCGGCTGCCGTCCTCATGCGCCAGCACGCCCAGTTGCAGGCCATCGGCCGGGGCCACCGCCCACAGGCCGTCGAGACCGCCCAGCCAGAGCCGGCCGTCCTGCATCGCCATGGCCCACACCGACGCGGTGGGTGACCGGCCGGGGATAGCCAGCCGTTGCACCGCTCGGCCATCGGCCGTGGCGCGATACAGCCCGCGCTGGGTACCGAGATAGACCACGCCGTCGGGCGCGCGCACCATGCTCAGCACGCGGCCTGGCGGCAGCGCGGTGGCCGGTATGGCAGCGTCGGGCCGCAATGCCGCTGTGCGGCCCTGATCGGCCCTGACGATGTCGATGCCACCGTCGCCCGTGCTGAGCCAGACGCTGCCATCGGGCATGGGCAGCACGCAAGGCACGTTGAGGTGGCTGATGCCAGCCGTTGCGCCGGGGCCGCCGAACCAGGTGCTGACCGTGACCTGGCGCGCGTCGTGGTGGCTGAGCCCCGTGTCGGTGGCGACCCAGAGCAGCCCGCTGCGATCGCGGTACATCGCGGCGACGTCGTCGTCGGGCAGGCTGGCCGCGCTGTCCGAGCGGTGCCGCACGCGACGCATCTCCCAGCGGCGGGTGTCGATGCGCAGGATGCCGCCCCCATCGGGGGCCAGCCACACGTCACCAGGCGCGGCCTCGGCCATCACGCGGATCGGCGCGTTGCCCAGCCCCGTCGCGTCGGCGCCAGCCGCCTGCAACAGGCGATGCAACGGCACCGCCTCAGCCTCAGGCTCGGGCTCGATCACGAAAACGCCATACGAACGCGTGCCAACCCAGACCCGCCGCTGGCTGTCCAGCAGCAGCCTGGCGACGAATGGCGCGTGCTCTTCGGCCGGCAGCCCGACCTGCACGAAACGATCGCTGCCGGCACCGCGACGGAAGAGGCCCTTGTCGGTGCCAACCCACAGGCCGCCCGTCGAGTCGCGCAGCAGCGCCAGCACGGCGCCATCGGGCAGGCCTTTGGTCCCGGCCAGTACCGCATGGCGCTGGACCGTACCGCGGCTGGTATCCAGCAGGTCCAGACCGGCACCGGTGCCGACCCACAGCAGGCCGTTGCCCTCGTCGAGCATGGCGTGCACGCTCTTGCGGCTCAGCGCCGCGCCGGCAGCCAACGGGGCGACGAAACGGTCGGTGCGCGCCTCATACCGCACCAGGCCACCGGCGCTGGTGCCTACCCAAAGACGCCGTTGGTCATCGACATGCAGCGCTTGCACGTAACTGTCGGGCAAGGCACCGGACGAAGCCATGTCGCTGACATAGCTGCGAAGCTGATAACCATCCCAACGGGACAGCCCGGATTGCGTGGCGATCCAGAGGAAGCCTTCGCCGTCCTGGGCCAGCGCGGTGAAGGACATCGGCGCGACCAGCACCTGGTGGAACACCGCATCCGAACGGGCGGCCCAGGCCGTCGGGGCGGGCTCGTCTGCCGCCCGGGCGCCACCGCCCAACGCAAGCCCAAGCAGGGCGACGAAGCGCGCCCATCTGTTGATCAGCGAGAAAAAGTGACCCATGCCGTCGCAAGGCGCATGCACGGCTGCAGCTTGCGCGCAGCGGCGCATTTCGCGCGTCCTCTGACGGTCAGGATACGGTACAAAACCACTGCGACACCAGCGGCCGCGGACTTGTTGCAACTGCGGCTGGCGCCGGGAAATCGCCCGCTCAGCCCGCCACCGGCACGTAGACGTAGCCGACGTTGCGCACGGTCTTGATGACCTCCGGCTTGTCGGGGTTGCGCTCCACCTTGCGGCGCAGGCGCATGACGCGCAGGTCGATGCTGCGGTCGAACACGTCCCAGCCGCGGTTGTGGGCCTGCTCCATGATCTGGTCGCGGTTCAGCGGGCGATTGGGGTGGCGGGCAAACAGCGCCAGCAGGTCGAACTCGGCGGCCGTGATGTCGATCTCCTCGCCCACCGCGCCAAAGAGCTTGCGCTGGGCCATGTCGAGTTCGCACAGGCCAAAGGCAACGCGCTCCGGATCGCTCGGTGCGAGCACAGGTGCCGGCGCGGCCGTCACCTGCAGGCGTCGCAGCACGGCGCGCACGCGGGCCAGCAGTTCGCGCAGCTCAAAGGGCTTGGCGATGTAATCGTCCGCCCCCACCTCCAGGCCGACGATGCGGTCGATGGCCTCGCCCGCCGTAGTCAGCATCAGCACAGCCAGGCGCGGATGGGCTTCACGCAGCGCGCGGGCCAGGGACAGACCGTTCTCGCCCGGCATGTTGATGTCGAGCACGGCCACATCGGGTACACGCTCGGCGACGCGGGCGCGCGCCGCGGCAGCGTCCTGGGCCTGCATGACCTCGAAGCCGTTGCGGCCGAAATACTCGGCCAGCAGGGCACGCAATTCAGGCTCGTCGTCGACGAGCAGCACGGTGGGCGAGGTGTTTGGCATGGCGGCGAATGATAGGCAGGCCGGCCTTGCTCGGAGCAAGGCAGCGTGGTGTTGAAACAAACGCAACACAGTCGAGCCGACGTGAAGCGCGCTTGAAACCGGCGCGGCCGACAGTGGCGACACACCAACCGGAAGACCCTCATGCACTACCGCAGCGACAACCCCTCCACCGACTGGCCCGAAACGATGCTCGTCGGCTGCCGCAGCGAAGCCTTCGCCGAGGACCTCGAACACGCCCCTGCGCCCTCGCCCCGCTGGAACCTGCTCGAGCGCCTCATCATGGCCTTGCCACTGCTGTGCGTGTTCGCACCCGTCGCCGACGCTTACCTCATCCATTGACACCGAGGCTGCCATGACCCCGCACCAAATCCACCTGATCCGCAGCAGCTTCGCGCCGCTCATGCCCCTGGCGCCCACCGTCGCCGAGGCCTTCTACGCCCAGCTGTTTGCCCGTGACCCCGCCCTGCGCGCGCTGTTCCGTGGCAGCGCCATGGTCGAGCAGGGGGCGCGGCTGATGCAGATGATCGGCGCCGCCATCGACCTGCTTGACCGCCCCGCCTCGCTGAACCCCGTGCTGCTCAAGCTCGGCCAGCGCCATGCCGGCTATGGTGTCGTCGAGGCCCACTACGCCAGCGTCGGCGCCGCGCTGCTGGACACCCTGGCCGCCGGCCTTGGCGATGGCTTCACGGCCGAGGTGCGCGAAGCCTGGACGGTGATGTACGGCCATGTCGCCCGGACCATGCAAGAGGGTGCCGCTACCGAGGCGCTGGCCGCCTGAGCCTGCTTATCATCGGCGCGCCCAGGGAGAGCGCGCCGCATGACAGAGACCTTGCATTTCCACCCCACGCCCGACGCCGGCGTGGGCGAACTCGGCAGCGTGCTCAAGGCCACGCTGCCGCTGCTGTCGCAGCTGCTGGAAGCCGTGCCGGCGCGCGTCGTCGTCATCGACGTGGCCGAGCGCTTCGTCTGGGCCAACCACGAGTTCTTCAAGTTCACCGGCCTGCATCCCAAGCAGGTGCTCGGCCAGCCCATCGGCCGCATCATTGGCGACGCCGCCTATGCCGACTACGGTGCCGTGCGCTCGCGCCTGGCCAGCGGCCAGACCGTCGCGTGGGAGGGTTGGACCGAACTGGCTGGTGCCGGTCGGCGCTATATGCGCGAGCACCTCATTCCCGTCGACGTGCAGGCCGGCGTGCCGCAGGCCACCGTCGTCATGAGCCTGGACCTGACCGAGCTGAAGCGGCGCGACGCCGAGCTGTCGGCCAAGGTCACCGAGCTGCAGGCCAGCGAGGCGCTGAAGTCCTCCATCTTCGACCACGCGATGGCGGCCCTGGTCTCCACCGACAGGACCGGCCACATCGTCGAGTTCAACCCCGCCGCGGCGGCCATGTTCGGGCTGGCGCGCGCCGAGGCTATCGGCCGCTCGGTGTCCGACGTGATGATTCCGGCCCGGCTGCGCGCGGCCCACGAGGCTGGCATGGCGCGCGTCTCGGCCGGCGGCGAACAGCGCATCATCGGCAAGCGCATCGAGATGCAGGCCCAGCGCGCCGACGGCAACGAGTTTCCCGTCGAGATGGTGCTGTGGCGCACCGATGTAGCCGGCCAGGCCTTCTACACGGCGTCGCTGTTCGACCTGTCCGAGCGCCAGACGGCGCTG
This sequence comes from Roseateles sp. P5_E4, assembly GCF_054049255.1. Lineage (NCBI taxonomy): Bacteria > Pseudomonadati > Pseudomonadota > Betaproteobacteria > Burkholderiales > Sphaerotilaceae > Roseateles > Roseateles sp. P5_E4. Next base: position 585,758 of record NZ_JBFUMS010000002.1, on the reverse strand, counting down.
AGCGAGATCGAACGCCAGCGCGAGGCGCTGCGCCAGAGCGAGAAGCTGACGGCCATGGGCAGCCTGCTGGCCGGCGTGGCCCACGAGCTCAACAACCCGCTGTCCATCGTCATGGGCCGCGCGTCGCTGCTGGCCGAGAAGATGAGCGGCGACCCGCGCGCCGCCGACGCCCAGCGCATCCACGAGGCCGCCGAACGCTGCGGCCGCATCGTGCGCACCTTCCTGAACATGGCGCGCAGCCGGCCCGCCAACCGCAGCGAGGTGGCACTGAACGACCTCGCCACCGCCGCCGTCGACATGCTGGGCTATGTGCTGCGCAGCCACGGCATCGCCGTCACGCTGGACCTGCTACCGGGCCTGCCACCCGTCAAGGCCGATGCCGATCAGATCGGCCAGATCGTGCTCAACCTCATCGTCAACGCCCAGCAGGCCCTGGGCGCTCGAGACAACGGCCGCCGCCTGACCGTCTCCACCGGCGTGGCGCCCATGACCGACGGCGACCGCCGCCGCACGCCGCGCGTCTGGATGCGGGTGCGCGACAACGGCCCCGGCATCGACCCCGAGCTGCGCGAGCGCATCTTCGAGCCCTTCTTCACGACCAAGAGCGAGGGCGTCGGCACCGGCCTGGGCCTGGCCGTGTCGCGCTCCATCGCACGCGACCACGGCGGCGAGCTGACGCTGCAGGACGATGGCAGCGGCGCCTGCTTCTGCCTGCAGATGCCCGTCAGCGGCGAGCCCGAGGCCAGTGAGACCGAACCCGTACCGCTGCCGGCGACCGACGAGTGCAGCGCCCGCATCCTCGTCGTCGATGACGAGACCGAGATTGCCGAGCTGATCGGCGAGATGCTGTCGGGCGCGGGTTATGAGGTCATGACGGCCGAGTCCGGCGCGGTGGCACTGGCCATGCTCGCCGAGGCGCGCTTCGACGCCATCGTCAGCGACCTGCACATGCCCGACATTGACGGCGCCCAGCTCTGGCGCGAGGTCAAGGCCCGGCACCCGTCGCTGGCGCGGCGCATGCTGTTCGTCACCGGCGACACGCTGTCGCCCATCGCCCGCCAGTTCCTGCACGAAGCGCGCTGCGACAGCCTCAACAAGCCCTTCTCCAAGCCGGAGCTGCTCGCCCGTGTGACCGCATTGCTGCAACCATAATTGCCGCACAACACTGACGGAGACAAGCCGATGAAGCGACGCATGCTGCTGCCCGCGCTGTGCAGCCCCTGGCTGGCGCTGGCCCAGGGCACCAAGCCTCAGACCTGGATCGTGCCCTTCCCCGCTGGCGGCGGCACCGACGCCTTCGCGCGGCCGCTGACCGCGCTGCTGACCCGGCAGCTGGGCCGCCAGGTCATCATCGACAACAAGGGCGGCGCGGGCGGCACGGTGGGTGCCACCATCGCCGCCAAGCTGGCGCCGGACGGCAACAACTTCTTCATGGGCGCCGTGCACCACACCATTGCGCCGTCCATGTACCCCAGGCTGGACTACAAGCTGGAAGAGGACTTCATCCCCGTGGCCCTGCTGGCCAGCGTGCCTCAGGTCATCGTCGTGCACCCGGGCCAGGTGCCTGTCAGCGATCTCAAGGGTCTGCTCGCCACGGTGCGCGCCAAGCCCGGCAAGCTGAACTACGGCTCGGCCGGCAACGGCACTTCCCACCATCTGGCCGGCGAGCTGTTCAAGCTGCAGACCAAGACCTTCATCACCCACATCCCCTACCGCGGCGCCGGCCCGGCCCTGCAGGACCTGATCGCTGGCCAGGTGGACCTGATGTTCGACGGCCTGGGCTCGTCGGCCAACCACATCAAGAGCGGCCGCATCAAGGCGCTGGCGGTGGCGGCTCCCAAACGTGCTGTCGGCTTCCCCGATGTGCCGACGGCCGCAGAGGCCGGCGTGCCGGGCTATGAGGTGTCGACCTGGTACGGCCTGTGGGCACCCAAGGGCACGCCCAAGGAAGCGATCACCGCCATGCAGGCCGAGCTGCGCAAGGCCTTCGCGACGGACGACATCCGCAACATCTGGCACGGCCTGGGCGCGGAGACGCCCAATCTCTATGGCGACGCCTTCGGGCAATTCGTCAGCTCTGAAGTCAAGCGCTGGGCAGAGGTCGTCAAGCGCTCCGGCGCAAAAATGGACTAACCCCCTACCGGCTTCGCCGGCCCCCTTTGAAAGGGGGCACTGCCAGTGGCCCGGCAAAGCCGGTTCCACGGCAGTCACTTGGTAAGACACCACCCCGTCAACCAGCACCATGAATCTCTACTCGGCCCTGCGCGCCGGCTTCCCGGCGGACCTGGACGCGACCGCCATCGACGCCGACGGCCTGCTCTACAGCTGGCGCGACCTCGACAATGGCAGCGCCATGCTCGCCAACTGGCTGGGCCGGCTGGAGCTGCCCGCTGGCAGCCGCGTCGCCGTCCACACCGACAAGAGCATCGAGAACCTGATGCTCTACCTGGCGGTGCTGCGTGCCGGCCTGGTCTACCTGCCGCTGAACCCGGCCTATCACGCGGCCGAACTGGAGCACTTCATCAGCGATGCAGCACCGGGCGTCGTGGTCTGTGCGGGCAAGCACTTCGGCTGGGTCAGCAAGCTGGCCTTCCAGCGCGGCGTGCGCTGGGTCTTCACGCTGGACGACGATCGCACGGGCACGCTGCTGGACCGCGCCGCGCAGATGCCGCTCGCACACGAACCCGTCAAACGGGCCGCCACCGACCTCGCTGCCATCCTCTACACCAGCGGCACGACCGGGCGCAGCAAGGGCGCCATGCTCAGCCACGGCAATCTGCTCTCCAACGCGCAGACGCTGAAGAGCTTCTGGGACTGGAAGCCCGATGACGTGCTGCTGCACGCATTGCCCATCTTCCATGTGCACGGCCTGTTCGTCGCCTCGCATGGCGCGCTGCTGAATGGCAGCAAGATGCTGTGGTTCAACAAGTTCGACGCCGGCGCCGTGGCGCGCCGCTTCCCCGAAGCCACGGTCTTCATGGGCGTGCCCACGCTCTATGTGCGGCTGTTGCAGGAGCGCACACTGGATAGCAGCCACATCCGCCTCTTCATCAGCGGCTCCGCGCCATTGCTGATCGAGACGTGGCGCGAATGGCAGGCCCGCACCGGCCATGCCATCCTGGAGCGCTACGGCATGAGCGAGACGCTGATGCTGACCTCCAACCCGTGCCGCCCGGAGGACGGCGACCAGGGCCAACGAGTAGGCGGCACCGTCGGCCCGGCGCTGCCGGGCGTGAGCCTGCGCATCGTCGATGACGAGGGCCGCCCCTGCGCGGCGGACGAGATCGGCCATGTGCAGGTGCGCGGGCCGAACGTTTTCAGCGGCTATTGGCAGATGCCCGAGAAGACGGCCGAGGAGTTCACCGCGGACGGCTGGTTCAAGACCGGCGACGTCGGCCGCGTCGGCGCCAATGGCTATCTGACGCTGATCGGCCGCAGCAAGGACCTCATCATCAGCGGCGGCTTCAATGTCTACCCGGCCGAGATCGAGGGCTTCCTGAACGACCTGCCCGGCGTGGGTGAATCGGCCGTCATCGGCGTGCCGCATCCAGACTTCGGCGAGGCCGTCGTCGCCGTCATCACGCCCGACGGTCAGCCTGACCCCGAGGCGCTGATCCAGGCGCTCAAGGCCCGCATTGCCGGCTTCAAGGTGCCCAAGCGCATCCTGGTCGTGCCGGAGCTGCCGCGCAATGCCATGGGCAAGGTGCAGAAGAAGCTGCTGCGGGAGCAGCAGGCAGCGCTGTTTGCGCCGAAATAGCGGAGCCGGATGGCGGGGGCGGCGGCGCACAATGGCCCGCAACCCCTGCCCCCGATGAGCGCCGCCACCCCGCCCACCGAGCCGCTGAAGCAGGCCCGCCGCCGCCGCTGGCGCGAGCGTGCCCTGCTGCTGGCGCCCGCCCTGGCCTTCGGTTCCGTCGTGCTGACGATCTGGGCCTTGGTGGGCTGGTATGCCGTCGAGAAGCCCCGAGAACTGCTGGCCCAGCAGCGCCAGGAGCTGGCTACCGGCGTTCGTGCCGTCGCGATGCAGACCGAGCCCGTGCTGCGCCAGGCCGAAAGCGCGCTGCGCGTCGTGGACCTGTGGCTGCTGACGCGTCGCACCGATGGGCAGGAGGGGCGGCCGCAGGCCGACGCCATGCTGCGCCAGTTCGTCGACAGCGTGCGCAGCGGCTCGCGCCAGATGGTCGACATCGTGCTGGTGGCGCCCACCGGCCAGGTGCGCCGGCTGCAGGCGGGCGCTGAGGGCGACGACGCCAGCATCGCCGGCACCGCGGCCTTCGGCGAGATCGCGGGCCTGGTGCCCGAGGGCATTGCGCTGGGCCTGCCGCTGCGCCTGGGCGGCCGCGCCGACGATGGCCGGCTGCGCCTGCCGCTGCTGATGCGGCTGTCGCGGCCGCTGGACGACTACGAGTTCGTCATGGCCACCATCGACCTGCAGCGCCTGCATGACATTCAGGGCCTGTTCGTGCCCTTGCCGCCATCCTCCCTCGTCATGCTGCGCACCGACGGCCTGGCCCTGTCGCGCCGGCCTGAGGTGCCGGGCTTTGTCGGCCGCAACCTCTTCGAACAATTCCCCGCCGCCCGCCGCAATCTCAGCGGTGAAGAAGGTTTCTACGCCAGCAGCGGCGCGGCCACGGACGGCCGGCCCCGCACCGGCGCCTTCGTCACCCTGTCCGACTACGGCCTGAAGCTGCTGCTGTCGGGCACCGAGGAAGACGTGCTGGTGCCGTTCTGGCGGCAGCGCAGCCTGGTGGTGGCCGCCTCGGCGCTGGCCACGCTGGGCCTGGTGCTGCTGGCGCGCTGGCTGGGCCAACTGCAGCGCGCGGCACGGCTGCGCGAGGCGACCCTGCAAGCCACCAGCAATGCCATGCCGCTGGGCCTGTTCCGCACCGACGAAACCGGTCGCATCGTCTACGTCAACGACAGCTATCTGCACGTGCACGGCCTCAGGCGCGAGAACGTCGAGTGGGGCTGGACCACCCTCGTGCAGCCAGAGCAGCGCGACATGCTGATCCAGCGCTGGAAACACCAGATGGCCACCGGCGAGCCCATCGACATGGTGCGCAAGATGAAGCGCGGCGACGACGGCCGCATCCGCTGGATCGCGGTGCGCACGGCGCCGCTGTATTTCGACGGCCGGGTGGCCGGCCAGGCCGGCACCGTGGAAGACGTGACCGAGCGCGGCGAGCAGGAGAAGGCCCTGCAGACGCTGACCGCCATCTTCGACATGACGCCCGACTTCGTCTGCCAGGCCCGCGAGCATGGCCAGGTCACCTATCTCAACCCGGCTGCGCGGGCCCGCCTGGGGATGGCCGCCGATGCGCTGCTGGGCGACGCCCACATCGCCGACTACTTCTCGGCCGAGCAGCTCGACCTCTACGAAAAGCTGGTGCTGCCCGCCGCCATGCGCGAGGGCCACTGGCGCGGCCGAATCGGCTTGCAGCTGGGCGACGCGAAGCTGCCGATGGACTGCCTCATCATCATGCACCGCGACGTGCGCGGCCGTGTCGAGACCGTGTCGGTCATCCTGCGCGACATGTCCGAGCAGCTGCACGCCCAGCGCGAGAGCGAACGCAACGAGGCCATGCTGCTGGCCGTCGCCCACACGGCGCGGGCACAGTTCCTCGTCGGCGACACCGAGGCACGGGTGATCTTCTTCAACGCCGCCTTCGAGGAGCAGCGCCGCGTCGAGCTCAAGGACTGGGTCGGCCGGCCGCTGGCCGAGCTGTTCGGCGTGCAGGACTACGCAGCCCGTGCGCCACTGATCGAAAGCGCCCTGGCTGGCGAAACGCGCCGGCTGGATCTCGTCGACCCCAGCGAACGCGACGGCCACAGCTTCGATGCGCAGTACGCACCGCTGCGCGTGCAGAGCGGCAAGATCGAAGGCCTGATCGGCATCGAGGTCGATGTGACCGAAACCCGGCGCGAGGAGGCGCGGCTGCGCCTGGCCTCACAGACCGACGCGCTGACCCAGGCGCTCAACCGCACCGGCTTCGAGGAGGGCGCGCGCCGCTTGCTGACCGCCCCACCGGGCCAGCGCCTGGCCCTGCTCTACCTCGACCTGGACAAGTTCAAGCCCGTCAACGACCTGCACGGCCACCCGACCGGCGACGCGCTGCTGAAGGCCGTGGCGCTGCGCCTGCGCCATGCGTTGCGCCCGGGCGACCTGGTGGCCCGTCTGGGCGGCGACGAATTCGCCGTGCTGCTGCCGCAGGTGCACGAGGCCAGCGACGCCGCCACGGTGGCCGACAAACTGCTGCACGCCCTCTCCACGCCGTATCACATCGGCGAGCTGGAGCTGGAGATCGGCGTCAGCATCGGCTACTGCGTCGCGACGACGGGCGCGGTCAACCTGGAGCAACTGGTGGCACAGGCCGATGCCAGCCTCTACGAAGCCAAGCGTGCCGGGCGCGGCTGCCACCGCGGCGGCGAAATCTAGGAGCCTAGACAGCCACGCCGTTCTTGATCTCGTCCAGGGCCAGCTGCAGCACGCGCGCATCGCTGCTGGCGCGGTGACGGGTCAGGCGCTGTCGCTGACGCACGATTTCGGTGACGCCGCGCCAGCGCTGGGCCTCCTGCTCGTCGAGCAGCCGGCGCAGGTCATCCAGGCGAAAGTTCTGCCGCATGCCGGCCGCGTCGTAGAGACGCGCCAGCCAGGGGTAGTCCTGTCCCCAGCCATCGCAATAGACGGTCTGGCCGGCCAGCCGCTCATTGAGCTGCTCAGCCATCCAGCGAACCGGTCTGCCGTGGCGCTGAAGCAGTTCGCGGCTGATGCCGTGCAGGGCTTCGGCGCTGGGGTCCCAATGCAGCCAATCGGGCTCGGGCGTGACCAGGCCACAGAACAGCCCGCCGTCCACCGCGACGAATCCGACCTCGATCGGATAGCTGCCGCGGCCGAAGCCCGAGGCTTCGATGTCCAGGATGGTGGGAAGCTGCATACGGACGCCAGTTTGTCAGGCCCGACACAGAAGTTACACAGGGTTGTCGCCGAGATGGCTAGCCCGGCTCGTTCTCGATCACCTGTTCGTTCTCGAACAGCTGCAGCGCTGCCCGCCCGACCTGGCGCGTGTCCCAATAGGCATAGGCGCCGACCCCCGCCGCGCCGATCAGCGGCACCCAGCGCGACAGCATCCGGCTGGCGGCCTTCTTGCCCAGGTACACGCCGATGGCCTCGGCCACGCGTTGCAGCAGCACCTGCGCGGCCGGGCGCACGATGACGCGCTCGCCGACGCGCACCGTCAGGTCGCGCAGGGCCTGCGCAGCCGTGTGGCGGAACAGGCACCACAGCATCTGCGCCGGACCGAGGTCGGCGCTGCGGCCATAGAGGGCGGCAATGTCGGCCACCAGTTGGCGCTGGATCTGCCAGACGGCCAGCATCTCCGGCGCGATGGTGGCCCAGCCCAGCGGCCCCGGCGGCAGGGCCAGCGTGCCGGCGGCCAGGCCGGCCTTGGCGGCGGCGCCCTCGATGGCACGCGCCGCCGCATCCCGGGGCCGCGCGCTGGGCGTACATCCGGTATCAGGCGGCTGCGCTACCAGCGCCAGCACCCTTTCGCCCAGGTTGGCTTGCGTCTCCATGCCTTTGCTCCAGTGCCGCGAACTGCACACCACGTGCACTGTCCCTTGCGCGGCATCAAAGATTCGCATAGTTTCACATCCTCGTGCTAACTTCGATTCAACATGGAGCCTGGCGGCGGATGCACGCGCCGCCAGCACACAGGGAGAACAACCATGAATATCTTCAAGGACCTTCGCATCGGCCTGCGCCTGGGTCTCGGCTTCGCGGTCTCCATCTTGTTCAGCGTTGCGCTGGCGCTGTATGCACGTGGCCAGCTGAGGCAGATCAACGACGAGCTGGCGCTGATGGTCAAGGACCGTGTCGTCAAGGTCGAGCAGCTCGAACAGGTCAAGCACAACGTCAATCTGACGGCACGCACGGTGCGCAACATCGTGCTGCTGAGCGATCCAGCCGCCATCCAGAAGGAACTGGACACGATTGCGGGCAACCGCAAGAGCACGGGTGACCTGTTTCAGAAGCTGCAGGCCTCGATCACCTCCAGCCAGGGCACCAAGCTGCTGGCCGCCACCGCCGAAGCACGGGCGCCCTATGTCGCGACGCTGCAGCGCGTGACCGACCTTGGCGTGCAGCAGCAAAAGGACGCCGCACGCGACCTGCTCCTGGGCGATGTGCAGGCCAAGCAGCAGGCCTATTTCGCCGCGCTCGACGCCCTGATCGACTACCAGAAGGAGCTGATGCGCACGTCGGCGCAGCTTGCCGATGGCACCGTGAGCTTTGCCTCGGCGGCCATGCTGATCGCGGCGGCATTGGCAGGCGCCGTGGGTGTGGCGCTGGCGCTGTTGATCACGCGCTCGGTGGTGGGCCCGATCCAGGACGCGGTGCGCGCTGCCGAGACCGTGGCAGCCGGTGATCTGAGGCTGCATCTGACGACCGATCGCCGAGACGAAGCGGGCCAGCTGCTGGCCGCGCTGCAACGCATGAACGACGCGCTGGTCGACATCGTCGGCACGGTGCGCGGCAACGCCGACAGCGTCGTCATGGCCAGCGGCCAGATCGCCCAGGGCAATGCCAACCTGAGCCAGCGCACCGAGCAGCAGGCCAGCAATCTGCAACAGACGGCCGCGTCCATGGAGGAGCTGACCGCGACGGTCAGCCACAACACCGATATCTCCCGCCAGGCCGCCCAGCTCGCCAACAGCGCGGCGCGCGTGGCCGAGAGCGGCAGCCAGGTCGTGGGCCAGGTGGTGAACACGATGGAGCAGATCACGGCCAGCTCCAGGAAGATCGCCGACATCACCGGCGTCATCGACGGCATCGCCTTCCAGACCAACATCCTGGCCCTGAACGCAGCCGTGGAAGCTGCGCGCGCCGGCGAACAGGGCCGGGGCTTTGCCGTCGTGGCCGGCGAAGTGCGCAGCCTGGCCCAGCGCAGCGCCGAAGCCGCGCGCGAGATCAAGGTCCTGATCAACGCCAGCGTTGAACGCATCCAGACGGGCAACGGCCTGGTCGGCGACGCCGGTCGCACGATGGGCGAAGTGGTCGGACAGGTGCAGCGCGTGGCCGACCTGATCAGCGAGATCAGCGCGGCCAGCGTCGAGCAGAGCAAGGGCATCGGCCAGATCGGCGAGGCGGTCAGCCAGCTCGACGAAGTCACCCAGCAAAATGCCGCCCTCGTCGAGGAGAGCGCCGCCGCGGCCGAGAGCCTGCGCATCCAGGCCAGCCAACTCGCCGGCACGGTTGCGGCCTTCAAGCTCGACGCCGTGGCCGCGCCCAGGGCGGCGCCTGCCTCGTTCTAGGCGCTGCGGCCGCGCGCACACCGCCGTTGGCCCGCCGGCTGTGCCCACGGGCGCTAGGCACCCCCCAGCACGGGCAGCGGCGGTAGTTGTTGGCTTTTCGCGGCGGTAACGCCGCTAAAAACGCCTTGCGTGGCGCCGGCCTGAAGGAAGAGACTCGGGGCACGGAATACGGCTCGACACGAAGCCCAGGCCGATCAGGGAGCGTCACCCACAAGGAGACCCACCATGAACCTCCTCACGCGCCTGCGGATCGGCCAGCGTCTCGGCCTGGCTTTCACCATCTCCATCGCCTTCACCGTGTTGCTGGCCGCCTATGCGCGAACGGCGCTCCTTGGCATCGACCACGAGCTCGAGGTGATGGTCGAAGATCGAATGGTCAAGGTCGAGCAGCTCGAACAGATCAAGGACAACGTCAACATCAACGCACTGGCCGTGCGCAATGTGCTGCTGCTGTCTGATGCCGAGGGCAAACGCAAGCAGCTGAGCGATGTCGACGCCGCTGCCAAGCGCACGGCCGAGCTGTTCGAGAAGCTCGACGCCAGCGTGCCGCCGGGGCGGGGGCGCGAAATATTGGGCGGCGTCGTGCAGGCCAGGCAGCTGTTCGTGGCCTCGGTGCGCAGGGTCATCGATCTGGGCCTGAAGGACGACACGGAGAAGGCCCGCAACCTGCTGCTCAGCGAGACGCATGAGTTGCAGCTCAAGTATTTCCAGCAGCTCGACGCGCTGATCGCCTATCAGAAGGAGTTGATGCACGCCGCGGCCGCCGCGGCGAACGCGACCGTTGACTTTGCCGGCATCGCGGTCATCGTCGCGGCCGCTGCCGCGCTGGCCCTCGGCGTGGCCATGGCCCTGCTGATCACCCGCTCGGTGGTGGGCCCGATCCGCCAGGCCGTGGCCGCCGCCGAGACGGTGGCTGCAGGGGACTTGCGCCTGCATCTGTCCACCGACCGCACGGACGAGGCCGGCCAGTTGCTCAACGCGCTGCAGCGCATGAACGACTCCCTGGTGGGCATCGTCGGCGCGGTGCGCGGCAATGCCGAGAGCGTCGCCACGGCCAGCGGCCAGATTGCCCAGGGCAACGCCGACCTGAGCCAGCGCACCGAACAGCAGGCCAGCAACCTGCAGGAGACCGCCGCCTCCATGGAGGAGCTGAGCGCGACGGTCAAGCACAACACCGACACCGCCCACCAGGCCGCGCAGCTGGCAGGCAGCGCGGCTCGCGTGGCCGAGAGCGGCGGCCAGGTCATGGGCCAGATGGTGTCCACCATGGATGAGATCACGACCAGCTCGAAGAAGATTTCCGACATCATCGGCGTCATCGACGGCATCGCCTTCCAGACCAACATCCTGGCGCTGAACGCGGCCGTCGAGGCGGCACGGGCCGGCGAGCAGGGGCGTGGTTTCGCCGTCGTGGCCGGCGAGGTGCGGGCCCTGGCGCAGCGCAGCGCCCAGGCCGCGCGGGAGATCAAGGCGCTGATCGGAGCCAGCGTCGAACGTGTCGAAGCCGGCAACAAGCTGGTGGGCGAAGCCGGCAGCACCATGGACGAGGTCGTTGGCCAGGTGCGCCGCGTGGCGGACCTGATCAGCGAGATCAGCGCCGCCAGCAGCGAGCAGGGCAAGGGCATCGGCCAGATCGGCGATGCCGTCAACCAGCTCGACCAGGTCACGCAGCAGAACGCCGCCCTGGTGGAGGAGAGCGCGGCGGCCGCCGAGAGCCTGCGCATCCAGGCCGGCCAACTGGCCGAGACGGTGGCAGCCTTCAAGCTCGACGCCGTCAACGCGGCCCGTCCGGCTGCGGCGCCCGTCAGCCGGCCGAGGACGGCCGGCGTGGCCAGGCCGGCTCCCGCACGCCCGGCGAAGGCGCGCGCGGTGGCGCCCAGGGCTGCTCCGGTTCCGGCCGCCGTTGCGGTGGCCGCCGACGGCGACGACTGGACGTCGTTCTAGTTGAGCGAACATGGGGCTCCCCATCCAGGAGCCCCAGAGATGCACAACGTCCCCTGGCGCGGCGTCTTCCCCGCCGTCACCACCAAGTTCCATGCCGACGAAAGCCTCGACTTCGCAGGCACGGCGCGCCACATCGATTTCCAGATCCGCAACGGCATCCATGGCGTCGTCTGCTGCGGCTCGCTGGGCGAAGCCAGCACGCTGACGCTGGACGAGAAGCTGGCCGTCGCCCGCTGCGCGCTGGATGCTGCCAACGGCCGCGTACCGGTGCTGGCCACGGTGTCGGAGGCGAGCACCCGCGAAGCGCTGCGCTTCATCGAAGGCGCCAATGCGCTGGGCGTGGCCGGCTACATGGTCATGCCCTCGGTCATCTACGTGGCCGATGCGCGCGAGGCGATGGCCAATGTGCGTACCTATGCCCATGCCGCCCAGCGGCCGCTGATGGTCTACAACAACCCGGTCGCCTACCGCGTCGACCTCAAGCCCGAACACTTCGCCGAACTGGCTGACTGTGAACATGTCGCCGCCATCAAGGAAAGCAGCGGCGACGTGACCCGCATCACCGACCTGCGCAACCTGCTCGGCGACCGCTACCAGCTCTTCATGGGCGTGGACGATCTCGCCTTCGAGGGCCTGGCGCTGGGCTGCGACGGGCTGCTGGCCGGCGTCGGCTGCGCCTTCCCGCGCGAGACGGTGGCTCTGTTCAACCTGATGCAGGAAGGCCGCTGGGACGAGGCCCGCGCCATCTACCGCTGGATGACGCCGCTGCTGCACCTGGATGTGTCGACCAAGCTGGTGCAGAACCTCAAGCTCATCGACCTGCTGGTGGGCGTGGGCAGCGAGCACATGCGCCGGCCACGGCTGCCCGTCATCGGCGCGGAGCGGGAGCGCATCGAGGCCCTCGTCGCGAAGGCACTGGCGACACGGCCGGCTCATTGCCAGTCGCAACCATGAAGCGCATCCAGATCATCGACTCGCACACCGGCGGCGAGCCGACGCGTGTCGTCATCGACGGCTTTCCCGATCTCGGCGCTGGCACCATGGCCGAGCGGCGCGAACTTCTGGCCCGCGAGCACGACCGCTACCGCCGCGCAACGCTGCTGGAGCCGCGTGGCAGTGAGGTCCTCGTCGGCGCCCTGCTCTGCCCGCCACAGGACCCAGCCCACACGGCCGGCGTCATCTTCTTCAACAACGCCGGCTACCTTGGCATGTGCGGCCACGGCACCATCGGCCTGATGGCGACGCTGGCCCATCTGGGCCGCGTCGAAGCCGGCGAGCACATCATCGAGACGCCGGTGGGCCAGGTGCGGGCCACCCTGCACAAGGACGGGAAGGTGAGCGTGCGCAATGTGCCGGCCTACCGCCTGGCGGCCGGTGTCAGCGTCGAGCTGCCGACGGGCCAGACCGTAACGGGCGACATCGCCTGGGGCGGCAACTGGTTCTTCCTGTGCGCCGACCATGGCCAGGCCATCGCGCCCGCGCACGTCGCGGCGCTGACCGACTACGCCGCCATGCTGGGCCAGGCCCTGCAGGACCAGGGCCACCGCGGCACTGACCAAGCCGTCATCGACCACATCGAACTCTTCGCCGACGTCGACCCGGCCCTCGCCGACTCGCGCAGCTTCGTGCTCTGCCCCGGCCGCCAGTACGACCGCTCGCCCTGTGGCACCGGCACCAGCGCCAAGCTGGCCTGCCTCGCGGCCGCGGGCAAGCTGAGCGCCGGCGAGGTGTGGCGCCAGGCCAGCGTCATCGGCAGCGTCTTCGACGGCTGGTTCGAGAAGGAAGGAGCAAGCATCATTCCCACCATCCGCGGCCAGGCCTACATCAGCGCTGAGGCCACGCTGCTGATCGCGCCAGATGACCCGTTCGGCTGGGGCCTGCCGTAGCGCCAACAGAGGCCCTGGCGATATCCCCGCGCTTTCGTGAGTCATTGAAACTTGGGGCTGCACCGCGGCGAAAGCGACGGCAAACTGAGGGCGTCGTTGAAAGGAGTCGTTGCGCATGCCAGCGGAGCAAGCCACGCTATCCCGCCCCGAGGGCCCCAAGCCGCATTCGGCACCGCAGCCGCCCACCGTGCTGCGCGAGCTGCTGGCACGCGCCGATGTGCAGATCAACGGCGCACGGCCCTGGGACATGCGCGTCAACGATGCCCGCACCTACCGCCGCATCCTGACGCAATGGTCACTGGGCGCAGGCGAGGCCTATGTCGACGGCGACTGGGACTGCGAGCGCCTGGACATGATGTTCGACCGCCTGCTGCGCGCCCAGCTCGATCGCACTGCGCCGGCCTCGGCGCGCTGGAAGCTGCTGCTGGAGAGCCTGCGCCATCGCCTGTTCAATCTGCAGAGCGAGGCACGCGCCCACCAGGTTGGCGAGCACCACTACGACGTCGGCAACGATGTCTTCGAAGCCATGCTGGACTCGCGCATGATCTATTCCTGCGCCTACTGGGAGCATGCCCAGGATCTGGAGCAGGCTCAGGCGCACAAGCTGGAGATGATCTGCCGCAAGCTGGAACTGCAGCCCGGCGAGACGCTGCTGGACATCGGCTGCGGCTGGGGCGGCCTGGCGCGCCATGCGGCCGAGCGCTTCGGCGTGCGCGTCACCGGCATCACCATCAGCAAGGAACAACTGGCCCTGGCCGAGAAGCGTTGTGAAGGCCTGCCTGTCACGCTGCTGCTGCAGGACTACCGCTCGTTCCAATGCGCCGATGACCGTCGCTTCGACAAGATCGTCTCGGTCGGCATGTTCGAGCACGTGGGGCTGAAGAACTACGGCGTCTACTTCGACACCGCCCGCCGGCTGCTGGCGCCCGAGGGCCTCTTCCTGCTGCACAGCATCGGCGTGGACCAGCGCGCGCCGCATACCGACCCCTGGATCGAGCGCTACATCTTCCCCAACGGCAAGCTGCCCTCGCCCGTCGAGCTGGCCGGCGCGCTGGAGGGCCGCTTCATCATCGAGGACTGGCACAACTTCGGCCCCGACTACGACCGCACGCTGATGAGTTGGGCCGAGCGTTTCGAGGCGGCCTGGCCGCGCCTGGCCGCCCGCTACGACGAAGGCTTCCGGCGCATGTTCCGCTACTACCTGCTGAGCTGCGCCGGCTTCTTCCGCTCCCGCCAGGGCCAGCTGTGGCAGCTGGTGCTGAGCCGGCCGGAGCGGCGCTGCGTGTATCGCTCCGTCAGGCCGGCATCACCGCGCAGCTGACTGCAGGGCGGCACCAAGACGTTGCCCGCCCTCGGGCTCAGCTCCCTTCGCGCTGGTGTTGCAGCGTGGCTGCGACATGGGCAAACGCGGGCAGGAGTTCGTCCCAGGCCTGGCGAGCAAGCGGCCGCGGCTTGCGCAGCGCGCCGGCCTGCGCTGGCGCCCGCAGCGCGCGCCGGCCAGCGAAGGCAACGGTGTTGCTGCATTCCTTGTCGCCCACCAGAAGAACCGCGCCGTCGAAGGCGCGATCCAGGCGGGCCACATGGCGCTGGAACTCGGGGTGGGCGGTGTGCAGGTTGACCACCAGCAGGCCGTCTTCGCGCAGCGCCGTGCGGCAGTCGTCGTAGAAGGCCTGCGAGCACAGGGCCGGCGGCTGGCCTTCATGGTCGAAGCCATCCACCAGCAGCACGTCCAGCCGGTCCTGGGTGTGGCGCACGAAGTCGGCCCCGTCGCCGCGCCGCACGCGCAGGCGCGCATCGTCCGGTGGCACCTGGAACTGCTCGCGCAACGCGATGACGTGGGGGTTGATCTCGACGACCTCGATGCGCGTGTCCGGCAGCTCGCGGTGGCAGAACTTGGCCATGGAGCCCCCGCCCAGCCCGATCATGGCCAGCGTCTCGGGCCGCGGCACGAACAGCAGGAAGGCCATCATCGTGCGCGTGTAGGCCAGGTCCAGCGCATGCGGGTGCTGCACCTTCATGCGGCTCTGGATTTCGCAGATCGTGAAATGCATGGCCCGGGTATCCAGCGTCTCATAGACGAAGGGCTTGACGAACTGGTGTGGGTCGGCGGTGTCGGGCATGGCGTGCGGGAAAGGCAGCAGCGCTCAGGCGCGCTGCAGGTCGTTGATCAGCGGCGGCGAGGCCATCAGCACCAGCAGCAATGCGATGGGCAGGGTGGCCGAGAAACCGAAGTGCTTGAAGGCCAGCGCGCCGACGAGGCCGCCGACGAAGAACAGGCCCAGCACCAGGCTGTGGATAAAAAGCTTGTCGCGATTGGCGCGGACGAAGTGCACAGAATCGGGCGACGTGGCGCGGTTCCAGTACAGCAGCCGGCCCAGCTCGATGCCCAGGTCCGTCACCACGCCCGTCATGTGGGTGGTGCGGATCTCGGCCTGGGATATCTTGGTCACGATGGCGTTCTGCAGGCCCATGATGAAGCACAGCAGCAGCACGGCTGTCGGCACCAGCAGGTAGGCCAGCGTGTCGAGGTGGGCCCCCAGCAGGCCGAAAGCCAGCAGCAGCGCAGCCTCCAGCAGCAGGGCGAGCGCGTACCGGCTGTGCATGTGGCGCCGGCGCGCCCAGTTGATCAACAGGGCCGAGCAGGCCGCCCCCGCGATGAAGGCCAGCAGCGAGGCCAGCCCGGTCAACGCCAGCGCGACGCCGCCGGTGGCGAGATCGTCGGCCACGCCGGAGATCACGCCCGTCATGTGCGAGGTGTAGCGCTGCACGGCCAGGAAGCCGCCCGCGTTGACCGCCCCGGCCACGAAGGCCAGCACCGCGCCGAGCTGCCGATTGGCCGACCGCGTGCGGTGCCTGCCGGTGAGGCGGTGCAGGAAGCTGATGGTCACAGCGCTAATTTAGTTTGAATTCAATATGATTGCAATTATCATTTGATGAACATGAGGAGCCGGCATGGAACAAAAGACCGCCCGCCTGACGGTGCTGATTGATCCGGACAAGAAGAAGGCCTTCGAGACCCTGTGCGCGCAGCAGGACCAGACACCCTCGCAGGTGGTGAGGCGCCTGATTCGCGACTACCTGGCCGCCCATGGCGTGGACTACAAGCCGGACGCAGCGGCGTCTCGCTGAGCCGCGCTGGCGCCTCGGGGCCGTGCGTGCGGCTCAGAGGGTGAGAGTTTTTCAGACGCGCCCGAAAGGCGCGTCAAAACGCCCTCGAACTAGGCGCAAAGCACAGCCATAGCGGGCTATGGCGAGCATTTGCAACGACGGGCGAGGGTGTTTTGGCGTGCAAGGCGGGCGTGGATGAAAAGCTCTCGCCCTCTCAGTCGTCGCCGCGGCCGATGTAGGCGCGGATGGCCGCGATGCGGTTCGAGGGCTCGAACTCGAACACGTCGACGACGTGAATCGTGTCGCGGCCATTGACGGTGATCTTCAGCTCGGCCGCGGCACCATCCGGTCGGTCGTAGGCCGCCAGCACATCGATCGACAGGCTCGCGACGGACTCGAAGTTCTTGCGCGTCTCGGCCAGTGCCGCAGCCTTGCCAACGACGCGGATCTTCCAGTCGCGCAGCGTGATGGCGTCGGCAAACATGGGCTCGATGGCGGCGAGGTCGCGCGCTGCATAGGCGGCCAGGTAGGCGCGCACGAGGTCGAGTCGGTCCGTCATCGCCAGCTGTCCATGAAACGGTGGTTGTCCAAGGCTGGATGATCGCCGAGGCACGGGATGACACCCACACGAAACCTCGCTTCGCGCCAGGACAATCCGCGCCCCATGAGCCGACTCCAACAACTCCAGGCACGCATTCCCGAAGGGTCTGCCGTGCTCTTCCTGATCCAGGTCTTCGCAACACTGGGCTTCGCAGTCCTGCAGTTCACGCTGACGCTGTACACCACGCGCCACCACGGCTTCACCAGCGAGCAGGCCGCATTGATCACCGGCGTGTTCGGCGCCTTCAACTATGGGTTGCACCTGTTCGGTGGCTACCTGGGCGGCCGTTTCCTGAGCAACCGCAACCTGTTCGTGGGCGGCATGCTGCTGCAGGTGCTGGGCTGCGGCACCGTCGCCGGCGGCAGCCTGGAAGGCCTGTACTGGGGCATGGCCCTGTTCCTGACCGGCAGCGGCCTGAACGTGACCTGCGTGAACATGATGCTGACGCAGCGCTTCACACCCGAGGACAACCGCCGCGAGGCCGCCTTCCTGTGGAACTACGCCGGCATGAACGTCGGCTTCTTCATCGGCTTCACCGTGTCGGGCGTGTTCCAGCTCAGTGAGGACTACCCGTCGCTGTTCTGGTTCGCGACGCTGGGCAATGCCGCGGCCATCGTGGTGGCGCTGATCTTCTGGCGCACCCTGGCCGACCGCAACACGTCGCTCGCCCAGCGCCGTGGTGTGGCCTTCTGGGGGCGCTTCGCCATTGGCAGCGCCATCCTGGTGGGCCTGGTGCCGCTGCTGGTCTGGCTGCTGAAGCAGCCGGGCGACACCGCCATCGGCATGAAGGCTTTCTGCGCTCTGGTTGCCATCGCCCTTGTCGTCATCACGGTTCGTCATCCGGTGCAGGCTGAGAAGCAGCGCATGAAGGCCTATCTGGTGCTGACCCTGGGCTCGCTGGTGTTCTGGTCGCTCTACCAGATGGCCCCGAACGGCCTGCAGCTCTATGCGGTGGGCAATGTGCTGATGAACGTCTGGGGCGTGGCCGTGGCGCCGCAGTGGGTGCAGAACATCAACACCGTCACCATCGTCATCGGCGGGCCGCTGCTGGCCGCCCTCTTCACTCGCTGGCGCGCCCGCGGCTGGCCGGTGGACATCCCGATGCAGTTCGCCGCGGCCATCGTGCTGATGGGCCTGGGCTTTCTCGTGCTGCCTGTGGGCATCCACTTTGCCGACGCCTCGGGCCGTGCTGACTTCTCCTGGCTCTTCCTCAGCTATGTGCTGCAGTCGGTCGGCGAGCTGCTGATCTCGCCCATCGGCTACGCCATGATCGGTCGCCTGGCGCCCAGGCAATACCAGGGCGTCATGATGGGCAGCTGGATGCTGGTGACCGGCCTGGCGTCACTGTTCGCGGGCGACTTCTCGGGCGTGGTGTCCCAGCCGGTGGATGGCTCACCGCTGACGACGAATGCCGCCTACGCGACGCTGTTCACGCAGCTCGCCGTCGGCAGCCTGGTCACGGGCGCCGCGCTGTTCGCGCTGCGGCCGTGGCTGCGGCGCCTGATTGGCGCCTGAGCCGCGGCGGCGCACCAGCTTGCAGCGGCCTGTCCAGGGCCTGGCTGCCGTTGCCAAACAGTTGACGCTGCGCATTGCATCAGCGCGGCAACGGCATGACGTCCCGTCGTCGCGCCGCTAGGCCGCCACTCAAGGGCGAAGGTCGCGTAGACATGAGCGGCCGCCCAGGCCTGCCGGACGCGCTTCGGGTGCGGCAACCTGCCTTGATGGCATGATTTTCCGCCGGGGCCTGACCCGCTGGTTCAGTCGCCCCGACGCTGACAAGATGGGCGCATGAGATTCCTCGCTGCCCTGCTCCTGTCCGCTGCGCTCGCGCTGAGCGCCACGGCCCATGCCGGCACCGCCATCGTCATCGGTGGCGCCCTGAAGAACGACAACGAGGCCGTCTGGCAGCGCATCGTCGATGAGTCCGGCGGCGCCGGCGCCCGCATCGCCGTGTTCGCCACGGCGGCGGCCAACCCGGAGCGCAGCGCCGGCCTCATCGTCGCTGCGCTGAACCGCCACGGCGCCAATGCCGAGGCCATTCCCGTTGCGCCGCGCCAGAAGGACATCGACCTGCAGGCCAACCTCAACGACCCGGCACTGATCGCCAAGGTCGCGGCCTCGAAGGCCGTGTTCTTCTCCGGCGGCGCGCAGGAGCACATCGTCGACACACTGCAGCCCGGCGGGGAGCCGACGGCCATGCTGCTGGCCATTCGCCAGGTGTTCGACGGCGGCGGTGTCGTGGCCGGCACGAGCGCCGGCGCGGCCATCATGAGCCGCATGATGTTCCGCGACGCACCGGACAACATGCAGGTCCTCAAGGGCCAGTGGCGCGACAGGCGGGAGTTCGACCGCGGCCTGGGCTTCATCGGACCGGACCTGTTCGTCGACCAGCACTTCCTCAAGCGCGGCCGCATCGGCCGCATGCTGCCGGCCATGCGGGCACTCGGCTATACGCTGGGCCTGGGTGTGGAGGAAAACACGGCGGCCGTCGTCAAGGGCAGCGAGGTCGAGATCGTCGGCGCGCGCGGTGCACTGCTGGTGGACCTGTCCGAGGCCAGCGCCGACACCAAGTTGCCAGCCTTCAACCTGCGTGGCGCGCTGATCAGCTACCTGGACCGCGGCGACCGCCACGACCTCAAGACCGGCGTCACGATACCCGCCGCACACAAGCTGCGCGAGCCCAAGATCGACCCGGCGGCGAGCGACTACAAGCCCTATCTGCAGAACGACAACTACTTCCTCGACATCCTGGCCGACAACACCATCGTCACGGCGATGGCCCAGTTGCTGGACGGCCGCGCGCCCGAGGTGCGCGGCCTCGCCTACCGCGCGAAACCCCGCCCCGGCGACCTCTCCCCCGAGCTCGGCTTCGAGTTCCGCCTCTACAAGGGGCCCGGGCTCGTCGGCTGGTTCAGCGGCGCCCTCGGCGGCGAGGACTACACGGTGCTGAAGGCCCGCCTGGACGTCATCCCGGTGCGCATGGCAGCGCCGCTGTTCACGCCGCTGGTCGCGAATTGACGGGCGAGCAAGCACTGGCTCGCCGTCGGGCGATGTGATTTACCCGAGGTCCGATGCTCAAGCGCGCATATCGGGCCATGGCAAGTTAGGCTCGCGCCCATGGCTGCCCCTTCTCCCGAACCGCGTTCGGCGCCCCGCCTGCCGCCGCAGTGGCTGCGCCGACCGGTGCTGATCCTGCTCGCTGCCTGCGCGGCCATGGCATCGGCAGCGCCGGCCGAGCCGCCGCCATCCGAGGCCCCGAGGCGGGTCGTCTTCCTGGCCCAGGACTTCCGCAACGGCGGCATCACCGCCGTCTACCGTGGCTTCGAGCAGGCCTGCCAGGAACTCGGCTGGACCTTGAGCATCGTCAACGGCAAGGGCGACAAGGCGACGATCAGGCGTCAGTTCGACGAAGCCTTGCGTGCCGGCCCTGACGGCATCGTGCTTGGCGGCTTTGACGAAGCCGATATCGCCGACCGTCTGGCCCCGACTTCGCGGCCTCTTCCCGTGCTGGTGGGCTGGCACGCGGCCCCGCGCCATGGGTCGACGCCTCATCTGTTCGCCAACGTCAGCACCGACCCCGCGGTCGTGGCCGACATGGCCGCGGCCTTGGTCGCCCAGCCCGGCGGTGCCCGGGCGGGCGTCGTCATCTTCAACGACAGCCGCTTCGACATCGCCAACGTCAAGACCCTGCGCATGCGCGAGGCCTTGTTGCGTTGCGCCTCATGCGAACTGCTCGCCGTGGAAGACCTGCCGATTTCGAACGCCTCCAAGGACATGCCGGCCGCGCTGGAACGGCTGCATCGGCAGTTCGGCACGCGCTGGACCCATGTGCTGGCGATCAACGACGTCTACATGGACTCCATGCACTTTCCGCTGCTCGCCCTGGGCCGCCGCGACGTCGTTGGCATCGCGGCCGGCGACGGCTCACGCACGGCACTGAGCCGCATCCGCTCGGGCCGCTCACAGCAGCTCGCGACCATCGCCGAGCCCACTGGCCAGCAGGGCTGGCAACTGGCCGATGAGCTCAAGCGCGCCTTCGCCAGGCAGCCCCCCAGCGGCCGCGTCGCCCGCCCGATCGCCATCACGACGGAGTTGCTGCGGCAACTCGGGCAATTGGAGGTCGATGACCTGCTGCCTTACCGGGCCGAGTACCGCCAGCAATGGTCGATCAGCCCACCGAGTGCGGCGAAAGCGCCGTAAGCGCCCTGGGATTCGGCCGCCAGCGGCCCGGCCAGGCGCCGTCTTGTGTGCGCCAGCAGACGGTGCGCCGGCCAGGCCGCGGGCAGACTCGCCGTCACCCCCGCTTCCTCGTCCCCCATGTCGCTCCCGCCAGACGATGCCCACGACGCGCAGGCCACCGCCCTGCTGGGCCGGCCGTTTGCGGAACTCGACGTGCGCGCGCAGCGCGTGGCTCGGCATATCGGCCTGCGCCAACCCATCACGCAGCATCCGGAAGCCGCGGCAACCACGCCGCCGACCCGGGGCCAGCGCGCCGCCGATGCGGTCACCGCGTTTGGCGGCTCCTGGCTGTTCGTCAGCCTGTTCGCGGCCGTGATGCTGGTGTGGGTGGGCATGAACGTCGTGTTGCTGGCCGCACGAGGCCAGACCTTCGATCCCTATCCCTTCATCCTGCTCAACCTTTTCCTGTCCATGCTGGCGGCGGTGCAGGCGCCCATCATCCTGATGTCGCAGAACCGCCAGTCCGAGAAGGACCGCGTCACGGCGGGGCATGACTACGAGGTCAACCTCAAGGCCGAACTCGAAATCATGCTGCTGCACGACAAGCTGGATCAGCTGCGCCAGCAGCAATGGAGCGAACTGCTGGCACTGCAGGCCGAACAGATGCGCCTGCTGGCCGCGCTGGCGGCCGGCCTGCCGGCCATGTGCGACACCGCACAGACGCCGGCGGCCATGCCCTTGCAGCATGGCGGCGCCGTCGGCCCCGCGAACGAGCCTGGGAACCGTGCCTGGTTTGCCCAGCCGTAGCACGGCGGCCGGCGGCGCCTCTGTGCGCTAGCGCACGGTCCTGCCCAACAGGCACCGTCAGGATCGACGTCTTAGCGGGAGTCAGCCCATGTACGTCGTCCAGCCACGCCCAACAGCGTGGAACCTCCGTTGCTTGCCTGCACCCTGGTGAGCACCTTCACCGGCCCTCGGCTACCGCTGGCGCTGACGCAATAAGGGCGACGCCCCCGCATGCCAAAAATGTTTATGTGCGATGCCGTACACACGGCAGGCCAGGCGCTGGATAGAGTTGTTGCTTCTAAGTCGCGCCAGCGCGGGAGGATTGATGTCTGCACCGCTTGACGCCCTGGCCCCTCGCAGCAACCGCCTGCTGGCCGCCCTGCCGGGCGAGGAATGGGACCGCTGGGCCGACCAGCTGGAGTTCGTGCCACTGAAACTGGGCCAGGTCATCTACGAGTCCGGCCGGCCACAGAGCCACGTGTATTTCCCCACCACGGCCATCGTGTCGCTGCTCTATGTGCTGGAGGACGGCGCCTCGGCCGAAATCGCCGTGGTGGGCTACGAAGGCGTGGTCGGCGTATCGCTCTTCATGGGCGGCGAGACCACCCCGAGCCGTGCAGTGGTGCAAAGCGCCGGCGGCGCCTTCCGGCTGCGCGCGGCGGCCATCAAGGTGGAGTTCAACCGCTACGGCGTGGGCATGCACCTGCTGCTGCGCTACACGCAGGCGCTGCTGACGCAGATGGCGCAGACGGCGGTCTGCAACCGCCACCATCTGCTGGAGCAGCAGCTGTGCCGCTGGCTGCTGCTCAGCCTGGACCGCATCGCCGGCGAGCAGCTGGTGATGACGCAGGAGCTGATCGCCAACATGCTGGGCGTGCGCCGTGAAGGCGTCACCGAGGCGGCGCTGAACCTGCAAAAGCTCGGCCTGATCGACTACGCGCGGGGCCACATCACCGTGCTGGACCGCGCGGGGCTGGAACAGCGCAGCTGCGAGTGCTATGGCGTCGTCAAGCAGGAGTACGACCGGCTGCTGAACTGGCCGGCAATTCCCTTGCCCTGACCCGCAGCGTGTGCTGGCGCACAGCGGCAATCAACAAGTGATGTGCAGACTGGTGCATGACTGCCAACCAGTTGCTCGATCACCTGCCCGCCGCCGAGTTGCGGCGCCTGCTGGCGCAGAGCATTCAGGTGCCCTTGCGCAGCGGGCAGAAGCTCGGCACCCAGGACCAGCCTGCCCGCGTGCTGCTGTTCCCGCTGCAGGGTTTCCTTTCGCTGGTCACGCCCATGGACGCTCACCCGCCGCTGCAGGTGGGCATGGTGGGCTGCGAGGGCGTGGTGGGCGCGCAATTGCTGTTGGGCGTGGCTGCCAGCCCGGTGAGCGTGATGGTGCAGGAGGACGGCCAGGCCTGGAGCCTGCCCGCCGCGGCGCTGCGCAGCCAGTTGCCCGACAGCCCGGGGCTGCGCCGGCTGCTGATGCGCTATCTGCTGGTGCAGCTGAGGCTTTCAGCGACGGCCGCGGCCTGCCTGCACTTCCATGCCCTGCAGGCGCGGCTGGCACGCTGGCTGCTGATGGGGCAGGACCGAGCGCAGGGCGACGGTTTCGCGGTCACGCAGGAAGGCATGGCCCACCTGCTGGGCGTGCGGCGCGTCGGCGTCACGGTCGCGGCGGGCGCGCTGCAGGAGGCCGGCCTGATCCGCTACCACCGGGGCTGGGTCACAGTCAGCGACCGCGCCGGCCTGGAGGGGGCGGCCTGCGGCTGTTATGCGCAGGACCGGGCGAGCTACCGCGCCGGCATGAAATTCCCCCCTGGAAACGGCGCTCCGCACGCTGACGAACATGCGCCGGTGGCCGCGTTATCTGCAAGCCAAGTGGTCCCATGACGCCGTGGAGTTCCCTGATGAGGCCACGCATCCCGCAACTGCGCCGGCGGCACTGCGGCGAAGCCGGGGCGGGTCAGCTTGCAGCCGGCATCAGCACGGTGTCGATCACATGGATGACGCCGTTGGTGGCTTCGATGTCGCGCTCGACGACGCGGGCCTTGTTCACGCGCAGGCCGACCGGGGTCATGTCGATGGCCAGGTCTTCGCCTTGCAGCGATTTCAGCGTGGCGGGCTGGCCGCCCGCCGCAGCGGCCTTCACATGGCCCGCCACCACGTGCAGCAGCAGGATGGCCGTCAGCCTGGCCTTGCTCTCGGGCTTGAGCAGGTCGACCAGCTCGTTGCTGGCGAGCTTGTCGAAGGCCTTGTCGTTGGGTGCGAAGAAGGTGTAGGGGCCCGAGCCGTCAAGCACGTCGGCCAGGCCGGCGGCCTTGACGGCCGCCATCAGGTGCTTGAAGTGGCCGGTCCTGTGGAGCGTGGCCAGCAGGTTGTCCTGCAGGGCGGCCTTGCTCGGGTTGTGGGTGACGACGGCAGCAATCATGAGCGCTTTCTGGTGAAGGGATGCATGCAAATGCTGCCCCTCAGGATTGCCGGCGTCCGTGCGCTGGAGCACCCGCCCGCGGATCAGGCGCGCGGTTCGCCGTTGGCATTGACCGTCACGGTGGCGCCGGGCGGCGTGGCAACCTGCATGTGGTGCTGCTGGCCGCGGAAGTTGTAGGTCACGTCCCAGTAGGCGGGGTTCTGCGCAGCCGGCCGGTCATCGCAGCGCTGCACGTCGCGGGTCACCACCGATTCGCCACTGTTGTTGCGGCCGATGTTGTTGCCCACCACGCCACCGGCCACCGCACCGCCGGCCGTGGCCAGCACGCGCCCCGTGCCGCCGCCGACCTGGTGGCCGAGGATGCCGCCGATGACCGCGCCGATGACGGTGCCGGGCACGTTGACGTCGCTGCGGCGGTCGTCGCTGACCTGCTCACGCTCCGTCCAGCAGCGCCGCTGGCCGGACTCGCCGTAGATCGCCCGCACATCGCTCACGGTCGCCTGGTACAGGCGCTCGCGGTCGCGGCGGCGGTAGTCGGCCGGCACGCTCGGGTAGGGCGCATAGCTCAACTCGTCATCGCGGGCATTGCGCTGCACGGCGCGCACCGACGAGATCTGCTCGTCCAGCCCCATGGCTTCGAGCGACGGGTACTGGCCGGGTCGCAGCACGCGGCAACGGCCCGAATAGCGCTGGTCCACGCAGACCTCCCAGCGCTGGCTGCGCACCACCACC
This sequence comes from Roseateles sp. P5_E4, assembly GCF_054049255.1. NCBI lineage: Bacteria > Pseudomonadati > Pseudomonadota > Betaproteobacteria > Burkholderiales > Sphaerotilaceae > Roseateles > Roseateles sp. P5_E4. The sequence continues at coordinate 560,794 of NZ_JBFUMS010000002.1, read as the reverse complement.
GACGAGGCCCTGTCGTTGAAGTTGTTGCTCCTGAAATTGCTGACGCTGCCGTTGCTGGTCATGGAGCGGCCCTGGAAGTTGGCCTGCTCATAAAAGGTGATCTGCGCCAGCGCGGGCGTGCTGGCCGAAAGGGCCAGCAGCAGGCCAAGGGCGTTGCGGCGCAGGGAGTGTGTTTGGGGGGTATGCATGGCGTTCTCCGGTGTCGGGGCGAGGCCCGTGAGGAAAGTCTGTGCCGTGTCGGGCAACCCGTCTGTACGGTGGCGGACCCAGCCGGCGCTGAAGCACTGACGCACTGACGCGCGAGCGCTCCAGTGTTCGGCAGCGCACAGACCGTTGGCCCAGGCTCGGCGAGCCTTGCGCCCCGTCACCCGACAAACCGGCAAACACCGCATGGACTGGCTGCTCGCCGCTTTTGTCCTTCTCGCCGCCCTGGCCCTCGCGATCACGCTGCTTCTGGGAGCGCGTCGCCAGCGCCGCTGGCGCTCACAGTCCAGGGCGCTGATCGCCAAGCTCAATGCCGAGCCGGGCCCAGCGGGCGTCACCCATTTCGACCCCGCGGAACTCATCCATTTGCCGGCACCGGTGCAGCGCTATCTGCGCATCGCGCTGACCGCCGGCCAGCCACTGGTGCGCGGCGTGAGGTTGACGCAGAGCGGCTTCCTCAACCTGTCGGCTGCCGGCGACCGTTGGCAGCCCTTCACGGCCGAGCAGCAGGTCGCCACCCGCGGGCCGGGCTTTCTTTGGAATGCCCGCGTCGGGCTGTTCTCCGGCCTGAGCGTGCGCGTGCAGGACAGCTATCTGGCCGGCGCGAGCCTGCTGCATGCGGCCCTGCTTGGCGTGCTCGACATGGCTCGCCAGCAGGGCGGGGGCGAGCTGGCGCGCGGGGAGCTGATGCGTTTCCTGGCCGAGGCGCCCTGGTACCCCACGGCCCTGCTGCCCAGCCAGGGCGTGAGCTGGGCGGCGGTGGACGCGCGCCAAGCCGATGCCACGTTGGCCGACGGCGCCGTCTCGGTGACGCTGCGCTTCAAGTTCGGCGATGCCGGCCTGGTGGACACGGTGCGCGCCGAGGCGCGCGGGCGCAAGGTGGGCCGGATGACTGAAATGGCCCCCTGGGAAGGGCGCTGGAAGGAGTGGACGACCCGCGACGGCATGCGCGTGCCTCTGGCCGGCGAGGTGGCCTGGCTGCTGCTCAGCGGGCGCCAGACCTATTGGCGCGGACGCCTGGGCAAGCTGCGCTACCGCTTCAGCGCTTGATGGGGGGCACGGCCGTCGGTGCGGTGTGCGAACACGAGCCGAAGGATCGGCTTGGAGGGTGGCATTCAACGCGACCCCTTCTGGCCCTTGCGGCCGGCGTGCTTGTGGCGCTCGGGCATGTGGGCCGACGGCTTGGGCAGCTCGGGCTTGATATCCAGCACGGGCGGGTGGCCGGCGGGTTCCGCGGGCTTGTTCCTGGCCTTCATCGACTGCTTCATGGGGTGCTCCGGCATTGAGGTCCAGGCGACGAAGGATTTCTGGCCAGGACTGCCCAGACCTTAGGGCGGCCGCGCGCGCTTGACTGTGCGGCAGCGCACCCGTGGCATGCCGCGCTGTGTGCGCCGCCGCACAGACCCGTCGTAGCGCACGCGTACAAGCTCCTCCTGCCCTTGCTGCACAGGCCCCCATGAAAGCAGAGCCACAGCGCCGTCCGCCCGCGATGCCCGCACCCAGCGATGCCGATCTCGCCTACATGGCGCAGGCGGCATTGACGTGGAACCCGTCTCTGCCCCCGGGCGGGATCCGGGCCAGCGTTGAAGCCGGCTGGCTGACCTTGTCGGGTGAAGTGCGCTGGCACTGCCAGCGCCAGGACGCGGTCAACTGCGTGCGCCATCTGCCCGGTCTTGCCGGCGTCAACAACTGCATCACGGTGCAACCGTCAGTGCCGCAAACGCCCTTCAGGGGCACGACCTGAAGCGTGGAAGGCATGAGGCGCGCCTACAGCCGGCCCATCAGCCAGAGCACGATGAGGATCAACAGCAGCAAGCCGATGCCGCCCGAGGGCATATAGCCCCAACTGCGGCTGTGCGGCCAGGTCGGAAAGGCGCCGACCAGCAGCAGGATCAGCACGATCAAAAGAATGGTTGAGATGCTCATGACGTTCTCCTTGAGCGAAGGCGCTCGGCCTGATTCATGCCGACGCCGCCGAAGCGGCGGGTGTCACGACGACAACGGCGGCGGCGCCTGCTTTGCCGGCCTCGCCCGTGGCGCCGGTGGCCCCGGGCGGCCCCGGTTCGCCCGCAGGGCCGGGGGCGACGATGACCGTGGGCGGTGGTTCATTGCGCTGGCAACCGTCCAGCAGCAGCGCCAGCATGGGCAAGCACAGGGCCAGCGCTGTTGAGCGTGAAGACATGAAGATTCCTTTGCGACAGACCACACCGGGAGGTGCTCCAGCGCAAGGTAGCCACGCGATGCGGTCGTGTCGGTGCGGTAGCGCACCAGGGGTGCACCGGCAGTTCGGACTACCCCGTTGCCGGCCCGCCGGTATGTAAGCGGCTCAACGTCCTACAGCCACGCGCTGGCGCTGAGGACATTGTTGAGGGGCGCTCAAGGTTGAGCAGTGCAGGTCTCAGGCATGAGAACCCCCTTCCGACTGAACGTGCCGAATTGGTTCGACAACCTCGGCTCCGAGTTGCTCCGGTCGCACGCGGCGCCGAGGCCGCTGTGGCGTCGCGCCATTGAACAGCGCCGTAGAACGCGCCGACTGGCGCCGGCGGCCACCACTCGCACGCAACCACCACTGCCGGCACGCCCATGAGCGGCTTCTGGATCTCCACGCCCTTCTCCCAGGAGCCGCGCATCGTGCTGGTCCGCTGGCGGGCCTGGGAGGTGCAGGTGCCCAGCTACGACGCCCCCACCTGGCATCTCGTCGGCTACATCGAGGACGAGCACTGCGCCAAGGTCTCGTCGGCCGTGGCCTTTGTGCACATCGACACCGAGGAGGTGACCACCAAGACGGGCCGCACCTATGCGCTCAACGGGCCGCCCAGCATCGATGCCGACGCGGCCCATCTCTGGGACAGCTGGCGCAAACAGCATGGCGCCGTGGTGCTGCGGGAGGTCACGACGGATGTGCTGGATGGGCGGCAGCCGGTGGCGGTGAACTTGATCCAGCCGCCGGGATAGTCTCCTTCCGTTTACCGGCGTGCCTTGAGGCCTGCCCAGGCCCCATAAATGGCCGCGGGGATGGTGACGAGGGTCGCCAGCGCCGTGAACCAAGCCGACTGCGCCGCGTCGGAGAGCAGCAAGCCGGTGGCAATGCTCAGTACACCGAACGCAGCTGCGTGCCAGTACGGCACGGTTGGAGCCAGGCGGGCGCAGATTGCGCCACCCATGGCAGTCGTCAACGTCCCGAGCACAAAGACAACTGCCAAGTACTCGGGTTGGGCGGGAAGCGCAGCGACATCAGCCGACGTCGAAACACTGCCTGGCCAAAGAGCAAGGACGGCAAAGCCCGAGACCATGTCCAAGGCGAGCATGCTGATGAGCCCGACTGCAAGGGCTCGTAAATTGAGGCGAGGTAACTCCATTGATTCCCTGTTGGCAAACCGAAGCGCCCGGCGCGGGCGCCTGAAGCCGCTATTCCTTGACGATTCGTCGGGCTGGCCAAGTCGGCGAGACCATCTCCGCGGCCACGCGGCTTTGCGGCCGCCCGGCGCTTCGAGCCAGCGACTGCCTTCGCCGGCAACCTCATGGCCCGCGGGTACTTTCACAAATTGGTGCAGCGCACACTCTCACCCGCACTGCCCCACATAGCCACACGCCGTACAAAAATCGCAGCCGTCCTTGTGGATCATGGTCGCGTTGCCGCATTCCGGACAGGGCTTGCCGGCCTGGACCTGCAGCGTGCCGGCCGCCGCGGCGAGCTTCGGAGCGGGCGTCTGCAGCAGGCCCATGTCGCTCAGTGGCTGGCCGGCTTCGTCGAGGATGCCGAGCATCGCGTAGCGATGGATGACGAGGCGGGCCACATAGGCCACCGTCGAAGGCCAGACCTGCTGGCGGCGCTCACCGTTCAGTGACGGCACCGGCGCCATGAAGTGGCCCAGCGGCTCGCCGACATTGAGCAGCTTGCGCAGCTTCATCGCGATCCAGCCAGGGTCCATGACACGCATGTCCAGCGACAGCAGTCGCGCCAGGCCATCGAGCGCCTTGGGGTAGTTGCCCGAGAAGCCCATTGCGCAAGGCCGCATGACGCTGCCGCCTTCGGGCGTGGGCAGCACCACTTCCTTCAGCGTCAGCGTGAACTGCTCATTGGTGGCCGGGTTGTCCACGTCCACCGCCCACGCCAGCGTGCCAGACACGCCGGTGCGCGGCTCGTTGCGGCTGAACATGGCGTCCACCACGGGCGTGGCGCCGCCTTCGGCCAACGCGCCGAGTTGCTCGCAGCGCCAGCGGATGACGGCCGCCGTTGCGGCGACGACGCCGGGGAAGAGGCGCTTCTCGCCGCTGGGCGGCATGGGCATCTCGAAGGCGCGCTCCTCGGCGACTGTCGCGAGCGCATCGAGCTTGAGGCGCAGCCAGGCCGCATCGTTGGTGCGCAGATCCATGGACAGGGTCTTGGCCAGGGCCGACAGGCCGCGCGGCTGCTCGGCGCCGTTGACCCAGACTTCGAAAGGCAGGTTGCGGCCGAACAGGCCGGCGTCGGGCCCCTCCAGCGGCAGCTCGCCGATGAAGAGGGCGAAGTCGCCGTGCGGGTGCTGGATCAGATAGCTCCAGGCCGGGTTGCCGCCAGGCATGTCGGGGCGGCTGGGCCAGCGCAGCGAGGCCACCACCGCATTGGGCAGGCGCTCCACGCGCAAGCGCTGGTTGGCGCCGCCGACGTCGGCTCGCAATGGCTCCGGTTGCTTGACCTCGGGCGTGACCGACAGCACCGAACCCAGCACGCTGTTGGGCCGATAGGTGGCCAGGCCCTTGAGCTTGGTTTGCCAGGCCTGGATGTAGAGGTTCTGGAAGTCCTCGTACGGATAGTCGGCCGGCACATTGACCGTCTTGCTGATCGACGTGTCGATGTACGGGGCGACGGCCGCGACCATGGAGGCATGGTCGGCCGCGCTCAGTTCGAGTGCGGTGACGAAGGCGTCGCTCAGCGGCGCGTCGGCGCCGAACAGGTGGCGGTACAGCCGCCAGGCATGGTCCTCGACCGCGTATTCCTTGAAGCCACCGCCCTCGGTCTGCGGCAGGCGCTTCTTGCGCGTGTAGGTCCACGAGAAGGCCGGCTCGATGCCATTGCTCGCGTTGTCGGCAAAGGCCAGGCTGATGGTGCCGGTGGGCGCGATGGACAAGAGGTGGGAGTTGCGCAGACCTTGCGAACGGATCTTGTCCTTCAACCCCTGCGGCAGGCGCGACGCAAAGCTGCCGCCGGAGAGATACAAGTCGGCATTGAACAGCGGGAAGCTGCCTCGCTCGGCGGCGATGTCACTCGAAGCCGAATAGGACGCGTCGCGCATGAGCTCGCTGATATGGCTGGCCATGTCACGCGCCTCTTGCGTGTCGTAGCGCAGGTTCAGCATGACGAGGGCATCGCCCAGGCCCGTGAAGCCCAGGCCGACACGGCGCTTGTTGGACGCCTCCTGCGCCTGTGCGGGCAGCGGCCACGGCGTCACGTCGAGCACGTTGTCCAACATGCGCGTGGCCACGGCCACGACCTCGGCAAAACCGGCTTCATCAAACGCGGGCTTGGCGCTGAAGGGGTCGCGCACAAAGCGCGTCAGGTCGATGGAGCCGAGGCAGCAGCAGCCGTAGGGCGGAAGTGGCTGTTCGGCGCATTGCCCGGTCACCAGGCCATTGAAGATGACCGTGTTGCCGTCGGCTTGCGTCGTGTCGTAGACGGGCTCGATGCCGGCAGCCTCGATGGATGTGATCTTCGCGGCGAAGCGCTGGGTCTTCAGCAGCGCCTTGCCTTCAACCCAGGCCTCGTACTTCTCTCGCTTGGTTGGTAGCAGGAAGCCGACTTCGCGCATGAAGACTTCGCGCGACTCGCCATCGACGATCAGCTCATGCAGCGTCTGGCAGAGATAGTCGCGTCGGCCACCGTGGCCATCCGGCAGGCTGCGCGCGCCGCCTTGGCGCCGCTCGTGAATGCGCGAGAACACGCCGAAGTTGGCGAGCAGCACCTGCACGTCCTGCAGCAGGCGCCGATGAATGGACGACAGCCGCACCGAGCAGCTCTGGCTGAACGAAGACACATTGACCGTGCCGTCGGTCTGGAACAGCGCGCGCAGATAACCGCGCATGCAGTCCTCGCTGCCCTGCCAGACGACCTCGGGCACGGCCAGCTTGGTCTTCGCGTTGAAGCCATAGCCGTCCAGCACGCGGGCCAGCATGATGGAGCGAATCATCACCAGATTGCGTTCGGCAATGGCGACCGGCTTGACGTGGTACTCACGCGGTGCCTGAGCGATGCCAGCAATCAAGGTGTTGACGAAGCCGGCGATGCCGTCGGCAAGCTGGCGCTCTTCGTTCCACAGGTTGACGACTGCGGCCTGCTCGCCCTTGCCGCGGTTGGTGAAATGGCCGTCGCCGGTGATCAAGCCGAGCAAGGTGCCAAGTGCCTCGCTACCCTGGGCACCGAACTGGCCCTTGCCGGACTGCACCCACAGCTCGTCGCCCGGCTTCAACTCGGACAGCTTGAGCTTGCCGCGTGCTGTGTAGAACTCGTGCCAGGCCGTTGCCTTGATCTCATAGCCTTCGGCCGTCGTGACCTTGAAGACCTCGGCCTGGCCGGCGCTCAGGAAGGCGGGTACGGCGGGGCGAACCACGGTGCCGCGTTCTTCGGCGCCAAGGGCGCGCCGGTCCACCGTGCAATCCAACGCCGCGCCATTGGCTTGCAGCCAGGCGATGGGCACAAGGCCGTGCTGGGTCGCCAGCCGCGTATCGCCCGTCACGCACGGGTTGGTCGCCGCAATCGTCTCGCAGTAATGCAGGTTGTTGTCAGCGTTGATGCGGTCCAGGAAGAGCACGCCCGGCTCGGCGTGGTCGTAGGTGGAGCGCATGACCTGGTCCCACAGCTCGCGGGCGCGCACCTTGCGGTAGACCCATTGCCCGTCGCCGCGCTGGTAGGCGCCGGCCTCGATCTGCTCGGCGCTGGGCTGGGCCTTGTGCGCCAGCTCCACCGTGCCGTCGGCCTGCACGGCCTCCATGAAGGCGTCGGTCACGCCGATGGAGATGTTGAAGTTGCGCAGGTCGCCCTGGTCCTTGGCGTGGATGAAGGCCTCGATGTCGGGGTGGTCGCAGCGCAGCACACCCATCTGCGCGCCGCGGCGGCTGCCGGCGCTCTCCACCGTCTCGCAGGATCGATCAAACACGCGCATGTAGCTGATAGGGCCGGAGGCGTGGCTGCGCGTGGAGCCGACCCAGGCACCCATCGGGCGGATGCGGCTGAAGTCGTAGCCGACGCCGCCACCGCGGCGCATGGTCTCGGCAGCTTCGGTCAACGCGGTATAGATGCCGGGCACGCCATCCTCGGGCGTGGCGATGGAGTCGCCCACCGGCTGCACGAAGCAGTTGATCAGCGTGGCCGACAGCTCGGTGCCGGCGGCGGACATGATGCGGCCGGCCGGCACGAAGCCACGCTTTTGCGCGTCGAGGAAGGCCGCCGTCCAGTGGGCGCGGTCGGCCGGCTTCTCGGCCTGGGCGAGGGCGCGGGCGACGCGCTCACGCAATTCGTCGGGCGTCTGCTCGCCGCCCTTGGCGTATTTCTCGATCAGAACTTCGCTGGAAATGTCCTGCACGGACAGGTCGTTGGTGGTGCTCACGTTGGCCCCGGAAAATGCTGTACAAAAATACAGTCTACGCCTGCCGGCGCGGACGCGGAATGGCCGCTCAGAACGGGTTGATGCTCTTCTCGCGGCGGTAGTGGATGTAGCCGACGCTGGCCCCGGCGCGCAGGCCCACGCCCAGGCGGATGGGCGCCAGCGTGATGCCATTCAGGCGCTGGTAATTGATGCCGGCGCCGCCGATGTAGTAAAGGCTGCCGTCCACACCGGGAAAGCGCTGGTAGATCGCGCTGGCCTTGGGCAGCTTGTAGACCAGCGTGAAGACCTTGGACGCATTGGCGCCCAGGTCGAAACCGATGGACGGGCCGGCCCAGTAGACCCTGGACGCGCCGCCGCCCTTCATCAGCAACTCGCCATCGCCATAGCGCAGGCCCACGGTGATGGCGGCGGCGGCTTCCTCGCCCTTGATGTAGGCATTGGGCCGCCCCTGCTCCTTGAAGGCTTTCTCGACGACCTTGGCCAGGCCCTCCGTCGTCTGGCCGAAGAAATCGGTGGCAGCCTTGAGGACGGACTCCTCGTCATAGGTGCCGTCCTTGTCATCCGCGGCAAAAGCAGGCACAGCCGCAGCAGATGCCAGGGCGGCGAGGTGTTGCAGATGCTGGCGACGATCGATCACGGCAGCTCTCCTTGAGGCCCTCATTGGAGGGGCCAGCATAAACAAAACAGCGTGAAGTTTGGCCGCCCGTTGCCCCTTCACACAACCTAGACTCGACGATCATGTCGTCCAACCCCGACCTCCAGCGGCTGTCCGCCGCCCTCGAATACGCCGACCTCGCCGCCGGCCTCTATCTGGCGGGCGGGGCCGACCAGGCCGCCCGGCTGCTGGCCGCCGCGGCCGAGCAGCAGCTCGGTGATCTGGTCAGGCTCATTGATGCCCCCAGCGCAACGGTCGACACCCGCGAGCTGCTGGCCCGCATCGCGCGGGCGCACCGGCCCGCCGTGGTCGCGCCACGCCAGGCCCAGCAGGAGCGCGGCTGGGATGACTCCCCGGTCGAAATCGACGGCACCCGCGACGAAATCGTCGCCCTGCTGCGCGCCGCCTGGTTCATGCTGGAAGCCATGGGCCTGGCCTCGCTGGCGCCGGAGCGGCTGCAGCAGGCGGTGGAGCACAGCACCGTCTTCAGCAGCAGTGCCGCGCTGGAACCTTTCATCTAGGATCGGCCGAACCCATTCGCCCGGGCTCGCCCGATCAGGGAGACCATCATCAGCACCGAACGCCGCCAATTCACCCGCGTCGCCTTCGCCTCGGGCGCCGAGCTGATCACGACCCAGGAACACCTGCGCTGCCAGGTGCTGGATATTTCCCTCAAGGGCGTGCTGCTGCAACTGCCGGCCGGTCACCCGCCGCAGGTCGGCATGCCCTGCCTCGTCAAGCTCCCCCTCGGCGCCGGCGCCCCGGGAGACATCGTCATCTCGATGGCGGGCGAGCTGGCCCATGTCGAGGGCAGCCATGCCGGCGTGCTGTGCCGCAGCATCGACATCGAGTCCATCACCCATCTGCGCCGCCTCATCGAAGTGAACCTCGGCGATCCATCGGCATCGGAGCGGGAACTCAAGGCGCTGATTGCCGCGGCCGGCAGCCCCTGAGGGCAGTTCGTCGCATCCCACACCGGGCGGCGATGGCCCACCGAGAATCGCCCGAATGGAGGACCTCAGCCCGCTGCAAGCCTTTCGCCGCGTCTGCAATCTGCGCATGCTGGCGGGCGTCTACTACTTCTGCCTGTTCTACGCCATTTCGCGCGCGCTGACCTGGTTCGGCGAAGGAGACGGTGGCCTGGACGACGCCCTCTTCGACCTGATCCGTTTCAGCCGCCAATGCCTGCTGACCGGCATCTCCCTGCTGCTGATGGTGGCCCTGGCCGAAGCACTGCTGGCCGGCCGGCACTGGAAGCTGCCTGCCGCGCTGACGGTGCAGGCCGGCGCCGTCGGTTTCGGCGCTGCCCTCGGCACCTGGCTGCGCTATGCAGTCTCGTCGATGGGCGACCCCGGCAACAAGGTCAAGCCCGCCTGGGTGATGTCCACCGTCTTGCTGTGGGCCCTGCTCGGCGGTATCGCCTATGCGCTGCTGCTCGTCAGCCGCGCCCAGCGCCAGGGCCGCGACGAGCTGACCCGGCTGTTCCGCGAGCGCGAGGCGCTCAAGACGCAGCAGACCGAGGCCCAGCTGTCGGCGCTGAATGCCCAGATCGAGCCCCACTTCCTGTTCAACACGTTGGCCAACGTCAAGCGCCTGTACGAGACCCAGCCCGAGCGCGGCCGCAACATGCTGGTGGCCCTGATCGCCTACCTGCGCGCTGCCCTGCCCGGCATGCGCCGGCATGAGTCCACGCTGGCCGAAGAGCTGGAGCTGGTGCGCCATTACCTCGCCATCCTGCAGATGCGCATGGGCGAGCGCCTGTCCTTTGACATCAGCGCACCAGCCGAATTGCTGACGGCCCGCCTGCCGACGCTGGTGCTGCCGACGCTGGTGGAGAACGCCATCAAGCACGGCCTGTCGCCGCTGCCCGAAGGCGGGCGCATCGAGATCCGCGCTGCACACGCGGCCGATGGCGGCCTGACCGTCGAGGTGGCCGACAACGGCCAGGGCTTCGGCACGGCCAGCGGCGGCGCCGGCGTCGGCCTGGCCAACACGCGCGCACGGCTTGCCGCGCGTTTTGGCGACATGGCCACGCTGGCTCTGGAAGCCGTCCAGCCGCGCGGCGTCGTGGCCCGCGTTCATCTGCCGGCAGAAGCTCTGGTATGAATGCATTGCGTCATGTGCTGCAGTCCTGGCGCTCCCTGAGCCTGAACGAGGCCCTGGTCTTCGTCAGCGCGGCCCTGCTGTTCGGCGCCATCGACCTGACCTCGCTGCTGGAACTGCGTGTCGGCGACCAACTGCCCCAGGTGCTGGCCCGCCAGCTCAGCCTGCCCCTGGTCAGCTGCGCCGTGCTGCTGCTGTGCTGGCTGCCGGCCGCGCGCAGCAGCCCCATCCACCCGGCGCGCCGCCAGCGCCTCGTGGCAGCCACCTTGCTGGGCTCCGTGCTGGCCATGGCCGTCATCTACCCGCTGGCAGCCGCCCTGCCCTGGCCGTCGCTGTGCGACATCTATGCCCAGACCCACGGCAAGATGAAGTGCACGATGTTCCGCGTCAACGCCGTCATCGGCGACACGCTGTGGGTCTTCATGCCGGCACTGATGATCGTCGGCGTGCTGGAGTTCCGCACGCTGCGCCGGCGCCAGGACCAGGCCGCGCAGGACCTGCTGCGTGAGCACAGCCAGCTGCGCCGCCACGCGCTGGCCTCGCGCCTGGCCGCCCTGCAGGCCCAGGTCGACCCGGCCTTGCTGTTCGACGCCCTCGTCTCCGTCGAGCAGGCCTATGGCCGCGAGGACCCGACCGCCAGCGCGCGGCTGGAGCGGTTGATCCGCCATCTGCGCGTGGCCCTGCCGCGGCTTCGCGATGCCGGCGCCACGCTGGGCAGCGAGGCCGAGTTGATCGCCAGCTACCTTGACCTTCTGCGCGATCTCAACGGCGACCCGCCCGCCTTCGACTGCGAACTCGGCCCGCGCGGCGCGACCCAGCTGCCACCGATGCTGCTGCTGCCCCTGGTCCAGCGTGCGGTGCGGCTGGGTCACCCAAGCCGCTGCTGGCTCAGCGTCAATGGCAGCATCACGCTGGGCTTCGACCAGGAGGGCCTGTGCAGCGATGACGCCGACCTCGCGTCGCTGCGCGAGCGCCTGGCGGTGCTTGGCGCGAAACTTGTCTGCACGAGTGGCAATGGCCGCACCGAATTCACCTTAGAACTTTCTGCATGAGCCTGTTTGCCCCCACCGCCGTCGTTGCTGAGGACGAAGCCGCGCTGCGTGGCGAACTCGTCGAGCAGCTCGGCAAGCTCTGGCCCGAACTCAGCATCGTCGGCGAAGCGGCCGATGGGCTGGAAGCACTGCGCCTGCTGGACCGTCACCAGCCCGACATCCTCTTCCTCGACATCGAGATGCCCGGCGCCACCGGCATCGACGTGGCCCGCCAGGTCAATGGCCGTGCCCATGTCGTCTTCGTGACGGCCTATGACCAGTACGCCATCGCCGCCTTCGACCAGGGCGCGGTGGACTACCTGCTCAAGCCGCTGGCCGGCGCGCGCCTGTTCACGGCCATCTCGCGGTTGAAGGCGCGGCTGGGCCAGGCACCGGCCCAGCTCGGTGGCGTGCTCGACGAGCTTGTCGCTCGCCCCGCCGCCACACCGTCTGCCGCGCGCGCGCCGCTTCGCTGGATCAACGCCTCGGTGGGCCAGACGCTGCGCCTCATCACGGTCGACGAGGTCATGTTCTTCCAGAGCGACAACAAGTACACGCGGCTGGGGCTGAAGGACGGCGAGGCCTTGATCCGCAAGCCGCTGAAGGAGCTCATCGACGAGCTCGACCCGCAGCAGTTCTGGCAGATCCACCGCTCGACGCTGGTCAATGTGAACTCGATTGCCACGGTCAGCCGGGACTTTCGGGGAAGGATGCAGATCAAGTTGAAGCATGGAGCGGAGATGCTGTTGGTGGCGGAGAGCTGTGCGCATCTGTTTCGGCAGATGTGAGGGTGGGTTGGGTTGCTTTTGCGGAGAGCGCGTCTGCTCGATGCATTGCCGGGAGTCCGTCCCGGCGGCCGGGTAACTTTCTTCTGCGGGGCTGTATAGACCGGGGACATAGGTAACGGGTGTGCCAGGACATGGGTAACGCTTTCGGGGTTTCGAAGCCCCGGAAGAAGCCCATGGTCTGGACGGAGAAGAGCACCGTGTCCCTGCGTGAAGAATTCGTGCACCTGGCCCGCCAGGACGGCGCCAACGTGCGTGCGCTGTGTCGCCGGTTCGGCATCAGCCCCAAGACCGGCTACAAGTGGCTCGGCCGCTTTGAACTCGCTCAGGGCGATGTCCAGGTGCTGCATGACCGCAGCCGTCGCCCGCTGAGCAGCCCCGCCCGCAGTGGCGATGCCATCGAGCAGGCCGTGCTGGCCGTTCGTCGCGAGCACCCCGCCTGGGGCGGCCGCAAGATCGCCCGGCGCCTGGCGGCCCTTGGCCAGGCTTGCGTGGCGCCCAGCACCGTCACGCGCATCCTGCATCGGCACGACCTGATCAGTCCCGCGGCCAGCGACACCGCCCGGCCCTGGCAGCGCTTCGAGCACGAAGCTCCGAACTGTCTGTGGCAGATCGACTTCAAGGGCCACTTCCCCACGCTGGCCGGGCGTTGCCATGCGCTCACGCTGCTGGACGACCACTCGCGCTTCAACCTTTGCCTGCACGCGCTGACGCGCACCGACACGCCCGCTGTGCGCGATCAACTCATCCAGGCGTTCCAGCGCTACGGGCTGCCGCTGCGCATCAACGCCGACAACGGCTCGCCCTGGGGCACGCCTAAGGCCAGCGGGCACAGCCTCAGCGAGTTGGCGGTCTGGCTGATCCGCCAGGGCGTGCRRGTGAGCTTCAGCGCYCCKCACCATCCGCAGACCAACGGCAARCTGGAGCGGTTCCAYCGCACGCTGGACGTGGAGGTGCTGGCCGGGCGGCACTTCACRGACWTCGMKGCYGTGCAGYGCGCGTTCGAYGCCTGGCGCCCGAGCTACAACTGCSAGCGKCCGCACGAGGCACTGGGCTTGCAAGCGCCCATGCAGCGCTACCGGCCCAGCGCCGTCGGCTACAACGAGGTGCTGCGCCCCATCGAGTACCCCGACACGGATTGCGTGGTCACCGTCGGCTGGAACGGCTTCTTCCACTTCCAGCGGCGCAAGCTGCACGTGTCCAGCGCACTGCAGGGACTGCCCATCGGCATCCGCCCGAGCCTGGAGTGCGATGGCCTGCATGACGTGTACTTCTGCCATCAGCGGTTCACGCAGTTCGACCTGCGCGAGCCGACGTTGGACACTTGAGAAGGTGTTACCCATGTCCTGGCACGGGTGTTACCCATGTCTCCGGTCTGTACACGGGGCCAGAAGAAAGTCACCAAAGAAGAGGCCCTGAACCGCACACCAGCACCACATGCACGAGCTGCGCCGTGCAACAGCCGGTCGGTGAGTGGGCAGATGCGAGCCGCTGCGCTCTCGCTGCTGTCCCTATCACCAGTACCATGCATCGCACCGGCGGGCCGCTTAACGCGCGGCTGCACGCCGGGCTCATCAGAAACCCAAATACAGCGTCGCTCGGGCGACGCGACGGCGGGGACAACTCATCCGTCCTGCGTAGGTCGGGTGACGCAGTGAACTCCAACGCCCCCACGTAACCGCTGTGGCGTCGCTCCAGCGACGCGGTATTCCCTGGTGAGCCCGGCGTGCAGCCGGCGTTAACCGGCGTGAAGGGGCGATCCTTGATGCTCGTCATAGGGACAGCAGCGAGAGCGCAGCGGGTCGCGTCTGCCCGAAATGGAAGTGAGAGTTTTCGCGCGCCGATCTTGGCGGTGTGGTGCTCGTGTGCGGTTCAGCGCCTCTTCTTTGGTGACTTTCTTCTGGCGCCGCAGAAGAAAGTTACCCGGCCGCCGGGACGGACTCCCGGCAATGCACCGTGCAAACGCACAAACAGGCCAAAGCATACAAACACAACACCGGCATGATGCCCCCATGCCCAGCCCCCAGCAGCTCCGCGGCGCCAGCCGCCTCGCCGTCGATGCCACCACCGGCGTCACCAACCTCGTCGAGGCCATGCACGCCGAGATCGCCCGGCTGCCGCTGACCAAGCAACGCGACCGCACCACCGGCATCACCGGCCTGGTCTACCGCAGCGTACGCGGCGTGACCCAATTGGTAGGCGGCGGCCTGGACCTGGCGCTGGGCGCACTGACACCGTTGCTCGGCCAGGCCAAAGCCGACCACGCGAACGCCGCGCAGGCCGCATTGAACGGCGTACTGGGCGACTACCTCGAAGACACCCTCAACCCGCTGGCCACGACGATGAACCTGCGCCCGCTGGTGGACGGTGCGACCGGACCGGCCCTCATCATGCTGCACGGCCTGTGCATGAATGAGGCGCAGTGGCGGCGTGACGGTGCCGACTTCCCCGCTGCGCTCGCGGCACTCGGCTACCAGCCGCTGGGCCTGCGCTACAACAGCGGCCGACCGATCTGGCGCAACGGCGCCGAACTGGCCAAGCTGATGGACGACGTGCCCGGCCCGCTGACGCTGCTCGGCCACAGCATGGGCGGCCTGGTGGCACGCAGCGCCATTGCCCAGGCCGGGCGGCGGCGCTGGCCCAAGCGGCTACAAGCCTTCGTCACGCTCGGCACGCCGCACCAGGGCGCGCCGCTGGAACGCGGCGGCCAGCAGGTGCAGCAACTGCTCAACATCAGCGCCTACTCGCGCCCACTGTCCCTGCTGGCCGCGCGGCGCAGTGCCGGCATCCGTGACCTGCGCCATGCCAGCCTGCTTGAAGCGGATGCCGGCAAGGCCAGTGCCTTGCCGCTGCCCGAGGGCGTGGCCTGCTACGCCGTGGCAGCCACCACGTCCAAGTCCGCCAGCGGCTCACCCGCTCGCTGGCTCGGCGACGGCCTGGTGCCTGTGGCCAGTGCGCTGGGCCAGCACCGCTCACCGGCGCGCCGCCTCGCCTTCACCGACACCGCCCTCTTCACCGGTCTGGGCCATCTGGGCCTGCAGACTGACGCCGCCGTGCTGGATCAACTGCAGCGCTGGTTGAAGCCATGATCGCGACAGCTGCCGCGTACCAGCCGGCCGCCAGAGGTGGTCCCCGTCGTGAAGGCAGGGCGGGCCCCTAACTTCCGCCCGGCAATACCAGTTGCAGCAGGCCCACAATGCCGCTCGCTGGCCCGCTTCCACCCTTGCCGCCATGACGCTTTCTCCGATCAAGCCTCCGCCCCGGCCCCGGCCGGCAGCCCTGCTCGACCTGACGCCCGACTGGCTGCAATGGCTGGCCGACAACCGGCTCTGGGACTGCGCGCCCAACTCCATGCTGGACACCATGGTCACGGCCGGCCAGGACACCGAGACGGCCGCCGCCGCCATAGGCCAGATCGACCAGGACCCGGTCTTCCAGGCCGCGCGCCGCCACCAGCAGATGCTGCGCAAGCTGGAGTCGGTCTGCGGCAATCTGCAGAAGGTCTGGCAGCAAGACCCCAACTACGCCGTCGTCGAGAAGCGCCGCGGCGTCGGGCGCGACGAATTCCTGCAGCGCTATGTCTACGGCTGCCGGCCCGTCGTGCTGACGGACATCGCCGAGGACTGGCCGGCCATGAAGCGCTGGTCGCCGGCCGACCTGAGCAAGCGCTTCGGCCATCTGGAGGTCGACGTGCAGGTGGGCCGCAACACCGACACGCTGTTCGAGCAGAACAAGGAAAAGCTGCGCCAGCGCATGAAGGTGTCAGAGTTCGCCGACCTGGTCGTCAGCGGCGGCGCCACCAACGACCACTACCTGACGGCCAACGACGAGATGCTGCGCCGGCCCGAGTTCATGCCACTGCTGCAGGACATCGGCCGCATGCCGCCCATCTGCGACCCGGCCCTGCTGCATACGGCCGCGTCCTTCTGGTTCGGCCCGGCGGGCACGCGCACGCCGCTGCATCACGACACGCTGATGCTCTTCCACACCCAGGTCGTCGGCCGCAAGCGCTGGCGCTTCGTGTCGCCGCTGCAGACGCCGCTGCTCTACAACCGCATGGGCGTCTACAGCCCCATCGACCTCGACGCCCCCGACTACGCCCGCTACCCACGGCTGCGCGAGGCCGTCGTGCTGGAGACGGTGCTGGAGCCCGGCGACACCCTCTTCCTGCCGCTGGGGTGGTGGCACCAGGTGTCGTCACTGGAGATGAGCATGTCCTTCTCGTACACCAACTTCGATACCGGCGTGCCCAACGAGTTCAGCTATGTGAACCCGAGCATCGGCAACTGGTAGCTCAGGAGCACCCCGAGCGAGGAAAGCTGCACGCATCCGTTTTTCCAAAGGCAACGGCAGCGGTGCGCGGCAGCGGAGACCACCATAGACTTGGCCAGCGGAGCTGCCCCGGCATCGAGGGCGCGCATTCGCCGACTATGGCGCAAAGAAATATTCGAACGGACCGGTCTCGCATCGGAAGGACTGCCATGCGACCCGCTGCGCGGCTGGCGGCCGCCCTGTTGGCCGGATGCGCAGCCTTCGGCACGCCGGTCGCCGGCCAGGCTCAGGCGGCTGCGGCGACAAGTGCGGCCTCCGCTCCCGGCGCCCGGGCGCCCGCCCTGGACATCGCCGAGCTGAAGGCCAGGATCGCCTCGGACGACCGCCGGCGGCCTGCCGCTTCGATCGAACTGGCCCAACAGGCGCTCGCAGCAGCCGGGTTGGCGCCCGAGGATCGCCGCTGGCTGCGTACGCGCCTGGTGCGCGACCTGGACCGCCTGGACCGGACGGAGGAGGCCGTCGCCCAGGCCGGCATCGGCCGGCGGGAAGCTCGCGACGAGCAGGAACGGCTGCATTTCGACCGGTTGGAGATGATGGCGCTGGTGGATGCGCACCGCCACGACGACGTGCTCAAGCGCTACCAGAGCATCGCGCCCCAGCTGCCAGCGCTGGCGAGGGACGCAGCGAATGCCGACGCGCGACTGATCGCGGCGGACATCTGGCGGCTTGCCGGCATCGCCACGTTTGGCGTCGGCCGGCTGCCCGAGGCCACGGAACTGCTGACACAGGCCTTGCGCATCCTCGATGAGCGCCCCGACGCCGTCTACGAGTTCGCGCAGGCGCTGACTTACATGGCCCTCGTGCATTCGCGTTCCGGTCGCGTCGACGAAGCGTTGCGCACGGTGCAACGGGCCATCGACGTCTCTGAGGCCGCAGGGGATCGCTCCGCCCTGTCCAGCTACTACCTGCGCAAGGGTTATTTTCTCGGCCTGCTCGGGCGCCCCGACGAACAGCACGAAGCGCTGCTCAAGGCCCGGGCCACCGCGCGGGACGAATTGAGGAACTACAACCTCGCCGTCGCAGCGACCAACCTGGCCGACGTCGCCCTGCAGAAGAAGGACTACCGCGCCGCGCTGAGCTATGCCGAGGAAGCCATGCCCCTCGTGGAGCGCAGCGGCGACAAGGAGTCACTTTGGATCTGCTGGGTCAACAAGGGCATTGCCCTGAACCGGCTGGGGCGGCCCGGCGGCCTCGATTGGATACGCAAGGCCATCGCCGCCTTCACCGCGACACCCGGCATGGCCGCCAACGCCGCTGACGTCCAGGGCCTGCTGGCCGAGGAGCTGGCCTTCGCCCACGACTACCCGCAGGCCTACGAGGCGGCGATGCAGTTCAAGCGCCTGAGCGACGATGTGCGCAAGGCGGCCGACCACAAGCGCATCGCCCAGGCGCAGGCAGCCTATGAGGCCGACAAGCGCCAGCGTCAGATCCAAGCGCTGGAGCATGAGCAGCAGTATCAGCAACGCTTCCACTGGCTGCTGGCGCTGGCCGCCGTGGCCGGGCTGGTGGCGGCCATCGTCGCGGCCGTCAGCCGCCATCACGTCAAGCGGGCCTACCAGGCGATGCGCGACATGGCGTTCTCGGACCCCCTGACCGGCCTGCGCAACCGCCGCCACCTGGTGAGCAACGTGCAGGAGGACATGGCGCGAGCACGGCGCCTGCGTGCCAACGCTGGCGCTGGCGTCGGGCCGGCCAACACCGACATCGTCTTCATGATGATCGACATCGACCACTTCAAGGCCGTCAACGACGTGCACGGGCACGCGGCCGGCGACGCGGTGCTCAGGCAATGCGCCGCCGTGCTGCAACGACAGCTGCGCGAGTCCGACACCCTCGTGCGCTGGGGTGGCGAGGAGTTCCTCGTCTTCGCCCGCCAGGCCAACGCTGGCGAGATCCACGTGCTGGCCGAGCGGCTGCGCGCCAGCATCGCCGCCCACAACTTCGTGCTGGACGACGGCCAGGTGCTGCGCAAGACCTGCTCCATCGGCTACGCCTGCCACCCCCTGCAACCGGATGCCCAGGGCGCCGCGCCGGCAGACTGGAACGACACCGTGGCGCTGGCCGACCAATGCCTGTACGTCGCCAAGGCCAGCGGCCGTGACGTCTGGGTCGGCGTCACCGCCATAGACACCCCGCGATCATGCGGGCACCCGGACATCCGGGAACTGCGGGCCGGGGTCGATGCCGGCGTCTACACGCTGCGGTGCAGTGACGGGCGCAAGATCGTCTGGCCGGCATCATGAAGCGAGGTCAATGACCTCTCGGGTCATGTCGCCCGGTTGACGCGGGCCTCAAGCTCGGCGTCGCACAATCGTTCGAAAGATCGATCAGGAGACGTGCCATGTCCGAAAGCCATTACCGCATCTGCCCGCTGTGCGAGGCCTGCTGCGGGCTGGAAGTGAAAACCGAAGGTGCCAAGGTCATCAGCATCCGCGGCGCCGACAACGACGTCTTCAGTCACGGCTATCTCTGCCCCAAGGGCGTGAGCCTGAAGGACCTGCACGAGGACCCCGACCGCCTGCGCACGCCGCTGATCAAGCGCGACGGCAAGTTTGTGCCGGCGAGCTGGGACGAGGCCTTTGCCGAGATCGAAAAACGCCTGCTGCCGATCTGGCGTGAGCACGGCCCGGATTCGGTGGCCCTGACCATCGGCAACCCGGCCGCGCACAAGGTCAGCCTGCTGGCCTACACGCCGCGCCTGGTGCGGGCACTGGGCACCCGCAATGCCTTCAGCGCATCGACGCTGGACCAGATGCCCAAGCAGCTCAGCGCCGGCCTGATGTTCGGCCACTGGCTGTCCATTCCCCTGCCCGACATCGAGCGCTGCGACTACCTGCTCATCCTCGGCGGCAACCCGATGATCAGCAACGGCAGCCTGTGGACGGTGCCGGACTACCGCGGCAAGGCCAAGGCCATGCGCGCGCGCGGCGGCCGCATCGTCGTCGTCGACCCGCGCCGCAGCGAGACGGCCGCGGCGGCCGACGAGCATCTGGCCATCCGGCCCGGCGGCGATGCGCTGCTGCTGGCCGGCATCGCCCACACGCTGTTCGACGAGGGCCTGTTGAAGCTCGGTCGGCTGGCCGATCACATCAACGGTCTGGACGAAGTACGCGCCGCCCTGCTGCCCTTCGCACCCGAGGTCACTGCCGCCGGCTGCGGCATCCCGGCCGAGGTCCAGCGTCGCATCGCCCGCGAGATCGCCAGCGCGCCGCGCGCCGCCGTCTATGGCCGCATCGGCACCTGCACGACGCGCTTCGGCACGGTCAACTCCTGGCTGGTCGACCTCATCAATGCGCTGACCGGCAATCTCGACCGCGAAGGCGGTGCGATGTTCGCCAAGGCTGCCGCCTTCGCGTCCAATACCCAGGGCAAGCCCGGCAGTGGCAAGGGCATCACGACCGGCCGGCGCCATAGCCGCGTGTCCGGCGCGCCTGAGGTCTTCGGCGAGCTGCCGATCACCGTCATGGCCGAAGAGATGGAGATCGCCGGCGAGGGCCAGATCAAGGCGCTGATCAGCATCGCGAGCAATCCGGTGCTGTCGGCCCCCGGCGGCCCGCGCATCGCCAAAGCGCTGGAGAAGCTGGACTTCATGCTCAGCCTGGACATCTACGTCAACGAGACCAGCCGCCATGCCGACGTCATCCTGCCCGGCCTGTCGCCGCTGGAGGACCTGCACTTCGACGTCGCCTTCCCACAGCTCAGCCATCGCAACCATGCGCGCTTCTCCGGCCCGGTGTTCGACGCGCCGGCCGGCACGCCGCAGGAGTGGCAGACCATCCTGCGCCTGTGTGCCCTGCTCGAAGGCCGCGGCCTGGAAGTCGACGTGGCCCAGCTCGACGACGACGCCATCGAGGCCGACGTGAAGCGCTTTGCCGGTGACAACACACCGGCCATCCTCGCCGCGCTGCGACCCTGGCGCGGCCCCGAGCGCTTGATCGACCTGCAGCTGCGCGTCGGCCCCTATGGCGACCAGTTCGGCCGCAAGCCCGACGGCATCAACCTCGCCAAGGTCAAAGCGGCAAGCACCGTCGAAGGCGGTGGCATCGACCTCGGTGCGCTCACCGCCCGCATTCCCGAGGTCCTGCGCACGCCCAGCGGCAGGATCGAGCTCGCGCCGCCCTCGGTGCTGGCCGACCTGGCAGAAGTGAAGACCGAGGCCGCGCCCGAGTTCAGCCTCATCGGCCGGCGCGACACGCGCTCGGGCAACAGCTGGATGCACAACCTGCCGGTGCTGGCCAAGGGGCCGGACCGCTGCACGCTGCTGGTCAACCCGGGTGACGCGGATCGCCTGGGCCTGGCCGAGTTTGCCCGGATCAAAAGCGCGGTCGGTGAGCTGATCGCGCGCGTCGAGCGCAGCGCCGACATGAGCCCCGGCGTGGTCAGCCTGCCGCATGGCTGGGGGCATGACCTGGACGGCGTGCAGCTCGGCGTGGCGCGCGAGCGGCCGGGCGTCAACATGAACGAGCTGCTGGACGACGCGGCACGGGACCCTTTGAGCGGCAATGCAGTGCTGAGCGGCATCGCCGTGGAGATTGCACCCGCCTGACCTGCCGGGACCGCGACGACCCGCCACATTTTGCGAACAACTTGTCAAGCATCGCCGGGCCGACCTGCCTAAACTCCCAGTAAAGCGGCGGTCGTCCCTGGCGCGCTCGCCACGGACGGCGATGGCGCGACGCATCCGCCAGCGGGAGCGATTTGATGGATGCAAAAGTTGCCGACCCTCCGGTCGTGCTGTTCGTCGATGACGAGGTGTCGATCCTCAGTGCGCTGCGACGGCTGTTCCGGCCCCAGGGTTACCGGGTGTTGCTGGCCGAAAGCGCCAAGGCCGGACTGGCCATGCTCGAGACCGAGCCGGTCGATCTCGTCGTGTCCGACATGCGCATGCCGGAGATGGACGGCGCGGCGCTGCTCGAACAGGTCCACCAGCGCTGGCCGACCGTCGGGCGCATCCTGTTGACGGGTTATGCCGATATCGGCTCGACCGTCGCAGCCATCAACCGCGGGCAGATCCACCGCTATATCGCCAAGCCTTGGGACGACCGCGAGCTGGTGATGTGCGTGCAGGACGGCCTGGAGCGCCGCCGGCTGGAGAAGGAAAACCGCGCGCTGCAGCTGCTGACTCAAAGGCAGAACGACGAACTGCAGGCCTTGAACACCGACCTGGCGGCGCGGGTCAAGGCGCGGACCAGCGAGCTGGAACAGGTCAACGCCATGCTGGAGACCTCGTTCGCGCAGTTGCAGGAGAACTTCCTGCTGTCGATCAACGTGTTCTCAGGTCTGATCGAGCTGCGTGGTGGTGGCATGGCGGGCTATTCACGCGAGGTGGCCGACCTGGCTCGCCGCACGGCGCGGCGGCTCAACCTGGGTGCAGCGGCAGAGGAAGACATCTACATCACCGGCCTGCTGCATGAGGTCGGCAAGATCGGCCTTCCGGACACGATGCTGCGCAAGCCGCTCTCGGCCATGTCCAGCGATGAGCTCGCCCTGTACCGTCGCTACCCGCTCAATGGCGAGGCGGCGCTGCTGCCGCTCGGGCGGCTGCAACGCGTGGCGCGCCTGGTGCGGTCGCACCACGAACGCATCGACGGCAAGGGCTACCCCGATGCGCTGAGCGGCGACGAGGTGCCGCTCGGCGCGCAGGTGGTGAGCGTGGCTTGCGACTACTACGCCGCACAGTCCGGCCGGCTGTCGCTGAAGCGCCATTCGGCGGCCGAGGCGCATTCGCTGATCCTCGGCGGTGCCGGCACGCGTTACGAGAAGGCTGTTGTCGAGGCCTTCGAGCTGGCGCTCAAGGACGAGCCCTCCGAGAAGCCGCGTGACCGGGAGCTGCAGCCTCACGAAGTGATGCCGGGCATGGTGCTGTCCCGCGACCTGCTGTCGCCGCAGGGCACGCTGCTGCTGGCGGCGGGTTTCGTCTTCGACAACCGGGTCGTCAGGCAGCTGCGCGAATTCGCCGGCCGTGAAGGCGCAAAGCTGCATGTCTTCGTGAAGCTGCCTGAAGGAGGTGCGACGTGAGCGAACGCATCCTGCTCGTCGACGACGAGCCTCACATCCTCAGCGCGCTGCAGCGCCTGCTGCGCAACGGGCTGAAGGACACCGGCGGCGCGCGCTATGACGTTGAAAGCTTCACCGACGGCGCCGTGGCTCTGGCGCGGGCGCGCGAGTGCGCTTTCGCACTGGCCATCTCCGATCAGCGCATGCCGGGCATGACCGGCGTGGAATTCCTGCGCGAACTGCGTCAGGTGCAGCCCGACTGCGGGCGCATCATCCTGTCCGGCTATGCCGACCTGAACGCGCTGGTGGCGGCCATCAACGAGGCCGAGATCGCCCGTTTCATCTCCAAGCCCTGGGCCGACTTCGACCTGCTCAGCGCCGTGCGCCAGGTGTTGCGCATCCGCGAGCTGATGATGGAGAACCAGCGCCTGGCTGACCAGGTGCGCCAGCAGATGGGCGTGCTCACCGCCCAAGAGGCGGAGCTGCGCCGCCTGGAGCGGCTCGAACCCGGCATCACCCATGTGAAATGGGGCAGCGACGGCTCGTTCATCCTGGAGGACCCGGATGAAGAGGTGAAGTGGTGACCGCACTGACGGTCGACTTCAGCCTCGCGCTGCAGGCCGTCAGTGCGTCGGTCCTGGTGCATGGATCGGACCGCATCCTGTTCGCCAACGCGGCGATGGAACGCCTGCTGGGCTATGGGCTGGAGGCGCTGCAGCAGATGCCGCCGCACGGCTGGGCAGCGCCCGAGTTCGCCGATGAGTTGCAGCGCTATGGCCAGCGGGCGCTGGCCGAGGAAGGCGAGCTGCCCGCGATCGAGATCGAGGCGCTGACGGGCAGCGGCTCGCTGCGCGTGCTGGAAGTCAAGGCGCATCGCGTCATGCTCGAC
This sequence comes from Roseateles sp. P5_E4, assembly GCF_054049255.1. Taxonomy (NCBI): domain Bacteria; kingdom Pseudomonadati; phylum Pseudomonadota; class Betaproteobacteria; order Burkholderiales; family Sphaerotilaceae; genus Roseateles; species Roseateles sp. P5_E4. Next base: position 537,215 of record NZ_JBFUMS010000002.1, on the reverse strand, counting down.
GGCCAACCCTGTGCGGTGCTGACCGGGCAGGACCTCAGCGACATCCGCCACGTGCAGACCAGCCTGCTGGACATCGGCCGCGTGCTCTACCAGATCCTCGAGAACAACCCGGTGGCCACGCTCGTGATCGACAAGTCTCACCGCGTCACGCACTGGAACGCCTCCTGTGCCCAGCTCACCGGCCGCGACGCCTCCGAGATGCTGGGCCGCGACGACACCTGGCGCGCCTTCTACCCCGAAGCCAGGCCGCTGCTGGTCGACCTGATCCTGGACGGCAATGTCGAGCAGGAGCGCCAGCGCCTGTACGGCCGGCACTGCCAACCCTCGCCGCACATCGCCAACGCCTACGAGGTCGAGGGCTATTTCCCCAATTTCGGCCGGGAGGGGCGCTGGCTCTACTTCACGGCCGCCCCGCTGGTCGATGCCCACGGGGAAGTCGTCGGCGCCATCGAGACACTCCAGGACATCACGCGACGGCGCCAGGCCGAGGACGAACTCCGCCGCCATCGCAACGAACTCGAGAACATGATCGCGGACCGCACGGCCGAGTTGCTGAGCACCCACCATGAACTCGAAGCCTTTCTTGAGAACGCGTCGGTAGGCATCATCGCGACGGCCAATCAGCAGATCCAGCGCGGCAACAAGAAGTTCATCGAGATGTTCGAACTCGGTGACGTCCCGCCCCATGGGCTGCCGACGCGCCGCCTGTTCAAGAGCGATGAAGACTTCGAAGCGCTGAGCCAGATCGCCATCCCGGTGCTGTCGCGGGGCGGCTCGCTGCTGCACGAGATGGAGGTCTGCACGCTGGCCGGCAACACGCTGTGGGTGCAGATCATTGCCTACGTGTCCAATCCCGAGGAGCCGACAGCGGGCACCTGGTGGCTGCTGCAGGACCGCACGGAGGTGCGCCGCGTGCAGCGTGAGCTGGAGCTCAACTACGAGCGCATCAAGCAGACCAACAACCGGCTTGAGGAAGCGCAGAACCAGCTGCTGCAGGCCGAGAAGATGGCCTCCATCGGCCAGCTCGCCGCCGGTGTCGCCCACGAAATCAACAACCCGATCGGCTTTGTCAGCTCCAACCTCGGCTCGCTGCGCGGCTATGTCCAACCTGTCTTCGCGTTGCTCGCACTGCTGAGGAAGACGCCGGCCGACGCGCTGCCTGGCGATGTGCGAGAAGAGCTGGACCGGGTGGATGCCGCCGTCGACCTGAGCTTCGTGCAGGAGGACCTGCCCCAGTTGCTCGACGAGAGCGAGGAGGGGCTGTCGCGGGTCAAGAAGATCGTGCAGGACCTCAAGGACTTCTCGCGCGTCGACCATGCCGATTGGCAGGACGCCGACCTCAATGCCGGGCTGGACTCGACGCTCAACGTCGTCATGAACGAGGTCAAGTACAAGGCCGAGGTTCGCAAGGACTATGCCGTGCTGCCCCCGGTGCACTGCATCGCCGCGCAGCTCAACCAGGTCTTCATGAATCTGATCGTCAATGCGGCCCATGCCATCAAGGAGCGCGGCACGATCACGCTGACCACGCGCGCCGAGGATGGCTGGGTTCGCATCGAGATCGCAGACACGGGCAGCGGCATGAGCGAGGAGGTCAAGCGGCGCATCTTCGAGCCCTTCTTCACGACCAAACCCGTCGGCCAAGGGACGGGCCTGGGCCTGTCCCTGTCTTTTTCCATCGTGCAAAAGCACGGCGGCCGCATCGAAGTGGATTCCCAACCCGGCGTCGGCACGCGCTTCACGGTCTGGATCCCGCTGCACCCGCCGCAGCCCGCCTGAGCTTTTGTGTCCTGCGTGACACAAAGCAACCACAGGGCAGTAACTCACGAAACGCAGACTGGCGGCATCGAAAGCTCGCGCTGCCCGCCGAGTCAGAAGTCACGCAGCGCCTTTGTCGGGCCCCGTATCTCGGCACCCCGGCGCCTAGACTGAACCTGTTTCACAACCCAGAGGGCAAACCCGTCGAAAGGCGGGGACGCAAAGCCACCGGCCTACAGCGCGCAAGCGCCACGGCAGCGGGGCCGCCAAGACCGGCAGGTCTTGATCGGCGTGGCCCTCCTTCGTACGAGAACCCGGCCATGCGCAGTACCCGCCCTGTCTCCTGGACTTCCTGGACCTTCAGCCTGCTGACCGCCGCGGCGCTGACCGCTTGTGGCGGTGGCAGCAGCGACAGCCCGACCGTCCAGGTCAGCGAGGCGGCCTCGGTCATCAACCTGACCGTTGATCTTGCCGATGGCGCCGCCGCCAGCGTCGAGGCTCAGCCCAGCTTCCACACCGCCGCCGTCGATCTCGAAGAACCCGACAACGGTGCCGCACCCCACCGCAGCCACGCCCTGGCCGGCGTCGCCACCCAAGGCCTGACGCGCGACCGCCTGGACGACGCCATGCGGCCTCGCGCCTTCGCGGCGGGTGCAGGCGAAGCCGCCCCGATGGCGACGTCCACTGCGGTGACGACCTATACGCCGGCACAGATCCGCGCCGCCTACGCGCAGCCGGCCCTGCCCGCCAGCACCGCCGGCCTGACCGCAGCCCAGGCCGCCCAGCTCGGCGCCGGCCAGACCATCTACATCGTCAACGCCAAGCACGACCCCAACATCGCCGCCGAACTGGCCGCCTTCAACACCAAGTTCGCGCTGCCGACCTGCAGCTCGCGCACCCTGGCGGCCAACGCCAGCCTGCCGCTGGCCAAAGCCTCCGCGTCCAGCTGCGAGCTGGTCATTGCCTACAGCACGACCGCCGGCGCCCTGACCGCCACGGCGCCCGCCTATGACAGCGGCTGGGCCACCGAGATCGCGCTGGACGTGCAATGGGCCCACGCGACGGCACCGCTGGCGCGCCTCGTCCTCATCGAAGCGCCGGACGCCGGCGTCGGCAGCCTGTCCAAGGCCGTGGCCCTGGCCAACAAGATGGGCGCTGGCGTCGTGTCCATGAGCTTCGGCGCCGCCGAGGGCAGCTGGACGTCGAGCTATGACAGCGCCTTCACCACCGCCGGCATGAGTTACCTGGCCGCCACCGGTGACAACGGCGCGGCCGTGTCCTGGCCTTCGGTGTCGACCCGCGTCGTGGCCGTCGGCGGCACCACGCTGAGCTACAGCAGCGGTGCGCGCAGCGAAACCACCTGGACCGGCACCGGCGGCGGCACCAGCGCCTATGTGGCCCTGCCCAGCTACCAGAGCGGCACCATCGGCGGCTACGCCAAGCGCGCCGTCGCCGACGTCGCCTTCAACGCCGACCCCAACTCCGGCCAGTACGTGGCGCTGATTGCACAGGGCACGACGACGACGCGCTGGGTCAGCGCCGGTGGCACCAGCCTGGCCACGCCGCAATGGGCCGGCCTGCTGGCCGTGGCCAACGCGATGCGCGCCGCCGCCAGCAAGGCCCTGCTCGGCCAGCCTCATGCCGCCCTCTACCAGCAGATCGGCGCCGTGCCGACGCAGTACGCCGCCGCCTTCAAGGACGTGGCCAGCGGCAGCAACGGCACATGCACGAGCTGCGCCGCCAAGGCCGGCTATGACACGCCCACCGGCTGGGGCACGCCCAACGTCAGCGCCCTGCTGATCAGCCTCAGCGGCGCCAGCGTCACGACCTCGACGACCACCCCCACGCCGACGACCAGCAGCGGCCCCACGCTGACGACCACCAGCCTGAGCGGCACGGCCGGCAAGGCTCTCGCCGCCACCATCGGCTACTCGGCGCCGGGCGCGAGCTCGCTGAGCATCAGCATCAGCGGCGCCGCCAGCGGCATGAGCTTCTCGGCCACCAGCAGCGGCCTCGCCCTGAACTGGGCCAACCCGGTAGCCGGCCGCACCAACCTCGTCATCACGCTGAAGGACAACCTCGGCCAGACGAGCACGGGCAACGTGACGGTGACGATCAACGCGAGCTGAACTCAGCACTGGCGACTGCTCGAATACTGCTTCGTCACGATCCAGACCAGCTGACACGGGCAATGAGGCCGCCACCATCGCGTGGCATCAACCTGAGCTCGGCGCCCTCGGCCCGCGCGATGCGCTCGACGATGGCCAGGCCCAGGCCCGAGCCGGGCTTGCCGCCGCGCGCCGTGTCGCCGCGCTGAAAGGGGCGCTTGAGATCGTCGACCCGGGCCGGCGCGATGCCCGGGCCGCGGTCGCGCACCTCGATCCAGGCGGCACCGGCGTATTCACCGCAGGCCAGCTCGATGGGTGGCGCGCCATGGTTCTGCGCATTGGCGATGAGGTTGAGGACGAGGCGGCGCAACGCCTGCGGCCGTGCGCGCCGATGCACTGCCTGCCCGTTGGCCAGCAGCGGTTGCGGCAGGCCCGGCGCCAGGGCCAGCGTCTCGGCCAGGAATTCGCGCAGCTCGACGTCCACGGCCGGCAGCTCCTGCTCGGCGGGGTGGGCGGCGCGCGCGTAGTCGAGGAACTGGGTCAGCAGCCCGTCCAGGCCGTGGAGGCTGCGGTCCAGCGTGTCGAGCAATTCCCTGTCCCCTTGGCCCGCCCGATCGAAAGAACCACGCAGCAACTCGCTAGCGAGGCGAATCTTTGCCAGCGGCGTGCGCAGGTCATGCGACAAACCGGCCAGCATCAGCAATCGCTCCTCCTCGTCGCGCGCCAGGGCCTCGGCCATGTCGTTGAAGCCGCGCGCCAGCGCCGCGGTCTCGGCCGGGCCGTCAGTGGGCAGCAGCAAGCGGCGCTGGCCGGCACCGACCGCCCGGGCCGCGTCGACGAGGCGGGCCAGCGGGCGGTTGATGCGGCGCTGGATCAACCAGGCGCCGAGCAAGGCCAGCACGGCGCTGACGCCGCTGGCGATCAGCCAGGTGCGCGCGAAATGGTGGGCCGGCTGCACGGCAGGCAGCACCAGCCAGGCCGGCGCGCCAGGCAGTTGCACCGCGATGAGGCCGTTGGCTTCGCGCCGCCACGGCAGCTCGCCGCGCTCCAGGCCCAGTTGCATCGCCAGTTCGGCCAGGAAGCCGCGCTCCACCCAGGTCGGCCGGTCGAGCAAGCGCTGCTGCTGGCCCGAGCCGGCGCGCGCATTGAAGCGATCCACGAAGCCGGCGCGCTCGGCCTCGGGCAACAGGCGCATGCCTTCGGCGACGGCCTGCAGGCTGCGCGCGGTCGCCTCGGCCGACTGCTGCAGGCGCGGCCGGGCGACGAACTGCGCATAAGCAAGCGCATTGACCAACTGGCCCAGCACGATCAGGCAGACGATGAGCCACAGGTTGCGGCCGAACAGCGTGGACAGGCCGAACTTCATCGCGCGCCCGGCTCAGGAATAAAGACGTAGCCCAGGCCCCACACAGTCTGGATGTGGCGCGGTGTGCTCGGGTCGGCTTCGACAAGGCGGCGCAGCCGCATGACCTGCACGTCCAGGCTGCGGTCGCTGACGCCGTGCTCGTCGCCATGCGCCAGGGCCAGCAGCTTCTCGCGGCCCAGCGGCCGGTTGGGCTGGCTGGCCAGCGCGCGCAGCAGCTGGAACTCCACGGTGCTGATCTCCACCGCCGCGCCAGCGCGCTCCAGCCGGCGCTGCGTGGGGTAGAGGGTGAAGTCACCGAAGCGCACCGCTTCCTCGCCCGCAGGGCCGAGGTGGGCACCGAGCTGCTGCTGGCGACGCACCATCGCCTGGATGCGCGCCAGCAGCTCACGCGGGGCGAAGGGCTTGGCCAGGTAGTCGTCGGCGCCCATCTCCAGGCCCAGCACGCGGTCGACGAGGTCACCGCGCGCCGTCAGCATCAGGATGGGAATGGTCTCGCCCTGGCCGCGCAAGCGGCGGCACAGCGACAGGCCGTCCTCGCCCGGCATCATCAAATCCAGCACCAGCACGTCGAAGCGTTCGCGCGCCAGCAGCTGCGCGGCGGTGGCGGCATCGGGCACGGCGCGCACGCTGTGCCCCTGCTCGGTCAGGTAGCGCTGCAGCAGGCCGCGCAACTCGGCCTCGTCGTCGGCGATCAGGATGCGGCTCATAGGGGGATGTTAGGGAGAAGCCCGCGCCCCACCTTGCCGGAAAACAATGACAAACCGTTGCAAGCCGCGCCCGCCGTCAGGCCCTGCAAGCACTGCAACCCGCGCGGCAACCTTTGCGTGGCCACGGCTGGGCAGCATGGCCCCACCTCAAACGGAGATCGCCATGCGCCACGCCGCCTTCACCCTGCTCACCCTGCTGATTGCCGCCCCGCTCATTGCTCAAGCCGAACCAACGCCACTGCAGCGCGCCGGCGCCGCACGGTTGACGGCCGAGAAGTCCGCGGCCTGCGTGGCCGCCCAGCCCTTCTATTGGGAGATCGGCAACGCCACCCAGCCGCTGGCCGGCGGCAAGGCCGGCGAAAACGGCCCCGAGCGCCACACCGAGATGGCCATCGCGTCTGCCTCCAAATGGGTCTACGCCGCCTTCGTGGCCGAGCGCCGCCAGGGCCAGCTCAGTGCCGAGGACGTCAAGTTCCTGCACTTCCAGTCCGGCTACACCTACTACCACGTGTGCCGCCAGAACCAGAGCGTGGCGGCCTGCCAGCAAAGCCTCATCAACGGCCGCGGTCGCCTCAATCCGGCCACCGAAAACCGCTTCGACTACAACGGCGGCCACATGCAGCAGCACGCCATCCTGATGGGCCTGGGCTCGCTGGGCCCGGAGGGTCTGGCCCTCGCGGTGCGGCAGTCGCTCGCACCCACGCTCGGCACAGACTGGTCCTTCAGCTACAGCCAGGCCATGCCGGCCGGCGGCGGCCAGACCAGCGCGGCCGACTACAGCCGCCTGCTGCGCGCCCTGCTGGGCGGCCAGCTGCAACTCGGCCGCTTGCTGGGCAAGGAGGCCGTCTGCACCAACCCACAGGTCTGCCCGAGCGATGCCGTGAAGACGCCCATCCCTGCGACGGAGAGCTGGCACTACAGCCTCGGCCACTGGGTGGAGGACGACCCGCAGGTCGGTGACGGTGCCTTCAGCAGCCCGGGCGCCTTCGGCTTCTATCCGTGGATCAGCGCCGACCAGCGCTTCTACGGCATCGTCGCTCGCGAGCAGCGCCGTGGCGCCCTGGGCGACGACCCCAGCGACAAGCCGGCGGTGGCTTCGGTGAACTGCGGGCGCGAGATCCGCGCCGCGTGGATGGACGGCCAGCCTCGTCGCTGAATGGAGAAGAGATGCCGCCGAAGCCGGCGCACTCCGCGAGCGCGCGCCGGCTTGGGATAACTTGCCGTCTCAGCGCATCCGGTCGGTCTCGAATGCGATGCGATCGACGCTGCCGTCGACGTTGCGGAACAGGCGCACGCGACGCAAGCCGTCGGGGCTGACGAGCAGCTCGGTGTTCTCGGCGCGCCAGGTCTCCAGCGGGCTCTCGTCGAGGCTGACGCCCAGACTGCGCACGCCGACATGGACCTTCAGCGTGCGGCCATCGTCCAGCAGAAATTCGCCTCGTGCGTCGCGCAGCATGGCGCGGCCGGTCATGGCGGGGACGGTGGGTTCCTGGGCACTCGCGGGCGCGATCAGCGTCATGGTTGCGAGCAGAGCGGCCGACAGGGTGAGGGGTCGCAGATTCGTCCAGGTCTTCATGGTGAGGTACTCCTTAGGTTCCCCGAGGCCAGTCGCCTCGGCACAAGCCATAGTGCAAACCCCATGCCAGCTCGAAATGCCAAGAACTTCACGGTCAAACGGCGTCTTCAATCAGTATTCGCCCCAGGTCTGGGCCTGAGCGCCCCGCATCGCGACACCACGCCTCGCGATGGCGCGGCGCTTGACCCTCACGTCACGTGAGGCTTCATCATCCGGCCCGTTTCATGCACGAGCCTGGATATGGACTACACGGTGGGAGAGCTGGCCAAACGGGCCGGCTTGACGGTGCGCACCCTGCACCATTACGAAGAACTCGGCTTGCTGCGCCCCTCGGGCCGCAGTGAGGCTGGCTACCGCCGCTACGGCGAAGCCGACGTGCTGCGCCTGCACCGGGTGCTGGCGCTGCGCGACGCCGGCCTGTCGCTGAAGGCCATCGCGCCGCTGCTGGACGGCGAGGCGCCGCAACCGCTGGCTGACGTGCTGCAGGCCCAGATCGAACAGGTCGAGGCTCAGCTGCAGGCGCAGGAGAGCCTGCTGCTGACGCTGCGCAATGCTGCCAAGCGGCTGGAACTGCAGGGCGATGGCGGCGATGCGGTGCAGGTGCTGCTGGACGCCATGGCCATCCGGCGCGTGCACGAGCGCTGGTTCAGCCCGGAGCAGCTGCGCGCCATGCGCCGGCAATGGGAAGCCATCCCCGAGCCGGAGCGCGACGCCGTCGAGCTGGAATGGCCGCAGCTGATCAAGGAAGCTCGCGCGGCGATGGACGCCGGCCTCGACCCGGCAGCGCCCGAGGTCCAGGCCCTGGTGCGGCGCTGGCTGGCGCTGCAGAAGCAGTTCCTGGAAGTGGCGCCCGGCATGAAGGACACCATGCAGCGCATGTATGCCGCCGAGCCCGAACTGGCGCGCCAGTCCGGTGTGACGCCTGAACTGATCGCCTACCTGCGCCGCTCGAAAGAAACACTGCCCCTTGGGGAACAGTCATGAGCGACCCGCGCCGCGAACTCTTTCGCAACGCCAATTTCCGCTGGATCATCGGCGGCGGCCTGCTGTCCATGCTGGGCGACCAGTTCACGCTGCTGGCCCTGCCCTGGCTCGTCATGGGCCTGAGCCGCGACCCGCTGGTGCTGGGCACCGTGCTGGCCCTGGGCAGCCTGCCGCGCGCCATCTTCATCCTGGTTGGCGGCGCGCTGGTGGACCGCCACTCGCCCAAGGCCGTGCTGCTGCTGACCAAGTGGATCAACTTCGCGCTGCTCGGCCTGCTGGCCGCGCTGACCGCCACGGGCGCAGTCACGCTGCCCTGGGTCTATGGCCTGACGCTGGCCATCGGCCTGGCGACTGCCTTCAGCTATCCGGCAGGCAGCACCATCCTGCCGCAGACCGTGCCGGCCACGCTGATCCAGCCGGCCAACGGCGTGCTGATGGGCGCGCGCCAGCTGGTGCTGCTGCTCGGGCCGGTGCTGGCCGGCCTGCTGGTGACGGCGGGCAGCGCACCGGCGCTGAGCGGCCACGGCCTGGCACTGGCCTTTGGCTTCGATGCGCTGAGCTTTGCCATCTCGGCCTGGACGCTGTCGCGCGTGCGGGTGGCGCCGGCCGAGTCCAGGCCGCCTCAACCCGTCTTCGCGGCCATTGCCGAGTCGCTGAAGAGCTGCTGGCAGGACCGCGAGCTGCGTGCCCTCTTCATGTACTTCGCGGCCATCGCCTTCTTCGTCGGCGGGCCCATCCAGGTCGCGTTGCCGGTGCTGGCTGCCGAGCGTCTGCCCGGTGGCGCCGCGGGCTTGGGCGCAATGCTGGCCGTGCACGGCCTGGGCGCGCTGGCCGGCATGGCGGTGTCGGGGCTGAAACCGCACTGGCGATTGAGCACGCTGGGCGGCACGGTGCTGCTGATCGACACCGTCGCCGGCTGCGTCTTCCTCGCCTTCGGCCATGTGCATGCGGCCTGGCAGGGCGCGTTGCTGCTGTTGCCGCTCGGCGCCTTGGGCGGCTTTGTGCAGGTCGCGGTCTACAGCTGGCTGCAAAAGCGCATCCCGCCGGAGATGCTGGGCCGCTCGATGGCGCTGTTCATGTTCATCGTCATGGGGCTGGCACCGCTGGCTGCGGCGGCAGCCGGGGCGGCGCTGCGGGTGCTGGACGTGACGCAGCTGTTCACGGCGGCGGCGTTGTGCCTGCTGGGGGTGGTTGCGTTAGGGGCGTTGTTCACGCCGATTCGGCGGATTGCGTATCTGGAGGCGATGGGTTGAGCGGGATTCGGCTCGCAATGGACCGCCGCATTGCAGCGATTGCAGTCTTCCGCAGCAGGTCGCCAGCTTCACAGTCAGGGACATGAAGCCGTCATCGGCTTGCCTGGCGTCGCACCAGCAGCGATGAACGCTGTCGGAGGGTGAAGCAGCCGTCCAGGCGGTCTGCCCATCGTTTGCCGCGTCACACAGCCGCGAATGTCTGCTGCGCGACCGGCCAAATGGGTGATCTCGACCCAAATCAGTAGCTCGTTATCGACGACGAGCGACAGCACCGTGCGAATTCGACCAATTGCACCAAAAATTCCTATTCTTAAGACTGCCGCTTGGAGTTAGGTCTGACGAGTCGATGATTAGCAGCTATCAGGGGATTCTGATAGTCGATCAAATTGATTGTTTTAGAATAAAGAGAAGCAACTAGGTATTTGAATCAAAATCGATCGCTCTTTTGGCCTCAAAAATATAAGCAAGATCGTGCGTTTGAGACCAATCTGAGCCCTCTTTGCTGCGCCGTGCAAGATGCAAGGAAAATTGGGCTAACTCAACAAAAAAAGTCGCTGTCAGCGCGACCTCTGCATCAACAAGGAAAGCGGCGCAAATCCCAGCTGCAGCAGTTGCCTGCATTGCCTTAGCGTCTACAATGGCAGAAAGACTGCCAACAACCACTTCAAAGCCATGCTTTTTTCTGGCCATGTCATAGTCATCGAGTCTTCGGCAAATGTCATCTTCAATGAAAGAAATCGATTTATTTGCGTACGTTGAGTCAAGAAATGCACGCAAGCGCTGCAGCTTTCTCCGGGAATTCTCGTCATTACGCAATTCAAGAATTTGTTCCCATGCGGCCTTGTCAGTATCAATGAGCTTCAGTTTGGCAAAAGTTACTATCGGCTCGTCGCTCCCGCCTGATAGCGCCCCGAAAGATTGACTAGGTAGCATCAGGCTTGTCTGTGGCAGCCCAAGAGTAGCTGCATAACCTGCCAGGAAATCTTGGGGCCGGCCTAGTGCCTCGATGTACGCATTGCTTAGATATGAGCTTGCAATCGAGACAGGTTTAATGAAGTCCGGATAACCAAGCAAGTCCCGATTCGCTCGTCTCAATGCCTTTGAAAATTCGAGCGATCTACTTACCACCGGGACGTAGTGCTGATCAAGCTCCTCGTACCCATAGGTATGAAATCCCCACTTCTTTCTCCACCGCAAATTCATTGCAATGGAAATGAGCGCGCCATGAGGGATTTCATCGTTGCCTAAATATAAGCCTCCTTCATTTCGCTCATCCAGTCCGGCCAGTAGCACTTGGTCAAAATATAACGCAGCATCTTTTGCACCCTCAAAGCAAAGGACAGCACGAGACATAAAAACTCCGGAGTTGAAAAGTATTCAAGAGGAGCGTCCAACCGTACGTTCATCAAATGGAACCGCAGGTTTGCGTCGAGGCGACGACTAAGTCGCAACACTGCACCGTTGTACTTCATCTAGGCTGATTCAAGCATCCTCAGCACAGTTGCGCTGCCGAACGGACTTGGAGATTTTGCTCCCAGCAAATTGCCGTAGCTTGGCCAATTTTGGCTAAGGGCACATCGCTGACACTCCCGACGCACGGGCCTACGCTGCAACAGGTTGTCATCCGACCGGTTCCGCGCGCTGAAATCGTCGTTCGAGCCGGTGCGCGGACTGCCCCGGCGGTCGAGTGACCGGTCCCGCTGGTAGAGCCGCCGGTCCCCAACAGCGTCGCGTAGTGACCAGCGTCGGCGCTTGCCGCCATCCAGGGACTGAAGCGCCAATGTCTCAGATCAGCCTGAAGCTGCCGTTGCGGTTGCGAGGGGTGGCTCTGCAGCGGTTGCTGCCGGTCAGCTTGTGCATGCTGGCAAGCCGCTTCCGGCCAGCAGCGGTTGTCTATCACTGGCAGCCATCCGGCGGCCGGCGGGCTGCCTGGGCATATAGATCCCTAGCGGGAAATTCCACCGTTGCGCGGCGTTCCACCGGCTGGCAGAGTCGCGTCGAAGGATACCGCCTTCCGCATCAATTTGATGGCGGGACAACCGGCATGACGCGCAAATTGTCTTTGCCGCTCAAAGATTTATTCACATGGACTTGTTGAGCGGCAGTCGCAGGATTTCTGCAGCACAACGTGCTGGATAAACCAATAGTTCGGCTGCACAATCGAGCCAGATGGACCTTTTCGACGATCCAAACTTGACGTTCAGCAAGCTGGGCGCTGCGTGGCTATTGGGGCTAGATCCCAGGATGAAGATCGGCGGGTTCACGAAAACGCTTTGCGCCGCGATGAAACGAGTCAACGGGAACTTAGACGCAGAGGAACTTAGGCCTCTGCTTCTACGACATCGCATTATCCCAGACGCGTACCTAATCGATGATGATTCTCAAGTTGTCTATCTCTTCGAAATCGAGGACACGAATCCACTCTCGGCAGACAAACTCAGGAAGTTGAGTGAGATATGGTTTCGCCTAGACTGTATCGAGTGGGAGATGCGCGTATTTCTGATTGATCGCTACCTGTCTATTTGGCGCTCCCTACCGCTTGCAGATGTATGGCACGCCCTTGAGTTTCCAATGCCAAAAGAAGCTGCCAAATCCAGGGCGCCCAGCATCGACTGGGAAGCAACTCATGAACAGGCGTCAAAAATAGCGATCAATCGGCCTGTTGGCCGCCGCAAAGGCGCAGCTTAAATATTCGCTCAAGCGGATAGCCCAACAGCACGTCGCCCAGCCCGCCGGCTGGGCTGGCACATATTCCGTCCGTCGGGCCCGACGCTCTGACGCTGACTCCCGCTCAGCTCGAACCTTGAACGCCAGCTTTGAATCGATCCATCTGCCTAGTGCTACTCCGCTTTAGGTCGATCTGCGACGGTCGCGGGACGAGATGGCGGTCACTCGACCAGTCCGAATGCGAACGCCGGGCCCAACGGCCGGTTCCGGGGGCGAAGCTGCCGGCCAGGTCGTTCGACCGCTCCTGGCAACGGCAGTCACTGGGAGCGGCATGGTCGAACGACCGAGCTCAGCCTGGAGCCGCCTTTGCTCAACGGGAACCCTAAGCTTCAACAGCCAGCTTCGCATTCAACCTCGCCGCCAGATTGACCGCCCGCAGGAAGACCCGGAACTGCTCCACCGCGTCGGATGCTTCCCCCGGCTCCGAGCCCAGCTTGGTCAAGCCGAGCAGCCGGCTGTAGAGCTGGGCCTGCTCGGGGCCGATGGACTCACTGAAGGCCAGCATCTGCAGCAGCTGGCTGGACGTGATCTGCATCTTGGGGCCCAGCCAGCCGCCCCATTTCCTGACGGCGGCCTCCTTGCGTTCGAACACGCGCGGCTTGGCTCGCTGAGCCTCGACGGGGGCGCCGTCGATGCCGAGGTCGGCGAGGTATTTGAGAAGCAGGGCCAGGTTGGCGTCCTTGCCGTCATCGGGCAGGCGCGCGAGCAGCCAGTCCTCGGCCTCCTTGCGGATGGGGTAGTCCACCTTGCCGATGCAGCCGAAGGCCCGGCCCGACAGGTTGGCCGGGCAACCCTTGCATTCGCCATCCAGCTCGCTGAGCGGCGCAATCATGTCCAGCAGTTGCCCGACCGTCACCTGTGTCTGCTTGGCCGTCCCGTCCGGGCTCTTGACGGTGATCTCGACCGTGCATTTGCTGGTCAGCGTCTCGCTGTCGGCGTGGGGAAATTTCTCGCGGAACTGGGCGATCGCGAATTCCGCAATGCCGCGGTGCCTGACCATGGACCGCAGCTTGACCTCTGGCGTGTACCGCCGGGCCGTACAGGGCCGCTGCAGTGCGAAATCGATAGCCATCTGATCCCTCCCTGGCGTGGCTCTTTCGCGCAGGAGTTTCGATGAAGCCTGCAGCTGCGCCAGCCCCCCGGATCCAGGGTGCAGTTGCTATTTACAACGGCAAGCCGGCCCGGATGCCACTCGTTGATCCGCCCAAGCGGCAGGCGCGGCCTGCCCCTGAGCTGGGATAGTCGCTTGGGCCAGTCCGTCGATGCTGAGAGGGCTCGAAGCTCGACGTCAAGCTGGTTCAGCCCCTCCACAAGAGCGGATGCAGTCTCGAAATCCATCGGCTCCTTCTCCAGCAGGTCTTCGCCCTGCGCTTCGCGCAGCGCGGAGCCGGGCACTGTCGGTTCCTGGGCACTCCCGGGCGCGGTGAGCGCCCCGCATCGCGACGCCGTGCCTCGCGGTAGCACGGCGCTACCTGTCCTTCGGCCGTCCGGCGGTGGCCGGCCGGCTTCATCGGCCCGTCACCGTTAAATAGTTCTCTGGTCAGGCCACCCTCCGCATGATCGAATTCGGCCTGACCAATTTGTCGTGCGTCCCATGAAGTAAAGGGAACCATGTCCAAACCTTCCTCCTCCCGCCGGCCGGATCGGCGTCGCGGCCCGCTGAGCCGGAATTTCACTGCCGCGCTGTGGGCCGCGCTGCGCCGGATCGCGCGCCGGCGTCCCCGCCAGCCGGCCTCGCCGGTCCAGCTGCCATTGTCGAAATCGGCAGCCGCAGAAGCGGAGGCGCTGGCACGGGCCCTCGCCGAATTGCTGGGCCAGCATCCGTCGACGCGGCGGGTGATGCGGCACCTGGGCTACGTGGAACACCAACTGGCCCGGCAAGGTGCAGCGGCCCTCTCGGAGATGCCCGTGCACATCGTGGCGACCGCGCTGTCGCAACTGGAGGCGATCGTCAGCAACTGGTCCAACCGCGACCTGGCGGAGCTGCGTTCGCGAATGGCCGTGGCCGTCAAGAAGGGCTCGGAGGATGAGTTCCTCGGCCCCGATGGCGAAAGGCGCTCGGTGTTCGCGACGGCGTCACGCCTCCTCGTCGGGGACGTGAATCACTCGGTGTTTGAGGAATTGCAGCGGCAATACCATGGCTTGGTCTCCCCGGAAGGCATCGAGGCGGCCCTAGGCGTCGCGGCCTCACGCGCAACTAAGGCTGCGGCCTGACTTCAGCTGCGAATCTGCGCGTTGACCTCCTGAGGTCGCGGCGCTGAACCCCGCGCCGCCTATCGCCCGGCCAGCAAGGTCGCCACCTCCGCCGCCGACCGCACGCCCAGCTTCGCAAACACCCTGGCCCGGTGCACTTCCACGGTCCGCACCGACACGTTCAGCTCGTCGGCAATGACCTTGTTGAGCTTGCCTGCCGCCACGCGCGTCATGACCTCGCGCTCGCGCTCGGTCAGGCTGGCCAGCCGCGCGCTGCGCTCGGCCACGTGCGCGCCCTCGGCCTGCATGGCCGCGTCCACGGCCAGGGCCTGCTCGATACGGTCGGCCAAGGCGTTGTCGCTGTAGGGCTTCTCCAGGAAGTCGAAGGCGCCCTTCTTCAGCGCCTCGACGACCATGGGGATGTCGCCATGGCCTGTCAGGAAGAGCACCGGGTTCCTCAGCCGGCGCGCCAGCAGTTCGTCGTGCAGGCGCGTGCCGCTCATGGGCTCCATGCGCACGTCGAGCAGGAACACGCCTTTGGGATTCCCTTCGCGGTCCAGCATCTCCAGCAGCGCCGGGCCGCCGTCGAAGGCGCGCACATGGAGGCCCCGCGAGCGCATCAGGAAGGCGAGTGCGTCACGCACGCCAGGGTCGTCATCGACGAGATGGATCGTGCCTTCAGCCATGGATCGTTTCCGTCTGGGTTTGCGGGCTCAGCGGCAGGCTGAACGAGAACAGCGCGCCGCCATTGGCGGCCTCGCTGGCGTCGAGCACGCCCTGATGGGCCTCGATGATGGAGCGGCAGATGGCCAGGCCCATGCCCATGCCGTCGGCCTTGGTGGAATAGAAGGCCGCGCACAGCTGTTCGACACGCCGGCCCTGCAGGCCAGGGCCGTTGTCCTGCACATCGACGCGCACGAAGTCGCCCACGACGCGGCTGCTGACTGCGATGCGCCGGCCGCCGTTCCCGGCCGGGCGCGCCTGCAGCGCATCCGCGGCGTTGCGCACCAGGTTGATGACCACTTGCTCGATCAGGACGGCGTCGGCCAGCATCGCCGGCACGCCCGGCGCGAGGCTCACGTCCAGCGTGACGCCGCGGCGCTGGCAGTCGCGCTTGAGCAGCTCGATGGCGGCGGTGACGACCTCATGCAGATCGCAGGGCTCGTGGCGAGGTTCGCGCCGCGTCAGAAACTCGCGGATGCGCGCGACGATGCGGCCGGCGTGCGCGGCCTGCTGGCCCAGGCGCTGCAGCGCGCCGAGCACGAGTTCGTCCTGCACGCCGAGCTTGGCCAGCGAGTTCGTGATGCCGGCGCCGTAGCTGGCTATTGCCGTGAGCGGCTGGTTCAGCTCATGGGCCAGCGTGGAAGCGACCTCGCCCAGCATGGTCAACCGCGCGTTGTGGGCCAGTGTCTCGACCTGGCGGCGCTCTCGGTCTTCGAGGCGCTTGCGCTCGGTGATGTCGATGATGCTGCCCATCCAGCCGATCTGCCGGCCGCCGGCATCCACCAGCGGCGACTCGAACACCATCACGTCGACCATGCGGCCTGAAGCGTGCCGCCAATGCGCTTCGTAGCCCTCGCGCGGCGCATGGCCGGCCAGGTTGCGGCGGTTGCGCTCCGCCACCTCGGCCAGTGCGTCGGGCGGCCAATAAGGCATCGGCGGCAGCATGCCGACCAGCTGTTCGGCGGGCAGGCCGACCATGTCGCAGAAGGTGCGGTTGACGTACAGCAAGCGGCCGTCGAAGTCGCGGGCGCGCAGCGCAACAAGCGCCGAGTCTTCCATCGCCCGGCGCCAGGCGGCCTCCGTGCGGCCGGCCACCTCGGCCCGCTGCACCTGGCGCATCTGGCGGCGCAGCAACCAGCTGGCGACGGCGATCAGCGGCAGGAAGCCGGCCACCAGCACCCAGGCCAGCGGCCGCACGCCGTTGACGGCGGGGTCGCGCACCGTCAGCTCCAGCGCGGCGTCGGTCAGCGTCGCCTGCGTGAGCGGGCTGGCGCGCAGCGGGCCGGTCAGGGCGACGCGGTAGCTCGGCTTCTCGCCCAGGGCGGCGCGCAGGGGCGACTCGGTCGTGGAGGCGATGACCTGATCGGCGCTGTCGATGAGCTGCACGTCGTATTTGCGCGCCAGCCACCAGGGCACGCCACGCTTGAGCAGCAGGGCTGGCGCATAACGCACCACCAGCACGCCGTCGGGCGCGACGCGGGCGGTCAGGTGCAGGGACAGGCCGTCCTCATAGCGGTTGGCCTCGGACTCGGCCGGCACCTCGGCCAGCACGCGGTTGCTGCGCGAGTCCAGCCAGGTCACAGCCAACCAAAGGCGGCGCAGGCCGGCGTTGACCTCGGGGTGGGCCGCCAGCGCCGCGGTGCTGGGCACCTGGCCGGCCAGGCCCGCGGCGAGCTGGCGCAGATGGGCCTGCTCCTCGTCGATGCGGTCGCGCAGCTGGGCCTCGGTGCTGAGGGCGTCGGAAATCAGCGTCTGGCGCTGCAGCTCCTGCTCCTCGGCCTCGTTGGCGCGCACCCAGGTCAGCACGCCCCCCACGAACACCAGGGACAAACCCAGGGGTGCCAGCCACAGGCTTCGGGTCAAGAGCTCGCGCAGCGTCATGGAGTGCAGTCTAAGAAGAGAGTAGGCCGCGCGAAATGTGGAACTCCACAACTATCTGCAGGGTCCCGGGCTCGGAAGAATGCCGTCCAGACCCCTCATTCCAATATCGGAGACAAACCATGATCCTGCGCCGTCTCGCACTCGCCGCCGCCCTGGCCCTGCCTTTCAGCCTGCCCACGGCGGCCTTCGCCCAGGCCCCCATCGTCATCAAGTTCAGCCACGTCGTCGCGCCCGACACGCCCAAGGGCAAGGGCGCCCAGCGCTTCAAGGAGCTGGCCGAGCAGAAGACCGGCGGCAAGGTCAAGATCGAGCTCTACCCCAACAGCCAGCTCTACAAGGACAAGGAAGAGATGGAGGCCCTGCAGCTGGGCTCGGTGCAGATGCTGGCGCCGTCCCTGGCCAAGTTCGGGCCGCTGGGCGTCAAGGAGTTCGAGGTCTTCGACCTGCCCTACCTGTTCAAGGACACCGATTCCTTCCGCGCCGTGACCGACGGTCAGCTCGGCGCCGATCTCTTCAAGAAGCTGGAACCCAAGGGCATCAAGGGCCTAGCCTACTGGGACAACGGCTTCCACATCATGAGCGCCAACAAGCCGCTGCACAACGTGGCGGACTTCAAGGGCATGAAGATGCGCATCCAGTCCAGCAAGGTGCTGGACGCGCAGATGCGCGCCCTGGGCGCCATCCCGCAGGTGATGGCCTTCTCCGAGCTCTACCAGGCACTGCAGACCGGTGTGGTGGACGGCACCGAAGGCGTGCCGAGCAACTTCTACACGCAGAAGATCTTCGAAGTGCAAAAGCACATGACGATGTCCAATCACGGCCACCTGGCCTATGCGGTCATCGTCAACAAGAAGTTCTGGGACGGCCTGCCGGCGGACATCCGCACCCAGCTGGAAGCGGCCATCAAGGAAGCCACGACCTACGCCAACGCCATCGCCAGCACCGAGAACGGCCGCGCGCTGGAAGGCATCAAAGCCAGCGGCAAGGTGACCATCTACACGCCGACGCCCGCCGAGACCAACGAGTGGAAGAAGGCGCTGATGCCCGTCCACAAGGAGATGGAATCGCGCGTCGGCAAGGCCACCATCGAGGCCGCCTACAAGACGGCTGGCTTCGTCGCGCCGAAATAAGCCCCCCCGTACCGGCTGACGCCGGCCCCCCAGGGGGCAAGCCAGCGGCCTGGCAAAGCCAGTTCCGCGGCTTCGCTCGGTCAATACACCGCCTGGCGTCCGCCGGAGGCGGTTGGAGAAACTCATGTTGAACAAAGCGCTCAATCATCTGGAGGAGTGGATGATCTCCTTCCTGATGGCCGCGGCGACGCTGGTGATCTTTTTCGCCGTCGTGCACCGCTACCTGGCCGGGCTGCCCTATATCCAGGACATCGCCCTCAAGATCCACATGAGCTGGGCCCAGGAGCTCTGCATCATCCTGTTCGTGTGGATGTGCAAGTTCGGCGCGGCCTATGGCGTGCGCACCGGCATCCACGTCGGCGTGGACGTCATCATCAACCGCATGTCGCCCGCCAACCGCGGCCGCTTCGTCATCTTCGGCCTGCTGGCCGGCGCGCTGTTCACCGGCGCCATCGCCGTGCTGGGCGGCACCTTCGTCTGGGACAACGGCGCCCACCACGCCTTCCTGGACCTCATCGGCCAGCCGCGCGAGGACGTCTACGAAGGCCCGACGACGCCTGACCTGGAATGGCCGACCTGGATGGTCTATTCGGCCATCCCGCTCGGTTCGGCGCTGATGTGCTATCGCTTCCTGCAGGTCTGCTGGACCTTCCACAAGACCGGCGAACTGCCCAAGCATGACGAGTCCCACGTCGAGGGCGTGGATGAACAGACCCCGCTGGAAGTGGAGGCCCGCAAATGAATGCACTCATCATCTTCAGCCTGCTGCTGGCGCTGATGCTGACCGGCATGCCGATCAGCATCTCGCTCGGCCTCACCGTGATGACCTTCATCGTCACGATGACCCAGGTCCCCATCGAATCGGTCGCCCTGAAGCTGTTCACGGGCATCGAGAAGTGGGAAATCATGGCCGTGCCCTTCTTCATCCTGGCCGGCAACTTCCTGACCCACGGCGGTGTCGCGCGGCGGATGATCAATTTCGCCACGTCCATGGTCGGCCACTTCCACGGCGGCCTGGCGCTGGCGTCCATCCTGGCCTGCTCGATGTTCGCGCTGGTCTGCGGCTCGTCGGTCGCGACGGTGGTGGCCATCGGCTCCATCGTGTTGCCCGCCATGGTGGCTCACGGCTACCCGATGCGCTTCGGCGCCGGCGTCATCATCACGGCCGGGTCACTGGGCATCCTGATGCTGCCGTCGATTCCGAAGGTCATCTACGCGATCTCGACCAACACCTCCATCGGCGCCCTGTTCGTCGCTGGCCTGCTGCCCGGCATCACGCTGGCCCTGATGCTGGCCGCGGTGACCTGGTACATCGCCCGCAAGAACAACTACCCGCGCCTGGCCCGCATGGGCTGGATGGCCCGCTTCCAGGCCTTCCGCAAGAGCTTCTGGGGCCTGCTGCTCGTCGTCATCATCGTCGGCGGCATCTGGTCGGGCGCCTTCACGGCCACCGAGGCGGCGGCGATGGCGGCGGTGTACTCCTTCTTCGTGGCCATCTTTGTCTACAAGGACCTGAAGCTCAAGGACGTGCCCAAGGTGCTGAAGGACTCGGCCAACATGTCCGCGATGCTGCTCTACATCATCACGAACGCGGTGCTGTTCTCCTTCGTGCTGACCAACGAGAACCTGCCCCACCAGCTGGCCGATTGGCTGCTGGGCATGAACCTGGGGCAGAACGGCTTCCTGTTCGTCGTCAACCTGGTGCTGCTGGGTGCTGGGAACTTCATGGACCCGTCGTCCATCATCCTGATCATGGCGCCGATCTTCTTCCCGGCCGCCATGCAGCTGGGCGTGAACCCGGTGCACTTCGGCATCCTGATCGACGTCAACATGGAAGTGGGCCTGTGCCACCCGCCGGTGGGCCTGAACCTGTACGTCGCTTCGGGCATCTCGAAGTTGGGCATCACCGAGCTGACCAAGGCCGTCATGCCCTGGCTGCTGACGATGATCGTCTTCCTCGTCATCGTCACCTACTGGCCTTGGCTGACGCTCGTCGTTCCCCAAATGATGGGCATGCTCTAAGGAGCCGACCATGAGTGCGCTCCTCTTCGCGCTGGCCCTGCTGACAGTGCTGCTGCTCGTCTACATGGGCCGCTACAGCGGCCGGGTGCGGGCCGAGGAGAGCCGGCTCATCGCCGCGCCGCCTGAGGCCATCTATCAACGCGTGGCCGACCTGGCGCAGTGGCAGGCCTGGAATCCCTGGCTGGAGCATGCGCGTGGCGCGCGTGCCGAGGCCGACGGCATCGCCCTGGCCTGGGACGTGCCCCAGGTCGGCCGCGGCAGCGTGCGCCAGACGGGGCAGAGGCCGTCGCGCGCGCTGCGCCAGCGCCTGCAGTTCGCCCTGCCTTTTGCCTATCGCGGCCGCTCGGACTGGCGCTTCGACCCCGCGCCGGGCGGCACCCGGGTCACCTGGCGCTTCAAGGGCCGCGTCGCCTTCACGCTGCGCGCCTTCGCCGCCACCGTACAAGGCGCCACCGCCCTGGACCTGCGCTTCGGCCTGGACCGCCTCGCCGCGACGCTGGAGTCAACGCCCCCGGCCTACACGCTGGATTACCTCGGCGTGCAGGAGCAGCGCGCCCACGTCTACGCCCAGGCGCACCACCGCGGCCCGCTGGACAAGCTGGCCGCGGAGTTGCCGCCACGGATCAAGGAGGTGCGTGAGCAACTCGCCACGGCGGGGCTGGCGGCAACCGGCACCGCCACCATCCACTATCTGAAGACCCAGCTCAAGCTGCGCATCGTCGACTGCCGGGTCGGCGTCGAACTTCCCGCCGATGCCGCATTGCCCAACGGCCTCAAGCTGCAGCAGCAAGCGGCCCACGCCGCCTATGTACTGCGCTATGACGGCCCGCCCGAGGCGCTGGAGCTGGCCTGGTACCAGGCCATGCAGCGCCTGCGCATCGAGCAGCACCAGCCGCATCCGCAGCTGCCGCCCTATGCCTGCTACCTGGGCGATTCGGCACCCGGCCGGCGCGGTGTCGTGCACCTGTATTTGCCGCTGAAGACCTAGGAAACGCCCCACGGCACGCTATTTGCACTGCCCTGGGGCATGAACACGCCCCCGTTTGCCCTCCCCGGGCTGCGCGTGCTGCTGGCGGATGCCGGCCAGCGCCGCAGCCCCGTCATCCGCCTGGAGCTGATCCGGCTGCGCTGCCAGCTCGTCGACGTCATCGACCTCGTCGCCCAGCCTGATGCCCTGCCCATGGCCCTGCAGCGCCTGGCACCCGAGCTGCTGCTGGTCGACTGCGAGCAGCCCACACCCGAGCTGCTGGCCCAGTTGGGCGAATCCCTGCAGCAACAGCCCCGCCCGGTGCTGCTCTTTGCCGAGCAGATGGGCCCGGAGCAGATGCGCGCCGCCCTGCAGGCCGGCATCAGCACCCTGCAGCTCGCCGGCCTGCCGCCGCAGCGCCTGGGTGCCCTCTTGCAACTGGCCCTGGCCCGCTTCGAGCACGACCAGACCCTGCAGCGCGACCTGCGCCAGACCCAGACCCAGCTGGCCGAGCGCAAGCTCGTCGAGAAGGCGCGCGGCATCCTGATGCGCGAGCAAGGGCTGGACGAGGAGGCGGCCTTCCAGCGCCTGCGCCAGCTGGCCATGGACGGCGGGCAAACGCTGGCCTCGGTCGCCATGCGCCTGATTGATGCGGATCAGCTGCTGCGCGCCCGCTGAGCCTCGGCCTGGGGCGCGCGCGCACCAATCAGGGCCGATGCGGCGGCTGCTGCGTGTGCGTCATTTACCGCGCCGGGGCACCGGCCTGCCAAGAAGGATCGGGATGTCGAGCTTGCACGTGCAGCCTTGTCAATCCAGCTCTTTCATGATGTCGCCTTCCTTGTAGTCGTCGCGGTACTCGAAGTCCACCGAGTACTTGCCGCTGCACTCGAGGTTGACAGTCATCATGTACCAGCGGGGTTGGCCGAGATCCTGGGCAAGACGCCAGTGACGCAGCGCTGCATCTTCAACCAGGCTTTCAAGTTCCCGCTTCGGAAAGTCCTTCCTGACAGCGCCATCCGGCGACGTGAACCAGTAGTCAGGCGCCAACACGCTTGCATCAGGCGTGACCCGGAAACAGAAGCGCACTTTCGCCGCACCAGAGCTTTCGCAAACCGCAAACAACGCCCCGGCGATGGCCTGCACAGATTCATCAAGTTTGTTCAGCATCAAATTCATCCCCCGGGGGTATTGGGAAACACTCGTTTGGTCGCCGCGCCGTCGATCCAATACCTCACGTCGATCCTCGTGGGCACCTCGCCAACAGCGGCATAGACAGGACTGACCTCCACCCTCACCTCCTTGCCCACCTGCATCGCCTCGGCCCAGGATTTCTCCATGACCCGGAATTCGCCGCGATTCACGCTGGAGAGTTGGGCGACCAGGTTGATCTTCTCGCCGGCGCCTCCCACCAGCGTACCGATGAGGTGTCCGCCATCGTAGCCATCGCCGCCCGCCCTGCCGGCCAGAAGCTGCTGGTAGGCATTGCGGTCCACCGTCGCGGGATTCAACGTCCCCTCGGCCTTCACGACGCGACCCAGGGTATCCGTCGTGTAGGTATGGCCGTTTGTCAGGACATAGGTGGCGTTCGACTTGAGCTCCCCGCTCAGCTCGGCATTCCAGTCACCTTTCTTGCCAGGAACCTCGCGTATGACGAAGCGGCCGGCCTCTCTTGCTTCGGCTTCGGCGGCATTGCCCAGCAAATGCCCGGCCACATCACCGCCTTCACGCGAGGCGGCCTGCAACAGCTCACCCACTTCCTTGCCGAGCCGGCTTTCAACCGCCGCCGCCTTGAGGACGCCCGCCAGTGGCAATCCGGCCTTGACAACGCTGGCGCCAAGTTCGTTGAGCGCCGCGTCGCCATAGGTTTCGGGAGTGATCGCTTCCACGGCGATACGCAGCCCTTCCAGAGCCACCTGACCGCTGCCACTGGTCTTCGCAACAGCCTGGTCGATCTGCGAAAGCAGGAAGTCCCGCACGTCGGCCACGACGGGGATGCGCTGGCCCCAGACGCCGGTTTCTGGCGGCTCGACGACCGGCCGGTTGTTGGCGGCAGCCCAGTCGCTGAAGGCCTGTGAGCGCTGCACCGCCGCGAGGGCATTGAGCTGCTGCATGCGCTGGGCCAGCATCGCCTCGAAGGCGGCGGTGACCTTGGGATCGACGGGCGGATTCAGGCCCGTGCCATCGCTGATGACCAGGCGACCGTTCTCGTCGCGGTAGACCTGGAATTTGTCGTGCTCGCCCGCCGGGTTGAGATCCACGTTCTGGCCGTAGATCTCGCGCATCATGCGGACGGTGAACTGGGAGTCGGACTCGCCCTCGCGAGGCGTGATCACGCTCAGATCGACCGGCTCTGCCGGCAAAGGCGTCACGACGGCCGGTGGCGGGGCCGGCACGGGGAAGGTCTGCACGCCGTCGCCATCGGCCGGCGCCGGCGCGGGCGCCTGCACTGGAGGCAGGTTGTCCCGCATCAGCCCGTCCAGCCAGGCACTGGCAAATGCATGCGCCGGATCGTCCGGCGAGGCGGCCGCGCGGATGGCGCTGCCCAGCACCGTGTTGAAGGAGCGCGCGGCGAAGGCCTCGGCCGTGCTCATCGTGCCGGCCGCCACGGCCCTGTTGATGCTCTCGCCGATGTTGGCGTTCGTCAGGTCCGCCAGCCCGCTGGCAAAGCCCGCGATCGCGCCATCCTTGAACTTGCCGCCCAGCAGCGCCTGGATGCCGCCCTGCACCGTCATGCGGGCGGCGACGCCGGCGGCCGCGCCTAGCCCGGCATCCTTGATGCGTGTTGGTGAGCCCGGGCGTCAGGCCGGCCGTCAGTGCGCCGCTGACGGCGCCAATGAGCACGCCCTTGAGGCTGAGGTTGCCGTTGATGACCCCGCCCGCGAAGGAGGCCGCGGCACCGGCGGCCGCCGCCGAGCCGACGGCGCCCCAGCCGGCCGCCGAAGCCGCACCGGCGGTGGCCCAGCTGACGAAGGCCACCATCACGACCGGCATTGCACGCTCGAACCAGTTGCGGTGCTCGTAGAGGTTGTCGCGCGACGTGACCCAGCCGAGTTGCGGGTCGAAGCCGACGCCCG
The DNA here is from genome assembly GCF_054049255.1 of Roseateles sp. P5_E4. NCBI lineage: Bacteria > Pseudomonadati > Pseudomonadota > Betaproteobacteria > Burkholderiales > Sphaerotilaceae > Roseateles > Roseateles sp. P5_E4. The sequence continues at coordinate 512,746 of NZ_JBFUMS010000002.1, read as the reverse complement.
CGTCGTTGTTGAGCTTGGGCGCACGGTTCAGGTCCAGCGCCACCAGCTCCCCGTCCCAGACGCCGCTGTCCCCGAGGGCGGCGTGCGGGTTGTCCAGGCCGGGCTGGCTGACCCAGCGGGGCGGACCGCCACTCTCGCTGTTGTCCTGCTGCAGCGTGATCTGGCTGTGGGCCTGGCCGTAGAAGCGGGCGAACGCCTCCTGAGCCAGCCCGCCCTGGGCCAGCCAGGCGTTCGTGAACGCCGCCTCGTCGAAGACGCGCTGTGTGGCCAGCACCGGCGCGCCGCTGGCGTCGCGCAGGATCTCGCCGTCGCCCACGGTCTGGTAGATGCCGGTGGGCCAGCCCGTCTCCGGGTCGGTGCCGAACTGCAGCGGCACCTCGATCCAGCCCGTGCCGCCACCGTCGCGCGCGGTCTGCATGGCCGCGGCATGGGTCTGGCGCACGGCCGCCATGGCCTGGCTGAGCTGGGTCAGCTCAGCGACACGCTCGGTGCCGTACAGGCGCTGCTGCTCCAGCGCGAGGCCGCTCGTCGGCGCGGCGGGCGCGCCGCCGAGCTGGGTGCGCAGCTGGGTGAGGAAGGGGTCAGCCAGATAGAGGTCGAGCTGGCCAAGGCTGGCGGCGTCGCCCATCGCCACGCCGGGCTGCGGCGGCGGGCCGGCGTTGATGGCGTGGTCCTGCGTGCCCAGCGCCCACAGCCCCGGTTGCGTGCCGAGCAGTTGCTGCACGGGCTGGCCGTAAAGCTCGGCCAGCTTGTTCAGCGGCGCGGAGGCCTCGGGCCGCGCGGCAAGGCGCTCGCGGTAGGCCTGCTCGTAGGCACCATCGTCGAAGCTCAGCCACTGGCCCTGCGGCGCGGGGGCGCCCATGCCCTCGCGCAGCATCCAGGCCGGCACGGGCCCGGGAGCCGCGGCCGCCGCGGCGGTGTCGGGCACGAAGACGGCGCCGTTGACGGGGTTGCCGTCGTGATCGGTTTGCGCAGCCACCCAGCCGGAGCCGATCGCCTGCGCCACATCGGCGGGTGGCGCCTGACGGGCGGCTTCACGCGCAGCTTCGAATTCAGCGCGCACGCCCTTCAGCGCGGCTTCGCGCTGGTTCAGCCAGTCCGGGTTGACCGCCGGACCGAGCGGCAATGACACGGTGCCAACGTTGGCCGTGGGTGGCTTGGATGCGGCGGCAGGCGCGGCAGCAGGGGGTGGCGCCTCGACAGGAGCCGCCGCTTCGACCGATGCCGGCTCGCTGGCCGACGGCGGCGCGGGTGCGGGCGGCGGGGCCGGCACGGGCACCTCGGCAACCGAGGCAGGCGTGTGGCTGGGCAGCTCGCCGTCCTGGCCGCCGTCGCGCTCGAAGCGCTCGAAACGTTCGAAGCGCCCTTCAGGCTCGCGCTGCCGCAGCGGCCAGCGGTCGCCATCGACCAGGCGCGGCAGCCGGCGCATCGGACCCGGTTCCGGCAGCAGCACGAAGGCCGGCGGTTGCCGGGCCATCTCGGCAAGCAACCGGCTGGGCGTCTCTTCGGCGATGACCGGCTCGGGCGCCGGCGCCTCAGATGCGCCATGCCGGGGCGCATCGGCGTCACGCTGCACCGGATCGAAGGCATCAAGGCTTTCAAAAGGGGCAACGCTGTAGTTGTCCAGCCGCATGGGGCACTCCCTGTCTTGGTATGGCCGCATTGAAGCGGCTGCCCCCGTCGGCGGGCAATTGCGGGCGCTCCTAAAAATGCATGCCCGCACCCGGGGCGCCGCGCACCCGGACGCACCAACACGCGTCGTGACTGCACGCACCGACCCGGCGCAAACCGCCCGCCACAGCGCCTGCCATGCGCCAAGCGCGTGCAAATCGGGCCTGGCGCCACGGTGCGGGGGCTGGCACGTAACCTGCGTTAACCAATGCGAGGCCTGCAATGGCGCAGGCCTCTCGGGCCGGCCGGCTGATGAATCGGCCGGCACTTCGGGACAACGGCGTCCGACCTCTCCTTTGTCGCTCGCGCTGCTCGCCGCGGTGCGGGCGATGCGTGGTCGCACGGCGTTGCGCCTTGCATGAACAGGAGCCCGTGATGACCGCCAGCGACAACTCGAACGCCACGCCCCACCTTCAGCGCCGCAGCCTGCTGGCCGCGGCTGCAGCCCTCCCCACCCTCGGCTTGGCCGGCGGTGCCTGGGCCCAGGGATCGGACAAGCCCGAGAAGGAGGAAGTGCGCATCGGCTTCATCCCGCTGACGGATTGCGCATCGGTCGTGATGGCCGCCGAGCTGGGCTTCGACAAGAAGTACGGCGTCAAGATCATCCCGACCAAGGAGGCTTCCTGGGCCGGCGTGCGCGACAAGCTCGTCAACGGCGAGCTGGACATGGCGCATGTGCTCTACGGCCTCGTCTACGGCGTCCATCTGGGCACCAGCGGCCCCAAGAAGGACATGGCCGTGCTGATGAACCTGAACCACAACGGCCAGGCCTTCACGCTGTCCAAGGCGCTGGCCGACAAGGGCGCCGTCGACGGCCCGTCGCTGGCCAAGGTGATGGCGGCCAACCCGCGCGAATACACCTTCGCTGGCACCTTCCCGACCGGCACCCACGCGATGTGGATGCATTACTGGCTGGCCGCCGCGGGCATCAACCCGATGTCGGGCGCCAAGCTCATCACCGTGCCGCCGCCGCAGATGGTGGCCAATATGCGCGTGGGCAACATGGACGGCTTCTGCGTCGGCGAGCCCTGGAACCACCGCGCCATCATGGACGGCATCGGCATCACGGCCAACACGACGCAGGACCTCTGGAAGGACCACCCCGAGAAGGTGCTGGGCACCAGCGCCGACTTCGTCAAGAAGTACCCCAACACCACCCGCGCCGTCATGATGGCCGTGCTGGAGGCCAGCCGCTGGATCGACGCCAGCCTGTCCAACAAGCTGAAGATGGCCGAGACGGTGGCGCAGAAGGCCTACATCAACACCGGTGTCGACGCGATCAACCAGCGCATCCTGGGCCGCTACCAGAACGGCCTGGGCAAGACCTGGGACGACCCCAACCACATGAAGTTCTTCAACGACGGGACGGTGAACTACCCCTACCTGTCCGACGGCATGTGGTTCCTGACTCAGCACAAGCGCTGGGGCCTGCTCAAGTCCCACCCTGACTACCTGGCGGTGGCCAAGCAGGTCAACCAGACGGCGCTCTACAAGCAAGTGGCCAGCGCCATGGGCATCAACGTGCCCAAGAGTGACTTCCGCACCAGCAAGCTGATCGACGGCGTTGTCTGGGATGGCAAGGACCCGGCGAAGTACGCCGACGGCTTCAAGATCAAGGCTTAATCATGGTCTCCGCAGTCTTCCACTCCCCGGGCGAAGCCGTTGCGGCTTCTGCATCCACCACCACCGCCAGCGCCAGCCGCCCCGCGGTTGCCGCACCCGCCGAGATGCCCAAGCCTGCACCGAAACGCACGCCCTACGACTGGCGTGCGCTGGCGATGCGCGTGCTGCCCCCCGTCCTCGGCATGGCCCTGCTCATTGGCCTTTGGGGCCTGGCCACCATGAAGGGCGGCAGCTTCCCCACCCCGGCAGCAACCTTCGATGCCGCCGTGCAGCTCTTCTCCGACCCGTTCTATCGCAAGGGCCCGAACGACCAGGGCATCGGCTGGAACATCCTGAACTCGCTGTCGCGCGTCGGCATGGGCTTCGGCCTGGCGGCCCTCGTCGGCATCCCGCTGGGTTTCATCATCGGCCGCTTCGAGTTCGCCAACCGCATGGTGTCGCCGCTGATCGCGCTACTCAAGCCGGTGTCTCCGCTGGCTTGGCTGCCCATCGGCCTGCTGGTGTTCAAGAGCGCGAATCCGGCCGCGATCTGGACCATCTTCATCTGCTCGATCTGGCCCATGGTGGTGAACACAGCCGTCGGCGTGCAGCGCGTGCCGGTCGACTACCTCAACGTCGCCCGCGTGCTTCGCCTGTCCGAGTGGAAGGTCATCACGCGCATCCTGCTGCCCGCGGTGCTGCCCTATGTGCTGACCGGCGTGCGCCTGTCGGTGGGCACGGCCTGGCTCGTCATCGTCGCGGCCGAGATGCTGACCGGCGGCGTCGGCATCGGCTTCTGGGTCTGGGACGAGTGGAACAACCTCAACGTCGCCCACATCATCATCGCCATCTTCGTCATCGGTACCGTCGGGCTGCTGCTTGAATGGTTCCTGATGTCTCTTGCCAAGCACTTCACCTTCGAGGACTGATGCCATGAAGCCCTTCATCCAAGTGCAAGCCGCCGAGATGGTCTTCACCACCCGCAAGGGGCGCTTCCATGCGCTGCAGGACGTCAATCTCGACGTGCAGCGCGGCGAGTTCATCACGTTGATCGGCCACTCGGGCTGCGGCAAGTCGACGCTGCTGAACCTGATCGCCGGCCTGCTGGCGCCAACCTCGGGCGCGCTGATCTGCGACGGCCGCGAGATCGCCGCGCCGGGGCCCGAGCGTGCCGTCGTCTTCCAGAACCACTCGCTGCTGCCCTGGCTCTCCTGCCTGGACAACGTGCTGCTGGCGGTCGAGTCCGTCTTCAGTGGCAAGGAGAGCCCCGCCCAGCTCAAGGTGCGCGCCCGCGCCGCGCTGGAGCTGGTGGGCATGAGCCATGCGCTGCACAAGCGCCCGCATGAAATCTCGGGCGGCATGAAGCAGCGCGTCGGCATCGCCCGGGCCCTGGCCATGGAGCCCAAGGTGCTGCTGATGGACGAGCCCTTCGGTGCGCTGGACGCGCTGACCCGCGCCAAGCTGCAGGACGAACTGCTGAAGATCGTCGCGCGCACGCAGAGCACGGTGGTCATGGTGACCCACGACGTGGACGAAGCCGTGCTGCTGTCGGATCGCATCGTCATGATGACCAACGGGCCGGCGGCGACGATTGGCGAGATCCTGTCGGTGGGCATCCCGCGGCCGCGGGTGCGGGTGGAGCTGGCGGAAGACGCTCGCTATGTGGCTGCGCGCAAGGAGGTCATCGACTTCCTGTACACAAGGCATGCGCATGTGGAGCAGGCGGCTTGATGGCTTGATGGCTTGATGGCTTGATGGCTGCGGGCGGGCTGCTTTTGCGCAGAGCGCGTCTGCTCGCTGCATTGCCGGGAGTCCGTCCCGGCGGCCGGGTAACTTTCTTCTGCGGGGCCAGAAGAAAGTCACCAAAGAAGAGGCCCTGAACCGCACACCATCGCGGCGCCGCCGTCAGCGGCGCGCGAAAACGCCCTCCGGCTTTGCGGGACGAAGCGACCCGCTGCGCTCTCGCTGCTGTCCCTGTCACCCGCACCATCCATCGCACCACCTGCCCGCTTAACGCGCGGCTGCACGCCGGGCTCACCAGAAAACCAAATGCAGCGTCGCTCGGGCGACGCAACCGGTGGCTGGCACCAACCCCTGTGGCGTCGCCCCAGCGACGCGGTATTTCCTGGTGAGTTCGGCGTGCAGCCGACGTTAACCGGCGTGAAGGGGCGATCCTTGATGCTCATCATAGGGACAGCAGCGAGAGCGCAGCGGGTCGCGTCTGCCCGAAATGGAAGTGAGAGTTTTCGCGCGCCGATCCTGGCGGTGTGGTGCTCGCGTGCGGTTCAGGGCCTCTTCTTTGGTGACTTTCTTCTGGCSCCGCAGAAGAAAGTTACCCGGCCGCCGGGACGGACTCCCGGCAATGCAGCGRGCAGRCRCGCTCTCCGCTAAAGCAACCCTCCAACCTACCCAGCCACTACCTCGAAATAGCGCTCAAACGACGCATCCACCGCTTGCCGCCCACCGCCAATGATGTTCAGCCCCCACGTGAACCCATACACGTCGTCAAACTGAACACCCCGCAGCCTCGCCTGCGTCTCCCTCACCAACGCCGGCCTTGCCGGCACATGGTTGGGCACGCTGTACATGAAGCTGACGTGCCGCCGGTCCTGCGCCACATGCAGCGCATCACCCGCCAGCAACAGCGACTTTCCGCCGCCAGACCAGTGCAGCACCGTGCTGCCCGGGAAGTGCCCCGGGCAACGCAACAGCGTCGCGCCGCGGCCCAGGTCCAGCGTGTCGCCGCGCCAAAACTCCACCCAGCGCGAACAGCGCGCCACCCACTCGCGGTCGTTCTCGTGCACGAAGATCGGCACGCCGCCCAACGCCTCGCTCCAGCGCACCATGGCCGAATAGAAGTGCGGGTGGGAGATCGCGATGCGCTCCACGCCACCGCGCCGCTTCAGCTCAGCCACCGCCTCCTCTGTGACGAGGGCCGTGCTCTCCCACAACACACCTGCCTCGGGCAGGTGCAGCGCCCGCTGCGGAATCGCGAAGCCCGGTGCGACACCGATGCCGAACAGCGTGTGATCCATCTCCAGCCGGTTGCGGTGGAGGGTGGCCAGCTCGTCATGTGTCGTCCAGGCCTGCCCTTGCCAGCCGACGTACTGACGCTCGTCGCTGCAGATGCGGCACAGCCCCGGCGGCTGGGCGCTGTCGTCGTGTTCGGTGCCGCAGGTGCGGCACATGAAGTGGGCCATGGGGTGCTCCGTGATTTGCCAGGGCTGCAGCCTAGACAGGCCGGCCATCCGGTCACAGAGCCAAGTTCAGTGATTCAGAGGGTGCCAAGCGCCTTTGAGAGGCGTCGCACGGCCTCCGGAATGCGCGCCGCCGTGACGCTGCCGTAGCCCAGCACCAGCCCCTGCACGCTGCCCGCGCCCAGCCAGTAGCGGCTCAGCGGCTCGACGCCGACGCCGGCGGCCCAGGCGCGACGCGTCAGCTCGTCGGCATCGACGCCGGGCAGCGCCACGGCCAGGTGCAGGCCCGCAATGGCGGAGAAGATTTCCACCCGATCGCCCATATGGCGCTTGAGCATCTGCTCCAGCACGCGGCGCCGCTCGGCGTACTCGCCCCGCATGCGGCGCACATGCCGCAGCAGATGGCCCTCGGCGATGAAGTCGGCCACGGCCGCCTGCGTCAGCGCCGGCGTGCCAAAACCCGCCGCATGCTTGGCTGCCACCAGCGCCTCGCGTGCCCAGGCGGGAGCGACGACATAGCCCAGGCGCAGCGCCGGCAGCATGCTCTTGGACAAGGTACCGACATAGAAGACGCGGCCATCGCGGTCCAGCGTCTTCAAGGCGTCCAAGGGCCGCGACGTGAAGCGGAACTCGCCGTCGTAGTCGTCCTCGATGACGACGGCCTGGTGCGCGGCGGCCCAGTTCAGCAGGTCGCGACGGCGCGGCAGCGACATCGCCATGCCCAGCGGCGCCTGATGCGACGGCGTCACGCAGACGATGCGTGTCTCCGTCGGCAGGGCGCTCACGACCAGCCCTTCAGCGTCCAGCGGTATCGGCGCGAGCTTCGCCCCTGCAGCCAGCAGGGCCGCGCGCAGCGGCGGGTAGCCGGGGTTCTCGACAGCGGCCAGCGTCTGACCCGGCGTGACCAGCACGCGCGCGATCAGGTCGAAGGCCTGCTGCGCCCCGGCCGTGATGACCACGTCGTCCGCCGTGCAAGCCACCGCGCGGGACGACGACACATGGCCCGCGATGGCGGCCCGCAGCGCCGGCAGACCCTGCGCCGGCGGGTAGCTTGCCGGCTCGCGCGCGGCGGCCTGCAGCGCGCGCGTCTGCAGGCGGCGCAGCACGTCAAAAGGAAAGCTCGCCGTGTCCGGCATGCCGGTCTTGAAGTGATAGGCCGGTGCCGGGCCGCTGGTGAACGCGGCCGGCCACCCGCCACTCTCGCCGCGCAGCCAGCGGCTGTCGGCCCAGGGCGCGACGCTGGCGCGGTCCGACACGCCCACCGCGGCCCGCGGCAGCTCGGCCACAAAGCTGCCGCCCGCGCCGCGCGACTCCAGCCAGCCCTCCGACGCCAGCAGCTCATAGGCGGCCACCGCGGTGTTGCGTGACACGCCCACCTGCGCCGCCAGCTCGCGTGACGACGGCAGGCGCAGCCCCGGTGCAAGGCGCCCGGTGGCGATGGCGTCACGCAGCGCCGCATGCAGGCTGGCCAGGCGCGAACCGCGCGCGGCGAGCTGCAGATCGAGTTCCAGGCTTGGCTCCATGTCTTCTCTTCAATTTGGCTCTTTTGTGGAGCCATGCAAGCCGGCACTCTAGCGCCCTGCAACACAGGAGATTGCCATGAGCTCGATGACGACACCCTTCGATGGCCTGCAACCCCATGTCCGGCCCCATGTCGACGCAGCATTGCGGCGCGCCGGCCTGGACGCCTGGATCCCCGAAGGCCCGGGCAAGTGGTCGCTGCCGCTGCAATTCCTTGCCGATGGCGGCTGGGTGGAACTGATGCGGCTCACGCCTGGAACGAAGTTGACGCTGCACCGCCACCACGGCGAGGTGCACGGCCTGAACCTGCAGGGCCAGCGCCGCCTGGACGACGGCCGCGTCATCGGCGCGGGCGACTATGTCTTCGAACCCGTCGGCAATGTCGACAGCTGGAAGGCGGTCGGCGACGAGGTGCTGGTGCTCCATGTCGTCGTGCGTGGCGACGTGGACTACGTGGCCGCCGACGGCACCGTGCAGCGCCACATCACGACGGCCGACGTGATCGCCGGCTACCGTGACTTCTGCGCGTCGCGCGGCCTGACGCCGCGCCTCACCGAGGCCGCGTGAGCCGTCAGGCCGCCAACGCCACCGCGTCGGCACCTGCGGGCAGGCGCATCGGGCAGCTGGGGTCCGTGGCCGCGCGCCACACAGCCAGGGCCACATCCTGCCCATGCGTGACCTCGCCCGCAGGCTGCTCGGCCCAGTTGGCGAACACGCGCTCGGCCAGCTCCGCGTAGGCCTCGGGGATGCTGCCCTGCATGCGCGAGCGCGCGTTCTCGGCGAAGCGGGTGGTGGGCGAGCGACCCGGCAGCACGACGCAGGCGCGGATGCCGAAGGGATGCAGCTCCAACGCCAGCGACTCGGTGAACGCGTTCACGGCTGCCTTGCTCGCCGTGTAGACGGCCAGTAGCGGCAACGCCTTCAGCGTCACGCTGGACGTGATGTTGATGACGATGCCCGAGCGGCGCTGGCGCATCTGCGGCAACAGGGCCTGCGTCATCGCCATCGTGCCGAAGGTGTTGGCCTCGAAGATCTCGCGCACCTGTGCCATCGGGATGCCTTCCAGCGCGCCCAGCAGGCCGATGCCGGCGTTGTTGACCAGCACGTCGACAGGACCCGCCGCGTCCACGCAGTAGCGGATGCTGGCGGCGTCGGTCACGTCCAGCGGCAGCACGCGCAGGCGTTCGCTGCGCGGCAGCAGATCGTCGCGCGGCGTGCGCATCGTCGCGATGACCTGCCAGCCCTGGTCGAGGAAATGGCGTGCGGTTTCGAGGCCAAAGCCGGACGAGCAGCCGGTGATGAGCACGGTTTTCATTGGGAACTCCAGGGGGTTGGGGGATGCGCCACGATAGGGCGGCGCAGCAGGACTGCCTACAATCAAAAGTCCACAAAACATTGGCAAACGTCCTGTCGTGACCGATCCCCTCGCCGAAGTCGTCGGTCTCCTGCAGCCCGGCGCGCGCTTTTCCAAGGTGGTTGCCGGTGCGGGCGACTGGCGGGTGCGCCGCACGGACGCTGGCCTGCCCTTCTATGCCGTCGTGCTGGAAGGCGCGTGCCGCCTCACGGTCGACGGGCAGCCGCCGCTGGACCTGCAAGCCGGCGACTTTGCCCTGGTGCCCGAGGCGCTGCCCTTCACGACCAGCAGCGCCGGTCCTTCCGCGGCGGATTTGCCCCTGACGCTGCCCGAGCGGCTGGCCGACGGCAGCTACCGCGTCGGCAACGCGGACGGCCCGGCTGACGTGCGGCTGCTGGTGGGGCATTGCAGCTTCGGCTCGCCGGATGCGGCCTTGCTGGTCTCGCTGCTTCCCCAGCTGATGCATGTGCGCGGCGAGCCGCGGTTGACGGCGCTGGTACGGCTGCTCATCGACGAAACCGGCGCCGAGCGGCCGGCGCGCGACGAGGTGCTGGCGCGGCTGCTGGAGGTGTTGCTCATCGAGGCCCTGCGCTGTGCGGCTGGCACCGCCGCGTCGCCGGGCCTGGTGCGCGGCCTGGCCGACGTGCGCCTGGCCGCCGCGCTGCGCCGATTGCACGAAGCACCGGCCCAGCCCTGGACCGTCACCTCACTGGCCAGGGAGGCGGCCCTGTCGCGCTCAGCCTTCTTCGAACGCTTCAACCGCGCGGTGGGCGTCGCGCCGATGAGCTATCTGCTGGCCTGGCGCATGGCTCTGGCGCGGCGGCTGTTGCGCGACGAGAGCCTGGGCGTGGCCGACGTGGCCGAGCGCGTCGGCTACAGCTCGGCCAGCACCTTCAGCGTGGCCTTCACGCGCCACGTGGGCCAGCCACCGGCGCGCTATGCGCGAGGCGCCTAGAAAACGACTTCCGCCCGCAGTCCACCTTCTGGCCGGTTGCTGAGCACGAGCAGCGCGCCCTGCCGCCGCACCAGTTGCTGGGCGATGTACAGGCCCAGCCCCGTGCCGCCGGTTTGGCGGTTGCGCGAGCCCTCGACGCGGCGGAAGGGCTGGCGCACGCGCTCCAGCTCGGCTTCCGGGATGCCGGGGCCGTTGTCTTCCACCACCAGCCGCGTCACACCGGCCGACAGGTCGACGCTGACCTCGGCCTGGCCGGCATAGCGCAGCGCATTGCCGACGAGGTTGTCGACCACGCGACGCAGGGCGACCGGATCGGCTCGCACGACAGCCGGCGGGCCGGTGAAGCTGACGTTGGCGCCCGTCTCGGCCAGGTCGTCGACAGCGGACTGGGCCAGGGCCGACAGATCGACGCGCTGGGCCTCGGCCGCCTCGGCGGGACGGAACACCTCGATGACGCTCTCCACCAGCCGGTTCATCTCGCGGATGTCCTCCACGCAGCGCTCGCGCACGCCGGCTTCCACCTCGCCCGTCTCCAGCCGCAGCCGCATGCGGGTCAGCGGCGTGCGCAGGTCGTGGGAGATGGCCGCGATCATCAGGCCGCGTTCCTCGAACTGGCCGCTCAGCTCGGCCGCCATGCGGTTGAACACGGCCGCGGCGTCACGCACCTCGCGCGTGCCGTCTGCCTCATCGAGCGCGGGCGCCGGGCGGCCCTGGGCGAGCGCCGGCGTCAGCCCCTGCGCCGCGGCAACGAGGCGGCGCACAGGCTGGGCCAGCCAGCGCGAACCCCACCAAGCCGCCAACGCGATGACGAGCAGGCGCACACCGTAATCCAGCAGGCTGGAGCGCCAGGGCAAGCTGGGCGGCAGCGACGGGAAGGTGGGCACGCGGGCGACGTGTTCACCGCGCGGTGGCGGGCCGGCGTCGTCAAAGCCACCAGCCGGCGGAGAAATCGGGCCTCTGTTGGCATGCATCGGGGGTGGCCCGGGGCGCCCGTCCATGCCCGGCCCGTGCAGCGTCTGCGCCACGAGGCTCCAGGCCGCCAGATGGCTCAGCGCCAACGCGGCCCACATCAAAAGGAACAGCCGCAGACCCAGGCGATCCCAGTCTTTCCATGGCTTCAGCACGGGCTCACCTCGGCATCAAAAAGATAGCCCTCGCCGCGCACGGTGCGGATCAGCGACGGCTCGCGCGCCGTGTCGCCGAGCTTGGCACGCAGGCGCGACACGGCCAGGTCAATGCTGCGGTCATTGACCTCAACGCCGGGTGCGCGGGTCAGCTCGATGAGCTGGTCACGGCTGAGCACGCGGCCCGGTCGCTGCACGAAGGCGCCGAGGAGCCGGAACTCGGCGCTGGAGAGGGCAATGCCGACGTCGTCGGCATTGATGAGCTGGCGCGTCATGCGGTCGAAGCGCCAGCGGCCGAAGCGCAGCAGGCGTGTGTCTTCGGCCAGGGTCTGGCCGCCCTTGTTGGCCCGCCTCACCAGGGCCTGCAAGCGCGCGACCAATTCGCGCGGCTCGAAGGGCTTGGCGAGGTAGTCGTCGGCGCCGAGCTCCAGGCCGACGACGCGGCTCATGGTGTCGCCGCGTGCGGTCAGCATCAGCACCGGCGGCGCATCGGCCTGCGTGGACAGCCAGCGCAGCAGCGCCAGGCCGTCTTCGCCGGGCAGCATCAGATCGAGCACGATGACATCGACCTGGTCGCTCGTCAGCTGCTGGCGCATGCCCCGTCCGTCGGCCGCCGCACTGACCCGCCAGCCAAAGCCTTCCAGATAGACCGTCAGGCTGGTGCGGATCTCGGCGTCATCGTCGACAACGAGGCAATGCATGTCAGCCCCTCGTCCGGTGGGTACACCGACCGATCCCTCGAGGGGATGCGGCTCGGCGAGGGGCGGCCCGGCGCTCGATTCCACTCATGCGGCAATACCTACTTTCAAACGGGCCACATAACCGGCACTGACCGAGCCCGTCATCGTCGCGAGCTGCGTCGAATAACCGTCGCTGAAGATGCCGTCGCTGGACAGGCTGATGGCATTGTTGTTGGCCGCGCTGTTGCCATAGCCGCTGGTGGCGTAGACGGCGGTGTTCGAGTCCGCCGGGAAGCACAGCTGCGAGGTGCGCAGCTTGTTGTTCCAGTTGGTCGCCGTCGTCGTGCTGCGGTAGACCTCGAAGTGGATGTGGGGCACGCGGCCCGAGTAGCAGCCCGGGTAGATGGTCTGGAAGGTGGCCGTGCCGTCAGTGGCGGTGGCCTGCACGCCGCGAAGGTAGTTCTCGCCCGTCACGCCGCTGGAGTACATCGAATAGCGACCCAGCGCATCGCAATGCCAGAGGTAGACGGCATAGCCGGACAGGTCGGCGCAGGAGGCATTGGTGTTCACAAGCTCGATGATGACCTGAAGCGGCACGCCTGTGGCTACGCCGCTGGCGCCGGCGATGCTGGCGCGGATGTCGCTGCGCACGATGCCCGACAGGGCCAGCGCGTTGGCGACGCTGCCGTTGGCGGTGTTGGATCCGTCGCCCGGATAGGGGCCTTCGGTCTCGCTGGGAATGACGGAGCAGCTGCTGGTCGTTGTGCCGGAACTGCCGCCGGAGGAGCCCGATGAAGAAGAGGACGATGAGTCGCTCGTCGCGCTGCTGCCGCCACCGCCGCAACCGGTCAGCGCTATCGCGCCGGCGCCGCTGAGCGACACGGCGCCCGCGCCGAGCAGCCAGCGCAGCGCGGTCCGCCGCTCGAAGGCCTGCTGGTGCAGGCGGCTCAGGTCGTGGGCCAGGCCCAGGTCGTGGTCATGCTTGGCGTCGTGATCGTGGTGCATTGCAGCTCCTTCGGCAGTGTCGGATGGAGGCATTGCATCGCTCGGATGTATCGAGGGAATCGACAGATTGTGTCGGCGTGGACATACGGCCTTGAATGCTTTTGCGGAGAGCGTGTCCGCTCGGTGCATTGCCGGGAGTCCCGCCCGGCGGCGGGGTAACTTTCTTCTGCGGCGCCAGAAGAAAGTCACCAAAGAAGAGGCCCTGAACCGCACGCCATCGCGTCACCGCCCTCAGCGGCGCGCGAAAACGTCCTCGGGCTTTGCGGGACGAAGCGACCCGCTGCGCTCTCGCTGCTGTCCCTATCACCTTCACCATCCATCGCGCCACCTGCCCGCTTAACGCCGGCTGCACGCCGTTCTCACCAGGAAGACCGAATGCAGCGTCGCTCGGGCGACGCGACTTGCCGCGCTCACCTGCCCGACACGTCGCCCGAGCGACGCCGCCTTCATTGATAAGCCCGGCGTGCAGCCGGCGTTAAGCGGCGTGAAGTGGCGATGCGTGGCGCTCGTCACAGGGACAGCAGCGAGAGCGCAGCGGGTCGCGTCTGCCCAAATCGGAAGTGAGAGTTTTCGCGCGCCACACTTGGCGGTGTGGTGCTCGTGTGCGGTTCAGCGCCTCTTCTTTGGTGACTTTCTTCTGGCGCCGCAGAAGAAAGTTACCCGGCCGCCGGGACGGACTCCCGGCAATGCAACGAGCAAACACCTGCTACGCAAAAGCACCCACCCAGCTTCACCCCAAGATCAACTGCAACGACCCCTGCAACGCCTGAATCAACGCCTCCAGCGCCTGCAGCAGTCTCTCGCTGCCTTGGTGCATGCGCTGCACCGCGTCGCCCTGCTCGACGCGCAGGCCACGCAGCAGCAGCAGCCAGGCCTCGTCCACGTCCTTGAAGGCCGGCTGCAGAGTCGGGCCTGCGAGTGGCGCGGCGCGCACGCTGTCATAGGCCTTGATGAATTCATCGAGCCCCGCGGCGAGGCCGCTGGCGTCGTGGCCCGGCATGACCTGGGCGAGCAGGCCTTCCTTGGCCAGGCGCTGGCTCAGCAAGCGCAGCCGCGTGACCTGAGCCAACAGGCCGACCGGGCGCTGGCCGGCGCGTTCGGACAGGCGGGCGACCAGCGTCTCGCTGCTTTCCAGCAGGCGCTGGGCTGCCCGGTCGCTGCGGCCGAGGTCGGGCTGGCGGTTGGCCAGCGCGGCGTCCAGCTGAGCCCAGGCGGCCGATACGGCAGACAACTCCTCGGCCAGATCGTGGCGCAGCAGCTCGGCCAGCCGGGCGAGATTGGCCGCCACGCGTTCGGCCGACGCGTCCAGCAAGGCCTGGGCCTCGCGGCGCTCGGGCGGCGTGAGGCGCGGCCACTGGCGCAGGGCCTGCAGCTTGACGAGGCGCTGGCTCAGCATGCGCTGGGCGCCGGCGCGCTCCAGCGCTTCGGCCAGCTCGCTCGTGTGCACGACACCACGCGCCACCTCGGGCAACTTGGACTGGGTCTGCATCGCGGTATTGCGCAACAGCGCGAAGGCGGCCGCCTCGTCGATGCCGCGGGCCTGCATCAACAGGCCCTTGGCACGTTCTGTCCACTTGCGCTCGTCCAGCTTGGCCTGGGCGGCGAGCTCGCGGGCCTGCTGCTGGGCAGTCAGATCACGCGCCCACAGCAAGGCCTCGCCCAGCACGCTGGCATCCACATCGGCCGGCAGCCATTGCACGGCACCGCGGGCCAGCGCAGCCTGCCGCTCGGGCCCCTGAGGCGGCGGCGACAGCAGCACCACGGGCAAGCCGAAAGCCCGCTCCGAGTGCAGAAGCTGCGCCAAGGCGGTGCGGTCCGGGCACCAGAGCAGCCCGACGGCCGGACCGTCGGCGGGCGGCGCAAGCTCCGAAACGGTGCACACAGACCAGCCCAGGGCCTGCAAAGCGGCCACCTGGGGCGGCGGTTCAGGGCTGCAGATCAGCGAGGGCAGCTGGGGCAGCGAGGTAGGAGCGGCGGTATCAGGCATGGCTTCAGGCTTCACGCCCCAAAACGGCGCAAGAAACAGGCCAGCGACGTTGCCGGCGGGTGGGCATGAGGCTTGCAAGTATCGGCCGTGGTTCCCGCAATGGTGCGGAAACCCTCCCGCTGCACGTCCTTGCCGCCCTGGCACGCGACCGGTGGGTTGGCGTGGGCGCGTGCAGCCAGCACGATAGAGCCCAAGATGTCCGCATTCCAGAACTTCAAACGCGCCGGCCACAGCCCCACGCTGTTCGCCGCCTTCCTGTACTTCGCGTTCTCCTGCTGCATCTGGGTGCTCAACGGCGCGCTGGCGCCCTTCATCAGCGAGACCTATCACCTGACACCGGCCCAGAAGGGGCTGATGCTGTCGATCCCAATCATGGCCGGCGCGCTGATGCGCTTCCCGCTCGGTCTGCTGTCGCAATACATCGGCCGCAAGAACGCGACGCTGGTCGAGATGGGCATGATCGCCGTGGCCATGCTGTATGGCTTCTTCATGGTGAAGAGCTATGACGACCTGCTGGCCATGGGCGTGCTGCTGGGCATTGCCGGCGCCAGCTTCGGCGTGGCGCTGAGCCTGGGCTCGGGCTGGTTCCCGCCGCAGTACAAGGGCCTGGCCATGGGCCTGGTGGGCGCGGGCAATGTCGGCACGGCGGTGTCGGTGCTCGTCGCGCCGCCGCTGGCCCAGGCCTATGGCTGGCAGACGGTCTATGCCTTCGCGGCCGCCGCCATCCTGGTGCCAATGCTGGTCATGATCATCTTCGCCAAGGAGCCGCCCGATGTCGACGCGCATGCCTCGCTGCGCGAGCACGTCGCCTGCCTGTTCGAGAAGGATGGCTGGGCCTTCAGCCTGATCTACGGCGTGACCTTCGGCGGCTTCATCGGCCTCACCACCTTCCTGCCCACCTACTACTACGACCAGTTCGGCGTCTCCAAGGTGCAGGCCGGCCAGCTGACCATGCTGGCGGCCTTCATGGGCGCGGCGGTGCGCGTGGTGGGCGGCTGGCTGTCGGACCGCTGGGGCGGCGTCAACATGCTGACCTTCGTGCTGGTCGTCGTCGCGATCACGCTGGCCCTGATCGGCATGAGCAGCGGCTCGCTGGTGCTGACGACGCTGCTGCTCATCGTCTGCTTCGCGGCCCTGGGCGCGGGCAATGGCGCCCTCTTCCAGTTGGTGCCGCTGCGCTGGCCCGCGGCCACGGCCGTGGCCGGCTCGATGATCGGCGAGATCGGCGCCCTGGGCGGCGGCCTGGTGCCCAATCTGATGGGCATGTCCAAGCAGCATGCGGGCACTTATATGTGGGGTTTTGTCGTCTTCGCGGTGTTGGCTGTTTTGATGCTGGGGGTCATGCGCGTCATGCAGATCCGCTGGACGCGCACCTGGGCCGAGAAGGGTGGCCGCGCACGCCAAGCCGCCACGGCCGGCCAGGACGCCGATCCGGTGCATTACCAACGCATCTGAGTCGCGGCTGCCCCTCGCGCGAGGGACAGCCCGACGCGCAACTCTCGGCACACTGGGCGCATGAAGACCCTCATCGCCCTCACCCTCGTCGGTCTGGCCGCCGGCGCCCAGGCCGCCATCAGCTGCAAGATTGCTGGCGCCGACATCCGCGTCTCCGACAGCTACGCCGACTTCAACTACTCGCCCAGCGGCAAGGCGGGCGCGACGGGCAAGCTGTCGCGCTTTCGGCTGATGACGCTGGACGGCGGCGAAGCCCCGACCAGCAACGTCGAGCTGAAGACCGTCGACATCACGGGCCCAGGCGACTACACGCTGTCCATGGAGTCGCTGTGGCGCTCGGTCATCCGCGTGCAAGGCAAGAGCCAGCGCGTGACGGCTGGCAAATTCCACTTCACGCGCTTCGAGATGAAAGACACGGTCGGCCATGCGGCAGGCACTGTCGAGTTCACGACCGACCAGGCCAGCGGCTCCTGCACGTTTGATGTCGAGGTCAAGGGCATCAACCGCGACCGCCTTGGGCTCTGAATAGGGCCTGCTAACGCTACGGCAAGGGGTCGCGTTGCCGTAGCGTTAACAGGCCCTAGCGCGGCAGGAAGGCCAGCCAGGCAATCAGCAGCAGGTTGAGCAGCACGGACAGGCCCAGGCCGACCTGCCAGACGCTCACCGCCTCGCGCGCGGCCTTGGGCGGGCGCGCGGAGGCGGGCTGGTCGCGGGCGGCCAGCCGTTCGAGCGCCAGCAGCAACTCGTCGGCCGTCTCGAAACGCGCCTTGGCCTCGCGAGCGACGGCGCGCATGACGAGACGGTCCAGCGGCATGGGCACGCTGGGCTGCAGCCGGCTGACGCTGGCCGGCTCGCGACGATAGCGGGCCAGTTGATAGGGTTCGATCTCGCCATAGGGCAGGCGGCCCGTCAGCGCCTGGTAGAGGGTCACGCCCAGCGCAAACAAGTCAGAACCCGCGTCGGCCGGGGTCGGCGGATCCTGCCATTGCTCGGGGTTGATATAGCTGGGCGTGCCGGCATGCAGCTCGTGCGAGGCCGCGGGCGCGCGTGGGCTCAGGGCGACGCCCAGGTCCAGCACGCGCCACTGGCCATCTTCACCCAGATGCAGATTGGCCGGCTTGATGTCGCGGTGCACGACGCCGGCGGCATGCAGCAGGCTCAATGAGCGCGCGACGGCGCTGGCCAGGCCCAGAGCCTGGACCGTATCCAGCGGGCCTTTGGCGAGCAGTTGCTCCAGCGTGTGGCCGCCATGCCAGTCGAACACGGCGTAGAAGTGGGTGGCGCCATCGGCCGGCGCATGAACGCGCACAAAACCGCTCTCACCCCCACGCCGACGGTGCCGGGGTGCCTCGGCCAGGCGCAGGCCCAGCCAGATCTCGTGGGCCAGCATGGCGCGCTCTTCAGGATCGTCGGCGCGGCCGGGGCGCAGCATCTTCAGGGCCACGAGGCGCCCGGTGGCAAGCTCGCGCGCCTGCAAAAGGCGGTGCACGCCGTTGTCGGCGACGACGGCGGTGACCTGGTAGCCGTCCAGCGTCGCGCCGACACCGAGCGGCCCGGGGCTGGGCAAGGTTCGGCCCAATGCCGCGAGGTCGTTCAGGCCCGGGTCGGCCAGGTCCTTGACGTCGAGGACGAGGGCGGTCGCGTTGTCGTGGCTGCCAGCCGCCAGTGCCGCAGCGGTCAGCGCATCGGCCGCCGCCTGCGCGCCTGGCGTGGTGCGCAACAGGTCGGCGATCTGGCGGCTGCGCAGGGAGCCGTGCACGCCATCGCTGGTCAGCAACAGGCGGTCCCCCACCTTGAGCTCGCCGGCGCTGTGGTCCAGGCGCAGCGCATCGTCCAGGCCCAGGGCGCGCGTGAGGCCGGCGAAGTCGCGGCGCTCCATGCGGTGGTCCTGGGTCAGCAGCAGGCATTGGCCGTCGCGCAGCAGCCAGGCGCGGCTGTCACCCACATGGGCCAACGCGTAGCGGCGGCCGCGCAGTGCGATGGCCGTCAGCGTCGTCAGCGCCTCGCGCGGCTGACCGTCCGGCCCGGGGCGGCGGTTGTGCGAGGCGAGCCATGCGTTCTGGTGCCCGAGCAGGCGGTCCAGCGCCACGCTGGTGTCCCAGTCGGCGGGCACGCCGTGGAAGTCGCGCAGCAGGCTCATGACCGAAGTCTGGGCAGCCATCAGGCCATCGCCGTTGGAATGCTCACCACCGCTGACGCCATCAGCCAGGGCGGCGACCCAGCCGCGCTCGGCCTCGTGCGCAGCCGGCGCCTGCACGCCGGCGAAGTCCTCGTTGCGAGGACGCTTGCCCTGCAGGCTGGACAGGCCGGTATCGAGTTCGAAGCGCATGCGCGTGAGTCGTTGTCAGTGAGCGGTTGGTATTGCGGGCCGAGCGCCGGGCCGCTCCCAAGCCGGCCCGTCTGGCGATGTGCTTGCCGGTCGAGCCGGCAAGCATCGCCGTCCCCTCGGGGGACCGGCCAAGGCAAGGCCTTGGACGAGGGGCTTCATCTTGGTGCAGTTTCAGGGATGAGTGCACCCGCACCGGGCTAGCAAACGCTTCGGCGTGGGGCGTCGCTGGGCGTTTGAGGTTGATTTCTCACGCTGCGGCAGGTCTGAAGGCCAGCTTCATCGCTGGCACATGCCTTGCAAAGCAAAGGGCAGACCAGCTTTGTTGTATGGAGTCCGGCATGAAGAAGATGAAGCTCGTGATGGTGGGCAACGGCATGGCCGGCGTGCGCACGCTGGAGGAGCTGCTGAAGATCACGCCGGATCTCTACGACATCACCGTATTCGGTGCCGAGCCGCACCCCAACTACAACCGCATCCTGCTCAGCCCTGTGCTGGCCGGCGAGCAGACGATCGAAGAGATCATCCTGAACCCGCTCTCCTGGTATGAGGAGAACGGCATCACGCTGCACCTGGGCAAGACGGTCACCGAGATCGATCGCGTGCGCCGCCGCGTCATCGCGGCCGACGGCACGACGGCGGAATACGACCGCCTGCTGATCGCCACCGGCTCGAATCCCTTCGTGCTGCCGGTGCCTGGCAAGGATCTGGATGGCGTCATCGCCTACCGCGATATTGCCGACACCAACGCCATGATCGACGCGGCGACGAAATACAAGCACGCCGTCGTCATCGGCGGTGGCCTGCTCGGCCTGGAAGCCGCCAACGGGCTGATGCTGCGCGGCATGCAGGTCACGGTCGTGCACCTGGTCGACACGCTGATGGAGCGCCAGCTCGACGGCGTCGCCGGCGACCTGCTGCGCAAGTCGCTGGTCGACCGCGGCCTGACCTTCATGCTGGGCGCGCAGACGCAGGAACTGGTGGCCGGCCCCTCGGGCCGGGTCCAGGCCATCAAATTGAAGGACAAGAATGGTCAGGTCATCGACGTACCGGCCGACCTCGTCGTCATGGCCGCCGGCATTCGCCCCAACACCGCGTTGGCCGAGAAAGCAGGCTTGCATTGCAGCCGCGGCATCGTCGTCACCGACACGATGCAGACGGTGACCGACCCCCGCGTCTACTCGGTGGGCGAATGCGCCGCCCACCGCGGCATTGCCTATGGCCTGGTCGCGCCACTGTTCGAGCAGGGCAAAGTCTGCGCCACCCACCTGGCCCAGTTCGGCATCGGCCGCTACCTCGGCTCCTCGGTCAGCACCAAGCTCAAGGTCACCGGCATCGACCTCTTCAGTGCCGGCAACTTCACCGGCGGCGCGGGCACCGAAGAGATCGTCATGAGCGACCCCTTCGCCGGCGTCTACAAGAAGCTCGTCATCCAGAACGACCAGCTCGTCGGCGCCTGCCTGTATGGCGACACGGTGGACGGCGGCTGGTACTTCAAGCTGCTGCGCGAGGGCCGCAAGATCGGTGACATCCGCGACAAGCTGATGTTCGGCGAGGCGGGGGCCAACATCGGCGACGTCGGCCACCAGGGCGTCAGCCGCGCGGCCGCGATGGCCGACACGGACGAGGTCTGTGGCTGCAACGGCGTCGCCAAGGGCACCATCTGCAAGGCCATCCGCGACAAGGGCCTGTTCACGCTGGACGAGGTGCGCAAGCACACCAAGGCGAGCGCGAGCTGCGGCAGCTGCACCGGGCTGGTCGAACAGCTCATCATGTTCACCGCCGGCGGCGACTACTCGGCCACGCCGAAGAAAAAGGCCATCTGCGCCTGCACCGACGCCAGCCACCAGGACGCCCGCGACACGATTCGCCTGGCGCATCTGCTGACCTCGGCCGAGGTGTTCCGCGCGCTGGACTGGAAGACGCCCAATGGCTGCGCCACCTGCCGCCCGGCCGTCAACTACTACCTGATCTCGACCTGGCCCAAGGAGGCCATCGACGACCCGCAGAGCCGCTACATCAACGAGCGTTCGCACGCCAACATCCAGAAGGACGGCCGCTACTCGGTCATCCCGCGCATGTGGGGCGGCGAGACGACGAGCTCGGAGCTGCGCCGCATTGCCGACGCGGTGGACAAGTATCAGATCCCCACCGTCAAGGTCACCGGCGGCCAGCGCATCGACCTGCTGGGCGTGAAGAAGGAAGACCTCGTCAACGTCTGGAAGGACATCGGCATGCCCTCCGGCCATGCCTATGCCAAGGCGCTGCGCACGGTGAAGACCTGCGTGGGCAGCGAATGGTGCCGCTTCGGCACGCAGGACTCGACGCAGATGGGCAAGGACCTGGAGCGGGCGCTGTGGCGCATGTACGCGCCGCACAAGGTCAAGATCGCCGTGTCGGGCTGCCCGCGCAACTGCGCGGAGGCCGGCATCAAGGACGTCGGCGTCATCGGCGTCGACTCGGGCTGGGAGATCTACGTTGCCGGCAACGGCGGCATCAAGACCGAGGTGGCCGAGTTCTTCTGCAAGCTGAAGACGCCGGAGGAGGTGCTGGAGTACAGCGGCGCCTTCCTGCAGCTCTACCGGCTGGAGGGCTGGTACCTGGAGCGCACGGTGCATTACGTCGCCCGGGTCGGCCTGGATCATGTGAAGAAGAAGATCCTCGAGGACGCCGACAACCGCAAGGCGTTGTGGGCGCAGCTGCAGTTCAGCCTGGACGGTGAGCCCGACCCGTGGTTCGACTTCGACAAGGCCCACGTGGACCTGCGCCAGTTCGACAAGGTGGCCGTCTGATGCTGAACCGCCGCGTCATTCTTCTCGCGAGCTTGGCCTCCGGGCCCGCCCTGGCTCAGAGCCGCATCAGCCAGCTCGGCGAAGCCATCGACAAGGCCGGCGCCCAGCGCATGCTCAGCCAGCGCATGGGCAAGGCCTGGCTGGGCCAGCTGCGCCCCGAGCTGGCGCCGCGTGCGCGCCAGGTGCTGGAGGCCAGCGAGGCCCGCTTCGAGCGCCAGTTGAGCGAACTGCTCGCCTTTGCGCCCACGCCCGAGATCGCCGGCAGCTACAAGGCCATGCAGCACCGCTTTGGCGACTACCGCGCCTTGCTGCAGAGCAAGCCCAGCCGCGAGCGCGTCGACGAACTGCTGCAAACATCCGGCGAAATGCTCAGCCTGGCCCACGTCGCCACCGGCCAACTGCAGCAGCGCTCCACCACGGCGACCGCGATGCTGGTCAACATGTCGGGCCGGCAGCGCATGCTGTCGCAGCGACTGGCCCTGTTCTTCATGGCCGGCCAGCAGGGCGCTCGATCCGACGTCGTGAGCAAGGAAACGGTCAAGGCCCGCGCCGAGTTCGAGACCGCCATGCGCGTGCTGGCTTCGGCCCCTGAAGGAACGCCCGCCATCCGCGACAACCTGGATCTTGCACGCAACCAATGGGTCTTCTTGCAGTCGGCACTGGCCGGCGAGAGCCAGGGGCCGGAAACGGCCAGCAACGTCTTCGTGGCGAGCGAGAACCTGCTCGCCGTGATGGAAACCGTGACGGGGCAGTTTGCCCGCCAACTGGCATGAATCTGCCCCTCGCCCAGCCTCGCGTCGCTGAACGCGAGCGAGTCCAGTCGGTCTTGCAGACCGCGCTGCGGCTCGCGCCGCAGCCCTTCGGCAGGCACAAGCCGCCCACTGGGCGCCTTGTGTCCGGCCTCAGCCCCCGCGGGGACGGCGATGCTTGCCGGATCGACCGGCAAGCACATCGCCAGCGCGGGCCGGCTAGGGAGCGGCCCGTCGCTCGGCCCGTCAGGTTCGGATTGGACAACTGAGGTAGACGCTATGGACGACTGGACCCGCATCTGCGCCCTGCAGGACATCCCCGTGCTGGGCTCGCGCCGTGTGCAGCGCACCGCCGGCATCGACGTGGCGCTGTTCCGCAACGCCGACGACGAGGTCTTCGCGCTGCTGGACCGCTGCCCCCACAAGGGCGGCCCCTTGAGCCAGGGCATCGTCTTCGGCAAGAGCGTGGCCTGCCCGCTGCACAACTGGACGATCGGCCTGAACGACGGCACGGCCCGCGAACCCGATGAGGGCTGCACGCCGAGCTTCCGCGTGAAGCTGGAGGGCGGTGAAGTCTTCCTGCTGCAGACGGAACTGGCCACGCTGGCCTTGGACCTTCCTGCCCCTGTCGCAGGCCCGAAGATTTCGATTGCGGTGGCTTGAGCGGCGAAGACCTGCCTGGCTAGAAGAACATGAGCGAGACAAAGTCCACCTGCCCCTACTGTGGCGTCGGCTGCGGATACGCGCGGAAGCGCGATCCGCATTGCGGTGACATGGCGCACTCCCCTCTCATCCCCTCGCCAAGCGAGGGGCTCCACAGCCGAGGGCGGGTATGACCATGCGCGAAACCAAATCCACGTGCCCTTACTGCGGCGTCGGCTGTGGTGTTGTGATCGAGCATGACGACACCCAAATCACCGGCGTGCGCGGTGACCCCGACCACCCGGCCAACTTCGGCCGGCTGTGCACCAAGGGCACCAACCTGCACCTGACGGCCACGCCCGTCGTCATCCAGCATCAACGCCAGCGCGAGCCGATGAAGCGCGCGACCCGTGGCGGCCCCACCGAGGTGATCGGTTGGGACCAGGCCAACCGCGAGATCGCCGACAAGCTGCTGGCCATCCGCGCCGAGCATGGTCCCGAGTCCATCGGCGTCTACATCTCCGGCCAGCTGCTGACCGAGGACTATCACGCCTTCAACAAGCTGGCCCGCGCCGTCATTGGCACGCCGCACATCGACTCCAACTCGCGGCTGTGCATGAGTTCGGCGGTGGTCGGCTACAAGCAGGCCCTGGGTGCCGACGCGCCGCCCTGCAGCTACGAGGACATCGAGCTGGCCGATTGCGTGCTGATCAGCGGCGCCAACCCGGCCTGGGCCCACCCCATCCTGTTCCGCCGCCTCGAAGCAGCGCGCGCCAACAAGCCCGCACACAAGCTGATCGTCATCGACCCGCGCCGCACCGAGACGGCCGAGCTCGCCGACCTGTACCTGCAGATCCGCCCCGGCACCGACGTGGCGCTGTGCCACGGCCTGCTGCATGCCGTCATCTGGCAGGGCTGGACGGCGGGCGACTTCATCGCCCAATCCACCGAAGGCTTCGACGCGCTGAAGGAGCTGGTACGCGACTGGGCGCCGTCCCGCGCGGCCCAGGTCTGCGGCGTCAAGGAGGCCGACATCTGGCAGGCCGCTGAATGGTTCGCCACCTCACCGAGTTCGCTCAGCCTCTACTGCCAGGGCCTCAATCAGAGCAGCAGCGGCACCGCCAAGAACACGGCCCTGATCAACCTGCACCTGGCCACCGGCCAGATCGGCAAGCCCGGCGCCGGCCCTTTCTCGCTGACCGGCCAACCCAACGCCATGGGCGGCCGCGAGAGCGGTGGCATGGCCACGCTGCTGCCGGGCCACCGCGACCCGGGCAAGGCCGAGGACTGGGCCGAGATCGCCTCGCTGTGGGATGTCCCTGACCTGCCCGGCAAGCGCGGCCACACGGCCG
Organism: Roseateles sp. P5_E4; assembly: GCF_054049255.1. Lineage (NCBI taxonomy): Bacteria > Pseudomonadati > Pseudomonadota > Betaproteobacteria > Burkholderiales > Sphaerotilaceae > Roseateles > Roseateles sp. P5_E4. Next base: position 488,334 of record NZ_JBFUMS010000002.1, on the reverse strand, counting down.
TGGAAATGTTCGAGGCCGCAGCCCGCGGCGAGATCAAGGCGCTGTGGATTGCCTGCACCAACCCCGCCCAGTCCATGCCCGACCAGGCCACCGTGCGCCAGGCACTGGAGCGCTGCGAGCTGGTCATCCTGCAGGAAGCCTTCGCCCACACGGCCACAGCGCGCTACGCCGACTATCTGCTGCCGGCCTCCACCTGGGGAGAGAAGGAAGGCACGGTCACCAACAGCGAGCGTCGCATCAGCCGCGTGCGCCCGGCCGTGCCGGCGGCCGGCGAGTCCCGTGCCGACTGGCGCATCGTGAGCGACATCGCCGCGCTGATCGACGCCGGCCTGGGCCGGCAGCCTCGCCTGACGGCCACGACGCCGGAAGACCTCTGGCTGGAACACCGCGAGGCCACGCGCGGCCGCGACCTCGATATCACTGGCCTGTCCTGGGTCACGCTGGACACCGAAGGCCCGCAGCAGTGGCCCTTCGTCACCGGCCCGACGGCACGGCTCTACACCGATGGCCGCTTCGCCACCGCCGACGGCCGCGCCCGCTTCATCACCAAGCCGTATCAAGCCACTGCCGAAACCGCCAGCCCCAAGCACCCCTTCGCGCTGACGACCGGCCGCATGCGCGACCAGTGGCACGGCATGAGCCGCAGCGGCAGCGTGCCGCGCCTGTTTGCCCACGAAGGCAAACCGCTGGTGCGCATCCACCCCAGCGACGCTGCGCGCCGCAAGCTGGCCGACGGCGAACTCGTGCACGTGCGCTCGCGCCGCGGCGAAGTCGTGCTGCAACTCAAGCTCGATGAGAACGTGCCCCTGGCTGGCGCCGACGTCGCCATGCACTGGGGTGACGAGTTCATCGGCGCCCAGCTCGGCGTCAACGCCGTGACGCAGGGCGCCTTCTGCCCCGACTCCAAGCAGCCCGAGCTGAAGTTCAGTGCCGTCGCCATCGAGCCGGCCGACCTGCCCTGGCGCCTCAGCGCCTGCGCCTGGGTCGCACCCGCAGACGGCCCTCGCCTGCGCGAGCAGCTGCGCGCGCTGATGCCCCGCTTCGGCTACGCGCACTGCCTGCCCGAACCGGCGAAGGGTGAACAAGTGGGCTGGGCCTTCGAAGCCGCCTGCGCCGAAGCGCCGGCGCCCGAGCTGGTCGATGAACTCGCCGCCGTGCTGGGCCTGAACAGCCCCGCCGTGCTGCGCTATGCCGATGCCCAGCGCGGCCGCCTGCGCCTGCTGAACCTGGACGGCGACGATCTGCAGGCCGCACCGCTGCAGGCCCTGCTGCGTGTTGGCCAGCACGACGAAGGCGCCTGGCTGGTCGACCTCTGGCGCGAGCGCACTGCGGCGTCGACGGTTGGCCGCTGGCTGCTGTCGCCCGGCACGCCGCCCACCAACACCGTGGCCGCCAGCCCGCAGGTCTGCAACTGCTTTGACGTGCGCGAGGACGTCATCCGCCTGACGCTGGCCCGCTGCAGCGGCAGCCCGGCTGAGCGCCTGTCGCAGCTGCAGGGCGAAAAGCGCTGCGGCACCCAGTGCGGCTCCTGCCTGCCGGCGCTGCGCCGCCTCGTCAACACAACGCCTGAGGAAGTTCCGGCATGAACCACACCGTCTCCCTTGTCGGCGCCGGCCCTGGCGACCCGGAACTGCTGACCGTCCGCGCCTTGAAGCGTATCGAGGCGGCCGATGTCGTCCTCGCCGACGACCTCATCGACCCACGCGTGCTGGCCCTTGTGAAGGGCCGACTGCTGCGCGTCGGCAAGCGCGGCGGCTGCATCAGTACCGACCAGCACTTCATCCACGCGCTGATGATTCGCGAGGCCCGCGCCGGCCACCGCGTCGTGCGCCTCAAGGGCGGTGACCCCTTCGTCTTCGGTCGTGGCGGCGAGGAGGTCGACGCGCTGCGCGAGGCCGGCCTCGACGTCGAAGTGGTCAGCGGCCTGACCAGCGGTATCGCCGGCCCCGCCGCCGTCGGCATCCCGGTGACGGACCGTCGCGCCTCGCCCGGCGTCATCCTCGTCACCGGCCACCCCGGCGAAGGACGTGCCGAGCCCGACTGGGCAGCCCTGGCCCGCACGGGCCTGACCCTGGTCATCTATATGGGTGTGGCCCGCGCGGCCGACATCACGGCCAAGTTGCTCGGTGCCGGTCTGCGCCCGGATCTGCCGGCCGCCATCGTCAGCGCGGCGCACACGGCACAACAGCGCCACGCGGTGACGACGCTGGCCGAGCTGCCCGACTGCATCGAGCGCGAGGGGTTGAAAAGCCCGGCTTTGCTGGTGATCGGCGAGGTGGCTGCGCATGCGGCGCTCGATGCGGTGCAGCATGGCCAACGCAAGGTCGGCTGAGGAGCCCGCTCGGCACTGATCCCGACCGCGGCGAGAGCAGCTCCAGGCTGAACGCTGCCACCCAGATTTCGCGACCTGATGGCCGCTGTCGGCGGCAACTGTCATTGAACGGGGTGCCGACTGAGCGACTGCTGGACCACCGGGACCGGCCATTCACCGACGCTCGCGCTTGAGACGACCGTGACCCGAGGCGCCGGGCGGGTCAACGACAGCTATCGTGGCCGACGAGCTGGCGGAACCGACCCGAACCGGAGTTCGCACCAGGCCCGTTGAGGGCCGTAAAGCCGACATTCAACGTTCGCGGTTAGCGGGCGGCGCAGCCGTCCAAGACGTGGATGTGACACTGCGGCCGCAAGCGTGCTTAGGCATCGCGCGCCGACTGGCGGGTTGCAATACTCTGCCCCGCGCGGGTGAGCCCCCTTTCCCGCCAGTGCCTGCCGCCATGCGCCGCCATGCGTTAGGGTGCGCGCCCAGACTGAACCGCCTACGAAGGAGACCCATGAGTACTGCCGGTGTGACGCGTCGCAATTTTGTCCAAGGTGTCGGTGCCGTCGGGCTTGCCACGGCAGGCCATGCGGTGGCGGCTCAGTCCGATCAGCCGCTCTACAAGCAGGCGTCCGCAGGCGTGGCGGTGCGCGTCAAGGACCTGCTTTCCCGCATGACGCTGGAGGAGAAGGTGGCCCAGACCATGTGCATCTGGATCGGCAAGAACCGCGTGCAGAACGAACGCGGCGACTTCGACGCGGCGCAGGCCGCGCAGGCGCTGCCGCACGGCTTGGGCATGCTGGCCCGCCCGAGTGACCGCAAGGGCGTGGACAACACCAACGCCGGCGCAGATGCCAATATGGCCAACCGCACGGCGGCCGAGACGGCGGCCTATGTCAATGCCGCCCAGGCCTGGGCCGTGCAACGCACGCGGCTGGGCATTCCGCTGTTCATGCACGAGGAAAGCCTGCATGGCTACGCTGCGCGCGACGCGACCTGCTTCCCGCAGGCGATCGGCCTGGCGTCCTCCTTCGACCCGGCGCTGATCGAGCGGATCTATTCGGTCTGCGCGCGGGAGATGCGGGCGCGGGGTGCCAACCTCGCCTTGGCGCCGGTCGTCGATGTCTGCCGCGATCCGCGTTGGGGCCGAGTGGAGGAGACCCTCGGCGAAGACCCCTACCTGACGGGCGTGCTGGGCAAGGCGGCCGTCATCGGCTTTTCCGGCACCGAGCGCAAGCTGGCGCCGGCCAAGGTGCTGGCGACGCTCAAGCACATGACCGGCCACGGCCAGCCCGAGCGCGGCATCAACACCGCGCCGGCGCAGATCTCCGAGCGGGTGTTGCGCGAAGTCTTCTTCCCGCCGTTCGAGAAGATCATCCGCGAGACGCCGATTGCGGCCGTCATGCCGTCGTACAACGAGATCGACGGCATCCCTTCACATGCCAACCCGTGGCTGCTGAAAACCATCCTGCGCGGCGAATGGGGCTTCAAGGGCCTGACGGTCTCGGACTACTTCGCGATCGGGGATCTGGTGTCGCGCCACCGGCTGGTGCCTGACATGAAGGAGGCGGCTTATCGCGCCTTCACCGCCGGGGTCGACATCGAAACGCCTGACACCGGCGGCTTCCCCGAGCTCGTCAACCTGGTGAAGGCCGGCCGCATCAAGGAGGCCGAGCTCGACGTGGTCGTGCGCCGCATCCTGGAGCTGAAGTTCCTCGCCGGATTGTTTGAAGACCCGTATGTCGACGCCAGCAAGGCGGACGGCCTGACCGCCACACCGGACGCGGTGGCCCTGGCGCGTGAAGCGGCGGTGCGATCCGTCGTGCTGTTGAAGAACGACGGGGTACTGCCACTCGACGGCAAAAAGGTCGGCAAGCTGCTGCTGCTGGGCACGCATGCCAAGGACACGCCCATCGGCGGCTACTCCGACATTCCCCGCCATGTGGTGTCGATCCACGACGCGTTGGCCGGCGAGGCCAAGGCGCAGGGCTTCGCCTTCGAGTACCGCGAAGCCGTGCGGCTGACCGAGAAGCGCGAGTGGACAGAAGACGATGTGCGCTTCATCGCCCCGGCGGTCAATGCCCGCCTCATCGCCGAGGCGGTCGAGGCGGCCAAGGCGGCAGACACCATCGTGATGGTGCTGGGCGACAACGAGCAGACCACCCGCGAGGCGTGGTCGGATACCCATCTGGGCGACCGGGACTCGCTGGAACTGATCGGCCAGCAGAACGACCTGGCCGCCGCCATCTTCGCGTTGAACAAGCCAACAGTCGTCTTCCTCCTCAACGGCAAACCGCTGGCGATCAACCTGCTGCAGGCCAAGGCCAGCGCCATCATCGAAGGCTGGTACCTCGGCCAGGAAACCGGCCATGCGGCCGCCGACATCCTGTTCGGCCGCGCCAACCCGGGCGGCAAGCTGCCCATCAGCTTCCCCCGCAACGTGGGGCAACTGCCCGTGTACTACAACGCCAAGCCAACGGCCAGCCGCGGCTACCTCGGGGCAGACAACACACCGCTCTATCCCTTCGGTTTCGGCCTGAGCTACACGACGTTCACCCTGTCGGAGCCGCGCCTGTCGAAGGCCACCATCGGGTCGGCGGACAGCGTGACGGTCTCGGTGGACGTCACCAATACCGGCAAGCGCGCGGGCGACGAGGTGGTGCAGCTGTACATCCGCGACGACATTTCTTCGGTGACCCGGCCCGTCAAGGAACTCAAGGGCTTCGCCCGCGTGACGCTGGCGCCCGGCGAGAAGCGGACCGTCACCCTCACGATTTCGCCGGCAGAACTCCAGTTCCACGGCATGGACATGAAGCGCGTCGTCGAGCCCGGCAGCTTCACCATCATGGCCGGCCCCAACAGCGTCGACCTGAAGACCACCACGTTGACGGTTGCTGCGGCCTGAACGACATGACGCCATCACTCTCGCTTTCCGTGCTCGCCACGACGTTGCTGGCGACGCCGGCTTCCTTCGCCGGCACCTACCAGCAAACGCCCACGGGCGTGTTGGTGAGGCCCGATACGGGCAGCGTGACGGAGCTGCGCTTGAATGCCATCACGGAGTCGATCATCCAGGTCATCGGGGTCGACGATCCGGCGCGTGCGCAGATCGAGTCGCTGATGGCCGTCGCCAAGCCAAGCGGACGCTTCACCGTGAAGGCCGGCCCCGACGCCGTGACGCTCGATGCAGGCAAGGCGTCGGCCCAGGTGTCGCTGAAGGATGGCCGGGTCACCTTCCTTGACGCCAAGGGTGTCGCCGTGCTGACGACTGAGCGGGCCGACCTCCAGCCGGTCATGGTCGAGGGCCGGCCCTACGTCGCTCCCTCCGCCCAGTTCAACCGGGGCACGACCGAGGCGTTCTACGGCCTGGGGCAGCACCAGAACGCCCAGATGGACTTGAACGGCGAGGATGTCGAGCTGCGCCAGCACAACATGGACATCGCCATCCCGTTCGTCGTGTCCGACAGGAACTACGGCGTGCTCTGGGACAACGCCTCTGTCACGCGCTTCGGCAATCCGCTGCGCTTCGGGCTGGCCAGCCGTGACCTGAAGCTCACCGCACTGGACGGCTCCAGCGGCCTGACTGCGAAGTACTACGTCGACGATCAATTGATCCTGACCCGCGTGGAGCCCGACATCCGCTATCAGTTCCTCAGCGATGTCCGCAACTACTGGCCCACCGACGCCGCGCTGAGCAAGGCCGCCACGCGGGGCAGGAAGGTCAGGGTCGTCTGGGAGGGCACGGCCACTTCCGACAAGCCGGGGCTGCACAAGATGCGCCTGTTCGCTTCGGACTATGTGATGCTGAAGGTCGACGGCAAGACCCTCTTCGACCATGGCATCTGGCGCGCGAACTGGAACGGCTGGTACAACAATTTCGAGCAGCCGTTCAGCCCAGGCAAGCCGGTCAGCCTGCATGTCGAATGGCGGCCGACGAGCGGTCTCATCTCGCTGCATCACTCCGACCCAGAGCCGGCCGCCGACAAGCACTCGTTGCGCTTCACGTCCGAAGCCGGCACCGGCCTGTACTACTACTTCATCAGCGCCGATTCCCTTCAAGGCGTCATTCGCGGCTACCACCAGGTCACCGGCATCCCGCCGATGATGCCGAAATGGGCCTACGGCTTCTGGCAATCCCGGCAGCGCTACCGCACCCAGGCCGAGTTGCTCGGCGTGCTCAAGACCTACCGCGCCAACCGCTGGCCCATCGACAACATCGTGCAGGACTGGTTCTACTGGCCGGAGGACCAGTGGGGCAGCCATGCCTTCGATGCGGCACGCTTCCCCGATCCCAAGGGCATGGTCGATGAAGTGCATCGCCAGCACGCCAGGATCATGATTTCGATCTGGGGCAAGTTCTATCCCAACACCGCCCACTACAAGGAGCTGGACGCCAAGGGCTATATGTGGCGCCGCAATGTCGAACTCGGCATGAAGGATTGGGTCGGGGCGGGCCATCTCAACAGCCACTTTTCGCCCTACAACCAGGACGCGCGGGACATCTTCTACCGCCAGATGAAGAAGCCCCTGGTCGACCTCGGCTTCGATGCCTGGTGGATGGACAACACCGAACCCGACGTGCGCTCCAACGCCAGCCCCGAAGAACTCGCCGAACTGATCACGCCGACGCAGATGGGGCCGGGTGCGCTGGTGACCAACGCCTACGCCACCATGAGCACCCAGGCCGTTCACGACGGGCTGAAGCGGGACCGCCCGGACGCGCGCCATTTCATCCTGACCCGCTCCGGCTTCGCGGGCGTGCAGCGGAATTCGGCGGCGCTGTGGTCGGGGGATGTCGTCGGCACGTGGGACAGCCTTTACAAGCAGATCTCCGCAGGGGTGCAGACCGGGTTTTCAGGCGTGCCCAACTGGACGCACGACATCGGCGGCTACTCGCAGGAAGCGCGGTTCCAGGACAAGTCGGTCGCAGGGCTTCAGGAGAACCGCGCGGCAGGCGGCGTGCGTACCGCCGAAGACCTGAAGGAGTGGCAGGAGTTGAACCAGCGCTGGTGGCAGTTCGGCACCTTCTCACCGTTGATGCGCAGCCACGGCGAAGGCGTGAAGCGCGAGATCCACGAGATCTCGCCCGAGGGGTCCGCCATGCGAGCCAACATGGTGTGGTTCCTGGAAATGCGCTACCGGCTCATGCCCTATATCTACACGGCCGCCGCTGACAGCCACTACGAAGGCGCGCCGATCATGCGCGGCCTGGCCCTCGACTTCCCGGCAGACGCCACGGCCAGGAAGATCACCGACGAGTACCTCTTCGGCACATCGCTGCTGGTGGCGCCGGTGACGCGGTATGGCGCGACGTCCCGCACGGTCTACTTCCCTGGCACGTCGACCTGGTACAGCGTCTGGACGGGTGAGGCGGTCAAGGGCGGCGAGGCGCGAACCGTGGCCGCCCCGCTGGACCAGATGCCTCTCTTCGTCAAGGCGGGCGCCATCGTGCCGATGGGGCCCGTCATGCAATATGTGGACGAGAAGCCCGACGCGCCGTTGACCATCCACGTCTATACCGGCGCCGATGGAAACTACAGCCTCTACGAGGACGACGGCATCTCAAACTCGTACCAGGCCGGCCAGTACACGCGCATCCCTTTTGTCTATGACGACAAGCGCGCCGAAGTCACCATCGGGCCGCGCTCCGGGGGCTATGCGGGCATGGTGACGAAGAGAACCTTCAACATCCGCTTCCTCAAACCCGGCGACCGCACGGTCGACTTCGATGCGCCTGCTATTCCCGTGACCTATTCAGGAGACCGTATCGTCGTCAAGGCGCTGTAAGGGCACCGTCGGCGAATGGGACCACGGCAGAAGGCGCCGCGTCACGGCTTGAACAGATCGACGCGATTTGTGATGAGGCCAACGATGCCGAGCGGCGACCGATCGCTTGATCGACGGCCAAGCAAGCGTTAGAGCGACGGAAAGCGAATCGCACCTTCCGCGGGTAACTTGTACATGCACGCAACGAATAGCGGGCTGACGAGCCAGCCGTTCAGCCAGGACCTTACCGATGGCAGGTTCAGCGTTGCAAACCATCCCGGCTCCACCGAGGCGAACTGGCGGACGAAGGGCAACAATGCCAAGTCGGTGGCGCAGGGCGTGGCGCCGCCCAGGCAGGGCGCGCTTTGCAGCCGTGCCTCTAGCGGTCGCAGAAGCACATCCAGCGCCCTGTCGCGGTGTGCGTCTGGCGTGAGGGTCTCACTCGCGTAGCGCTGGGGGTACTTCCAGCGGTCCAGGTGATGCTTGAAGTCGCCGTCGTTTCGCTGTACCAGGTCAAGGTTCGCAGGCGACTGCGCCCGCGCCCACCAGCCCTGCGCATCGGGCGCGGCCAGTGCCCAGCGCATGATGTCCCAACTCTCCTCGATCACGCTGCCATCGGGCAACTGCAGCACTGGTACCGTAGCCTTGGGCGATAGGGCCAGCAAGCTTGCTGGCTTGTCGCGCAAGCTGACCTCCACCGCCTCGAAGGCCCGCCCGGCCTGCAGCAGCGCCATCCGTGCTCTCATGGCGTAGGGGCAGCGGCGAAAGGTGTAGAGCCGCGGCAACTGTGGCCCTGGGGTGGTGAGTGGTGCGTGCGGTGTCAGGGTCGATGCGTGCATGGGTGAGGTCTGTGCAGCTACGCACGTCGATCTGGATCGCAGCCCCAGGTCACTGGAGGCAGGGTGGCCAATGGTCGCACCGCGGGGCCTCGCCAGAGGCCCGTGACAAGCGTCATTCGACCAAGGCCGAAGTGTGGCTGCAGTCAACAGAAGCCTCGAAAGCTGGTGGAGCCCTTCACAATCACGATCCGCGCCCGCTTGTTCGAGATGTCTACCTTTCATCATGGATAAATTCTTGCTGCAGCAGCAGGTGTTGGAACGGCTCGCCGAAGACCTGCTGCAAGCCGAACAGGCAGCGCGGGCGGCCCATGAAACGGCAACTCACGAAGAAAATATCGCCGAGAACAAATACGACACGTTGGGTCTGGAAGCGGCCTACCTGGCCACCGGCCAAGCTCGGCGCGCCCAAGCCATCCGCCAGGCGATGGCCAATTGGCGCCAATTCCGCCCGCGCCCCTACGACGCCAGCAAAGGCATACAGCTCGGCGCGCTGGTTTGCCTGGTCGATGCCGACGACAAGCAGCAACAGCTCTTTCTCGGCCCGGCTGGGGGCAGCATGAAGTTGGTCAGCGGCGCTCAGACCATTCAGGTCATCAGCAGCGAATCCCCGTTGGGCAAGGCCATGCTGGGCAAATGTGAGGGTGACGAGGTGTCGATACAGGCGGCTCTGATCCGACAGCGGTTTGAGGTGCTGCGGGTTCATTGAGCCGCAAGCAAGTTCACGGCGACTTGATCAGAAATCAATCGCCCCAACCCCTTCAGGAAGCTCCGCACAACTCCTGGCGAGCTATGCGGAGTTCGTTCGGGCTCTCGGCCTCGCGCACATCAATTCACTTCGGTGGCACTGACTGCAAGGCTTGTCAGAGGTTGCCGTCATCGGCTCACCCGTCGACGCGGCAACAGCGACGCCCGCTTGCCGGCAGTCCCGGTCAGCTCAGCTTGAAGCTGCTCACCAGCCCCGCCAGCCGCACGGCCTGTTCCTTCAGCGACTGAGCCGCCGCGGCGGACTCCTCCACCAGCGCAGCGTTCTGCTGCGTCATCTGGTCCAGCTCCGTCACGGTGCCGTTGACCTGGCGCAAGCCCTGGCTCTGCTCGACGGCGGCAGCGCTGATCTCGCCAATGATGTCGGTCACACGCTGCACGGAGCCGACGATGTCGGTCATGGTCGTGCCGGCGTCGTTGACGAGATGCGTGCCGGCCTCGACGCGCTCGACGCTGGCGCCGATCAGCGCCTTGATCTCGCGCGCCGCCTCGGCGCTACGCTGGGCCAGCGAGCGCACTTCGCCGGCGACGACCGCGAAGCCGCGGCCCTGCTCGCCGGCGCGGGCCGCTTCCACTGCGGCATTCAGCGCCAGGATGTTGGTCTGGAAGGCGATGCCGTCGATGGTGCCGATGATGTCGGCGATCTTGCGGCTGGCATTGTTGATCTCGCCCATGGTGCTGACGACGCGCGACACGACCTCGCCACCACGTCCGGCAGTCTCGGCGGCGGCGCCGGCCAGCTGCTTGGCCGTCATGGCCGAGTCAGCGCTCTGGCTGACGGTACCGGTCAGCTGCGTCATCGAGCTGGAAGCCTGCTGCAGGTTGGACGCCGTCTGCTCGGTGCGCTGCGACAGGTCCATATTGCCGCTGGCCACCTCGCTGGAGGCGACCTGGATGCTCTCGGCCGATTCGCGCACCTGGCCGACGATCTCGGACAGCGACTTCTGCATGGCGGCCAGGGCCTGCATCATCTCGGCGGACTCGTCCGTGCCGCTGGCCTCGGGAGCACGCGACAGGTCACCGCCGGCCATGCGTTCGGCAAAGCGCTTGGCTGCCACCAGCGGGCCGATGATGGAGCGCGAGATCAGCACGGCCAGCGCGCCGCCCACGATGACGCAGACGACGAAGGCGACGATGAAGCCGACGAAGACGTTGCCCACCAGCTTGTCCACCGTCGCAAAGATGTCATCGCCGCGCTTCTTCAGGTCGGCCTCGATGTTGTTGAGCATGGACAGCGCCGGCTCATAGGCGACGTCCGCAGCCTTCATCTCCTCGAAGGCCGACTGGGCGTCAGCGAAACCATCTGCGCTGATCTTGTCGGCCACCGGCTTGACGGCCTTGCGGTAGTCGGCCATCAGCACACGGAACTTCGCCAGCGCCTCGCGACCCTTGTCTTCGGTCGTCATCTTGCCGAAGTCGTCCATCGCCTTGTCCAGGCCCGCCTGGGCGCCGTCCCACTCCTTGCGGGCCCGTGCCATGCCTTCCTTGTTGAAGATGGAGGCCACCAGCGTCGATGTGGCCGTCTTGCTCTGCAGCAGGTGGCTGCGGGCCGCAACGGTGATGTTGGACGTCGGGATGAGCTTCTGCGTGATGCCCTGGATGGCCTTCTGCGACACGTTCAGGCCAAAGCCACCGACGGCAACCAGCAGCGCCGTCATCGCCAGGATGATGCCGAAGGCCAGCCAGAGGCGGGCTTGGATACGCAGGCGTCGCAGCATGGCGGTTCTCCTCGTGGGAAAGGGCGATCAGAAATAGCCGCTGATTGAAGCAGAAACCCGCACGGGCAGATACAAATGCGCTGGTAGGCTCGCGGCATCGTTCACGGCACAGCCCACCATGAGCTTTTTGGCCATCGACATCGGCAACACCCGGCTCAAGTGGGCCGTCTATGAAGACGGCGCCGAACCTGGCAGCCCGCCGACGCAGCACGGTGCCGTTTTCCTGGAGAACATCGACCGCCTTGCCGACGACGACTGGCAGCACTTGGCGCCGCCCGCACGCATCCTGGGCAGCAATGTGGCCGGCGACGCGGTGCGCCGCCGTGTCGAGGAGCAGATGGAGCACTGGGACCTGGTGCCCCGCTGGGTCGTGCCCGCCGCCGAGGCGGCCGGCGTGAGAAACGGCTACGACCACCCGACGCGCCTGGGCGCCGACCGCTGGGTGGCCGTCATCGGCGCCCATGCACACGCCAAGAAGCGCGGCTTCGAAGGCCCGGTGCTGGTGGTCATGGTGGGCACGGCGGTGACGGTGGACGCGCTGTCCACCGATGGCGAGTTCCTGGGCGGCCTCATCCTGCCCGGCCACGGCATCATGCTGCGCGCGCTGGAAGGCGGCACCGCCGGCCTGCGTGTGCCCACCGGCGAGGTGCGCAACTTTCCGACCAACACCAGCGACGCGTTGACGACGGGCGGCACCTTCGCCATCACCGGCGCCATCGAACGCATGTTCCGCCTGCTGGCCAAGCGCGAGGGCCGCGAGCCCCTGCTGCTGATGACGGGCGGTGCAGGTTGGAAAGTGGCGCCGGCGCTGGATGCGCCTCATGAACTCATCGAAGGGTTGATCTTCGATGGGCTGCTGGCGATCAACGCGGCGCGGACTTGACCCACACGTACGACGCCGCCGGCCGCACAACCCGACGGCTGCCGCGATCAGAGAAGATCAGTCCTCGCACCGGGCCAGTCTGCAGCGGCCGCGATGGCGGCGGCCTTGAAGTTCGCCGCCTGCAGCAACAGATCGACCACCTGTCCAGCCAGTAGCTTTCCTGCTAGCGAATCGCTCGGGTAGTGCAGGCCGGCCACCTCACGGTTTAGGGCGATATCGGCAGCGGCGGCCAGCAACTTGTCCGTCAATTGCGGAAAGAGGCGCGCATAGAAGTAGGCCAGCGCGTGCGCCTGCGTCGAATGTCCGCTGGGATAGGCAGGGTGGGCAGGATAGAACGGCGCGCCCTTGGGGTACATCGGTTCAACGTCCTCGCAGCACATGAACGGGCGCCCCCGGCTGAACACCCGCTTGAAGTAGTAGATCGGGCGGTCGAGGTTGTCGTACAGCAACCTCAGCGCGGTCCACGTGGCGGGCTTGGTTCCGAACACCAGCGGCCCGACGATGGCCTGGATCGTTTCAGTTGCCGAATACACGGTGCCTTCTGCCTGCTGGCAGATCGCAGTCTTCCTGGCCGGCCTCTCGACCTTCAGCTCAACCAGGTATCGGCATTCGTAGGCCTGTCTCCGCCGCGGCGGTACGGCCAACGTGATCAGGCTGCGCCAGTTCAGGGGCAGGTCTGGCGGATTGCGCCCGGCATCCGTCAATAGATCGGGTTTCCATTCGCCATCCGCAAACAGACAGTCATCTGCGCAAGGACATTCGCTCATATTCGCCTCCCTGGCGCCAGAGTGCTGCCTCTGGCTTGAACCGTTGTGAAATCAGCTTTTATCGATCTTCACCAGATGCACCGACAACGCATCCTTGAACCAGCCCGGGTGTGCGTCGCGCCATTCATGAGCAGCCTGCTCCGTGCCCAAAGCCATTGAGGGAAAACACTGGAGCTCGGTGGCTGCCGCGCCCTTTGCATACGATGCGACTTCGGCAATGAACGGCGGCCGGTCGTCAGCCTTGGGCCAGGTGACGGGTTCATTTGGGGTGCCCTTGGGAACGACCCTCAGCCAGACGTGGCACGGAAGCAAGACCGTCTTCTGCTCCCATTCGATTTCTCTCATTACATTCCTCCGTTGGTGTGTTCTGACACGGCGTCAGCGTCGCAAGGGTAGTGGCAGTAAACCGGCATGCAAATAGGTCAGTTGCTCAGACCGTTGGGAACCACCTCAATAGTGATGGGCTTTGCCATGCTGATGAGCGCCGACAGTTGCCAAACGCCAGCCAGTCCATCGATTGCCTACATCGGATCGTGGCCCGAAGCTTCTGACCCGGTCTACAAGCGCTTCACGGCTGCGCTGTCCAGACGGCACCCGGAGTTGTCCGTCAAAGCCTCGATCCGGCATCATCAAGCGGATGCGGGCAACATCGTGGCGATCGACAAGGCGCTGAAGGCTGCGCTGGAGGGCCGGCCCACTGTGGTGGTCACCCCGACAGGGCAATCTGCAATGCGGGCGGCAAAGCTGCCAAGCCCGACACCCTTCGTCTTTTCCGGCTACACAGACCCAGTAGCGGCCGGCATCCGGGACTCGCTCCAGTTCAGCGCTTCCGCTAACACCGGCGTATCGCTGCTCGACGTTGTCGACGGCAAGCGGCTGGAGATCCTGAAGGACGCCTTTCCACATATCCGCAGGGTCGCTGTCCTGGCCGATCGGTCCTGGGCCGAGAAAAACGGCGGCTCAGCCAGGCTGACCCAACCTGCCCATCTTTTGGGCCTCGAGGTCACCGTTTTCCTTGCCGAAAGCAAGGTCGAGCTTGATCAACAATTGGCCGCGCCGGTAGCCACAGGCTACGACGCCTGGTACATCCCTCCCAGCTACATCGCCTATGTCGCCGAGCCGGAGATCATTGACCATCTCCGGCGGCTGAAGGTGCCTGCCATGCATTCGACTGCGAGAGAGGTCAGAGCCGGCGCCCTGATGGCCTACGAGCAGGACACTTCATTCGTGATGGACGCGCTTGCCGATCTGGTGGCCCGCGTCTGTGACGGGGAGCGCCCCGGCGGCATACCCGTCGAGAGGCCGCATCGCTTCACCTTGATCCTTCGTGCCAATGGCGACTCTGGCTCCCCGCGCCCCGATGCGGCGGTCATTCGCCGAGCGGACATCGTCATTCGATGAATTCAGCATCGCCGGAACGGCCGACCCACAGCCCCCTGTCCAGACGCTACGCGGTTTGGTTTTGCGGACTGACGCTCCTCGTGCTGCTCGTATCCGGAGCGTCCGAGACCTACTTCGGGTATCAGGAATCTTCAGAGCACATTCAGTCGGTTCAGGCCGCCCAGGCAGAAGGCGCCGCGCGCGAGATCGCCAATTACCTCGCCGTCATTGATGCCGGCCTGCGCGATGTCGCCAAGATGCCCTGGGAAGGCCCAGGCTTCGGCCTTCAGCAGCGACGCGAGGAGTTCTATCGGCTGATGCGGCTGGTTCCCGCGATCACAGACCTGCAAGTAGTCGATCGTCAAGCCAGGGAGCTTCTGCATGTATCGAAACAGGCCATGGACCGATCATGGCTTGGCACGGCGTTGGATGAGCCCGAGCTGGCTCGATTCGATGACCGAGAGGGCGTGCGCATGGGCAAGACCTTCTTTCGGGATGACCATCTGCCCACCGTTCGCATGTCTGCCTTCGACGGTGTCGGCGCCATCGTCGCCACCATTGATCTGCGACTGCTGGGTGACGTGGTCGCGCGGCTGAAGGCTGGCGAGGGTGGCGTGGCCTTCATCGTAGACGGCCATGGCACGCTGATCGCACATCCCCGCGCGACGGACATCCTGAGCCGGATCGACCTTTCGGCATCGCAAGCGGTCCTTCAGGCGCGTGCTCATGCCGCGTCGGAGCCCATCCTGGTCCGAGGTCTGCGAACCCTGGATCTCCAGCATCAACCGGTCATCGCGACGGGAGCCGGCATACCGGGTACAGACTGGATCCTGTTCATGGAACAGCGGCGCAGCGAGGCGCTGCGCCCTGTCTGGGCCACCATCAGCCGAACGCTGCTCCTGATGGCACTGGGTGGCATGGCTGCCTTGCTGGTCGGTATCGCTTTCGCTCGCCGCATGGCGGCCCCCATCCTGACCCTGCGCCGCGCCACAGCCCAATTCGCCGTTGGCAATCTAGGCAAGACCATCCAGCTGGGACGGCAAGACGAGATCGAAGACCTCGCCCAGGACTTCAACCAGATGTCCTCCCGCCTGCACGACCTCTACACCAGTCTTGAAGCCAAGGTTGCCGAACGCACGGCCCAGCTTTCCGATGCCCGCGACGGCCTTGCCGCCCGTGCAGAGGAACTCTCCCGCCTCAAGGACGAAGCCGAGCGCGCCAACGCCGCCAAGACGCGCTTCCTTGCCGCCGCCAGCCACGATTTGCGCCAACCCATGCACTCGATCAGCCTGCTGCTGGGCGTGCTGCAGGGGCGGCTGACCAGTCCCGAGCACCTGGCCCTGGCCGACAAGATCCAGTCCTCCGTCGCGACGATGGAGAACCTGTTCGGCAATCTGCTGGACATCTCCAAGCTCGATGCCGGCACGGTGCAGGCCCACATCGAGGATGTGAACCTGGCCTGGCTGTTGCATGGGCTAGAACAGATCTGGGCCCCGCAGGCGGCTGAGAAGGGCCTGAAGCTGCGCGTGCGACCCTGTGACGTCGTCGTGAAGGGCGACGCCGCGCTGCTGGCGCGCATCGCCGGCAATCTGGTGGCCAACGCCATCCGCTATACGCGAGAAGGCGGCGTGCTGGTAGCCTGTCGGCGTCGCGGCGCCAGGGTGGAACTGGAGGTCTGGGACAGCGGGCCCGGCATCGAGCCCCGCTACCAGGAAGCCATCTTCGAAGAGTTCTTCCGCATCGAGGCGCCCGGCACGGGCCAGGAGAAAGGCCTGGGACTAGGTCTGTCCATCGTGCAGCGCAGCGCCCACATCCTGGGCTACCGGCTCAGCGTGGACAGCCGTGTCGGTAACGGCTCGGTGTTCCGCGTCGAAATGCCGCTGGCCGGACCCGCCACGCGGTCAGCGAAGGTCTCGTCAAGGCTTGCGGCCAGCCAACAAGCGCTTGAGGGTCGTTTCATCATCGTCGTCGACGACGATGAGACGAATGCTCAGGCCCTGGTCGACGCCCTGCTCGCGCTGCGCTGCCACGTCGTTGCAGCGGCCTCCTGCGAGGACATGTTGGCCCAGCTGCAGCAGCATCTGCGTGTGCCGGATCTCATCGTCACCGACTACCAGCTCGGCGCCGGGCGCGATGGTTTCGAGGTCATCGCGCGGCTGCGCCAACACTATGACGAAGACATTGGCGCCGTCATCGTGACGGCCAACACGGAAGCCGCCCTGCAGCCGCAAGCCCTAGCCTGCCGCGCCCGGCTGCTGCACAAACCGATCGGGCTTCAGCGGTTGCTGGAAGCCATGAGGGAATCATTGGCATCAACGGCAGAGCCTTGAGCCGGCACCGGCTCTTCGAAGCACAGTCCCATGCGACTCGCAGCCAGTACGGCCTGGGTGCGCGTCGTCACGTTCAATGCCCGCAGCACGCACGAGGTGTGCGCCTTGACGGTACTGAGCGACAGGTTCAGCTGCCGACCGATCAGTTTGGCCGGTTTGCCCTGCAGCAGCAGATGCAGCACGTCGGCCTGGCGCGGTGTCAGGCCCAGCTCAACAGGGCGCCGCCCCTGCGCAGGCGGTGCCAGCGGTGCCGGCATGGCGGGAGTCAGCGCACGGCCGCCGAGGAACACCGACGACGGCAGGTAGATGCCCTTGGCAAGGATGAGGCGCAGCGCACCCAGCATGACCTGCGACGTCGAGCTCTTGGGAATGAAGCCCATCGCACCCGCATCTAGCACGGCAAGCACCGTGTCCTTGTCATCGGCCGAGGACATCACGACGACCGGCACCTCAGGATGATCACGCCGCAGCCGGCCCAGACCCTCGAGGCCAGACAGCCCTGGCAGGCCGAGGTCGATCATGACCAGATCGGCGTCGCCGCGCTCGGCAAGCACCGCAAAGGCCTCCTCGCAACTGCCCGCCTCCCAGGTTTCAAGTGCTTCCACCAGTGGTTTCAGCAGCAGTGCCACGCCTTCTCGGAACAGGGGGTGATCATCAATCAACAGAACTTTCATCGGCAGTCTCCCGCTGGGCTGCATGGTATCGGCGCAGGAACGCGCCATCGTGGATTGCGGGTAAGCCTTTTGGCCAGGCCTTTTGGTCTATGCGCGGTGGCATGGGTTGGTGTGCTTCTAGGCAATGGCGATGCCGGCTTGCAATCACCAAACTTGATGACATCAACGAGGGCGCCTTTGCGCCACACAGGCTCAGGGAGATCCAAATGCTGCAAGCTGTTCCCGTCGCATACACCGAACGCCGAGTCGGCCACGAAGCCCAGCCACGCCAGGTGCTGGGCGCCCTGCCCCAACCGCTGATGGTGCTGCTGCCCGATCGGCGCCTTCTGTTCGTCAACACGAGTGCGGAGCACTTGCTGGCAGAGGGACTCTGGCAGTCGCGGTCCGAACACCTGATGGGCCTGGGGCAGCTGGACGCACAGCGCCTGGGCGAGGTGCTGGCGCTGGCGGCCGCGGGCTCGTCCTCGCGCACCGGGCTGTGGTTCACGCCCAGCTTTGCGACCGGCTGGCTGCACGCGGCGCCGCTTGCGCCGGCCATCAGCAGTGCCTCGGGCTGGCCTGACGGCTGCCTGCTGCTCGTCATCCATCTGGACCAGCCGGTGCTGACCCAGGCCGCACGCATCGACGCGCTGACCCGCCAGTGCCGCCTCAGCCAGGCCGAACGCCACGTGCTGATGCTGCTGGCCGACGGTGAGCCGGTGGAGGCCGCCTCCCGTCACCTCGGTCTGTGCGTCAGCACCGTGCGCAGCCATGTGCGCAACCTGCTGGGCAAGACGCAGGCACCGTCGCTGATGCAATTGCTGCGCTGGACGGGCAGCGCGCAGATGCTGCCGCACTGATAAGGGGCACGGCATCTAGCGCGAAGTCAGGGCTTGCGAGCCTTGACCTAGCCCGAGCCAGCTCCCATCATCCGCGGCGCCCAAGGGAAGGGCCAACAAAGCGCGGGAGCTCGAAGACGTGCGATCAGAAACTCGAACCGACGACGAGCGGCAGGATGAGCTGATCCAATCCTTCATCTATGGGCGCTTCGAGGACATCTTCCTCAGCCAGAGCCTGCGTGCGCAGGTCGGCATGCTGCTCGCGGCGAGCTTGATCGCCTTCATCTGGTTGAACCGTACGCAAGCATGGCCGCCTGTCGCCTGGGAGGCTGCCGTGATCGCGGTCACCGGATGGCGCATGCGCTACACGACCAAGTTCGTACGCGCCGCTACCGAGGGCACCGGCTCCATGCGCCGCATCGCCTGGCTGCTGGCCATCAATGGCGTGCTGATGGCCGTGCCCCTGGTGGCTTTCGGCGGTTTCGACGCCACCGAGCGTGCGGCCATCTCCATCATCCTGCTGTCGTCGGCAACCGCCTCGACCGTCACCACCTCAGGCCACCGCTCCCTGTTCCTGGCGTTTGCCGCGCCCATGCTCATCCCCCTGGCCGGGACCTGGATGTTTCTCGGCGGCCTGCAGAACCCAAGCCCGGGGGAGTGGTGGCTCGCGGGGTTGATCATCGTGTTCCTGCTCTTCCTGGTCGGCCTGGGCAAGCAGGTCAACAAGGTGTTCGAGGAATCAAGCAAATATCGCTACGGCGAACAGCAGCTCAATGCCAAGCTGACGAGGGCCCTGCAGCAGGCTGAAGAGCACCGTCTGGTTGAACAGCAACTCAATGCAGAGCTGACGCAGGCACTGCAACGCGCTGACGAGCACCACCAGGTTGAACAGCAGCTCAACGCCAAGCTGACGCTGGCATTGCAACGCGCCGATGAGTCCAACCGAGCCAAGACCAAGTTTCTTGCAGCCGCCAGCCACGACCTGCGCCAGCCGCTGCACGTGATGACCGTATGGCTCGGCGTGCTGCGGCAATCCAAGATCGACGAGGACACGCGCGGCATCGTGAACAAGCTGGAGTCGATGAACCAGGCCTTGTCCAAGCAACTCGAAGGCCTGCTGGACATTTCCAAGCTCGACGCCGACATCGTCACGCCCAGACTCGCGCCCTGCAGCCTCGATGCGCTGCTGACCGGGCACCAGCAGGCCATGGAACCCGTGGCACACCTCAAGGGCATCCACCTGGAACTGCAGTGTGACGAGAGCCTCGCGGTAGCGACCGACGAGACACTCTTCTCCCGCATCCTGCGAAACCTCACGGACAACGCGCTCAAGTTCACGCGCCGTGGAGGCAGCGTCCGCCTATCCCTGCAACGAGACGGCGATGACGCCGTGCTGAGCGTGGCCGATTCAGGCGTGGGCATTGCAGAGAAGGAACTCGAATATGTCTTCCAGGAGTTCTATCAAGTGGCAAGCACGGAGCGGGACCGCTCCGAAGGCCTGGGGCTGGGCTTGTCCATCGTTCGTCGCCTGTGCGCCCTCCTCGGCGTGCAGTTGGCCCTGGAATCCAAATTCGGCGTCGGCACCACGTTCAAGCTGAGGCTTCCCCTTTCCAGCCTCGAAGAAGAACCCGTCATTGAAATCGCGGCGCCCGAGGTGGTGGGCTTGTCGGTGCTGGTCATCGACGACGAACTGGACGTCCGCGAGAGCACCCAGGCCCTGCTGCGCGGCTGCAATGTGCATCTGGCCGCATCTGGCGCAGAGGCGCTCAAGATCGCTCAGGCCGTCTTCATCGACGTGATCCTGTCTGACCTGCGCCTGCGAGACGGCGAGAGCGGCATTGACGTCATCCAGCAGCTGCACTTGGTGCGCCCAGAGGCACACGCCGTCATCATCACCGGAGACACCGCACCGCAACGGTTGCGCACGGTCATATCGGCCGGCATCCCGCTGATGATCAAGCCCGTTGATCCCCAAAAGGTCGTCCGCGATTTCAATATTTCCAGCCGACCAAGCCAGCAAGAAGCCAGCTCACCAGGGAGGTGATCGGACATGAACAGCGGCAGCACCACGGCGGCTCCGGCCGCAGGACAACGCCTGTCCCAAGGGCTCGGCGAGCTCTGGACCTCTGACGTCGACAAGCGTCGCTTCGACGTGCTGATCATCGGCAGCGGCTACGGCGGCAGCATGGCCGCCGCCGAGCTGGCGGGAAGGAGCTCGGGCACCACCGGCAAGCCGTTGCGGATCGGCCTGCTGGAACGGGGCAAGGAATACCTGCCGGGCGAGTTCCCGTCGCACTTCAGCGAGCTGCCGGGACACATGCGCATGGGGCAGCAGCAGACGGGGCGCGTGGGCGGCAAGCACGAAGGCTTGTTCGACCTGCGCCTGGGGGAAGACGTGAACGCTCTCGTCGCGAATGGGCTGGGCGGCGGCTCGCTGATCAATGCGGGCGTGCTGCTGAAGCCAAAGCTGACAGACCTTCCCCCCGGCGATTTGCACGAGCTGGTCTACGAACTGGAGCAGGCCGGGCTGTTCAAGGAGGCCAAGTACCTGTTGGGTGGCTTTGCGATACGCAACAAACGGCAGGTGCGCAACAGAATCACCCTCCACCCGGGCGCCAGCAACAAAAGCGGATTGCCCAAGACCGAGGCACTGAGCAAGCTCTCCAGCCGCGCAGCTGATATGCCGCCCTTGTCGGTAGCCATGGCCAACGAAGCCAATTCGGCGCAGGTCAAGCTCAACCAATGCACGCTCTGCGGCGATTGCATGACAGGCTGCAACATTGGCGCCAAGAACAGCCTGGATGCCAACCTGCTGGAGCTGGCCAAGTGGCGCGAGGCGGAAATCTATACCGGCGCCACGGTGCTGTCCCTGCGACGCAGCGACAAGGACGATCCACACTGGCGAGGCAGGCCCGATTGGGTCGTACGCGTCGTGCATACATCGCCTGCGCTGCAGCAGCGAGAGCCGAAAGAGCTCCACCTGTATGCAGACACGGTCATCCTCGCGGCAGGCACGCTGGGCAGCAGCGAGATCCTGCTGCGCTCCCGCACCGACAAGCTGGTGTTTTCGTCCCGGCTCGGCGAGCGCTTCTCATGCAATGGCGACAACATCGCCGCCGTGGCCCAGATGCCCGAGGCAACAAAGGGCTGCGCGGATGAACAAGTCGGGTTGAAGGATCGAGGGGTCGGCCCGACCATCACCGGCTCCATCACGGTGCCCGTTTCGGCAAAAGTGAAGCGGCCTTTCCGCATCCAGGAGTTCTCGGTACCCGGCCCGCTGAAGCCGTTGTTCGAGCAACTCGTCACCACGGCCAGCTTGATCCACCGCATGCCGGAAGGCGACTCCACAAGGCATGGCGCGGAAGGCGCCGGCACCGATCCCCTGGCCGTGGACTCGACGGCCATGGGCAAGACGCTGCTGGTCGGCGTCATCGGCCACGACGATGCCGCGGGCTCGTTGCACTTGCCGCGGCCGTTGCGCCCGCGCGACCGGCCCGCCGAGCCGGGCACGTTGAGCATTCACTGGCCCGAGGCCCGCAAGGCCCGCGACCTCACCCAGGCGCATGAGGAGCTGGAACGGCGCGCGCTGGATGTGAAGCCGGCCGCCCGGCTCATCGCCAACCCGATGTGGCGGTTGCTGCCGCCCAAGCTGGAGCAACTCGTCACCCAGCCACGCGGCCCCGTGCTGACGGTGCATCCACTCGGTGGCTGCCCCATGGCCAAGACGGCGGCCGATGGCGTGGTTGACCGCTTCGGCCGCGTCTTTGACGCAGGCCGGGAGCGACTGCCCAATGATGAGCCCATCCATGACGGCCTGCTGGTACTGGACGGCTCCATCATCCCGGGGTCGTTGGGAGCCAACCCGGCGCTGACCATCGCCGCGACAGCCTTGCGCGCGGTGCGCCGGCACTGGGAAAGTTTTCCTCCCGCCAGTTCGCTTCCGCCACTGCGCAATCGCCGCATGGCACAGCCGGACGACACCCGCCCCAACGCGCCTTTGCGGCCGACGGAGATCGAGATCGTCGAGCGCCTTGTCGGCACGGTTCCCCTGCAGTTCAACACGACGCTACCCCAACCGCATGTGGTGGAGCTGACGCTGGCCTACGAACGTTTCCATCCCGAGGATCTGCGCACGCCGATGAACCGCAAGGTGGAAGTCAGGCCGGGCCACAGCTCGGTCATCCGCATCTTTGAACAAAGCACCTGGGACGAAAAACACTTGCGCGTGGCCAGTGATGCTCAGCGCGAGCAGCACATCAAATTCAAGGCGGAACTGCGCGGCGATCTGCGCTTCCTGCACCGTGAGCGCTCTTCGTCGCTGAAGCGCCGGTTGCGCACCCTTGTCCCATGGGCGTTGAACCGGGGCCTGCGGGACATCGTCCAGAAGATCAAGGAGCCGAACAAGACCAGCGCCGGCCTGCAGGACTGGCTCGAGTACGCGGGTGACCTGTGGCGCATGGCCTCGCGCGCAGGCGAGGTTCGCCGCTTTGACTACGAGCTCTACGTGGGCAAGGTGCTCATGCCCTGGGAAGACGCAGAGGGCCCTCGCGAAGGCCAGGGCATCTCCGGCGTCAAGCGCCTGACCTACGACCGCCGTGCCAACCCCTGGCACCAGCTCACCCGACTCTCCCTTACGCGCATGCCGGGCATGCCGAACAGCCAGCGGCCCCTCCTTGAACTCGACATGCGCTTTCTCGCCAGCCAGGGCTTCCCGCTGCTGCGCATCACGGGTCAGCAGGACCACGCCCGCGCGCTGCTGGACCTCGCCTGCTTCGGCCTGCTGTGGCTGCGTGTGCTGATCAGCATCCATCTGTGGACCTTCCGCAAGCCCGACACGCCGTCGCTGAAAGAACCCGACCGCTTGCCGCGGCCCATTGCGGGCCTGCCCTCACCCGAGATCACCGAACTGTGGGTGGACCGCATGCCCGGGCCCTACGAGGAAGCCATCCAGGATCCGCGCCCCGCTGCAGGTCGATGCCGGCCCTCGCTCATCGACTTCTGCAAGAACAGCGGCGATGTGCCCGTCAAGATCCGGCTGACCCGCTACCTGCCACCGCCCACCGTGGAGCGCCGCGGTCGGCCGCTGGTCATGCTGCACGGCTACAGCGTGAGCGGCAACACCTTCACACACGAATCATTGGCGCCCAACAGCGCGGCGGAGTTCTTCTGCCGCCAGGGCCGCGAGGTGTGGGTGGTTGACCTGCGCACCAGCACCGCGCTCGCCACCGCCACCTACCCCTGGCCGATGGAGCAGGCCGCGCTGGTCGACATCCCCGCGGCGCTGCTGCACATCCGCAATGCCACCGGCAAGGAAGTCGACGTGCTCGCGCACTGCATCGGCTGCGTGATGCTGAGCATGGCCTTGCTCACCGACCCGCGCAAGGTGCGCTCAGGCGTGACGCAACTCAGCGTCGACTCCTGGCTGACCACGGAGCACCTCGCCACGCTCACCGCTTTCAACGGTGCCGAGCCGCCGGCAAAAGGCGCCAGCCACCCTTGCGTGCACCGCGTCATCCTGAGCCAGAAGGGCCCGCTGCTGCGCTACACCGACAGCAACATCTTCCGCGCCTTCGTGCTGCAGTCGGCCCGGCGGCTGCTGATGAAGGACGACTATCAGTTCCGCCCGCCTCGCGAGCCCAAGGTTGCCGATCAGCTGCTGGACCGCCTGCTGGCGAGCCTCCCCTACCCCGACGCAGACTACGACGTCGAGAACCCGCTGTGGCCCTTCAAGACCACACCCTGGGTCGCCTCGCGCCACCGCATGGACGCGCTCTACGGACGCGACTTCGATGCCGCCAATCTCAGCGATGAGACGCTCGAGGCCATCGACGACCTGTTCGGCCCCATCAACCTGGAGACCGTGGCCCAGACCATCCACTTCACGCGCTTCCAGGTCATCACCAACCAGCGCGGCCGTGGCGAGTTCGTGACGCGTCGACAGCTGCGCGAGCGCTGGAGTCCAATCCCGACCATGATCATCCATGGTCAGCACAACGGGCTGGTCGACGTGAACACGCAGGACCTGCTGGGAAGCCACCTAGCCGGTGCCGGTGTGCGCCTGGACCATCCCAAACCCGATGAGGGGCCGTATGCGAACCTGGGCCATCAGGACGTGCTCATCGGCAGGGATTCGCTTCCTGTCTTCGAAGACCTTGAGCGCTTCCTGAGCTTGAAGGACGACGAGCTTCCTGACCCGCTCGAGCCCGAAGAGGCGAGGCATGTCTTCCTTTCGCCATGGATCGGGCCCCGCATCGCGTTGTCCGACAAGGCGACGAGCGTCGTCCGGCTGGCCTGCATGTCCCACCCCGTTCAGGGTCGGGCGACGCTTTGCCTGTTCCCGGTGTCTCAAGCCGGTGGTCAATTCAAGCTGGGGCAAAACCCGGCCGGCGTGGTCGTCGGCGACGACGACAACAGTGAGCGATGGCTGTTCGCCCAGCCCGCCGTTCCTTCGGACGGCAGCACCGGGTCAGACTATCTCGCCTTGCTGGCGTATGCCCGTGACGAGGTGGTCGACTGCGAGGAAGCATGGCCATTCATCCCGCAGCCGACGTCGGCCAACCCTCCTTCGGGCCTGCGCGCGCTGCTGGTCGCGCAGCCCTTGGAAACCGCCAAGCTCCTTCAGCAAGCCCAGGAGTGGGTGAAGCTCCAGCCCACCGCGGTGCTGCAGAACGCCTTCGTCAAGGCCGGGGCCTTGGCGGCGGCCTTGAGCCAGCACACCGCCACCTCACCGCAATATGGCACCCGTTTCGCGCTGGCCAGCTGCCAGTACCCCGCCGGCCTCATGGATGGCCCGGTAGCACAGGCCAACCTGCAGCAGCTGGCTGACACCACGCTCGAGGGCCCGCAGGTGGGTTTCGCGCTGCTGGTCGGCGATCAGATCTACGCCGACGCCACTGCCGGCCTCATGGACCCGATGCGCCGCGACGAACGCTACGACCAGCCTCACCAGAAGGCCCTGCGCGCCAGCGGCATGCGCAGCCTGCTGCGCAGCATGCCGGTGCAGATGCTGCTG
Organism: Roseateles sp. P5_E4; assembly: GCF_054049255.1. Taxonomy (NCBI): domain Bacteria; kingdom Pseudomonadati; phylum Pseudomonadota; class Betaproteobacteria; order Burkholderiales; family Sphaerotilaceae; genus Roseateles; species Roseateles sp. P5_E4. The sequence goes on along the minus strand of NZ_JBFUMS010000002.1, from coordinate 463,068 downwards.
GACGACCACGAGATCGTAGACAACTGGGAACCCACGCCGGAGAAGGTCGAACAGGCGCGCCCCATTGATGCATTGCGCAACCGCCTGCTGCGGCACCACGGCTTCAGCGCCTTCCGCCGATACCAACGCATGGCCCATGGGCGTTTCAGTCATTCCGCGACCGCCGACATGCATTTCCTGCATGCCGGCTTCCCCTTCTATCTGGCTGACACGCGCACCGGGCGCACGGCACGCGGTTCCACCGTGCCGCAAGCGCAGCAGTCCATCCTGAGCCATCGCCAGGAACAACGCCTGCAGGCCTGGCTCAAGCGCCACCGCGAGGCCGTGAAGTTCGTGGCCACACCCTCCCTGCTGCTGCCCCGCCGCCTGCAGACCAAGCAAGACCCCGCAGGCGGCGCGCGCCACAGCGATGCCTGGGACGGCTTCCCAGCCTCGCTGGAAAGGCTGCTGATCTTCATCGCCGAGAACGGGATCACCAACACGGTGTTCCTGTCGGGCGATGAGCATCACAGCCTGGTCGCGGAGATCGAGATCACCGCGTCGAGCGGCAGGGCGGCGAAGGTCCTCTCCGTCCACAGCTCGGGCCTCTACGCGCCCTTCCCGTTCGCTAACGGCCGTCCGAGCGATCTGGTGCTGAACGAGACCTTCCCGCAAGGCGAGCTGACGGTGAAGGTCACCTCACACCTCGCCCAGACGGGTGATGGTTATGCAATCCTCCACACCAATGGCATCGACCTCGACGTGGAGTTCAGCCGCCCGGGCGGCGCCCCGCCGAAAACCATCAGCAAGCGGCTGGTTTGAACCTCAGAGGATGAACCGACTCAAATCCTCATTTGCCGCCAACGCGCCCAGCTTCGCATCCACCGCGGCCGCATCGATGACCACGGTCTGACCCGAGTTGCGCGGCGCATCGAAACTGATCTCGTCGAGCAGCCTCTCCATCACCGTCGCCAGCCGGCGCGCGCCGATGTTCTCGGTGCGCTCGTTGACCTCGAAGGCGATCTCCGCAAGGCGGCGGATGGCGCCTTGCTGCAGGTCCAGCGTGACACCCTCGGTGGCGAGCAGTGCCTGGTACTGCTTGACGAGGCTGGCGTGGGTGCTGGTCAGGATGGCTTCGAAATCGGCGACCGACAACGAATCCAGCTCGACGCGGATGGGCAGGCGGCCCTGCAGCTCGGGGATGAGGTCGCTGGGCTTGGCCAGGTGGAAGGCGCCGCTGGCGATGAAGAGGATGTGGTCGGTCCTCACCAGGCCGTATTTGGTCGACACCGTCGTGCCTTCGACCAACGGCAGCAGGTCGCGCTGCACGCCCTGACGCGACACCTCGGCGCCACCGTGTTCGTTGCGCGATGCCACCTTGTCGATCTCGTCGATGAAGACGATGCCCATCTCCTGGGCATTGGCCAGCGCCGCGGCGCGGATCTCCTCCTCGTTGACGAGCTTGGCCGCTTCCTCTTCGATGAGCAACCTCATCGCTTCGGCGACCTTGAGCTTGCGCGTCTTCTTCTGAGTGCCGCCGAACTGGCTGAACATGCCCTTCAGCTGTTCGGCCATGTCCTCCATGCCTGGCTGGTTGCCGAAGGGGCCGAGCACTTCCATCGTGGGCCTGGGGGCGAGCAGGTCGAGCTCGATGTCCTTGTCGTCGAGCTGACCCTCGCGCAGGCGCTTGCGCAGGGTCTGGCGCGTCGCGTTGTCTCCGTCCTGCGAGCTCGGGCTGCCCGGCAACAGTATCTGCAGGATGCGCTCCTCGGCGGCGTCCTCGGCGCGCGTCTGGCAGCGGCGCATGGCTCCCTCGCGCTCCTGCTTGACGGCGACCTCGATGAGGTCACGAATGATGGAGTCCACGTCCTTGCCGACATAGCCGACCTCGGTGAACTTGGTCGCCTCGACCTTGATGAAGGGCGCGCCGGCCAGCTTGGCCAGGCGGCGGGCGATCTCGGTCTTGCCAACGCCGGTCGGGCCGATCATCAGGATGTTCTTGGGCGTGATCTCGCCGCGCAGCTTCTCGTCGACCTGCTGGCGGCGCCAGCGGTTGCGCATCGCGATCGCGACGGCGCGCTTGGCGGCCTGCTGGCCGACGATGTGGCGGTCCAGCTCGGAGACGATTTCCTGGGGGGTCATCGAACTCATTCAAGCACCTCGAGGGTGTGATTCTGGTTGGTGTAGATGCAGATCTCGCCGGCAATCTCGAGCGAGCGCTTGACGATGTCTGACGCGCTCAAATCGGTGTGCGCCAGCAAGGCCTTGGCGGCGGCCTGGGCGTAGGCGCCGCCAGAGCCGATGGCGACGATGCCCTGCTCGGGCTCCAGCACATCGCCGTTGCCGGTGATGATCAGCGACGCGGTCTTGTCAGCCACGGCCAGCATGGCTTCCAGCCGGCGCAGCACGCGGTCGGTGCGCCAGTCACGCGTCAGCTCGACCGCCGCGCGCACCAGGTGGCCCTGGTGCTTTTCCAGCTTGGCCTCGAAACGTTCGAACAGCGTGAAGGCATCCGCCGTGGCACCCGCGAAGCCCGCCAGGACCTGGTCACGGTAGAGCTTGCGCACCTTGCGCGCGCTGGCCTTGACGACGATGTTGCCCAGGGTCACCTGGCCATCGCCGCCGATGGCGACCTGCCAACCGGTGGGCGTCTGGCGGCGCACTGAAACAATGGTGGTGCCGTGATAGACGGCAGAAGATTCTGAAGACATAGGCCGTCCCAGTTGAGGTTCAGCCGCGGTTTCGCAAGGTCGGCCGCGGCCGCGGGATCAGTTGATCCGCACCTTGACCTTGGCATGCTCGTTGATGCCCATCGCGCCGAAAAACAGCGCGACCAGCCGGTGGGCGTCGGTGAAGACGACCATGCGGTTCTCGGTCCGGCGCTGCAGCACCCAGTTCAACAGGTCGCCGGCGGCCATGAAGTCCAGCCGGATCAGCTTGGTGCAGGAGATGTTGATGATGCTCGCGTCGCCGACCTCGGTGGACAGCGTGCGCAGGCTGTCGGAGATATCGCCGCTCATCTGGCCCATCAATTCGAGCTGGGCCAGGCTGGCCTCGGCAACGCTCGTGTCGAGGAAGGTCGACTGCGCCTCGCTCTGCATCGAGCTCGTGGCCGGGCTGTTGGTCGATGAGCCTTCGCCGCCGATGCGCACGCGGCACTTGGCGCGCTCCCAGGACGGCGGCGAGACCTCGTAGGTCACGCAGTAGTCGATGGCGGCCTCGTCGAACTGATCGGGTCGGTTGGCCAGGCGCAACGCTTCCAGCCGCAGCATCCAGAGCACCGGGTCGGTGTCGCGTTCGCCCACTGGCGCCAGCTCCTTGAGCTGGTTCAGGAAGCGGTCGCCGCCCACCCATCGCTGGTCGACCTGCTGCTGGGCCCAGACCCGAAACAGCTGGCGCATCTGGATGGCGGCCTCGATCTCGATCTCTTCCAGCGGGCCCCAGTCGAAGACCCAAGGCATGGGCAGGGTCTCGCTGCGCTTTTGCAGCAGCGTCACATCCTCGGCTCTCACGGTGGAGGGCGCCGTCCAGCTGACCTGGCTGGCCTTGGCCATGGGCGAGCGGTTGGACTGGCGTGTCGATTCGGCCACCAGCTTGGGCATGGAGAACCACTGCGGTGCCGACAGGCCGAACTGCTGGGCGTACTCGACGGCCAGCGCCTCGAACTTGCCCTGGGCGCCGGTGGCGCGGTAGTGGTCGAACAGCACCAGCCAGGTCTCGCCGTGCAGATTGCGGCTGCCGCCCGGGCGCACGAGCTCGGTCAGGGCACGCTCGCTGTTCTCGTAATCGGCGTTCGCAAACGCGATGACGGCCTCGTCGAGCTCGGGATCGTGCACGACCTCCTGCACCTCGACATCGGGCGTGGACTCGGCCAGCGTGAACGACAGCGGCATGTCCAGCGGCGGCAGGTCGGGCAGGCGGCTGGGCGGCGAGTCGGACAGCGGCGGGATGGCCGCGCCCATGGTCACGGCAGCCGGCGGCGTCGGCGCCTGCAGGCGCTGCACCTCACGCGGCGTCGAGAACTCGCTGACCCGGCCGCCGTTGGCCTCGGCAGGCGACGGCGTCGCGACGGAGGACGAGAAGGCCACCGGCCGCGTGCTGGTGTCGAAGAACCCGGGCTGCTGCTTGGGCACAGCCTGCGTCGTCGCAAAGCTCTCGCCCACCATCTGCTGCTCGATCTCGTCGATCTTGGCCTTCACGCCCAGATCGATCTTGGAATTGGGCTCGCTGATGCGCTCGTCGTCGCCCATCCGGGACGGCGACGAGGCCAGGGCCGCGAGCTGCTCAGGTGTCAGGCCCTCGCGGCGGATGCGGCGCAGCATGTCGAGCTCGCGCTTGCGCACGAAATCGTTGCGGCGCTTGCGCTCCACCATCGCACGCAGTTCGGCCTTGGCAAGGTCGCCCTCGGGGTCGTCCTGGCGCGAATTGATCTCGGCCCAGTCCGTCGTGGGGTTGGCCACGAAGCGCGCCACCTTGCGGAAGAAGCTGTCGCCTTCCTTCGGGTCTGCGGGCTTGGATTCGGACATGTCTGGACTATGCCTCGTGGAAACGAACGGGTGTCAGCGACCCACGGGCCGAGCGCCGGGCCGCTCCCAAGCCGGCCCGCCCAGGTGATGTGCTTGCGGCTCAACGCCGCAAGCATCGCCGTCCCCTCGGGGGACCGGCCAAGGTTCACCTTGGACGAGGGGCTCCATTCAGTCCCCGAACATTTTTTGCTTGAGCTCGCGGCGCTGCTGCGCTTCGAGCGACAGCGTGGCCGTCGGGCGGGCGATGAGGCGGCCCAGGCCAATGGGCTCGCCGGTCTCGTCGCAGTAGCCGTACTCGCCGGTGTCCAGTCGCGCGATGGATTGCACGATCTTCTTCAGCAGCTTGCGCTCGCGGTCACGGGTGCGCAGCTCCAGGGCGTGTTCTTCCTCGATCGTGGCGCGGTCGGCCGGATCGGGAACGATGGTCGTGTCCTCGCGCAGATGCTCGGTCGTCTCGCCCGCATTGGACAGCACGCCGTCCTTCAGCTCGGTCAGCTTAGCGCGAAAGAACTCGATCTGCTTCGCGTTCATGTACTCCGAGTCCGGCATGGCCAGCACCTCGGCGTCCGTCAGCTCGGCGCCCGATTTGGTCTTCCAGGCGTTGACCAGCTTGGGGTCGCCTTTGGCGGCCACGCGCGGCGTCTCGTCGACATGGCCAGCGCCACGCACGGGGGGCTTGGGCGGAGCGAACCGGTCGGCGAACCGGTTGGCTGGCGCGGGCGCCTCGAGCATCGCGACGTCGGCGCCGGGGTCAGTCTTCTTGGCGCCCTTGGGGGCGGTTTTGGGGGCCGGGGTCTTGCTCACTGTCTTCTCCTCGCTCAGGGCTTGCATCGGCGCGGTGTCAGACCTTGATCCCACTGCTTTTCAGCCGGCTGCCCAATTTTGAGCGCGGCGGATTGTAGCCACAGGGAATCTTCAGCCTTCACCCCCCGGGAAACGGTGCTCCCGGGGCAAAAAAACATCACGCCAAGCAGCCTTCCAAGCCTTGCATCAGTACCTCTTTTGGCAGGTCGATACCAATGAACACCATCTTGCTCTGCTTTTTCTCTCCCGGCATCCACTTCGGGCCGAGATCGGAGCCCATCATCTGGTGTACACCCTGGAAGATGACCTTCTTGTCCGTGCCTTTCATGTGTAGGACACCCTTGTATCTGAGCATCTTGGGACCGTAGACCTGCACGATAGCGCCCAGGAAGTCCTCCAGCTTGGCCGGGTTGAAAGGCTTGTCGGCACGAAAGACGAAGCTTTTCACGTCGTCATCGTGGGCATGGTGGTGGGGATGGTCGCAATGCTCGCCATGTTCATGATCGTGATCATGGTGATGATGGCCGTGGTCGTGAGCGTCCGCTTTGAGGAAATCCGGGTCGATCTCCAGCTTGGCGTTCAGATTGAAACCGCGCAGGTCGAACACCTTGGCCAGGGCCACCTCGCCGAAATGGGCGGTCTGGATGGGTGCGCGCGGGTTCATGTGCTTGATGCGGTGCACCAGCGCCTCGACGGCCGCCGGCTCGACCAGATCGGCCTTGCTGATGAAGATCTGGTCGGCAAAACCCACCTGCATGCGCGCTTCCTGGCGACTGTCGAGCTGCTCCTCGGCGTGCTTGGCGTCCACCAGCGTCAGCACCGAGTCCAGCAGATAGCTCTCGGCGATCTCGTCGTCCATGAAAAAGGTCTGGGCGACGGGGCCGGGGTCGGCCAGGCCGGTGGTCTCGATGACGACGCGCTCGAAGTCCAGCTCGCCCTTGCGGCGCTTGGCGGCCAGATCGGACAGGGTCGTACGCAGGTCCTCGCGGATGGTGCAGCAGACGCAGCCGTTGTTCATCTGGATGATCTGCTCGTTGGTGTCGGACACCAGGATGTCGTTGTCGATGTTCTCTTCGCCGAACTCGTTCTCGATGACGGCGATCTTCTGGCCATGGGCCTCGGTCAGCACCCGCTTGAGCAGCGTGGTTTTGCCGGCACCGAGGAAGCCGGTCAGGATGGTGGCGGGAATGAGGCCTTGGGGCTTGGACATGATGGGAACCGTTTTCGTCGAAGGCGGCAGATATGGGGGCTGGGAGGCCCAGCACAAGGTTTTGTCAAATCAATCGGCTATTCTGTCCCTTCCGCAATACCTTGACAGCTCCCCTTGAGCGAACCGCATTCAGGCAGGCCCCCAGTTCGCGGGGCCGCCAAACACCCGCCCGAGGCCCGTGGCCTGCTGGAGCGCATGCTGGAGTTCCTGCACCCCGGCCCCGACTCCAAGAGCGAACTGATCGATACCCTGGCCGACGCCGAGCAGCGCGAGCTGATCGAGCCCGAGTCGCGCCAGATGCTGGAAGGCGTGCTGCGCATGGCCGAGCTGTCGGCCGGCGACGCCATGGTGGCCGCACCGCGCATGGACCTGCTGGACATCGACGCGCCCTATGACGAGCTGCTTGGTCTCGTCATCGACACCGGCCATTCGCGCTTCCCCGTCTTCGAGGGCAGCCGCGACAACATCATGGGCATCCTGCTTGCCAAGGACCTGCTCAAGATGCAGCGCGCGCCTGAGCTGAACCTGCGCGCCCTGCTGCGCCCGACGGTCTTCGTGCCCGAGAGCAAGGGCCTGAACGAGCTGCTGCGCGACTTCCGCTCCAACCGCAACCACCTGGCCATCGTCATCGACGAGTTCGGCAACACCGCCGGCCTCATCACCATCGAAGACGTGCTCGAAGAAATCGTCGGCGAGATCGAGGACGAGTTCGACGACAAGGATGGCGAGTCCGGCATCTACACCCTGGCCGACGGCAGCCAGCGCATCGCCGGCGACGCGACCATCGCGGCCGTCAACGGCAGCTTCAACCTGGCCTTGCCGGACAACGACTTCGACACCATCGGCGGCCTCATCGCCCATGAGCACGGCCGCGTGCCGCGCCGCGGCGAGACCGTGCAGGTGGGCGGCCTGAACTTCGCCGTCATGCTGACCCGCGGCGGCGCGGTGCGCTGGTTCAAGGTCACGCGCGCCCCCGAAGACGAGACCGAGGCGTGAAGGGCGCGAGGGCTGCGGCTGTCGCACTGGCCGCAGGCCTGCTGCACACGGCCTCATTTGCGCCCACCGGCGCCTGGTATCTGCAGCCCATCGCGCTGGCGCTGCTGTTCGCCACCATCGAGCAGGCCACCCCCAGGTTCGCGGCCCTGGTCGGCGCGCTGTTCGGCTTTGGCTGGCTGGCCTCAGGCCTGTGGTGGCTGCATATCAGCATGCACCAGTTCGGCGGTATCCCCTGGCTGCTGGCCGCGCTGGCGGTGGCATTGCTGGCGGCCTTTCTCAGCGGCTTCTACGCGCTGGCCCTGGGCCTGACCGCGCGCTGGATCGCGCAGGGCCGCTGGCGGCTGATGGCGCTGGTGCCGGCCTGGCTGCTGGCCGAGCTGGCACGGGCGACCTGGCTCAGCGGCTTCCCGTGGATCGCTGCGGGTTATGCCCACACCGTCGGCCCGCTGGCGGGCTGGGCGCCCTGGGTGGGGGTCTACGGCATCTCCGCGCTGGCAGCGCTGGCGGCCGCCGGCCTGGTATGGCTAAAGCGCGGTGCCGTTGCCTGGGCCGCGCCTGCGCTGCTGATCCCGCTGGCCGGCCTGCTGCTGCCGCAGGACTTCACGACCTCCAGCGGCCGCCTGGCCCTGTCCCTGGTGCAGCCCAGCATCCCGCAGGACCAGAAGTTCGACCCGGCCCGCTTCGCCGCCAATCTGGAGTTGCTGGCCCGGCTCATCGAGTCGGCACGCGGCCAGGTCGTCATCACACCCGAGTCCGTCGTGCCGCTGCCACTGGCCGAACTGGACCGCGCCACCCTCGTGCGTCTGGCCCGCCCCGAACGCCCCGCACTGCTCGGCGCCTTCCTCGGCAATGCCGACGAGGGCTTCGTCAATTCCGTCGTCGCCCTGGGCAGCGACTACCACTACGGCAAGCGCCATCTGCTGCCTTTCGGCGAGTTCATCCCGCCGGGCTTTGGCTGGTTCGTGCACGCCATGAACATCCCGCTGGACGACCAGGCCCGCGGCGACCACCAGCGCCCCTGGGCCGTCGCCGGCCAGAGGCTGCGACCGCTGATCTGCTACGAGGACCTGTTCGGCGAGGACTTCGTGCAGAGCGCCGTCGGGCCCGACGCGGCGACCGCCTTCGTCAACGTCAGCAACCTGGCCTGGTTCGGCACCGTCATGATCCAGGACCAACATCTGCAGTTCTCGCAGATGCGCGCTCTCGAGTTCCAGCGCCCCGTCGCGCGCTCGACCAACACCGGCGCCACTGCCCTTGTTGACCATCACGGCCACATCACCGCCCGGCTGCCCGCCCTGCAGCGCGGCGTGCTGGAGGTCGAAGTCGACGGCCGCAGCGGCTCCACGCCCTATGCCCGCTGGCTGGCCGCGCTGGGGCTTTGGCCGCTCTGGCTTTTGTCCCTGTTGGCCCTGGCGGGCGTGCGCAGGGCGGCCTCATAGAATCGGCCACCCCCTCTCCCCCTCGCCTCATGCTGACCTTCCAGCAAATCATCCTGACCTTGCAGGACTATTGGTCCAAGCAAGGCTGCGCCCTGCTCCAGCCCTACGACATGGAAGTCGGCGCCGGCACCAGCCACACCGCCACCTTCCTGCGCGCCCTCGGCCCCGAGCCCTGGAAGGCCGGGTATGTGCAGCCCAGCCGCCGCCCCAAGGACGGCCGCTACGGCGACAACCCGAATCGGCTGCAGCATTACTACCAGTACCAGGTCGTCCTGAAGCCCGCGCCGGCCAACATCCTGGAGCTCTATCTCGGCTCGCTGGAGGCGCTGGGCTTCGACCTGAAGAAGAACGACGTGCGCTTCGTCGAGGACGACTGGGAGAACCCGACGCTCGGCTGCTGGGGCCTGGGTTGGGAGGTGTGGCTGAACGGCATGGAGGTCACGCAGTTCACCTACTTCCAGCAGGTCGGCGGCATCGACTGCAAGCCCATCACCGGCGAGATCACCTACGGCCTGGAGCGCCTGGCGATGTACTTGCAGGGCAAGGAATCGGTCTATGACCTGGTCTACACCGGCGGCCTGACTTATGGCGACGTGTTCCACCAGAACGAAGTGGAGCAGTCGACCTACAACTTCGAGCACAGCGATGTGGACTTCCTGCTGTCGGCCTTTGCCGCGCATGAAAGGAAGAGCCAGGAGCTGATGGTCGAGAAGCTCGCCCTGCCCGCCTACGAGCAGCTGCTGAAGGCCGCCCACAGCTTCAATCTGCTGGATGCCCGCGGCGCCATCAGCGTGACCGAGCGCGCGGCCTACATCGGCCGCATCCGCAACCTGGCCCGCGCCGTTGCGCAGAGCTATCTGGACAGCCGCGCGCGCCTCGGCTTCCCGATGGCCCCCAAGGCCTGGGCGGATGAGGTCGTTGCGCAGATCGAACTGAAGAACAGCAAGAAGGCGGCCGCTTGATGAATCTGCTCGTTGAACTGTTTGTCGAAGAGCTGCCGCCCAAGGCGCTGAAGAAGCTCGGCGAGTCCTTCGCCAGCGTGTTGGCCGACAGCCTCAAGGCCCAGGGCCTCGCCGCTGCGGACGCCGCCGTCACGTCGTTCGCGTCGCCGCGCCGCCTCGGCGTGCATGTGGCCAACGTCGCCGCCAAGGCCACCGACAAGGCCGTGCAGCAGAAGCTGATGCCGGTCGCCGTAGCCCTCACCGCTGATGGCCAGGCCACGCCCGCGCTGCTGAAGAAGCTGGCCTCCATCGGCGCCGGCCCCGAAGTCATGCCGCAACTCAAGCGCTTGCCCGACGGCAAGGCCGAGGCGCTGTTCTGGGACAGCATGCAAGCCGGCGCCACGCTCGCGCAGGGCCTGCAGAAGGCGCTGGATGAAACCCTCGCCAAGCTGCCCATCCCCAAGGTCATGAGCTATCAGCTCGAAGACGGCTGGACCGACGTGAAGTTCGTGCGCCCGGCCCATGGCCTCGTCGCGCTGCACGGCAGCGAGATCGTGCCCGTGCAGGCCCTGGGCCTGACTGCCGGCCGCACGACCTGCGGCCATCGCTTTGAAGCCGCCCAGCCCACGGTCAGCATTAAATCGGCCGACAGCTATGCCACTCAACTGCGTGACCAGGGCGCCGTCATCGCCGGTTTTGCCGAGCGGCGCGCCGAGATCGCGCGCCAACTCAAGGGTGCGGCCGATGCGCTGAGCCTCACGCCCATCGATGACGCGGCCCTGCTCGACGAAGTCACCGCCCTCGTCGAGCGCCCCAATGTGCTGACCTGTGCGTTCGAGGCCGAGTTCCTGGCCGTGCCGCAGGAGTGCCTCATCCTGACGATGAAGGCCAACCAGAAGTACTTCCCGCTGCTGGACTCTCAAGGCAAGTTGACCCGCCACTTCCTGGTCGTCAGCAACATCGCGCCCGCCGACGCCGGCGCCGTCGTGCAGGGCAACGAGCGCGTCGTGCGCCCGCGGCTGGCCGACGCCAAGTTCTTCTTCGACCAGGACCGCAAGAAGAAGCTCGAAGACCGCCTGCCAGGCTTGGCCAAGGTCGTGTACCACGGCAAGCTGGGCAGCCAGGGCGAGCGCGCCGAGCGCGTCAGGTCGATCGCGCATGCCATCGTCAACCAGCTGAGCATGGCGACCCTGCCCTACACGGTCGACGCCGACGACGAGTTCAAGGTGCTGGACAGCAAGGTCCAGCAGGCCAGCCAGCTCGCCAAGTGCGACCTGCTGACCGACATGGTCGGCGAGTTCCCCGAGTTGCAGGGCATCATGGGCGGCTACTACGCCCGCCACGAAGGCCTGCGCGACGGCGTCGCCATCGCCATCGAGGACCACTACAAACCGCGCTTCGCCGGCGACGCGCTGCCGCGCAACCACACCGGCACCGTCGTGGCGCTGGCAGACAAGCTGGAGACGCTGGTGGGCCTGTTCGGCATCGGCCAACTGCCCACCGGCGACAAGGACCCGTTCGCACTGCGCCGCCATGCGCTGGGCGTCATCCGCATCCTCGTCGAGAAGAACCTGCCGCTGGACCTGCCGGCGCTGATCGACGCGGCCGTGCCGGCCTTCGGCGAGCTCATCGAGAACCCACGTGAGGCGCTGCTTTCCTTCTTTGCCGATCGCCTCGCGGTCAGCTTGCGTGACCAGGGTTACAGCGCCCAGGAAGTCGACGCCGTGCTGGCGCTGAACCCCGCTCGCCTGGGTGACGTGCCGCGCCGTCTCGAAGCCGTGCGTGCCTTTGCCGCCCTGGCCGAAGCGGCGTCGCTCGCGGCTGCCAACAAGCGCGTCGGCAACATCCTGAAGAAGGTCGAGGGCGAACTGCCCCACGCCATCAACGATGCGCTGCTGAAGGAAGCCGCCGAGCAGGCCCTGGCCGCCGCGATTGCCGAAGTCCAACCCACTGCCGACCTGCTGTTCGAGCAGCATGACTACACCGGTTCGTTGAAGGCCCTGGCCGCGCTCAAGGGCCCGGTCGACGCCTTCTTCGACGACGTGATGGTCAACGCCGAGGACCCGCTGCTCCGCGCCAACCGGCTGGCCCTGCTGGGCCGCCTGCACGCCGCCATGAACCGGGTCGCCGACCTGTCGCGCCTTGCCTAAAGCCTCCATGCGCGCCGACCACGCCCACGGCATGAAGCTCGTCATCCTCGGGCGGGACGGCACGATCAACCGCTACCGCGACGACCACGTCAAGGCGCCGGAGGAACTCGACCCGCTGCCGGGGGCGCTGGAGGCCGTCGCGCGCCTGAATCACGCCGGCTGGCACACGGTGCTGGCGACCAACCAGGCCGGCATTGGCCGCGGCCTGCTGGACATGGCCTCGCTGAATGCCGTGCACATCCGCCTGAACCAGTTGCTGGCCGAAAAGGGCGGGCGCCTGGACGCGGCGTTCTTCTGCCCGCACACGCCCGAAGAAGGCTGCGACTGCCGCAAGCCCCTGCCCGGCCTCATCCAGCAGATCGGCGAGCGCTTCGACGTTGCGCTCGCCACCATCCACATGGTCGGCGCGTCGCTGACCGACCTGCTGACGGCGCAGAACGCCGGCTGCATGCCCCACCTCGTGCTGACCGGCCCCTTCGGCAGCCTCGGCACCAACGAGCTCGCCAACCTGCTCGTGCAGGTGCCCACGGCCCGCGTGCACGACGACCTGATGAGCTTTGCCGAAGCCATCATCCAGGAGGAGCGCCGCCGCGTTGCCGTGCAGCGCGGCCAGGTTCTGACCCCCGACACCCAGGCCGGAGACCTGAACTGATGTCCACCTTGCTGAGCGCTATCCGCTCGCTGATCTTTGTCCTGGTTCTCGTCGTCACCGTCATCCCCTGGGCGACCGGTGTCGTCATCCTGTCCATCTTCCGCCGCGGCGACCCGGTCTACTGGGCTTGTGCCGGCTGGCTCAAGGTCGCCATCTGGAGCGCGCGCCTCATCTGTGGCATCCGCTGGCGCATCCAGGGCATGGAGAACCTGCCGTCGGCTTCGGACCGCCGCGCCGGCGTCGTGCTGCTGTCCAAGCACCAGAGCACGTGGGAGACCTTTGCCTACCCGGCCCTGCTCAGCCATCCGCTGGCCTATGTCTTCAAGCGCGAACTGCTCTACGTGCCCTTCTTCGGCTGGGCGATGGCGCGCATGGACATGATCCACATCGACCGTGGCCGCCGCACGGAGGCCTGGAACAAGGTGCTCAGCCAGGGCAAACGCCTCGGTGGCCAGGGCAACTGGGTCATCATGTTCCCCGAAGGCACGCGCATCCCGCGCGGCCAAGTCGGCGACTACAAGACCGGCGGCACCCGCCTGGCCATCGAGGCCGGCCTGCCCGTCGTGCCCATCGCCGCGACGGCGGCGCGCTGCTGGCCACGCAAGAGCTTCCTGCTGCGTCCGGGCGTGGTGGACATCTCCATCGGCCGGCAGATCCGCCCCGAAGGCCGCTCGCCAGCCGAGCTGATGAACGAGGTCAAGGACTGGATCGAATCCGAGATGCGCCGCCTCGACCCCGAGGCCTATGCCAACCCTCCGTCCGCCGGCGTCGCCGGCGACGCGGCGGCGAACCAACGCTGATCACCATGCCCGCCAAGCGCCCGGCCCCACTCCTGCAGGACAGCCAGCTGTCACTGTTCGACGTGGAGCCGGAGATCACGCCAGCCGAGCCCGGCGCGCCGCGCGCGCGGCGTGAGCTGCTGCTGGGCCAGCATCGCATCGGCTATGAACTCAAGCGGGCGCGCCGGCGCTCGATCGGCTTCGTCGTCGGGCCGCAGGGCCTGCGCGTCAGCGCACCGCGCTGGGTGCCCATCAACGAGATCGAACGCGCCCTGCATCACAAGGGCGATTGGATCCTGCGCAAGCTCGTCGAGCAGCGCGAACGCCAGCAGCGCATCCAGGCGTCGCGCATCGAGTGGCTGGACGGCGGCCGCCTGCCCTATCTCGGCGAAGCGTTGACGCTGGTGCTGGCACCTGCCGAGCGCGAGGTGGTGTGGGATGCCGCCGCGCGCCAATTGCGCCTGCCCTTGCCCTTGGGCGCCTCGGCCGAGCAGATCCGCGACCTGGCCCAGTCCTGGCTGCAGGCCCGCGCGCGCGAGGACTTCCTGCCGCGCTGCCACCAGTTCGCCGAGCAGCTCGGCGTGGCCATGAAGTCGCTGCGCCTGTCCTCGGCGCAGACGCGCTGGGGCAGTGCCAGCGCCGATGGCTCCATCCGCCTGAACTGGCGCCTCATCCATTTCGCGCCGGCCATCATCGACTACGTCGTCGCCCATGAACTGGCCCATCTGCGCGAGATGAACCACAGCCCGGCGTTCTGGGACACGGTGCGCTCGGTGCTGCCCGATTTCGAGCGCTCGCGCGATGCGCTGCGCGAGGAATCCATCGTGGTTCAGTAGGCCCCTCGTCCAGTCTGGCCCGGCTGAACGCCGGCCAACCTGGCCGGTCCCCCTGGGGGACGGCGATGCTTGCAGCATTGAGCTGCAAGCACATCGCCAAGGCGGGCCGGCTTGGGGCGGCCCGGCACTCGGCCCGAAAGACGCCGCAATGGCTTGCATGTGAATACTACCGAGCCACGGTCACCCTGCCGCCTTCACAAAGCGCAACACTTCGTCTGACGCTGTCACACAGGTACCCGCAGCCGGCCCAGCCGGAGGGAGTGAAGGTACCGCGCTAAGCCGGACCGCCGCCGCACGATCTTGATCGTCGGCGGCGTTTCTCTTTGGGGCCGGCGTCAGCCGGGTAAGAAGCGGTAGACGCCGTCGGCGCCCAGTTCGCGCTTCAGCTCACCCTTGAGCCACAACGCGTGCAGGTGAGCGATCGCCTCGCCCATCGCGAACGTCGTCTGGTGCAGGTCGAGCTTGCGTTTGAACAGCACGGGCAGCAGGCCGGCCGCATGCGTCGGTTCGGCGCGGCAGGCGGCGATGACCTCGGCGAGGCGCTCGTCATGGTGCTCCTGCAACTGGTCGATGCGCTCATGCAGGCCGGTGAAGGGCTTGCCGTGCGAGGGCAGCACCAGCGTGTCGGCCGGCAGTTCCAGGTAGCGCTTGAGTGAGTCCAGATAGAGCGTCAGCGGGTCGGCCTCGGGCTCGACGTCGACGACGGAAACATTCGTCGAAATGCGCGGCAGCACCATGTCGCCACTGATCAGCAGCTTGGCTTCTTCGCAGAACAGGCTGATGTGCTCGGGCGCGTGGCCGTAGCCGGCGATGCAGCGCCAGGTGCGCCCGCCGATGTCGATCTCGCTGCCATCCATCAGCCGCCGGTAGCTGGCCGGCACGACCGGCACCATCTTGGGGTAGTAGTCGGCACGGGCGCGGATCTTCTCCAGCGACTCGGGGTCGGTCAGGCCATGGCTGCCAAAGAAGGCCGCTGCCGAAGCGCCGCCCATGCCCACCGTCGAGCCGCTGGCCAGGCGGGCGAGGTTGTAGTCGGTCGCGCTCATCCACAACCGGCAATTCCATTTCTCGGTCAGCCAGTGCCCGAGCCCGAGGTGGTCAGGGTGGAAGTGCGTGGCGATGACGCGCAGCACCGGCAAACCGTCCAAGTGGGCGGCAAACACCTGCTCCCAGTTGGCCCGCGTGTCGTCGTTGGCGATGCCGCAGTCGACGATGGTCCAGCCCTCGCGGCCGTCCTGGCGGTCGCGCAGCAGCCACAGGTTGATGTGGTCCAGCGCAAAGGGCAGGCCCATGCGCACCCAGCGCACGCCGGGTGCCAGGTCCAGCGCCTCGCCGGGTTGGGGCAGGGTATCGCCCAGGGGGTAATGCAGTTCGGATTCGCGTGGATTGGCCATGACCGCTCTAGACTGACGTTTACGTCAATTGAGTGTAGCCATGCCCTCCCGCCGACCTGTCCCCGCCGCGACCGAAACGACCTACACGATCACTGAACTCGCCGCCGAGTTCGACATCACGCCGCGTGCGATCCGCTTCTACGAGGACATGGGCCTGCTGGAGCCTGGCCGCAAGGGCCGCAACCGCGTCTACACGCCGCGCGACCGCACCCGGCTGAAGCTCACGCTGCGCGGCAAACGCCTGGGCCTGGCCCTGCAGGAGATCAAGCAGCTCGTCGACATGTATGACAGCCAGGCCAGCGCTGCGCCCCAGTTGCGGGCCTTCCTCACCATCCTGGCGCAGCACCGCCAGCAGCTCGAACAGCAGCGCCACGACATCGAAGTCACGCTGGCCGAGATCCAGCAGCACGAGAAGCGTTGCCGCGCCTTGCTGGGGTCTTGAACCATCGGCCAAGCGTGACGCTTTGCCGGGAGCGGCTTCAAATTGCGTCGCATGCGGGACAAACCCCGCTGACGCCATCCCACAGTCTGACTAGAGTCCGCCCCTCGACCGAGGTGGCATTTGCCACCGGCCGAAATGTCTTTGTGGAGCTGTCATGACACTCGGACCGCGCCGTACCCTGGCGCTTGCCCTGCCCGCCATCGCGGGCGCCCTGCTGATGCTGGCCCAAGCGGCCAGCGCCCAACAAGAAGCACCCAAGGCCGAGAGCCTCGAGCGTGCGCAGAAGGCGGCCGACGCCGTCTTCCACTGGATCAAGCTCAACGCCGACAAGGGCGCCAACCGTCAGGCGCCCGCACCAGCGCCGGCGCCAGCCGCCGCGCCGCGCAAGCCGGCTCCGGCTCCCGTGGCGGCCGCGCCCCGGCCCGCGCTTGCCCCAACGCCCGGCACGGCACCCGCACCGACCGCTGCCGCAGCTGTTGCGCCCCCGACCACCGTTGCTACCGCGCCGCAGGCGGCGCCCGAGCCTGAACCTGAAGTTGAGCGCACGCCCGTGCTGCTCGCCTCTGCGGCGCCGACGCCCGCGCCCGCTGCCCCGATGGCCGCCGCGGCACGGGCTGCGGAGCCGCCGCCCAAGCCGGCCGAGGAAGAGGCCGAGGAGCCGCTGAAACTGCTGGCCAAGGTCGAACCGGCCATCCCGCGCCAGATGCAGCAGCAGAGCACCTTCCGCAACGGTTTTGCCCAGGTGCAGTTCACGGTCGGGCCCGACGGCGCGGTCCAGCAGGCCTCGGTCATCAAGGCCAGCCATTCGCGGTTGGGCACGGCGGCCGTCGAGGCCGTCAAGCAATGGCGCTTCGCTCCCATCCGCAAGGCCCGCGAGGCCGCTGTCGAAGTCGCCTTCAAGAGCGACACCGACTGATTTCAGTCTCGGGCGTCCCCGGGTTGACGCTGAGCCAACGGGCGGAGATGCTGTTGTCGAGCCGTTAGAAGTCCTGCGGCCACAAATCAGGGAGTTTCCATGTCCATCCGTCTGCTCGCCCGCATGCTCGCGGGCATTGGTCTTTGTGCTGCCGCCTTCGCAGCCTCGGCCACCGGCCCGTATTCCGGACTCGTCGTTTTCGGCGACAGCCTGTCCGACAGCGGCAACAACGCTTTGCTGCTGTCTCAGGGCCCCGGTGGGCTGCCGCCCGTCAACATTCCGGGCGACGGCTACTACAGCAAGATCCCGTCGACGGCGGGCACGTATTCCAATGGCTGGGTCTGGACGCAGTACTTCGCGCAATCGCTCGGCGTGGCGCTATCGCCCTCACTGGCCGGCGGCAATAACTTCGCCTTCGGTGGCGCACAGACCAGTCTGAACGGTGGCGAGATTCCGCAGTTGCCGGGCTTCCCGTACAGCATGCAAACCCAGCTTGGCATGTATCTGGGCGCCACCGGCAACCTCGCCGATCCGAACGCTCTTTACGTGGTGGCCGGCGGCGGCAACAACATCCGTGTCGCATTGGAAGCGATCGCCATGGGTGCCGACGCTGACGCCACGGCTGCCGCGACAGTGGCCAGCTACGCCGCCGACATGGCCGGCATCGTTGGCAGCCTCAAGCTCGCCGGCGCCCAGCATGTGCTGGTGCTGAACACGCCGAACTTCGGCCTCACGCCGCTGGCCAACGCGATGGGCGCCAGCGGCCAGGCCTCGGCGCTGAGCTTCGCCATGGACACCGCCCTCACCGGCGCGCTGGCTGGCAGCGGCGCACAGGTCTTCGACATGTACGGCTTCATGACGAGCGCCGTGGACAATGCCTCGCAGCTGGGCTTCAGCAACTGGACCAATGCCTGCGCAGCAACCACCAGCAGCTGCGATCTCAGCACCGCGCTGTTCTGGGACGGCATCCACCCCACGACCCTGGCGCACCAGCAGCTCGCTGCAGCCGTGTTCGCCGTGGCCGTGCCCGAGCCCGACATGGCTGCGCTGCTGGCCGTTGGCCTCGTCGTCGTGGCGCTGGCGGGCTCAAGGGCCCGGCGCCGGGCAGTTGTCCAGCAGGGCTGACATCGCCTCCAGAAACACCCGGGTACGCAGCGGCATCAGCCGGCGCTCCGGGAACACCGCCCAGCAGCTCGAGCCCGGCAGGTGCCAGTCCGGCAGCAGGCGCTGCAGCCGGCCCAGCGCCAGCGCATCCCTGACGATGAGGCGGTCAATACCGGCGATGCCGACGCCGCTTTGCGCCAGCTGAGCCAGCAGGCTGGGCGCATTGGCCAACGTGCGCTGCGCCGGCCGGGCGAGGTGGGGCTCGGCCCCCTCGCGCTGCAGCCGCCAGGGCACGGGCTCGCCGTGGCGGGTCAGCAGCATCAGCCCATGCATGGTGTCCAAGGCCTGCGGCAACAACGGCTCGCCGACCCGCTCCAGGTAGCCCGGTGACGCGTACAGGCCCCAATGCGTCGTCGCCAGCTTGCGCGCAGCGAGCTGGCTGTCCTCGTCCATCGATCCCATGCGGATGGCAAGGTCGAAGCCCTCGCCGATCAGGTCCACGCGCCGCGGCGTCAGGTCCAGCTCCAGCTGCACCTCCGGGTAGGCCAGCGCGAATTCGGCCAGCATGCCGGCCGCCACCTCCTGGGCGAAGTCCGCCGGCATGCTGACGCGCAACCGGCCGCTGGGTTTTTGCTGGCGGTGCAAGGCCAGCGCCAGTGCGCCATCCACCTCTGAAGCGACTGCCCGCGCGTGCTCCAGCACTCCGGCGCCGAAGTCGGTCAGTGTCAACTTGCGCGTCGTGCGCTGCAGCAGCTTCTCGCCCAGCCGGGTCTCCAGCGCGCCGATACGCCGCGACACCGTGCTCTTGGGCCAGTGCACCCGCTCGGCGGCGCGGCTGAAGCTGCCGGCCTCCATGACGCGGGCAAACAGCAGCAGGTCGTCGGCGTCTGATTCCATCATTGGCCCCATTGATCCATTGGCGGAACAATCATATGCAAATCGCCGTCTTCTGAAGTCGATTGGCTAATCCTAGAGTTCATTCCATCGCAACCGCCCCTTCAGGAGCCACCGAATGAACATCCTGCAAATCAACGCCAGCGCCCGCCGTGCCACCGATGACCAAGGCTCGGTCTCCACCCGCCTGGCCAATGAACTGACCGCAGGCCTGCGCGCCGCCAACCCTGCCGCCACCGTGATGGTGCGCGACCTGACGCTGACACCCCAACCTGTGCTCGACGAGGCCGCGCTGGGCGCCCTGTTCACGCCTGCCGACCAGCGCACGCCCGAGCAGGCCGCCCGCGTCGCGCTGGACGACGCGCTGATCGCCGAGTTGCAGGCCGCCGACACCGTCGTCATCGGCGTGCCGATGTACAACTTCAACATCACCGCCCAGCTCAAGAACTGGATCGACGCCGTCGCCCGCGCTGGCGTCACTTTCAAGTACGGTGAGAAGGGCCCGGTCGGCCTGGTGACCGGCAAGAAGGTGGTCATCGTCACCAGCCGCGGCGGCATCCATCGCGGCCAGCCCAGCGACCAGATGACGCCCTATCTGCGGGCCGTGCTGGCATTCCTGGGCATGACCGATGTCGAGTTCGTCTACGCTGAGGGCATGGCCTTCGCCGCTGAGCAAGGCCTCGCCAACGCCCGCGCCCAGATCTCCGAATTTCTGATCGCCTGAAAGAACGCCATGAACACCGTCGCCACTTCCCTGTTGAACCAACCGCGCGAGGTCGAGCGCCTCGTCGCTGGTCAGCCGACCAGCGACGGTGCCGGCGTCAAGCTCAACCGCGTGCTGACGCAGAACCTGCAGCGCCGGCTGGACCCCTTCCTGATGCTCGACGCCTTCGGCACGGACAATCCCGACGACTACATCGCCGGCTTCCCTGACCACCCGCACCGCGGCTTCGAGACCATCACCTACATGCTCAATGGCCGCATGCGCCACCGCGATTCGGCCGGCAACGAAGGCCTGATCAGCGACGGCGGCGTGCAATGGATGACCGCCGGCCGCGGCGTCATCCACAGCGAGACGCCGGAGCAGAACGCGGGCCGCATGGCCGGCTTCCAGCTCTGGCTCAACCTGCCCGCCAAGGACAAGCTGCGCGCGCCCTGGTACCGCGATGTGGCCAGCCACGAGGTGCCGGAGTTCGAGCGCGACGGCGTCAAGGCGCGCGTCATTGCCGGCGCGAGCCATGGTGTCGAGGGTGCCGTGCAGCGCGACAGCACCGAGCCGCTATACCTCGACCTGCATTTCGCGCCCGGCGCCCGCTTCGAGCAATTGCTGCCGCCCGAGTTCAATGCATTCGTCTACGTCTACGAAGGCGGGCTGAAGTTCGAGACCGGCTGCCAGGTGCCCTCGGGCCGCATGGCCATCCTCGCCAACACGCCCGGCAGCGACGGCGTACGCCTGCAAGCAGGCGAAGCCGCCACCCGCGCGCTGCTGATTGCCGGCAAGCCGCTGGGCGAGCCCATTGCGCAGTACGGCCCCTTTGTCATGAACACCGAGGCGGAGCTCGTGCAGGCCGTGCGCGACTTCCAGGCCGGCAGACTCGCCTGAACGCATGGACCGCTTGCAGGCCATGGAAGTCTTCGTCGCCGTTGTCGACAGCGGCGGCTTCGCGAGCGCGGCGCGCAAGCTGGACCTGTCGGCCCCAGTCGTCACGCGCGCTGTGGCCGAGCTGGAAGCGCGTCTCGGCCTGCGCCTGCTCTCACGCACCACCCGCAGCGTGCGCGTGACCGAGGCCGGCGCCCGCTACGCCGAGGACTGCCGGCGCATCCTGGCCGACGTGAGCGACTCCGAAGCCGTCACCAGCGGCAGCCGCAGCCAGCTCAAGGGCCTGCTCAGCGTCACGGCGCCGGTGCTGTTCGGCAACCTGCACGTCACGCCCATCGTCACCGACTATCTGCAGCGCTACCCGGACGTCGACGCGCAATGCGTCTTCGTCGACCGCGTCGTCAACCTCGTCGACGAGGGCCTGGACGTGGCCGTGCGCATCGGCGAGCTGCCGGACTCCTCCCTGCGCGCTATCGGCGTTGGCCAGGTGCGGCGCATGCTGCTGGCGTCGCCGGGCTATCTGGCCACGCATGGCCGGCCGCAGCGCCCCGATGGGCTGTCGGGACACACGCTGATCCAGCCCACCCAGGTAGCGCCCTACCCTGAATGGCGCTTTGCCGAAGCGGGTCGACCGCTGGTGCAGCGCATCCGCCCCCGCTTGCGCACGACAACCAATGATGCCGCCCGCTCCTTCGCGCTGGCCGGCCTGGGCATCGTGCGCCTCCTCAGCTACCAGGCCGCCGACGCGCTGGCCCGGGGCGAGTTGCTGCCCTTGCTCGAGGATTTCGAGCCGCCGACCATCCCCGTCCACATCGTGCATCACGAGGGCCGGCACATGACACAGAAAGTGCGTGCCTTTGTCGACCTGGCGGTGGACAGCCTGCGCGCGAATCCCGCCCTGCGCTAAACGTTCTGCGGTGCCCAGTCGCGGAACCGCCAGCGCAGCGGCAGCGCATCACGCAGCCACCAGCCCTCATCCAGGTGGAAGCGCCAGGCGCGCTCGGCCTTGTCGTCGAGCGCGGCCCGTTCCGGCCCGTCCCAGACGATCTCGGCGCGACCCGTCAGGCTCAACAGATCGCCGCGCTCGAAGTCGATGAAGAGCAGGCCCGCGCGTCCGTCGAGTTGCAGATTGCCCAGCGTCATGAACATGCGGTTGCCGGAGTAGTCCGGCACCAGCAACGTGCGTGCGTCCTCTTGCGTGACGAAGCCGGCGGGACCGCCGCGGTGCGACACATCCGCCCCTGCTGCGCCCGCATGCGTGGCGACGAACAAGGTGTCGGCGGCGGCGATCAGCCACGCCGCGTCGCCGTCCAGTTGCGACACGCGTTCGATGGTGCGCGGCCGCGTGTCCGCCGCATCGCGCAACCACTCGACTTCGCGGCCCTGGATGTACTGCGGGCAGTTGCCTACCGTCTGCTCCACCTGCAGCCGCAACCCTGAGGGCTCGACCGTCAGCAGCTTGCCGTTGACGCGGTTGCGCCGCCGCGTGTGCAGCTCGATGCCCAGCAAGCCGAGCCGCGCGCCCGGTGTCATGCCGGCCGCGGCCGGATCACCCGGGATGGACGTGGCCGCGAAGGTCAGATGCCAGGCATCCGGCGCCTGCACGAAACCCGGCGGCCCCACCAACACCGTGGCCCAGGGCCGACCGGTCGGGTCCACACTGCCGGCCAGCATCAGCGGCAGCTGCTCGTAGAAGCGCTGGTGCTGCTCGGGCATGTGGTCGCGCACGACGCGGCGACCGACCTCGGCCATGCGCTCGGCGACGCCGACGCGAGACTGCACGGCGACCTCGCCGGCGTGGAAGGGTTGATCCATTTTCAGTGGCCTTTCGTATTTGCGGGCCGAGCGCCGGGCCGCTCCCTAGCCGGCCCGCCCTGGCGATGTGCTCGCGGCTCGATGCCGGGAGCATCGCCGTCCCCTCGGGGGACCGGCCAGGCACAGCCGCGTTCAGCGGGATGGGACCGGGCGAGGGGCTTCATTTCAGGCGGCCCGCAGGCCGGCCGGCGTGGTCTTGAAAGGCACAAAGCCCGGCAACGCCTCGATGCGCGCGAGCCAGGCACGCAGCGCCGGATAAGGCGCCAGGTCCACATTGCCCTCGGGCGCGTTGACGATATAGCTGTAGCCGGCGATGTCGGCCAGCGTGGCGTGGTCGCCGACGAGAAAGGAGCGACGAGCCAGCTCGCCTTCCATGACCTTGAACAAGGTGTGAGCCCGGTTGATCACCTCGTCAGCATCGAAGCGTGCGCCGAACACGGTGACGAGGCGGGCCGCCGCGGGGCCGAAGGCGATCAGGCCCGAGGCCACCGACAGCCAGGCCTGCACCGCCGCGCGACCGGCGGCGTCGGCCGGCAGCCAGCGGCCCGCCGGGTCGTACTTGCTGGCCAGGTAGACCAGGATGGCCGTGCTGTCCCAGACGCAATGGCCGTCGTCGTCCAGCAGCGGCAACTGGCCGAAGGGATGGCGGGCGAGGAACTCGGGCGTCTTGTGTGCGCGGGTGGCGAAGTCGATATCGATGCGCTCATGCGGCAGGTCCATCAGGGACAGCGCGAGTTCAGCGCGGTGGGCATGGCCAGACAGCGCGTGGCGGTACAGCTTGAGGGTCATGGAAGGCTCCGTTGAAGACAGAGCCACTGTGCCC
This sequence comes from Roseateles sp. P5_E4, assembly GCF_054049255.1. Classification (NCBI taxonomy): domain Bacteria; kingdom Pseudomonadati; phylum Pseudomonadota; class Betaproteobacteria; order Burkholderiales; family Sphaerotilaceae; genus Roseateles; species Roseateles sp. P5_E4. The sequence continues at coordinate 439,768 of NZ_JBFUMS010000002.1, read as the reverse complement.
AGCGCCGCGCACTGATGAAACGGCGCGCCCCGCAAGTCATTCTTTCCGCCGCCGATGGGAGTCGTCAGACCAGTCGCCGCCCCACCAGCACCAGGTCCTTCTCCACGCCCTCCAGCCGTGCCACTCGCGGCATGAAGCCCCAGCGCTCGAAGCCATGCTTCTCGAACAGGCGCAGGCTGCCAACGTTGGACGCAAAGATCGTCGCCGTCAGCGTCTCGATCCCCAGCGCGGGCGAACTGGCAATGGCCTGTGCCAACAGATAGCTGCCCAGGCCCCTGGCCTGGTAGGTGGGGTGCAGGTAGATGGCCAGGTCGGCCGTGATGAAGTAGCCCGGCCTCTCGTTCATGAAGTGGAAGAAGCCGAGATAGCCGATGGCGCCCTGGCCGGGTTTGTCGCTGTCCTCGGCCACCCACAGCGGCCGGTGGTCGGGCGTGTGCTGGTCGAAAGACGGGCGGCGTTTGGCCACGGTCGTCGGTTCGAGGTCGCAACTGCAGGTGCGCGTGGCGACGGCGAAGTTGTAGATGTCGACGATGCGCGGCAGGTCGTCGGCGATGGCATCGCGGTGCAGATAGGCCATGAGGGGCGAGGTTAGCGGCGGCAAGGCAAGATGCCGCCATGGACAACCCTCGCCGCCACAGCCCCGCCGCCGAACGCAACGGCCCACCCATCCTCGCGGCCCTGCAGCGCCTGTTGCCCGCACAAGGCGTCATGCTGGAGATTGCCAGCGGCACGGGCCAGCACGCGGCCTTCTGCAGCGAAGGCCTGCCCGGCTGGCATTGGCAGCCCAGCGATTTCGACGCGGCCTCCCTGCCCTCCATCGCCGCCTGGTGCGAAGGCCTGGCCCGGGTGCGCCCGCCAATCACGCTGGACGTGCTCGATGCGACCTGGCCCGGCGTGCCGGCCCAGGTCGACGCGATCTACTGCGCCAACATGATCCACATCGCGCCCTGGGCCTGCACGGCGGGGTTGATGCAAGGCGCCGCGCGGCATCTCGTGCCCGAAGGCTTGCTGCTCACCTACGGGCCCTACCTCGTCGACGGGGAGGCCACGGCGCCAAGCAATCTCGCCTTCGATGCCGACCTGCGCGCGCGCAACCCGGCCTGGGGCCTGCGGCGTTTGGCCGACGTGGCGACGCAGGCCGCCGCCGCGGGTCTTTGCCTGCGCGAAACCCTGGCCATGCCCGCCAACAATATGCTGCTGGCCTGGGCGCGCGCCACCTGAAGGCCGCGCCTGTCAGACATGCTTCTTGGACTCCTCGTGCTCGCCGGCCTCTGGGCCGGCCTGCAGAACTCGCTGGCCGGTGGCGGCTCCTTCGTCACGCTGCCGGCGCTGATCCTGTCGGGCATGTCGCCGCTGGCGGCCAACATCACATCGACCGTGGCGCTGTTCCCGGGCCAGCTCAGTTCGGGCTGGGCGGGCCGTCGCCTCGTCGTCGGCACGGCGACGCTGTCCTTCCGTGCCCTGGTCATCATCAGCCTGCTTGGCGGCGCGGTCGGCGCCTGGCTGCTGCTGAACACGCCGTCGTCGGTGTTCGCGCGTCTGGTTCCCTGGCTGGTGCTGTTTGCCACCAGTGTGTTCGCCTGGGGCAGCTTCCTGCGCAAGCCGGTGGCTGAAGGCCATCACTTCAGCGCCCGCGCGACCGCCGCGATGCAGTTCCTCATCGCCATCTACGGCGGCTACTTCGGCGGCGGCATCGGCTTCCTGATGCTGGCGGCGTTGACGGTGGCGGGCATGCCCACCCGCAACGCGGGTGCAACGAAGAACGTGCTGGCCGGCGTCATGAACGCGTCGGCCGTGGCCCTGTTCGTGCTGTCGCCCGAGGTGCACTGGCTGCAGGCCGTCGTGCTCGGCGGCAGCGCCATCGTCGGCGGACTCGCCGGTGCCTGGGCCCTGCATCACGTCAACGAAAAAGCCCTGCGCATCGCCATCGTTGCCCTGGGCGTGGCGCTGACGATCGGCCTCTTCCTGCGGCCGATCTGAGCCTTCAACTGGCCGCCAGTCCGGCGGCGAGGTGATCGCCAAAGGCCTTGACCTTGCCCGACAAGCGCCGCTGCGGCGGGCTGACGAGCTGCATGGGCAAGGCCTGGCCCTGCCAGTGCGGCATGACCAGCTCCACCTCGCCACTGGCCAGTTCCTTTTCCATCAACCAGTCCGGCGAATACGCCAGCCCCATGCCCGCCAGCACCGCCTCGCGTACGGCTTCACCGCTGTTGGTGCGCAGGCTGCCCGACACGCGCACGCTGACCAGGCTGCCCGGCGGCGCATCGGCACCGGGCCCGGCCTCGAAGGTCCAGGTTGGCCCGGTGCGCAGCTCGCTGTAGACGATGCAGTCGTGCTGCTGCAGCGCGATTGGGTTGATTGGCGGCGGCACGCCGAGCTGCTCGAAGTAGCCGCGCCGCGCCACGACGGCCCGGCGCACGGTGCCGATGCGGCGCGCCACCAGGCTGGAGTCCGGCTGCTCACCGATGCGCACCGCGACGTCGATGCCCTGCTCGACGAGGTCGATGAAACCGTCGTTCAGGCGCAGGTCGATCTTCACGCCCGGGTGGGCGGCCATGAAGCTCTTGACCAAAGGCATCAGCTTCAAGCGCCCAAAGCTGCCCGAGGCCGCAACGCGCAGCCAGCCCTGCAGCCGATGTTCGCCCGCGCGCAACTCGCTCTCGGCCTCGCCGATCTCGGCCACCAACCGCCGCGCCTGCTCCACATAGCGCTCGCCCGCGTCGGTGAGCTTCAGCGCCCGCGTGCTGCGGGCCAGCAGCTGCGCGCCCAGTGCCTTCTCCAGCGCCGCCACCTGCTTGCTGACGGCGCTCTGCGTGCTGCCCAGTTCGCGCGCCGCCGCCGAGAAGCTGCCCAGCTCGACGACCCGCACCAGGGTCTGCATTGACTGCAATCGGTCCATGGCTGCTCGTTTCAGTCTTGATTGGAATAAATCTTAGGCAAACCGGCCGGCTTCTGGATTGAGGAGGCAGCAATCACAGTGAGTTCACTCAACCACTGGAGTCATTTCCATGACCTCGTCTCGCATCGTCCTCATCACCGGCGCCCTGACCGGCATTGGCCGCGCCACCGCCCTCGCCTTTGCCAAGGAAGGCTCAGTCGTCGTCGTCAGCGGTCGCCGCGAACCCGAAGGCCAGGCTCTGGCCGCCGAACTGAAAACGCAAGGCGCCGCAGACGCCACCTTCATCCGCGCCGACGTGCGCCATGAGGCCGAGGTGCGCTCGCTCGTCGAGCAGACGGTCGAGCGCTTCGGCCGCCTGGACGTGGCCGTCAACAACGCCGGCACCGAGGGCAGCAACGGCCCGATCGCCGAGCAGAGCGCCGAGAACTACGACGCCATCTTCGACACCAATGTGCGCGGCGTGCTGTTCTCGCTGAAGCACGAGATGCGCACCATGCTGGCCCAGCGCAGCGGCGCCATCGTCAACCTGTCGTCGGTGGCCGGGCTGATCGGCTTTGCGGGCGCGTCGGTCTATGTGGCCAGCAAGCATGCGGTCGAAGGCCTGACCAAGAGCGCCGCGCTCGAAGGCGCCGCCGCCGGCGTGCGCGTCAACGCCGTCGCGCCGGGACCTGTCCAGACCGACATGATGGAACGCTTCCTCGGCCGCAGCGAAGACGCCAAGGCCGGCCTGCTCGCCGCCATCCCGGCCAAGCGCGCCGGCACGGTGGACGAGATCGCGCAGACCATCGTCTTTCTGGCGAGCGACAAGGCGCGCTATCTGACGGGGCAGTCGCTGGCGGTGGATGGGGGGTTCACGGCGCAGTAGGCGCCGCGACCGTGCGGCGCGGGTGTTAGCCTGTGCCGCACGGTGTGTCTCAGGCGCAACGGCAGACGGGTTGGCACGCGCAGTTCGGTCCGCAGGCGCAGCCGGCAGTGGCTGCCGCGGCGGCCAGTTGGGTCGCAAGCGACTGGCAACCGCAGGTGCAGGAGGCGCCGGGGCAGTTGGCGCAATTGCAGGCGGGGGTGGTGGTGTTTTGCATGGATAGCTCCGTGAGGTGACAAAGATGCGGACCGGTTTGTCCGTGAAAAGAATTCTGTTCATTGCGGGCCCTGCCGGCTTGAACAAAACGGCTGATCTGCGCTGGCGCAGCGGGAGGCGTTGATGCCGTCGGCCAAGCCCATCGTCGGCATCGGCCGCGTGCTGCTGTGGAGCGGTGGCAGCCTGTGGATCGGCCGCGCCACGGGTCGCGCCCAGGCGCATGCCCATCACGCCATCCAGATTTCCATGGCCCTCACCGGGCGGCTGCGCTTGTGCAGCGACGAGCAGCCATGGCAGGCGCGCGCCGTCGCCATGGTCAGCCCGCACCAGCGCCATCAGTTCGATGGTGGCGGCGAAACGGTGGCGCAGATCTTTGTGGAGCCCGAGACCGCGCAAGGTCGTGCCCTGCTGCAGCAGTACGGTGCAGCCGCCATCGTCGACCTGCCCGTCGAGGCTATCCAGACCCTGCTTGCGGAATTGCTCGACGCATTCACCGCCGACGCGCTGGGCGAAGCCCTCGTCGATATTAGTCACCGCATCGTCGACACCTTGTGCGGTCAGGCGCCGCCCACGCTGAGCGTGGACCCGCGCATCAGCCGCGCCATCGAGTTCATGAGGGGCCGCCTGAGCGAGCCGGTGACACTGGCACAAGCCGCTGCCGCGGCACATCTGTCACCCAGCCGCTTCCGCCATCTCTTCGTCGCGCAGACCGGCATGTCGCTGCGGGCCTATCTGCTCTGGGCCCGCGTCGAAGCCGCCGTTGGTGCGGCCATGGGTGGGGTGTCGTGGACGGAAGCAGCGCAGGCCTGGGGATTTGCGGATTCGGCCCATCTCAGCCGGACGTGTCGGCGCATGTTCGGCATTGCGCCGACGATGTTGGTCAGGCCTTAGCGCGAAACAAGGCCCAAACAGGTCTGGTCAACGCGCATTGACGGTTGATGGCCTGCACGAGGCTGCCTAGCGCTGCAAGCGAAAGACTGCAGGCAATGCAACCAGTTCACGAGCGAGCGCGAACGCTGAATACGAAGCAACAAACAAGATCAGCCCCTTATCAACACCCATCGCAAAAGCCCAAATCAGTGCACTCACAGAAACCGCCCACAAAAGGAGAACAGACAGACGCCCGCCTTTGGTGGCATAGAGGGTCTTTCTGACTTGCATCGCTGATTCGGTCTGCTTCAGCTCTTCAGCGACCAAGCTCAACGCCTGGGCCTGAGCCGCTCCGGCAAAGCTGCCAATGCAGAAGGTGAGCATGGTCGCGTACCTTGCCTCGGGCCAGCCCAGATAGATCGCGACAGCAGTAACTGCCAGCCACCCGGCAATCAACAGCAGGTTGGCGCGAGGCGTCAGGCTCTTGTGCATACGGCATTGGCCTCAGTTCAATCCTTGCGCCCCGCACCAAGATACGTCTCAATCACCCTCGGATCCGCCGCCAGCTGATCCGCCGGCCCGCTGAGCCCGAACTCCCCCGTCTCCAGCACATGCCCGTGGTCGGCCACGCGCAAGGCGGCACGGGCGTTCTGCTCGACGAGCAGGATGCTGACGCCGCTCGTGCGCAGGTCCTCCACGATGGTGAAGATCTCGCGCACGATCAGTGGCGCCAGGCCCAGGCTGGGTTCGTCCAGCATCAGCAGCTTGGGCTGGCCCATCAGCGCGCGGCCCAGGGCCAGCATCTGGCGTTCGCCGCCGGACAAGGTGCCAGCCGCTTGCGCGCGGCGCTCCTTCAGGCGCGGGAAGCGCGTGTAGACGCTGTCCATGCCGTCGCGCCAGCGCTTGTCGCCGAGCTTCTTGGGCCGCCAGCCGCCGAGCAGCAGGTTGTCCTCGACGGTCATGGTGCCGAACAGCTCGCGCTTCTCGGGCACCAGGGCCAGACCGGCGAGCACGCGCTCTTCCAGCGTCAGCTTGGCGATGTCTTCGCCCGCAAAGCGCAGCCTGCTGCTGCGTGACGGGATCAGGCCCATCAGCGCGCCCAGCAGCGTGGACTTGCCGGCGCCGTTGGGGCCGATGACGGTGACGACGCTCTTCTCCGCCGCGGTGAAGCTCAGGCCATGCAACACCTCGGCACGCCCATAGCCGGCGTGCAGGTCGACGACCTCCAGCAAGGCGCTCATTCGTCCGCTCCCAGGTAGGCCGCACGCACCGCCGGGCTGGCCTGTACTTCGGCGGGCGTGCCCTCCGTCAGCCAGCGACCGAACTCCATGACGACGATGCGGTCGGTCAGCCTCATGACGAAGTCCATGTCGTGCTCCACGAGCAGCAGCGACAGGCCCTCGCCCTTCAGCTGCCGCAGCACTTCGGCGAGCGCTTCCTTCTCCTTGTGGCGCAGGCCGGCGGCGGGTTCGTCCAGCAGCAGCAGCGACGGGTCGCTGGCCAGCGCGCGGGCGATCTCGACGAGGCGCTGCGGCCCCAGCGCCAGGTTGCCGGCCAGCTCATGGGCTTGGTCGCCCAAGCCGATGCGGCGCAGCTGGCGCATGGCCTCGGCGCGGGCCTGAGCCTCTTCGGCCGCATTCAGGCCCAGCATCGCGCGCAGGGTGCCACTCTTGGTGCGCAGATAGGTGCCCAGCGCGACGTTCTCCAGCACCGTCATGTCGGGCACCAGCTTCACATGCTGGAAGGTGCGGCTCAAGCCGGCGCGGGCGATGTCGCGGCTCTCGCGGCCGTCCATGCGTTGACCGAGCAGCTCGACCTCGCCGCTGGTGAGCGGCAGCACGCCTGAGACGAGGTTGAAGGTCGTGCTCTTGCCGGCGCCATTGGGGCCGATGAGCCCGACGATGTCGCCGGCGCGGATGACAAAACTGATGTCGTTGACGGCGACCAGGCCACCGAACTGCTTGCGGATCTTGCGCACGTCCAGCAGCGCCGCGCCGGGCTGCGGGTGGCTGCGCGCGCTCAGGGCCGGCACCGATTCGTCCACCGCCTTCGCACGGCCCGCCGGCAGCCAGCGTGCAATCAGCGGCCACAGCCCATCCGGCGCAAAGCGCAGCACCAGCACCAGCACGACGCCGAAGACGATGATCTCGTAATTGCCCGAGCCGCCAAAGACCATGGGCAGCACGACCTTGAGTTGGTCCTCGGCGAGCTTGACCAAGGCCGCGCCGGTGAAGGCGCCACCCACCGTACCGATACCGCCGAGCACGGCCATGAAGAGGTATTCGATGCCGAACTTGATGCCGAAGGGCGAGGGGTTCACGCTGCGCTGCATGTGGGCATACAGCCAGCCCGACACCGAGGCCAGCAGCGCCGCGACGACGAACATGATGAGCTTGTAGCGAAAGGTCGATGCGCCCATCGCCTCGGGCATGGTCGAGCCGCCACCGCGGTTGGTGTTCAGCGCCCGCATGATGCGGCCCGGCCGGGAGTCCAGCAGCCGCGTGACGCCCAGGGCCGCGAGCAGGGCCGCGAGCCAGATCAGCAGATAGATGCGGCGCTCGCTCTGGAAGCTGAAATCACCGAGCGTGATGGCCGGCAGGCCGAGCAGGCCGTCGTACTTGCCCAGCGCCTCCAGGTTGCCGACGAGGTAGTACAGCGCCAGGCACCAGCAGATGGTGGCCAGCGGCAGGTAGTGGCCCGACATGCGCAGCGTCAGCGCGCCGATGACCAGGGCCAGCACCAGCGTGATCGCGAGGCCCGCCACCAGCCCCAGCCACGGCGACATGCCCAGCGCGTTGCAAAGATAGCCGGTTGCGTAGGCACCGACACCGGCAAACGCGGCCTGGCCAAACGAGGTCAGGCCGCCGACGCCCGTCAACAGCACAAGGCCGAGCACGACCAGCGAAAAGAGGCCGATGTAGTTGAGCTGGGTGATCCAGAAGTCCGGCACCGGGACAAAGGGCAGGACCAGGACAGCGATGGCGGCAGCGATGGCGAGATGCGTGCGGTTCATCGCGTCAATGCTCCTCATGGTGCGGGTCCACGAAGGACCGCCAGAGGAGGATGGGCAGGATCACCGTGAAAACGATGACCTCCTTGAAGGCGCTGGCCCAGAAGGAGCCGAAGCTCTCGATAAGGCCGACGCCGATCGCACCGGCCAGCGCCATCGGGAAGCTGGCCAAGCCGCCGAACACCGCGGCGACGAAGCCCTTCAGGCCGATCAGGAAGCCGGTGTCGTAATAGATGGTCGTCGACGGCGAGATCAGCAGGCCCGACAGCGCGCCGATGAAGGCCGCCATCGTGAAGCTCAGCGAGCCGGCCGCATCGCCCGAGATGCCCATCAGCCGAGCGCCGGTGCGGTTGATCGAGGTGGCGCGCAGGGCCTTGCCCATCAGCGTGCGCTCGAAGAAGAAGAACATCGCCACGAGCAGCGCGATGGAGGCGCCGAAGATGATCAGCGTCTGGCCCGTGAAGCTCAGCGGCCCGACGTCGTAACGCGCTTCCCAGAAGGCCGGTGTGCGATAGCCCTCGGCACCGAAGAAGACCAGGCCGACGCCGGTCAGCGCGAAGTGCACGCCGACGGACACGATGAGCAGCGTCAGCACACTGGCGCCGGACAGCGCGCGGTAGGCCAGGCGGTAGAGCAGCGGGCCCATGGCGGTGACGATGGCCAGCGTCAGCAGCACTTGCATCCACAGCGCGGGCTGGCGCTGGACGATCGACGGCGTCGCCACAGCAATGGCGACGGGCAGGCCCAGCGGCATGATGAGGCGCGACTTGAAGCGCGCCATCGGCCAGCGCTCACGCAAACCCTGAATCACGTCCAGCACAGCGCCCGCAATGGCCATCATCAGCAGCAGCCACACGGTGCCCGGCACCTTGCCCATCTGCAGGGCGGCCAGCGTCAGCGCGCCGAAGGCGACGAACTCGCCTTGAGGAATGAAGATGACGCGGGTGACCGAGAACACCAGCACCAGGGCAAGGGCGACCAGCGCGTAGATCGCGCCGTTGGTCAGGCCATCCAGGCCCAGGATCGCGGCAATCGTCAGGTCCATCGGGGAGGCGCGCAGGCTAGCAGCAGGAAGTGCGCGGATCGTAGCGACGATTTCCTACTCGACCCTTGCGCGAACCCTCACTTGTCCGGCTTGTCAGCCGGCCGGCGCGGCGTCTTCGCCAGCGTCCAGCGCCCCCCACCGGTCAGCTTCAGCACATGGCGGTGAAAGCCCGCCACGGCGGCGCGGTGGGCGATGCTGATCAGGGTGGTGCCGCGTTCGGCCAGCCGCTGGTACAGCCGCTTCTGGTTGGCATCATCCAGCGCGCTGGTGGCCTCATCCAGGATGGCCAGGCGCGGCGCATGCACCAGCAGGCGCGCGAATGCCAGGCGCTGCTGCTCGCCGCCGCTGAGCAGCTTTTCCCAGTCCTCGCTACGGTCCAGGCCGCTGTCGCCTTCGGCGAGGTGGCGCAGCTGCACCTCGTCCAACACCTTCAGCAGCGCCTCGTCGTCGAGCTTGCTTTGCGTGCTGGGGTAGATGAGCTGGCTGCGCAGCGTTCCCACCTGCAGATAGGGCCGCTGCGGCAGGAAAAAGACATCCTCGCGCGGCGGGTGCAGTACCTGGCCGCTGCCCTGGGTCCACAGGCCGGCGATGGCGCGCAGCAGCGAGCTCTTGCCACAGCCACTGGCACCGGTGATCAACAGTGAGCCGCCTTCCGGCACGTGCAGGGAGAGCTTTTCGACCAGCACCCGGTCACTGCCCGGCGCGTGCACGGTGAGGTCCTTGATGTTCAGCTCGCGGCCTTCCTGGCGGTCGATGCCGGCCTCGGGCAGTGCCGCATCCAGCACTTCGGTCATCACATGCAGGCGGTCGATGCCGGCAACGAAGCGCGAGAGGCTTTCGAAGTTGTCGATGATGAGGGACACCGCCCCCAGCACCGCCGCAAAGGCGCCGCCGGCCTGCACTGCCTGGCCCACCTCCAACCGGCCGCCAAGCACGTCGGCGGCCAGCACGACGCTGGGCACCAGCAGGCTCAGCTGGCTGAAGGCCCGCTGGAAAAGGTTGAGCCCGAACTGCGCGCGGATCAGCTTGCGTGTGTTCAGCAGCGTGGCGCGCAGGCGCTGCTGCAGCTGGTGGCGCTCCTGGTCTTCGCCGCCATAGAAGGCGATGGACTCGGCGTTCTCGCGCACGCGCATCAGCCGGAAGCGGAAGTCCGCCTCGCGCTTGAGCTGCCAGTAGTTGAGCCGGATCAGCGGCCGCCCGAACAGGCCGAGAGACAGCAGGGTGCCGGCCACTGCGTAGACGACGAGAAAGCCCACCAACGAATGCGACAGCGACCACAGCACGGCACTGAAGGCCACCAGTTGCATCAGCGAGCCCAGCAGGATGAGCAGGAAGTGCAGCGACCGGCTGGTGAAGGTGTTGATGTCGTCGGCGATGCGCTGGTCCGGGTTGTCGATCTCGTCGCCGGCGATGTGGAAGTAACGGCGCTCGCGCAGATAGCCGTCCAGGAAGCGGTGGGTCAGCCAGCGCCGCCAGTCGTTGGCATAGGCGTCGCGGGCGTAGTAGTAGATGGCAAAGATAGGCACCGCGAAGGCCATGATCCACAGCATGGCGCGCACCGCGGCCCAGAAGCGCGGCTCGTCGCGCGCCGCCAGTGCCGAGGTCAGCTCGCCGGTCTGGTTGTTCAGCAACACGGCGAACTGCGTCTCGGCCAGCATCAGCACGATGAGCCCGACCAAAAAGGCCCAGGCCCAGACGCGCCGGTCGCCCACCCAATAGGGTTTGGCCACGGTCATGAAGCGTTTCAATGCAGAAACAGGGGCGGCCATGAGTAAGCGATTGCAGTTGTCTAGACAAGGCTATCGTTACGGCCGGCGGTGGACTGTCGGACGGCATGCCGACGCGGCCAAAGCAAAGGCGCCCTCGCGGGGCGCCTTTGCTTTGGCGAGTTGCAGGGTCAGCCGTTGCGGGTGACCACCAGCTGGTTGTTGACCTGCTTCACCCCGTCGATGGCCGCGGCCAGCGTCGTAGCGCGCTCGCGCGACCTCGGGTCGGGCGCCTGACCGGACAGCGTCACCTGCCCGTCACGGGTGTCGACATTGATCTGTGTGGCCTTCAGCTGGTCATCCACGGCCAGCGCGGCATTGACCTTGGCCGTGATGTTCATGTCTGAAGAAACGCGGGCTGTCGCATCCGCGGCCTCGCGCGCCGACATGCGGGCGTCGGCCAGGACTTCGCTGCCTTCGCGCTTGGCATCGGCCACGGCGTTGTCCGCGCGCTGGCCGGCGCTCAGTTCATCGTCGGGCTGCCGGCTGCAGGCGCCAAGCGCAGCGGCCATGGCGAGGGTGGCCAGCAGGGGCAGGCGGGCAGTGGTGTGCTGTTTCATTGGGGCGTCCTTTCCGGTGCGAGGCCATCAGGCCGGTTTTCATACTTTGGACGTCTCTGGCCGCGCCCGATTTCGGCCCAGGCGCCGATCGCCTGTCGGACCGAACCGACAGGCGCGTGTGTCAGCCAGCGTCCTACAGGCATGGGGCCCCCCGTCCCACGCCGGTCCCGGCAACCGGCCGCGAGCATGGCCTTCATGAAAGTCGCCGTCACCATTGCCGGCGCCGTCGTGCTGGTCGTCATTGCCGTCGTGGGCATGGATCTGGCCGGCTGGCCCGGCCTCGCGCCCCGGCTGGCCGCCCAGGCCGAGCGCGGCCTGGACATGGACGCCGGTGCTCGGCTGCACCTATTGTGGAAACCTCGGCTTGAGGCCCCCCGGCTGCGCGTCAGCGGCACCCGCGGCGAGCCCCTGGCCGACGCCAAGGACGTGCTGCTGAACTGGCAATGGGGTGACATCTGGGCCTGGCGCCGCGGCGCACCGCTGCGGCTGCGCCTGGTACAGGCCGAGTCCTTGTCCCTGAACTGGCAGCGTGACGCCGCCGGCCGCACGGCCTGGCCGGTGCAACCCTCGGGCGCCCGCGATGAGCCGGCCGAGCTGCCGCAGATCGACCACCTCGTCGTCCGCCACGGCAGCGCCCAGCTGGACGATGCGCCGCTGCTGTTGGTCGGCGACGCCCGCTTCGCGACCCAGGCCGACGGCAAGTGGACGGCCGATTTGAAGGGCAAGCTGCGCGGCCAGCAACTCGCGCTGAAGGCCGAAGCCGGCGCCGGGCTGGCCCTGCTCGCGCCCGCCGACACCGGCCTGCCGCCGGTGCAGCTGCGTGCCGAACTGACCCAGCGTGACGGCCGCATCGCTTTCGCCGGCACGGCCGCATCGCTGCTCGACGCCCGCGCGCTGGACGGCCAGCTGCAGGTGCGCGGCAACTCGCTGGCCGACGTCGGCCGCCCTTTCGGCATCACCCTGCCCAGCACGCCGCCGCTGGAGCTCAGCGGGCGGCTGCAGCATGCCTCGGGCGTCTGGCAGCTGGGCGGTGCCCGTGCCCGCATCGGCAAGAGCCAACTGGCCGGCGATTTCAGCTTCGACACCCGCGAGAAGTCAACACGGCGCCCCATGCTCAGCGGCATGCTGCGTGGCGGCCCGCTGCGCCTGGCCGACTTAGGCCCAGCCGTCGGCGCGGATGCGCCACCCAGCCGCCCGGGCCGCGTGCTGCCCGACCGGCCGCTGGACCTGCCGTCGCTGAGCACGATGGACGCGCGCGTCGCCGTCGCGCTGACCCAGCTCGACCTCGGCAGCGCCAAGCTTGCGCCGCTGGCACCGGTGAATACCAGCGTGGTGCTGGAAGGCGGCGTGCTGACGCTGGAGAACTTCAATGCCGGCGTGGCCGGCGGCGAGCTGGCCGGCCGGCTGCGGCTGGACACGCGCCCCAGCCCGCCGCTGTGGCAGGTGCATGCCGACGTACGCGGCATGGCCATCGAGCAATGGTTCAAGTTCCAGGCCAAGAGCCTGAGTGAACACCCCGTGACCGGCCGCATGCGCGCCGACATCGACGTGCAGGGCCACGGGGGCAGCACGGCCGCATTGCTGGCCAGCCTGAATGGCCCTATTCGCCTGCAGCTCGACAAGGGCAGCATTTCCCATCTGCTGACCGAAGCCACCGGGCTGGACCTGGCTCAAGGCCTGGGCATCCTGCTGCGCGGCGACAAGAACCTGGCGCTGAATTGCGCCCGCCTGGACGGCAATTTCAAGGCGGGTGTGCTGAGGCCACGCTCGGCCGTGGTGGACAACCGCGACAGCCGCATCGACATCGACGGCCGCATCAGCCTGGCAGACGAGACACTGGACCTGCGGGTGGTCGCCAGGCCCAAGGACTTCTCGTTGCTGACGCTGCGTTCACCGGTGCGCGTGCAGGGCACTTTGGGCGACCCGCGCATCGCCCTGGAGGGCAAGGCCCTGGGCGGCAAGGCCATTGCCGCCATCGCCCTGGGGGCGCTGGCGCCGCCGGCCGCCCTGCTGGCCTTCGTCGATCCCGGGGAGGACCTGCCACCCGTGAGCTGCGATGGCCCGGCTGCGGCGCCACGTGCGGATGCGAGCGCCAAGCCGGCTGTAACCGCGTCGGCGGCTTCCTACCCGGCAGCGCGGCGGGGGCCGGCACCCCAGCACCAGCGCCAGCCCTAGATTAGCGATGCCAACAGTCCAAGGAGAAACCTCATGCTGCGTTACGCGATCATCTTCTTTGTTGTCGCCCTCGTGGCGGCCCTATTCGGCTTTGGTGGCATCGCCGCCAGCGCCGCAGGCATTGCCCAGCTGCTGTTCTATGGCTTCATCATCCTGGCCATCATCAGCCTGGTGGTGGGGCTGATGCGCAGATAGCGACTCGGTTCGTCCCTGCGCGTGGCCCGCGTTCAGCTTCGAGAAGAAGCGCGACGCGGGCCACGCTTTTTGGTGCAGTTCCGACAGGCCTGCCACAAGCTGACAGGCTCGGAGCAAGGATCAATCGACGGCCAGGCGCTCAACGGCCGCGATGGGGCTGTTCCTGGATGGCGTCGAGGAACTCGCGCAGCGTCTCGCTGCAAGGCCCCTGGGGGCAGAGGAAGAGGCCTTCGGCCTCGGCGGGCACATCGGCCGCAAAGCCCAGTGTGCTCAGCGAATTCATCGCGTCGCCGCATAGCGCCACGGTGCGGCCGCAGCGCCAGGCCATTTTCAGCAGGGCTTGCAACTTGGCGCAGCCGGTTGGTGCGGCCCAGGCGTCGGAATTCAGCACGATAAGGCCGTCGGCCCAATCCGCCTCGACGGGCGGCTCGCCGAACTCGTCGTCCAGACGCCAGTCCACGCGATGCACGCTGCTGTTTGCCGCCAGCACCGCCAGATCGGCCTCGCAAGCCTGCATCACATCGGCCGTACCGACCACGCAGATCAGCACATCCGCAGCCTGCGAAGGTGCTGTTTCCAGCCGGGGCGGGCTGTCCATCATCGTGTCCATGATTGCATCTCCGCAAATCGGGATGCTTCACTCTCGCGCGGCCACCTCCGCACCCGCGTGAGCCTGCGGCGCGACGCCGTGTAGGACGGCGCGCCAGGCCCGCCTCAGTCCCCCAGGCGACGCTCCAGCATCGCATCGACGCTGTCCGCCAGGCGGCTCAGCAGCCCGCCGAGCACCGCCACCTCCTCGGCGCTGAAGCCCTGCAGCGCCTCCGCGCTCAACGCCTGCATGACGCCGCGCGCCTTGGGCATGCGCTCGCGGCAGGCGGTCGTCAGCGAGATGAGGCGGCTGCGGCCGTCCTCGGGGTCGGGCACTCGCTCGACGAGGCCGTCTCTTTCCATGCGCGCAAGCAACTGGGCCATGCTGGGTTGCTCCACATGGGCCAGCCGCGCCAGCTCCGCCTGGGAGCGCGGCTTGCCGTCCTTCAGCGCCATCAGCACCGGCAGCTGGCCCAGCGCGAAGCCCTGCTCGCGCAGCAATTGATCGGCCATGCGCTGGAAACCGCGGTGGACATGTCCGATCAGCTTCAGCGGCGGTTGGGGTTCTCGAGGCTCGGGCATGGGCGCACAGAAAAGACCGATGAACGATCCTTGACTTTATATAGGCGCCTATCTTAATATGAATAGGCTCCTATGCAGCTGGACTGCCCCTCAGTCCATCAGCATTCCCAGGCTCTGCTGCCATGTCCGGGCACGCCCTCGCGCACACTGCGTGGCAGTCCCAACGCCGCCATCGAGCGGCACGCCAGCGCCCCACATCCCCCCATCAGGCCCCGCGCCTGCCACCGCCGCCGCCCATGCCCGAAGCCACCGCTCCAGCCACTGCCCCGCCGCTCGCCTTCACCCCCTACCAGCGCTTTGCCACCGGCCTGCTGACACTGCTGCAGTTCGCCGTCATCCTGGACTTCATGATCATGTCGCCGCTCGGCGCCATGATCATGCCGGCGATGTCGATGACAGCCCAGCAGTTCGGCCTGGTCGTGTCGGCCTATGCCTTCAGCGCCGGCATCTCCGGCCTGCTGACGGCGGGCTTTGCCGACCGCTTCGACCGCAAGAAGCTGCTGCTGTTCTTCTACGGCGGGTTTCTGCTCGGCACGCTGTGGTGCGGCCTGGCCACCAGCTTCGAGTCGCTGCTGATGGCGCGCATCGTCACCGGGTTGTTCGGCGGTGTCATCGGCTCCATCGTCATGGCCATCGCCGCCGACCTCTTCGAGCCGGCACTGCGTGGGCGCGTCATGGGCCTGCTGCAGGGCGGCTTTGCGGCCAGCCAGGTGCTGGGCCTGCCTTTCGGCCTCTACCTCGCCACGCACTGGGACTGGCACGCGCCCTTCATGGCGCTGGTGGCTTTCGGAGCGGTCGGCGGCCTGCTGATCGCCTGGCGCATGAAGCCGGTGGACGCCCACCTGAAGCTGCAGAGCGACCGCAGCGCCTTCGCCCACCTCTGGCACACCGTCGCCAAGGCCCGCCATGTGCACGCCTTCGTCATCACGGCGCTGCTGACGACCGGCGGCTTCATGATCATGCCGTTCGCCAGCGCCTTCTCGGTGAACAACGTCGGCATCGACCTGCAGCACCTGCCCATGGTCTATCTCGTCACCGGCATCAGCACGATGTTCGTCGCGCCGCTGGTGGGCCGCCTCACCGACCGCCTCGGCCCGCTGCCGGTGTTCTACGTCGGCAGCGCGATCACCATCGCCATGGTGGCGATCTACACGCGGCTGGGCACGTCATCGCTGACGACGCTGATCGTCGTCAACGTCATCCTCTTCGCCGGCATCTTCTCGCGCATGGTGCCCTGGCAGGTTGTCGTCACCGGCATCCCCGCGCCGGAGCAGCGCGGCGCCTTCACGGCCATCAATGCGGCGTTGCAGCAGCTGGCTGGCGGCCTGGCGGCGCTGGTGTCCGGCCATATCGTGAGCATTGGCACCGACGGCAGGCTGGAGCACTTTCCGTGGGTCGGCAACGTGCTGATCGGCACGACGCTGATCGTCTGTGTGCTGCTGTGGCAGTTGCAGAAGAACGTGCCCAGGAAAAGTCCACGCTGACGAGCAGGCAGCGCCCCCCCGGCCCGGCGGCCAGGCGGATGCTGGCGCCATTGCGCGCTGCCACTCACCCGACGTGCCCGAATCCCGGCGCAGGCACGCAGCGCCCCTGAAACGAGGCGTTTGTCACGGGTTGCCGTCTGGTGCCACATGCGGGCCGATGTCGCGTTGCCGCCATCCGGTCGCTGCGTTATCGTCGAGCGACCGGGTCACCGTTGGGAGGGTGCATGGGGCAGCCACAAAGCCGGGCATGTTGCATTGCAGCAGCTGCGCTATGGGCGGCGCCCGCGGCGGCCCAGGCCCCTCTGGTCGACCTCAGCCTGGAAGAGCTCGGCAACGTCACCATCACCTCCACTGCCAAGCGTGAACAGCGCCTGGGGGATGCGGCGGCCTCACTCTTTGTCATCACCGCCGACGACATCCGCCGCGCCGGCGTGACCCGCCTGCCCGAGGCCCTGCGCCTGGCGCCGAATCTGCACGTCGCCGAAACCTCGAGCGGCGACTATTCGATCAGTGCACGCGGCTTCAATGCCGGCTCGGCCAACAAGTTGCTCGTCCTTATCGACGGGCGCTCGGTCTACACGCCGCTGTTTGCCGGCGTGTTCTGGGACGTGCAGGACGTGGCACTGGAAGACATCGATCGCATCGAGGTCAGCAGCGGCCCCGGCAGCACACTGTGGGGCGTCAACGCCGTCAACGGCGTCATCAACATCATCACGCGCAGTGCCTCGGCCACGCGCGGCAGCCTGGTATCGGCGGCGGCGGGCAGCCACGAGCGCGACACGGTGCTGCGCCATGGCTGGTCGCTGGGCGACGGCGGCGACATGCGCCTCTACCTCAAGCACACCAGCCAAGGCCGCACCGAAACGGCGGCGGGCACGCCCGTGGAGGATGCGGGCCACATGCTCAGGGGCGGCTTTCGCGCCGACTGGGGCCGCGGCAACGATCGCGTCACACTGCAGGGCAATGCCTATCGCGGCAACCACGGCCAGCCGCTGCCGGGCAGCATCGACGTCACAGGCGTGAACTTCGCGCTGGACACCATCCGGCTCTCCGGTGCCAACCTGCTGGCGCGCTGGGATGGGTCAGTCGGCGGCGGCGGCGAACTCAGCGTGCAGGGCTATCTGGACCGCACCGTGCGCGTGAACCCGCCCACCTTCGACGAGACGCTGGAGATCGCCGATTTCGAAGTGCAGTACACGTTGCGGCCCACGCCTGACCACACCGTCGTGCTGGGCGCCAACCATCGCCGCTCGCAGGACCGCGTCGGCCACGGCGCGCCTGAGTTCGCCTTCCTGCCCGAGCGACTGAACCAGGCCTGGACCAGCCTGTTTGTTCAGGACGAGGTCGCGGTTGCCGAGGGCCTGCGCGTGACATTCGGTGCGCGTGTCGAACGCAATGACTACACGGGCAACGAGTTCCTGCCCAATCTGCGCCTGGCATGGAAGCCCTCGCCCGGCCAGCTGTGGTGGGCTTCGGCCGCGCACACGGTGCGCGCGCCCTCGCGGCTGGACCGCGACATCTACATCCCTGCCCAGCCGCCTTTCATCCTCGACGGCGGCGCGGGCTTTCGCGCCGAGACGGCCAATGTGCTGGAGCTCGGCTACCGCGGCCAGCCACTGCCCGCACTGACGCTGTCGGCCACGGCCTTTCATGGCAACTACGACCATCTGCGCACCCAGGAGCTGGCGCCCAGCGGCACGTCGGTCTATTTCGGCAACGGCATGAAAGGCCGCGTCAGCGGCCTGGAGGCCTGGGGCAGCCTGCAGGCTGCGTCCTGGCTGCGCCTGCACGGCGGCGTCACGCTGCTGAGGCCGCGCCTGCAGCTCAAGCCGGGCAGCATCGACACCGCCGACTCCGTGGCCGCCGCCTCCGGCGCCATGCCACGCCAGCTGTGGCGGCTGCGTGCGGCCTTCAACCTGCCCAGCGATGCCGAACTGGACCTCATGCTGCGCCATGTCGGCGCCCTGAGCGCGCCAGACGTGCCGGCCTACACGGCCGTGGACCTGCGCCTTGGCCGGCGCATCGGCCCCGATGTCGACCTCGCGCTGGTGGCCCAGAACCTGTTCGGCAGCCACGGCGAGTTCACCGCCATTCAAACCCGCACCGAGTTCGGCCGCAACCTCATGCTCCAGATGCGCATGCGCTTCTTCTGATGAAGGCCGCCCGCCTCGCCCGCCGAACGCTGCTGCTCGCGGCGTTGGCCATCGCGGGCGGCGCACGGGCGGGCGACGATGACGGCCTGGCCGAATACCAGGTCAAGGCCGCCTTCGTCTGCAAGTTCGGCAACTACATCGACTGGCCGCCACAGTCGCTGGGCCCGGTCGGCGAGCCGTTTCGCATCGGCGTGCTGGCCAGCGAGGCGGTCGTCGAGGAGTTCCGCCGCACCGCCACGGCCACCTCCGTGGCCGGGCGGCCCGTCGAGGTGCGCCGGCTCGTGCGCGGCGAAGTGCCAGAGGGCGTCCACGCCCTCTTCGTTTCGCGCGGCATGGTCTCCTACACACCCAACCTGCTCGCGGCCGTACAAGGGAGGCCAGTCCTCACAGTCACCGAGTTTGACCCCGGCGGCGCAATGGGCATGATCAATTTCGTCGTCATCGACGACAAGGTGCGTTTTGACATCCTGTTGCCGCCCGCCACGCAAAGCGGCCTCAAGATCAGCGTGCGCCTGCTCGGCGTCGCGCGTCGGGTTGAAGGCAAGTCATAGATGTTCAGGCTCTCACTCCAACGGAGACTGCTCGGCGTCACGATGTTGACGGCCCTGGTCGCGTTGCTTGTCGCGCTGGGCGCGATGGTGGCCTATGACCTGAAGTCCTATCACGAAGGCTGGGTGGCTGATCTCAAGGCCCAGGCCGAGTTGCTCGGCCATTCGACGGCGCCGGCGCTGGAGTTCGACGACGTCAAGGTGGCCAGCGAGAACCTTGCGCTGCTGCGCCTGCAGCCGCGCGTGCGTGCCGCCGCCATCTACGGCGCCCAGGGCGAGCGCTTCGCCTCCTACACGGCCGCTGGCGCCGACGCGCCGCTGCCCGCGCATGCTGAAAAGCAGGGCGTGCACCGTGCCGACCGCGACATCGCCGTCGCCCTGCCCATCGTGCAGGACGGGCGCGCCATCGGCAGCGTCTATCTGCGCGCCGAGTACGCGCTGCATGACCGCGTGCTGACCTATCTCGGCATCGCCGCGGTGGTCGCCCTGGCCGCGCTGGGCATCGCTTTCCTGTTTTCCATGCGGCTGCAGCGCGCCGTGGTGCAGCCCATCCTCGCCATCAGCGATGTGGCCCGCGACGTCATGCAGCGCCAGGACTATTCGCGCCGGGCCGCCAAGATGACCGACGACGAGGTCGGCGTGCTGGCCGATTCCTTCAACGGCATGCTCGGTGAGATCGAGAAGCACGCCCAGGAAGTCATGCGGCTCAACGAGCAGCTGGAAGCCCGCGTGCACGAGCGCACCGCCCAGCTCGAGACCTCCAATGAGGACTTGCGGCTCGCCACCGCCGTGGCCGAGAAGGCCAACCGCGCGAAGTCGGAATTCCTGTCCAGCATGAGCCACGAGCTGCGCACGCCGCTGAACGCCATCATCGGTTTCGGCCAACTGCTGGGCACCAACATCGCTGACGCCAAGCCCGAGCGGCGCCAGGAGTTTGTCGGCCACATCGTCGGCGCCGGCAAGCATCTGCTGACGCTGATCAACGAGATCCTCAACCTCGCGCGCATCGAGAGCGGCCATGTGGAGCTGTCGGTCGAGCCGGTACCGCTGGATGATGTGCTGTCCGAGTGCCGCAAGATGATCGAGCCGATGGCCAGCCAGCGCGCCATCGCCACCCAGTTCGTCAACAGCAGCGGCTGCGTGGCGCTGGCCGACCGCATGCGGCTCAAGCAGGTGGTGCTCAACCTCGTCAGCAACGCCATCAAGTACAACCGCCCCGGCGGCTCGGTGCGCGTGGACTGCGACCGGTTCAATGCCGGGCATGTGCGCATCTCGGTGAAGGACACCGGCGCCGGGCTCAAGCCCGAGCAGGTCGAGGCGCTGTTCCAGCCCTTCAACCGCCTCGGCCAGGAGGGCGGCCCCGAGCAAGGCACCGGCATCGGCCTGGTCGTCACCCAGCGCCTGGTCGAGCTGATGGGCGGCCAGATCGGCGTGCACAGTGTGCCCGGCGAGGGCAGCGTGTTCTGGGTCGACCTGCGGGCCAGCGAACTCCCCGCCGTGCCGCACGCCGAAACCGACTGGGGCGACCTGGCCAGCCTGACGGCCGCGCCGCGTGAGGGCGAGGCGCCAGCCACCGTGCTCTATGTGGAAGACAACCCCGCCAGCCGCCAGCTCGTCGAGGAGCTGCTGGCCGCACGCGGCGACATCCGGCTGCTGACGGCGCCCGACGGCCAGCGCGGGGTCGAGATGGCCCGGCAATATGTGCCCGACGTCATCCTGATGGACAACAACATGCCGCGCATGACGGGGCGCGAGGCCCAGTCCATCCTGCACATGGACCCGCGCACAGCCCATATCCCCATCATCGCGCTGACCGCCAACGCCATGCCCGATGCCGCGGTGGCAGGCCTGGCCGCAGGCTTCTTCCGCTACCTGACCAAGCCGCTGGAGCCGCGGCGGCTGCTGGAGGCGCTGGACAGCGCGCTGGCCACCGCGCGGGCGCGACGCTAGACGGCTGCCGCGGGTTTCTGCTGCTGATCGCGAAAGCGCCGCTGAGCCAGCACCAGCATGCGGGCGAAGGAGACGACCGGGCGCAGCGGCTGCGGCCGCGGAACCGTAGGCAGGGGCAAGGTGTTCATCTGAAGTCCTCAGTGAAGTCAACCGAAGGTGAAGGCATAGGCGCGGGCGCCGGGTGCATCGAAGCGGATCTCGAAAGTGCGTGCGCGCACCGGGCCTCGCTGGCGCACCAGCTGATAGAGGCGCTCGCCACTGGCCAGGCCGCGGCCGTCGGCGCCCACGTCCAGGCCCGCGTCGGTGCCAGGCGGCTGGCCGTCGAGGGTGATGCGGAATGGCAGCGGCTTGCCGTCAGTTGCGGGACCAAGCACGAGGTGCAGGTCGCGCGCTTGAAAGCGCAGCGCCACGCTGCCGCTGTCGCCCGACAGCTCGGCGTACTCGGGGCGCACGGTCCAGTCGCCGGCCAGCGACCACTCATTGAGCCGGGGGATGCCACCGGCATAGCGCTTGAGGCGGTCGGGCAGGATGCCGCGGGCTGCACCGTGCCTATGGCCGAGATAGGTCTCGGGTGAGCGCACGTTGGCGATGTCGGGCGCCAGGCCGATGCCGGTCGCCGCAACCTGGGCCATGCCCGCCTCCGGCGCCTTGCCGGCCTCGCGCAGCAGCTCGCGGATGACCTGCTCGGCACGCTCGTAGTCGCCCTCGCCGAACTGGTGGTGGCGCACGCGGCCCTGGGTGTCAACGAAATACAGCGCCGGCCAGGCCTGGTTGCCAAAGGCGCGCCAGATGGTGAAGTCGTTGTCGAGCACGATGGGGTAGTCAAGCTGGCCGTCTTTTGCCGCCTTGCGCACACGCTTCGCGTCGCGCTCGAAGCCGAACTCCGGCGCATGCACGCCGACGACGACCAGGCCCTGGGGGCCGTACTTCTGCGCCCACGCGCGCAGGTACGGCAGGGTGCGCTGGCAGTTGATGCAGGAGTAGGTCCAGAAGTCGACCAGCACGACCTTGCCGCGCAGGCCGGCGAGTGCCAGCGGCGGTGAGTTGATCCATTCGCCGCCACCGTCCAGGCGCGGTTCGGCCGGGGCGTGGGTGGTCATGAACAGGGCGAACGCGGTGGCGATGGAGAGCTTTCTCGCGAAGTTCATGACGTGGAACTGCGGGTTGCGAAATCGATGGCGTTCATTATTATTGACCGATCGTTCAAAAACAAGTCCAATTCGCTTCATGGCAAGACCTTCTGAATTCGACAGGGACGAAGTCCTCCACCGCGCGATGGAGGTGTTCTGGTGTCAGGGCTTCGAGGCGACGGGTATGCCCCACCTCGTCGAGGCCATGGGCATCGGCCGTCAAAGCCTCTACAACGCCTTCGAGAGCAAGCGCGGCCTCTTCCTGGAGGCCCTGCGCCTTTACCAGGCCGAGCGCGCCCAGTCGCTGCAGAAGGTGCTGGCATCCGCGCCCTCGCCGCTGGCCGGCATCGAGACGCTGCTGACGTCCATCGCCACCTCCAGCGGCGTGGCGCGCACGCGCGGCTGCATGTCGGTCAACACCGCCGCCGAGATCGGCACCAGTGACGAAGAGGTCGCCGCCATCCTGCGCGAGGGCGCCAGGCGCTCCAAGGCCGACGTCGCCGCCGCGCTGGCGCAGGCCAAGGCGCAGGACGAGCTGCCGCCCACGCTGGATGAGTCCGCGGCCGCCGACTTCGTGCTGACCGTCATGCGCGGCCTGCGCCTGAGCGCCAAGGCCGGTGCCCCCGTCACCGAGACCCGCAATGTCGTGCGCCTGGCCCTCGTGGCCCTGCGCCATTTCCACGCCGAAACCTGACCCACGAGGAGCCCACACCATGCGCGCCATCGAGAAAGTCGTCTACACCGCCCACACCCACACCGCCGGAGGCCGTGAGGGCTGGGGCAAGTCCAGCGACGGCGAACTGGACGTCAAGCTCAGCCCGCCCGGGTCGAACAAGCCGGGCACCAATCCCGAACAGCTCTTCGGCATCGGCTACTCGGCCTGCTTCATGGGCGCGATGCGGCGCGCCGGCGCGCCGCTGGGCATCCGCGTGCCGGACGAGGTCAGCATCGATGCTGATGTGTCTCTCGGCACGACGGCCGACCAGGGCTTTGCGCTGGCCGTGAAGCTGACCATCAACCTGCCCGGGCTGGATGCCGAGCAGAAGAAGCAGCTCGTCGACGGCGCCCACCAGCTCTGCCCCTACTCCCATGCGACGCGAGGCAACATCGACGTGCGCTTCGAGATCCTCTAAGCGCTCAAGAGGAAATCCACGAAGCACCTCACCCGCAGCGGCACATGGCGCTGGTGCGGGTAGAGCAGGTTGAAGGGCCGCGAGCGGCCGCCCAAGGGCTTGAGCAGCTCGACGAGGCGGCCCTGGCGCAGCTCTTCTTCCACCGTGAAGCGGTAGGCCTGGAAGATGCCGGCGCCATGGCGCGCCAGCGTCACGCCGGCCAGCACGTCGTCGGAGCAACTGGTGCCGCCCACGGTCGGCCGCTCGACATCCTTGCCGTCGACACGGAACAGCCAGGGGATGGTGCGGCCGCTGCTCGGCAGCTCGAACTGGATGCAGTCGTGCTGCGCCAGCTCGTCGAGTGACTGCGGCTCGCCGCGCAAACGCAGGTAGTCGGGCGCGGCGACCAGCACCAGCTCCGCGTCTTCCAGGTGCCGCGCGATCAGCGTCGAGTCGGCCGGCGCGCGCACACGCACGGCGAGGTCATAGCCCTCGGCCGCGAAGTCGATGTTGCGGTTGCTGACGTGCACATCCACGCGGATCTCCGGGTAGCGCTCGCGGAAGGCCGGCAGGCGCGGCAGCAGGCGGTGGTGGCCATAGGTCGTCGGCACGCTGATGCGCAGCAGGCCGCTCGGCGCCGCCTGCCGGCCGCTGACTTCGCGCTCGGCCTCCACCAACTGGTTCAGCACCTGGCGGCATTGCTCGTAGTAAGCCTGGCCCGCGTCGGTGAGGCGGATCTGCCGCGTCGTGCGCACGAACAGGCGCACGCCCAACCTCTCTTCGAGGCGCGCCACCGTGCGGCTGACGGCCGCCGGCGTCACGCCCGCCGCCGTAGCCGCCGCCGTGAAGCCACCCAGCTCCGCCGCCGCGCAGAAGAGCTCCAGGCTGCCCAGCATCAGGTCGTCGAATTGCCGATTCATGCCATCACATCATGTAAATACTGAAGTGGCCATGATCTTATTTATTGATCACGACGTCGCCAATAGATTTGAGTCCATCGCAACCAATGGAGTCATCCATGAACCACCGTCCTCGCACCGTCATCGTCACCGGCGCCTCCAGCGGCATCGGTCTGGCCATCGCTGCCGCCTTCCTGAAGCAGGGCGACAACGTCGTCGCCAACGGCCGCAACGCCGAGCGCCTGCAGCAGGCCGCCGTCGAACTCGGCAAGCCCGACAACCTGCTCACCGTCGCCGGCGACGTGGCCGACCCGGCCACCGGCACCCGCCTCGTACAGGCGGCCATCGAACGCTTCGGCCGCGTCGACGTGCTCGTCAACAACGCCGGCATCTTCAACGCCAAGCCCTTTGTCGACTACACGCCGGCCGAGCTGGATGCCCTCGTCGACACCAACCTCAAGGGCTTTGTCTACCCGTCGCAGGCCGCGGCCCGCCACATGGTGGAGCGCAAGGCCGGCCACATCATCAACATCACGGCCGCCATCGCGTCGCAACCCATCCAGGGCGTGCCAGCGGTGTTGCCGGTGCTGATCAAGGGCGGCATCAACCACGCCACCCGAGCCCTGGCGCTGGAGCTGGCACCGCACAACGTGCAGGTGGCCGCCGTTGCACCCGGCATCGTCGACACGCCGATGTACACGGCCGACATGCATGGCTTTTTGAACACGCTGCAGCCGGCCGGCCGCATCGCGACCGTGCAGGAGATTGCCGATGCGGTGCTCTATCTCGCCGGCGCGGCCTTCACGACCGGCGTCGTGCTGCCCGTGGATGGCGGCATGAGCTCCGGCAAGTGGTGATGCCATGACCGACCGCGAAGAACTGCTGGCGCTGCTGCAGCGCTATTTCGACGGCCTCTACCGTGGCGATGTGGATCTGCTCGCGCAGGTCTTCCACTCGCAGGCGCGGCTCTACGGCGAGGTCAGCGGCCAGGTGCTGCTGCGCGACGTCGAGCCCTATCTGCAGGTGGTGGCCAAGCGGGCCAGCCCGCAAAGCCAGGGCGAGACCCAGCGCATGCAATTGCAGGCCCTGCGCATCGACGGCTCGGTCGCGCTGGCGACGGCGCGCTGCCAGATGCTGGGCTTCGACTACCTGGACCAGCTCAGCCTGCTCAAGGATCGCGGCCGCTGGTCCATCGTTGCCAAGCTCTACACCCATCAGGAGACCTGACCGTGCCCTACATCCGCATCGAGATCACCCGCGAAGGCGTGACGCTGGATCAGAAGAAGCAATTGATTGCCGAGGCGACCGACCTGATGGTCCGCGTGCTGAACAAGGACCCGGCGGCCACCTTCGTCGTCATCGACGAGGTCGACACCGACAACTGGGGCGTTGCCGGCCGCACCGTCACCGAGCTCCGGCACGAGCGGGCGGCGGTGCCAATAAAAAGATGAGGGCGCTCGCCATCGGCCGGCGAGGACCCTCATCGAAACACCAGCGGGCCACACCCGGACCGCTGGCGGAGACACAGGCGATGAATCAGAAGCTGGCGCGCAGACCCACCTGGCAAGTGCGACCCGGCTCGTAGATCGCGTACGGCGCGTTGGCCAACTGGAAGCTGGTGCGCTGCGAGGCGCGGGTCAGGTGGACGACGCCGAACATGGCCTGCCTCTGGTCAGAACTTCATCTGAGCGGTCAGCTGATAGGTACGGCCCGGATCCCAGTAGCCACGCACGGCGAGCTCTTCCTGGATGTAGGACTTCTGCGTGGCCTTGTTCAGGTTGGCAACGTCAAAGTTGAGCGACACGCCCTGCTTCCAGCCTACCCAGTCGCCGATTTCGAGACGGGTCGAGAGGTCCGCCTGGTAGTAGGCCTTGTTGTACTTGAACATGGTGCCTGCCGGGATGGAATCCGTGTTCTTCGACTCGAACGGAGTCCGGGCCTGGTAACTGTTGCTCAGGCGGATGGAGCCGCGGCTGTTTTCGAAGTACACGGTCAGGTTGGCCGTATAGGGCGCCGCGCCAATCGGCACCTGGCCACTGGTGCCTGCATCCTGCTTGGTGCGGGTGTAGTTGGCGTAGAAGCCGAAGCCGTTGATCGGCAGGAAGCGGTCCAGCGACTGCGCCCAGCTCAACTCCCAGCCCTTGAGCTTCATGATGTCTTCCGTGTTGAGCGGCTGCGACAGCGGAATGTTGAACTTGTCAGGGCCGCCGGCCGCAGTCACCGCCAGGTCGATCGCGCTGCCCGCCGCGTACTGCAGCGAGTCGGCACCGAACTCTTGGCGGATCTGCGACAGCGTCATCTGGCGCACGACAGTGCGCGGGAAGTTCTTGATCTTCTTTTCGAAATAGGCCGCCGCGAGATAGCTGCCCTTCTTGTCCGTGTACCACTCCCATCCAAAGTCCAGGTTCTTGGACTCGAAGGGCTTGAGCCCCGGGTTGGTGGCGGTGGCGTTGGACAGGGCCACGTCATTGGACGTCGCTCTCAGCGGCTGCAGCGCCTTGGGGTCAGCACGGGTGATGGCCTTCGAAGCCGCCGCGCGGACGATCATGTCGTTGGTGAGGCTGTAGGCCAGCGTGCCGCTGGGCAGGGTGTTGCTGTAGGAAGTCTGGCCCATCGTCTCCGTGACGAGGTTCGGGTACAGGCCGCCATTGGTCTGGCCTGCATTGCGCGGATCGGCCACGTTGCCCGTGTACGCGCCGACGCTCTGCGAGGTGCGCGTGCGGCGCAGGCCCGCGTCATAGCGCAGCAGGCGGTCGAAGACACGCGTCTGGCCGGACACCTCGATGTAGTTGCCGAAGACGTTTTCACCGAAGTCCTGCGGCGACGCGCCGCTGAGGGCGTTGCTGCCCGCTTGCTGGACCATGTTGGCGGCGATGTTGTCGTAGCCGGTGGCCCCAGCGAAGCGGTTCCAATCAATCGTGACAAAGCCGTTGGGGCCGGGCACCAGGTACTGGGAAATGTCCGGCACGGCCGAGCCCTGATAGGCCAGCGCGGGCCCGCCAGCCGTCGAACCCTTGCCGTAGCCAGGGTATTGCGTCGCCGGGTTGGCCGTGATCGGAATGATCGCGCAGCCATTCGGGTTGGTGGTGTTGGGCGCGTACATGCGCACGTTCAGGTTGCCACCGCAGACGACGTTCTGCAGACGGCCATCGTCGTTGAATGGCGTGATCAGGCGGTGGTAGGTGTCATAGGCCATGCCGCCCTTGAGGGTCAGGCTCTCGTCACCCCAGGCCAGATTCCAGCGTGCACCCCTCGTCTTGATCTCGCGGTCTTCACGATTGACGCTGATCTGGGCGCCCGTCGCGTTGCCGTGGTGATCCCAGGTGTAGCCGGCCGGGCTGTTCGGGTCGAAGCCGTTGGGCGTGTAGACCGGGAAATTGGCGTTGGCGCCGATCTTCACCGTGAACGGCTTGGCCGCGTCGGTCGGGACCAGGAGCGTGGGCGCGGTGCGGCTGAATTTGCTGCTGGCCTGATTGGCCTGCGCGTCCAGCGTCCACTTGTCGGAGATGCGCCATTCGAAGCCCGGGTTCACGGACGTGAAGCTGCTCCTCTCGTCCATGCGGCGGTATTCAAGGAAACCGGTGCCGTTGAGGAGGGTGCCGCCCGTCACGAAGCAGTAGACCGCGCAGTCACTGCGGTCATAGCTCATTGCCGAAGGGATGACGGCGCTGTTGCGGACGTTGATGTCGAAGTCGACACGCTCCTGCTTGCTGGTCTTGCTGCCAGTCAGCAAATCAAGGTAGGCGTCGAAATCTGAGGTCGGGCGGAACTCGAAGCTCAGCAGACCATTGGCACGGTTGCGCTCACCAGAGAAGTTCACCGGGCGCGGCAGGCGCGGCATGTAGCCGTTGTCCAGTTGCTGGATCGTGGCATTGGGGTTCAGCTGTTTCAGCAGCGCCATATCGACGGACTGGCCGGCTGCCAATGTCGTCGAACCATAGGTACCGGCGGCCGCAGCGGGCACAGTCGTCGGGATGCCCCAGGCACCGTTGGTGGTTGAGGTACCCGCGCCGGTCTGCAAAGGGTTGGTCAGACGGGGCGTGACCCAGTCGGTACCGTCCTCGAAGCCGCGCGTGGTGATCTTGTTGCGGGCGAAGGACACGCCGGCCAGCACGCCGAAGGTGTCGCCGAACGTCGTGCTGTAGAGCGCCGTGCCGCGCGTGCTGGGCTTGGGCGCGGGGTCGTTCTTGGCCAGTTGCAGCTTGACGGTGCCGCGCGTGCCGGCCTTGTCGAACGGGCGGGCGTTGCGCATGTTCACGACGCCGGCGATAGCGCCTTCCAGCATCCCGGCCGTGGGGCTCTTGGACACCGTGATGCGCGAGAAAAGGTCGCCCGGCATGAAGTCCAGGTCGACTTCGCGGTTGGCGCTACCGGCACTGCTGAAGCTCGTGGAGGCCGATGCGACGGGGTTACCGTTCATCAGGATGCGCGTGAAGTTGGAACCCAGGCCGCGGACCTGGATGTTCAAACCCTCACCCGTCACGTCGCGGTTCACCTGGACGCCGGGGATGCGCGAGATCGACTCGGCGAGGTTGTTGTCCGGGAACTTGCCGATGTCTTCGGCGTGGATCGAGTCCGACAGGCCGATGTTCTCGCGCTTCGAAAGCGCCGAGGCAGCCAACGAGCTGCGGATGCCGGTCACGACGACCGTCTCCAGTTGCTGGGCCGATGGTGCCGGCGCGGTCTGCGCATAGGCCTGCGTGATCAGGCCGGCCAGCAGCGTGGTGCCCACGGCCAGCTGTCGATCCAGGCGGGCGCGGCGGCGCGGCTGCGAATTGGTCTTGCTCATCTTGTCTTTGTCTCCTGATTGGTTCTATGACGCCGTCATCATCAAAATGGTAGCGCGCACATTTTCAATTTACGTCCACAAGAAACCTCAGTCAACGAGGGTGTGTACTAATGTATTAGTGGGCCGCGAGGCAGAAAGGCGGCTAAGAATTGCAAGGTGATCGAACATTGGATAGCGCTCTCAGGCTTGTCGGCCGACGGGCCAGACCGCGCCCCATCAGCCGCGCCAGGACGCATCAAGCCCGCGATGACAATGGCGCCCAGCCTCCGCGCGCCAACGGCTGATTTGGCTTGCCCCTCGAGATGAACACCACGCTAGATCCCACCCGCCATGCGGCGCCCCAGGTTGTTGAAGCGCTTCGCGCCGCCATCATTTCGCTGGAACTGGCGCCAGGGAGCGCCCTCGACCGCGCCGAGCTGGCCCAGAGCTTCGGCGTCAGCCAGACGCCCGTGCGCGACGCGCTCATGCGGCTCAGCGAAGAAGGCCTGGTGCTCATCCGCGCCCAGTACACGACGCAGGTCAGCCGCATCGACGTGCCGGCGGCCCGCGAGGCGCATTTCCTGCGCCGCTCCATCGAAATCGAAATCGCACGTCTGCTGGCGCTCTCGCATGACCAGGCAGTGATCGACGACCTGCGAGCCCAACTGGCGCGCCAGGTGGGCCTCGCCGCCAGCAAGGACTATCCCGCCTTCATTGCGGCCGACAAGGAGTTCCACCGGTTGATGTACGTCGCCGCCGGCCTGCCGCGGCTGTGGTCGGTGGTGACGCGCATGTCGGGCCACATCGACCGGCTGCGGCTGCTGCACGCGCCGAGCGAGGGCAAGGCCGAGTCCATCCTGGCCGGCCACCTGGCCATCCTGCAAGCCATCGAATCGGGTGACGCGCAAGGCGCGCAACAGGCCGTGCGCGAGCACCTGTCGGGCACGCTGGCCTCGGTGGAAGAGATCCAGCAACGCTACCCCGAGTACCTCATCCTCTCTTGAAGCGCCGCCCGCTTCGCCCCCTGCTTGGCAGGCGCAATCGGTAGCGCTCACAATTCGGGCCGCCTCCCTACCGCACCGCGAGCCGCATGACCCCGACCGACCCCAGCTTCCTTCCCGCCGACGCCGAAGGCGCCCTGGTGGACATCTCCGCCCAAGCCGCCACGACGGCCCATGGCGTCGGCGCGCTGATGAAGCACTTGCGGAGCCGCGCACGATGACGCGCCGACTGCGCTCCCAGGACTGGTTCGACAACCCCGATCACATCGACATGACGGCGCTCTATCTGGAGCGCTTCATGAACTACGGCCTCACGCCGCAGGAGCTGCGCTCGGGCCGGCCCATCATCGGCATCGCCCAGAGCGGCAGCGACCTGAGCCCCTGCAACCGCATCCATCTGGAGCTGGCGAAGCGCGTGCGCGATGGCATTCGCGACGCGGGTGGCATCGCGATGGAGTTCCCTCTGCATCCCATCTTCGAGAACTGCCGCCGCCCCACCGCGGCACTGGACCGCAACCTGGCCTACCTCGGCCTCGTCGAGATCCTGCACGGCTACCCGCTGGACGCCGTCGTGTTGACGACCGGCTGCGACAAGACGACGCCGGCGCAGGTCATGGCAGCAAGCACCGTCGACATCCCGGCCATCGTGCTGTCCGGCGGCCCGATGCTGGACGGCTGGTTCGAGGGGCAGCTCGTCGGCTCCGGCGCCGCCATCTGGGCCGGCCGGCGGCGGCTCGCGGCGGGCGATATCGACGAAGAGACCTTCATCGAGATTGCTGCGGCCTCCGCGCCCTCGGCCGGCCACTGCAACACCATGGGCACGGCCTCGACGATGAATGCGCTGGCCGAGTGCCTGGGGCTGTCGCTGACCGGCTGCTCGGCCATCCCGGCGCCCTACCGCGAGCGCGGCCAGATGGCCTATGAGACGGGCCGGCGCATCGTCGACATGGCGCGCGAGGACCTGCGGCCGTCGAAGATCCTCAGCCGCGACGCCTTTCTCGACGCCATCGTCGTCAACGCGGCCATCGGCGGCTCGACCAACGCCCAGCCGCACCTGATGGCCATGGCCCGCCATGCCGGCATCGAGCTGACAGCTGCCGATTGGACCGAGGTGGGCCAGCACGTGCCGCTGCTGCTGAACATGCAGCCGGCCGGCCAGTTCCTCGGCGAGCGCTTCCACCGCGCCGGCGGCGTGCCGGCCGTCATGTGGGAGCTGCAGCGGGCCGGCCTGCTGCGCACCATCCGGCCGACGGTGACCGGCCACACGATGGCCGCCAATCTCGACGGCCGCGAGACGCAGGACCGTGAAGTCATCTACCCGGTCAGCGCACCGCTGAAGCCCGATGCCGGCTTCGTCGTGTTGAGCGGCAACCTGTTCGACTTCGCCATCCTGAAGGCCAGCGT
Organism: Roseateles sp. P5_E4; assembly: GCF_054049255.1. Taxonomy (NCBI): domain Bacteria; kingdom Pseudomonadati; phylum Pseudomonadota; class Betaproteobacteria; order Burkholderiales; family Sphaerotilaceae; genus Roseateles; species Roseateles sp. P5_E4. The sequence continues at coordinate 408,551 of NZ_JBFUMS010000002.1, read as the reverse complement.
CATCTCGGCAACGTTCCGCGAGCGCTACCTGAAGGACGGCGCTTTTGAGTGCCGGGCCATCGTCTTCGACAGCCCCGACGACTATCACACGCGCATCAACGACCCTGCGCTTGGCATCGATGAGGGCTGCATCCTCGTCATGCGCGGCGCCGGGCCGATGGGGTGGCCGGGCTCCGCCGAAGTCGTCAACATGCAGCCACCGGACGCGCTGATCCGGCGCGGCGTGATGAGCTTGCCCACGCTGGGCGACGGCCGCCAGTCGGGCACGTCGGACAGCCCCTCCATCGTGCATGCCTCGCCCGAGAGCGCCATCGGCGGCGGGCTGGCCTGGCTGCGCACGGGCGATGTCATCCGCGTCGACCTGATCGCGGGCCGCTGCGACGCGCTGCTCAGTGATGAGGAGCTGGCGCGCCGCCGCGCTGAAGATGCGCCACCTGCGATACCGCCGAGCCAGACACCGTGGCAGGAGATCTATCGCTCAACGGTGGGGCAGCTGTCGACCGGCGCCTGCCTGGAACTCGCCGTGCCCTATCGCGCCGTGATCGACACGCCACCGCGGCACAACCATTAGGGCCTGCTAACACTACGGCAATGGGTCGCGAAGGCCTTCCGCCAGGGGTCAATCATTGCAAATGCTCGCCGGGTGTGCAACCCGGCTCCGCTTTGCGCCTTGCCCGCGGCTTTTCTGGCCACAACGCGACCCGTTGCCGTAGCGTTAACAGGCCCTGTGTGGTCACGCCGGGCAAAGTGCATTAAAGTGATATCTCCTTTTTCTGAGGTATCGCCATGCCCGTCCTCGAACAGCTCTCTCGTCTCGAACTGCCGGCTCGCGCGTTCAGCGGCTTCGTGCCCATTGCCTGCAGCCTGGGCGGGGCGGCAGCGGCGGCGGCGCTGTTCGTGTGGTCCATAGGCAACCTGGCGCTGATGGTGCTGACCGTGCTCCTCTTCGCGGCCAGTTTGCTCATGCTGATCGGGATCTACATGCAGGAGCCCAACGAGGCGCGGATCCTGACGCTGTTCGGTCGCTATGTCGGCACCGACCGCCATGAAGGCCTTCGCTGGGCCAACCCGTTCGCGATGCGGGAGCGCATCTCGCTGCGCGCGCGCAATCTGAACGCGCCGCACATCAAGGTCAACGACAAGCGCGGCAACCCGATCGAAATCAGCGCCGCCATCGTCTGGCGCGTGCAGGACACGGCGCGCGCCGTCTTCGAGGTGGACAAGTTCGAAACCTACGTTGGCGTGCAGGCCGAGACGGCCATCCGCCATCTGGCCACGCAGTTCGCCTATGACGATGGCGAGGATCTGGACCCCGACGAAACGACGCTGCGCGCCGGCCAGGACGAGGTCGTCAAGGCGCTGGTCGCCGAACTGCAGGAGCGCTGCGCCCAAGCCGGCGTGGCGGTGCTGGAGGCCAAGATCACCCACCTCGCCTACGCGCCGGAAATCGCTCAGGTGATGCTGCGCCGCCAGCAGGCCGAGGCCATCATCAGCGCACGCAAGAAGATCGTGCAGGGCGCGGTGACGATGGTGGAGGAGGCGCTGCGCGGGTTGTCGGAGCGCGAGATCGTCGTGCTGGACGACGAGCGCAAGGCGGCCATGGTGTCCAACCTGCTCGTCGTGCTGTGCTCGGACAAGGACGCCCAACCCATCATCAACGCTGGCACGCTTTACGCCTGAGCGCGCCGCGGCATGGCCAGCCCCGACAAGAAGGCCTTCGCGTTGCGGGTGGACCCGGCGCTGTGGGCACAAATCGAACGCTTGGCAGCACAGGAGCTGCGCTCGGCCAATGCGCAGGTCGAAGTGCTGCTGCGCGAGGCGCTGGCGCGGCGCGGCATCAAGCCGGCCGCCAGCCCGGCGCCGCGGCGAGGGCGGCCACCCAATGAGCCGGGCGACACCGGCGAGGGGTAGACGCGCTCATGTGTCGAGACGGCTATATCCGACCCATCAAGAGCAGCACGAGCACGATCAGCAAAACCAGGCCGATCCCTCCCGTTGGCCCATAGCCCCAGCCGCGGCTGTGGGGCCACGCCGGGATGGCGCCGAGCAGAAGAAGGATCAGCACGACGAGCAGAATGGCACCTAGACTCATGGCGGTCTCCTTGGTAGTTGGGGCTCACGATTCAACGGCGCTGAAGCGCCTTGAACCTGTGCCGACTCTCCTCGCAAGGCCGACCCCCAGGTGTAGGACTTGACCGCGCAACCGGCTAGCTCGATGCCGGCTCAGCACTTGCGCCCCCGTCTCGCCGTGCGCTCAGGTCTCCAGCCGACCCTTCAACGCGGCATGGTCGGCCGCCAGCGGCGTCACGCTGGCCGCAGCCGCCAGCGCGCCCAGCGCCTGCCGGCGCAGCGCCTCGCCATCCGCCGGCTTCAGTGCCAGCAGCCAGGCGGCCGCCTCGGCCCAGGCCAGCCGCGCCGGGCGACCCAGGCTGGGGTCGTCAAACAGCGGCTGCAGGCGGGCCAGGGCCTCGCGCAGTTGCGCTTGCGCGCCGGGCTTGTGAAGCTCGGCCAGAAGGGCGCCATGCACGGCTTGCACGGTGCTCCGCCGCAGGTCGGCCGCGGGATTGGGCGCGGTGCCGGGCGACGCCTTCCACGCGGCCAGGCCCTGCTCGACCACTGCCAGAGCCTGCCCAGGCTGGCCGTTGCGCCAGAGCGCGAGCCCATGCTGGGCGGCCAGGTTCCGCGGCAACTGGGCCCATTTGCTCTGCGGGCCCTCCTGCTTGGCCAGGCGCTCGTTCTCGGTCCAGGCCAGGGTTGAGGCCTCGAGCGCTGCGGCCCATTGGCCACGGCGCAGTTGCACAAGCGACAGGGTATTGGCCTCTTGCAGCAGGCCATCGTGCCAGGCGATGTTGGCGGGCTCGGCCTCGACATTGGCGCGGCGCAACGGCATCGCTGCCTGCAGCTGAGCCAGTGCGTCGTCGAGCCGGTCCAGGCGCAGCAGCGTCAGCGCGCGGGATGCCAGAGCGACGCCGAGCTGGTGGCGGAGGTAGACCTCGGTCTTCATCTCGCCGGGTGCGGCGCGGCGGTCGCTCTCGGCATGCATGGCGGTGTCGGCCAGCAGTTCGCGGTAGACCGGCTCGGCCTTGGCGTACAGGGCCAGGGCTTCGTCAAGCTGGCCTGCCGCGCTCAGCGTCTGGCCGAGGCTCAGGGTGGTGTTGGCCAGCTCCACGCCCAGGGCTGCGCGGCCCAGCACGTCGTCCCTGGCAAACGGGCGTGCCTGTTCGAGGCGCTGGAGGATGAGCCGGCTGTTGGCCACCGCACGCTCGCGCTGGCCGGTGTTGCGCAGCCGAACCGACTGCACCTGCAGCGCGCGGGCATGCCACTGCGCAAAACGCCAGTCGTGATGTTGGCTGGCCCACAGGCGTTCACCCAGTTCGACGGCGCGCAGCGCCATGGCGTCGATCTGGGCACCGAGCTCGGCCGTGCCGGTGGTGTCATTGCCCAGCAGCTCGGCGCGGCGGGCGAGGATGGCGGCGCTGAGCGCCTGCAGGTCGCCATCGGGCTGCTCGCCCTGCACCAGGGGGTCGAGCGCGGCGAGGGTCTGTGCCAGCAGCGCATCCTGGGCCTTGCTACCGCCGGGCAGGTAGGCGATCGCATCGCCGAAGCGGAACACCAGATCGGCCGTGATGCCCTTGACCGCCGTCAGCCGCAACTCGGCCGCCGCGCGCGCTTGGCCGGCCACGTGTGCCTGCCAGGACGCCGCCGCCAGGCCCCCGGCCAGAGCCAGCACGACGCCCAGACCCAAGGCCACCGGCAGGCGGTTGCGCCGCACGAACTTGGACAACAAGTAGCCGCGGCTGGGCGCGCGGGCGCTGACCGGGTAGCCCGCAAGCGTGGCGCGCAGGTCGGCGGCGAACTGCTCGACGCTGGCATAGCGGCGGCCCACGTCCTTCTCCAGCGCCTTGAGCAGGATGTTGTCGAGATCGCCCTTGAGGCGCTGCCGGGTGATCAGCCAGGCCTGAGCATCGGGCGCCGCAGCGTCGGGGCTGCTCAGTTGCGAGGGGCGGGTCGGCGCTTCGTCGAGCACCGCGCGCGCGGCCTCGGCGGGGCCGCGCGCATTGCGGCCGTAAGGACGCTGGCCAGTCAGCAATTGGTAGAGCAGCACGCCCAGCGAGTAGACATCGGTACCCGTGCCCACCGGCTCGGCGCGCACCTGCTCGGGGCTGGCGTAGTTGGGCGTGAAGGGGCGGACGGCGCCAAGGGTGCTGTCGTTCCCTTGCGCCTCGGCCGGGTCGAGCGCCTTGGCGATGCCGAAGTCGAGCAGCTTGACCTGTCCGTCGTGCGTGACGAGCACGTTGCCGGGCTTGAGGTCGCGGTGCACGAGCAGGTTGCGGTGAGCGTGGGCGACGGCGTCGGCCAGCTGCAGGAAGAGCCCGAGGCGCTCCTCGATGGACCGCGTTTGCGCGGCTTCGTCGATGGGCAGGCCATCGATGAACTCCATGACGAAATAGGGCAGTCCGTCGGCGCTGAGACCGGCGTCGAAGAGCTGGGCGATGTGCGGGTGATGCAGCCGCGCCAACGCCTGGCGCTCCTGCGCAAAGCGCTGCAGCACGGCGTCGCTGTCCATGCCCCTCTTGATCACCTTGATGGCCGCGCGGCCCTCGAAGCTGCCGTCAGCGCGGCGCGCCTCGTACACCTCGCCCATGCCGCCGCTGCCGATGCTGCGCACGACGGCCCAGGCGCCGAAGCGCTCACCGTCGCGGGACAGGCTGGCCGCCACGCTCTCGGCGATGGGCCGCGACAGCAGCGGATCGCCGTCGGTGTGGTCGGCGTGATGGGCGAGCAGCGAGTGCAGCTCGGCCTTCATCACGGCGCTCACGGGCAGCGCGTCGACATGCGCCGCACGCTCGGCCGCAGGCAGCGCCACCGCCTCGTCAAAGAGGCTGCGCAGCACGGCCCAGTCGGCGGGCGTGGGGGCGGGTGTGGTCATCGGCGGGACTCGGGGTGGGCGGTGGCGACGCGACTGTAGTGACGCACCGGCATGCGGGGGAGCGGGGGAACCGCCCCCCCGTGCCATCACTGCTTGACGAGGCCGCTGCACTGCGCAAGCGACTTGACCGGTCGCGGCATGCGGTGGCTGGCGTCGGCGCTGTACGACGCCGGCACGTTCAGCGCCACGTTGGCCGGCTGGTAGGTCAGCGTCACCCAGGTTTGTTCACCGGCGCTGAAGTAGTCCTGCGCCTGCACCGCCACGCTCTCGCCAAAGGTGACGATGACGTCGTCCTCGTCGCCGGCGAGGCGGGTCGTCACGTCGACATTGCCGCTCACCAGGTGGAAGACGCCGCTGCTCGACACGTCCAGCGTGCAGCTGCTGCTCGTGTAATGGCCGACGAGTGCCGCCGACATGTCGACGGCGGTGGCGCCGTTCAGCGTCGCGATGTTGGCGCCGCCTGCGCTGGTCGGGTTGGGGTTGCTCAGCCAGCACTCCACCCGGTCCGTGGCCGTGGTGAAGCCGGTGCCGCCCTGGCGCGCCACGCCTTGCGCCATCACGCCCTTGACGAGGGTGAGCTGGGCGTAGCGGTCGTTCGGCACATCGCTGGCCTGGACCCGCGTGAGGCTGACGACATTGAGGATGAGGTCGCCCACGTCGCCATTGACGGCAGCCTGCAGGCTGCGCCCACCGGCCGAGACGGTCAGCATGCCGTCCTTGGCCACGGCGATGCTGCACGAGGTGGTCTCCTGCGTCGCCTGGCCCGGCGTGAAGACGCGCCCGAGCTGCCCCTGCCAGGTGCCGATGGCCGGCGCGACGTCAGCGGCTGCCGCTTGCCCCTTGGGTGTGAGCACGATGGCGTGCGGCGCCGGTGGCGTGGGATCGGTGCCCGTCAGCGCGGGCGGCAAGCGGTAGATGCCATTGGTTGCGGCGCTGAAGTCGGCGATCAGGTCGATGTAGGTCTTGTGGCTGGCGAGTGCGGCGGCCATGACGCTGTCCAGCAGCGCGTCCGTGGAATCGCCCGGCTTGGCGTCGAACACGACGGTGAAGGGGTCGAATGGCCCGGTGGGCAGCACGTAGCTGCCGGCCGTGAGGGTGGCAATCAGCTGGGTGAGCGCTCCGGCGGTGTCGAGCCGGGTGCCCGCCGGTGCGGCGGCCAGGCCCGCAAACCAGGTCGCGGGCGGCATGCCGGCAGCGCGCGCAATGGTCAGGTCGGTAAGGGTGGTGATGTTCACGCGCCCGGCGGCCACGGCAATGCTGTGCAGCGAAAGCGCATTCGGCACGCCGCCCACCGTGCCACCCGACACCTGCAGTGCGCAGGGCAGCGTGTTGGCCGGCACGTCGACGGTCCAGGTGCCGGTGGCGCTGGTCGGCAGCGAGACCGTGGCCGGCCCGCTGGTACAGGTGGCCGTGACCGTGCCGCCAACGACGGGCGCGCCGCTCGCAGCCACGCCGGTCAATGTGGCCTTGACAACCGCCGGGGCAGGCGCAGGCGCGGGCGCAGGGGCTGGGGCGGGTGCAGGCGCGGGGACGGGCGCAGGCGCTGTTGCGACCGGTGCAGGAGCCGGTACTGCGGGCGCCGTGGTGCCGCCACCCCCGCAGCCGGCCAAGGTGGCAACGGCCACGGTGGCCGCCGCGATCACGAGGCCACGCAGGCCGTGGGGAGTTGGGCAAGGGGTCGATGTCATGGTGGAGTCCGGTGGGAGGGGTGGCACCCCTCGCCGATTCGAGGGGCATGCCGGGGTACGCAGCGTGGCGCGGCCAAAAGGCTCATCGGGCTTGAAAACAGGCACGCATGAACCGAGCAATCCTTCGCAGGCATGTCGCGGCGCCGCGCGCAAAATGCGCGGCGCCATGACCGCTATGACTGCCCTGTCCGCTTCGAACCCCGCCGCCGCCGATGTCACCGAGTGGCTGCGCCGGCTCGACACGGATGCGGCCGGCGCATCGAACCAGCTCTTCGAGCTGCTCTACGGCGAGCTGCACCGCATCGCGCGCGCCCACATGGGCCGCGAGGCGAACGCGCACACGCTGAGCCCGACCGTGCTCACGCACGAGGCCTGGTTCCGCATGGCCGAGCAGACGCGCACGCAATGGTCCAACCGCGCGCATTTCCTGTCGGTGGCGTCGACCATGATGCGGCGCATCCTGGTGAACCACGCGCTGGCCAAACGCACCGAGAAGCGCGAGGCGCAGCTGGTGTCGCTGTCGATCACCGGCGCACCGGAAATCGGCGTGCAGGCCGAGCCGGACGTGGTGGCCGTGCACGAGGCCATCCTGGCCCTCGAAGCCGTCGACCCGCGCGCGGCCAAGGTGGTGGAGCTGAAGTTCTTCGGCGGGCTCGAAAACGACGAGATCGCGCAGGCGCTCGATCTGTCGCTCGCCACCGTCAAGCGCGACTGGGCGCTGGCACGGGCCTGGCTGCGCCGCGAACTGGGCGCCGCACCGCTGGCCTGACGCGAGGGCGGAGGTTCACCTGGCGCTCTTCAACCGCTGCACCAGCGCATCCCGCGCGCTGCCGATCATGGGCAGGTAGGCCCGCTCGAAGCTGGCCTCGTCGAGCGTGACCGCGGCAGTCGCATTGCTGGTGCCACGCGAGCGGCCACCGGTCAACAGCGCCAGGCCCATCGACAGCGCGTTGCTCGTGTTGTCTGACTTGCGTGACTCGTCGGTGGTGGTGTCGACGAGCGTGAAGCCTTCAGTCGCGCCCTGAACCAGGCGGTCGACGTAGAAGGCGCCGTTGACGCCGCTGCGCGACGTCGTGCGGAAGATGCGCTGGCCCTCCTGCGACACGATCTGCAGCTGGGTCTCGTTGGGGTAGAGCACCGGGCCGGCCTCGATGGAGGACTGTGAGCGCCGCGCGATATTGGCCAGGAAGCCCTTGCTGCCGGAGGCGGTGCCGAAGCTCGCGAAGAAGTGCAGGCGCACGAAATGCAAGTCAAGCGCCTGCGCCACCGCGCTGGCCTTTGCACCGTTGGCGCCATCCAGCGCGGTGATGCGGTCGCTCAGCGTGCCGCGGCCGCCCGCCGTCTGGAAGAAGGCCGGCATGCCGGTGGGCGCGAAGATCTTGGAGACGGCGCCCGTGTCGTCGATGACGTAGGGCGCCGGCTTGCCCATGCGGGCCTCGACTTCGGCGTACTCGGGGCGAGCGCGAACCGTGTCCATGCCGACGACTTCAAAGCCGGCAGCGGTCAGCGCCTCGACGGTGTCGCGGTAGACGCGGTCGGTCAGCGCCTGCATCGCCGCATCCGGCACGCCACGCAGCTCGGCCTGCACCGAGGTGCTGTTGCCCCCGCCGCTGCCGCTCGCCTTCAGCGTGGTGACGAATTCGATCCCGAACTGGTCGATGGCAACACGGCGCGCACCCTTGATGGCCGCGCCGTTGTCGCTGCCGACGGAGACCGTCGGCGCAGCAGCTTGCGCGGCGGCTGGCGGCACGCCAGCCAGGAGGGTGAGCGTGGCAAGGAGCAGCGGGGCGAGCAGTCGGCACATGGCGGTCTTTCGTGGCAGGGCTGAAACCTTCGGTTCGTCGAAGGGGACAACCTGGTACGCAAGACGGTCAGGTGAAAAGGCTCATCCCCACCACCCGTCAGCCCGCCTGCGCGGTTGGATACGACGCCGCCGTGACCGGCGAGACCAGGGACCAACCCATCGCCTTGTACAGAGCGGCGCCCGACTCCGTGGCCACCAACACGCCTTGCCTTGCCTCCAGATCGAGCGCGATGCTTGACAAGATGGTCATGACGCGTCGCCCCAGCCCCTTCCTCCTGTGGGCCTCGGCCGTGACGATTTGATCGAAGGTGGCGAACGGACCCTCGATCGCCACCTGGCCGCCGGCCGCGATTTCTCCTGAACCTGCGATCAGCCTGGCAAACGCGACCTCTCCCACCTTGTCGGTCTGTATGCGATAGCCCTCAGGGGCGGTGGTGTCGCCGCCCCTGAGATCGGTGCTCATCAGAAACTCGGGTTCGTGAAACTGCCAATGATGGGAGAGCAAGGGAGACACGCTTTCACGTGGTGCGCAGATCTTCAGCCAGCTGCCGGGGCCGGTCTCGGTGACAAGTTCTTGGAGGAGATGTCGATCAAGGGCGGGAAGAACATAGCGAGTCGTCTGCCCGGGCTTTCCGACCGAAATCTGAAAGCAGCCAGAGCGCCTGACCGGCGCTGGCGTGCGTCGCGAAATCGCCCAGCCGCAGGCCCAGGCACGAGCAGCGACTGCGGGGTCGAGCGCGCCGGCGTTGCGGTCACCCGCGGAGTTGATGGAGGGAGGGATCATCTGTGCAGTTCAGAAAATGAAGGGCATCTGCATCGGCAGCCATGGCATCGGCAATCAGCCTCATGTCATGGTCGCTGATGGCAAACAGTCCGAAACGAAACGAATAGCCCCAGCGCGCGCGGTCCTGCACGAACTCGAAGCGGTCGATCAGCGGGGCGATGGGCGCTTCGCGTGCGGGCACATAGTCCACGTCCTTGCGGTAGGGGACGAAGCCGCCACCCATGTCAAAGGCGTAGGGCTCGCCGGGCCTGACCAGCCCCAGCGACACAAAGGCCTGCAGCTTGTCGCTGCCGCCCATGGTGACTGTGGGCGCGTAGTAGGCCACGCGGTCACCGGGCCTCACGCGCCGCAACGGCGCGACCTTGCCATGGCACACCTGCATATAGCCTGCGCCGCGTTCCGCGCAGCCTCGGCGTGCGTGGGTGGCGCTGGCCACGGCAATCCAGTTGCCGCGCGGCGCGGCCATGCCGGCCTGTGCCGATTCCTCCCACAGGGTGGCGTTTTTCATCGGAGCGCCTCGTGCGCAAATTGGGAATCGCCATGATGGCGGGAGGTCGCGACAACGGCTTGTCAGCAGAAGGCACCCCGCCAGCCGGTGAGTCCTGCCCACGCCGATCGCGAGCGGGCAACGGAGTTCAGCAACGCGGCAACGGGCATAGTTCTGGCTCCTCCCCTTGCCTTGAAGCCGATGACCCCGCCTCTCGCCGCCCGCGGCTCCTGCTACTGTGGCGCCGTCTCCGTCACGGTCCCATCGCCTTTGCGCCGCCCGGACAACTGCCACTGCGGCGAATGCCGCCGCCTGAGCGGTGCGGCATTCACCACGTGGATCACAGCGCCGCGCGATCGGGTCGTCGTGAACAACCCTGAGGGGCTGTCGGTGTTCTGCCCCACGCCCAACCTGCAGCGCTCGTTCTGCAAGACGTGCGGATCGCATGTCTTCACTGCGGACGCGCGGCTGCCAAGGGCCTATGGATTCCCCGCGGGGGTCTTTGAGGGCGAGCCCATCGAGCCGCCGGGCGAGGACTACTTTCTCGATGACAAGGCCCGTTGGTGTCGGGGTTCTTTACACCCAGAAAGCTGACCGCAAGCAAATCACTGCCACAGCAGGGTTTTCTCTGATGGCACGATGCTTGCTAATTCGTCCAGGTCTTTCTTTGGGAGTAAGTAACTATGTTGAAGTCTCTTGCCTTGGCCTCTGTGCTGTCCCTGGGCAGCCTCGCGGCTCAGGCCACCCCCTTCGTGTTGGGCACCGGCACGCTGGGCGCAATCACGGTCAACAGCGGCAACGTCGCTGTCGTGCCGAGCCTGGTGAACGACACCTTCACGTTCTCGCTCGCGTCGGCTTCGAGCGTGCAGAGCAATGTGACGACGATCTTCGGCAGCCTGTCGCCGGCCTTCTACAGCATCGTCAGCACCGGCGCCGATCACGTCGTGGGCGGCACTGACGACACCGTCATCACCGGCTTTGCCTTCACGTCCACGTCGACCGGGCATTTCACGAACCTGAGCGCCGGCAACTATTACTTCAACGTGTTCGCGTTGGCTAACCAGGCGCCGTCGGCCTACGCAATTTCGGCTTCGGCCACCGCGATGCCGGTGCCGGAACCTGAAACCTACGCCATGCTGGCAGCAGGCCTGGGCGTCATGGGTTTTGTTGCTTCGCGCCGTCGTCGCGATCTGTAATTGATTTGATTTCTGGGTCACTTCCGCAGTGATCCGCCGAAGTCCCCCAAAGCCCTGGCCTCAAACGCCAGGGTTTTTTTCGTGGGGCGGCCGTGCCGTCAAGCGACTGCGCCGCGCGTGTTCACGTACAGCGCATACAGCGAATGCGTGCTCGCCATGAAGAGGCGGTTGCCCTTGGCGCCGCCGAAGCAGAGATTGGCGCAGCGCTCGGGCAGGTGGATATGCGCCAGCGGCTTGCCCAAGGGGCCGTAGACGCGCACACCGTCCAGCACCGCCGCATCAGCATCCGCGCTGCCGTCACTGCCAAAGCCACACCAGAGATTGCCTTGCACATCGACGGCCATGCCGTCGAAGGCACCTGGGCACCCCGGGTCGATCAGCAGCCGCTTGTTGCTCAAGGACACGCCATCTACGTCATAGGCCCAGATCAACCGATGCGGCTGGGCGCGGCTTTCGATGACGTAGAGGGTCTTGCCGTCAGGGCTGATGGCCAGCCCATTCGGGCCCTTGAGGTCGTCGATCTGCAGTGTCAGCTCGCCGGTCACGCCGTCGATGCGGTAGACGGCCGGCGTCAATTCAGACTCGGCCTTCTCGCCCTCGAAGTCGCTGGCGATGCCGAACAGCGGGTCGCTGAACCACAGGCTGCCGTCGCCCGGATGGCAGGTGATGTCGTTGGGCGAGTTCAAGCGCTTGGCCGTATAGCGGTCGGCCAGCACCGTGATGCGGCCGTCGTACTCGGTGCGCGTGATGCGGCGCGTCAGGTGCTCGCAGCTGACGAGGCGCCCCTGGCGGTCGCGCACGTGGCCATTGGCGTTGTTGCTGGGGTTGCGGAACTCGCTGATGGCGCCCGTCGTCTCGTCCCAGCGCAGGATGCGGTTGTTGGGGATGTCGGAGACGAGCAGGTAGCGCCCGTCGCCAAACCAGACCGGCCCCTCGGCCCAGGCCAGGCCGGTGGCCAGTTGCTCGACGCCCGCAGGGAAGAGGCGCAGCGGCAGGAAGGCGTCGTCCAGCACCTCGATGGCCGGGTCGGGCCGGCGGGCGTTGGGCGTGAAGGGGATCTTCATTGGTCTTCCGGCGCCTTCTCGAAGGGGCCGAGGATGACGAACTGGCCGCCCTGGCAGCGCACCTCGGGCCGGCTGGGGTCGACATAGGGCTGGGCCGCCTCGACCTCGGCGCGCCAGGGCTCGGAGCTGTCCTGGGGCTTGAAACCGATGTGGTTGGACGCGCTGTTGTCCCACCAGGTCGAGCGGTTGTCGCTCATGCCGTAAATGATGCTGTGGCCGACGACGGGCGCGCTCAGTGCGGCGACGAGGAGGCGCTCCAGGTCGTCAAAGCTCAGCCAGCTCGACAGCATGCGGCGGTCCGTCGGCACGGGCCAGCTGGAACCGATGCGCACCGACACCGTCTCCAGGCCGTGGCGGTCGAAATAGAACTGGGCCAGGTCCTCGCCAAAGGCCTTGGACAGCCCGTAGTAGCTGTCCGGCCGCGGCGCGGCCCTTGGCGTCAACGTCTCGCCCTGGCTGTAGAAGCCGGTCACGTGGTTGGAGCTGGCGAAGATGATGCGCTTCACGCCGCGCTGGCGGGCCGACTCGTAGACGTTGTAGGCGCCGACGATATTGGCCGGCAGCACCACGTCGAAGGGTTTCTCGATCGACACGCCGCCGAAGTGCAGCACGGCGTCGACATCCTTCAGCAGTGACTGCATGGCAGCCAGATCTTCGAGCGGCGCCTGCACGACTTCCTCGCCCTCGCCGGCGGGGTCCATGGGTGCGAGGTCCGACAGCCGCAGCACGTCGCAGTAATGCTTCATGCGCGGCCGCAGCACGCGGCCGAGGTTGCCGGCGGCGCCGGTCAGCAGCAGGCGCTTGAAGCGCGGGGCGGAGAGAGGGTTCATTTCAGGGCGATGCATTTGAATTGCGGGCCGAGCGCCGGGCCGCTCCCAAGCCGGCCCGCCTTGGGTGATGTGCTTGCCGGTCAATCCGGCAAGCATCGCCGTCCCCTCGGGGGACCGGCCAAGGTACGCCTTGGACGAGGGGCTTCATTTCATGCGCCGATGCGCAAGGGCGGGCGTAGCCGCGGCGCCGCGTCGGACTGGCGTCGGACCAGCGCGAAATCCATGAGCTCATGCTCGCAGGGCAGAGGCACTCCGGTGCGGCGCGCGCGGATGTGACGCACCAGCAGGTCCACCGCGGCACCGGCCATCTCCATGATGGGCTGGCGCACGGTGGTCAGTTCGGGCCAGATGGTCGTGGCCAGCGGCGCATCGTCGAAGCCGACGACCGTCAGGTCGCTGGGCACGTCCAGGCCCATGCGATGGGCGATGGCGACCGTGGCTGCGGCCATGTCGTCGTTGCTGGCGAAGATGGCCGTCGGCCGGCGCTCCTGCGAAAGCAGGAACTCGGCCGCGTCCAGGCCCGAGCGGTAGGTGAACATGCCCTGGGCGACGACCTCCTCCTCCTCGATGTTGAGGCCGGCGTCGGCCATCGCTGCATGGAAGCCGGCCAGGCGGCGGGCGCTGCTGCTCTGGTAGGGGTCGCCGATGATGAAGCCCATGCGGTGGTGGCCCAGGTTCAGCAGGTGCCGCGTCATCTCGTAGGCGGCCTGGTAGTCGTCGATGCCGACGGCGCAGACGGCTTCGGGCGGCACGCCGCTGGACACGACCACGGCCGGCGTGTCGGTCTCGGCCACGAGCTTCAGCAAGGGCTGGGAATCGCAGAAGGGCGGCGGCAGGATGAGGCCGTCGATGCCGTTGGCGATCATCTCGGCCACCGGCTTCTCCTCGCCCTCGCGCGCCGCCTCGCAGCGCTGCACGACGAGCTGCACGTGGCGCAGGCTGGCCTTGTTCAGCAGGCCGATGAGGAATTCATTGAGATAGCCGGCCGTCGGATCGATGTAGAGCATGCCAATGCGGATCGGCTCGGACCCGGCCAGGTGGCGCGCGGCCTGGTTGGGCAGGTAATTCAGCTCGGCGACGGCGGCCTGCACCTTCTCGCGCGTGCCCGGGCGCACGTTCTGCTCCCCGTTGATGACCCGCGACACCGTCATCGGCGACACCCCGGCCAGCGCGGCGACATCGGCGATGGTCGCGACCTTGGGGCTGCGCCCGGAGCGAGCGGTTGGCTTCAAAAGGGTCCCTCGGATGGTGGTGGGTTTGTTTGCGCAATCATATTTGGCTTGGGGACTCTCAGCCGCCGCGCCCCGGCGCGAAGTTGAAGCGCTGCGCTTTGTAGTCGTTCAGCGGGCGCTCGGGAGGGCGCACGCCAGCCGGCAGCGGCAACCCCGAGGAGGACTGGAAATAGGCGAGGCAGGCATCCCGCCACCAGCGAGCCTCGGTCTCCTGCACTGCCAGGTAGGCGGTGACGTCGGCATGGCGGACGGGGTCGATGTCGGCTTGCAGCGTGGCCCAGCGCGCGCGCATGTCGACGACGCTCGCGACGCCACGGTCGTAGCGCGCTACCAATTCGGCCCACAGCGTGCGGCCAGACGCCAGCCGGTAATCCCAGGGCAGGTGGTGGAACCAGAGCAGCCACTCCTCGGGCGTCGTCTCCGGCCGTGCCAGGCGGGCGGCCCAGCCGGGCGCGTACTGGGCCGTCGCGTTGCTACCGCGCGGCGAGCGGTCGAAACCGATGCCGTCACGGCCAGCGCGGTGGAAGTAGACCGGGTTCCAGTCGGCCCGCTCCAGGTTGTCAACCCAGGGCGCCGGGCCATGGTGGTGGCCTGTGCCCATCAGATGGTGCAGGCCCAGAGGCGTCATGTAGTCGACCACCGCCTCGCGCGAAGCCGTCATGATTGAAACGATGCTGTCGACGGCCCCGGGCTTGGCCGTGAAGGTCTGCATGACCCATTCGCGGGCGACGTCGGACGCGCGTAGGTCAGCGTCCCAGGCCAGCCGGCCGAAGGCATACCAGTTGGCGCAGTCAAAGTGGGAGCCGCACCAGTTGCGATCGGTGCCGATGTTGGCCACTCCTGCCATCGCCGTCAGCTGCCCGGCAACCGTCACGCCTGACGGCCGCAAGGTGTCGGTGCGCAGCACCTCCTCGAACAGCGGGCCGAGATAGACCAGGTGCGTCGAGAAGCCGAGGTATTCCTTGGTGATCTGCAGCTCCAGCGCCAGCGGCGTCTTCGGCATGGCGCCGAACAGCGGATGGAAGGGCTCGCGCGGCTGGAAGTCGATGGCGCCGTTCTTGACCTGCACGATGACGTTGGGCGCAAAGCGGCCGTCCAGCGGCTGAAACTCCGCATAGCCCTGCTTCGCGCGGTCACCCGCGTCCGGCGCGTAAACGAAAGCCCGCCACATGACGATGCCGCCGTGCGGCGCCAATGCCTCGGCCAGCATGTTGGCGCCGTCGGCATGGTGGCGGCCATAGTCCTGCGGACCCGGCTGGCCCTCGGAATTGGCCTTGACGAGAAAACCACCGAAGTCGGGGATGCGCCGGTAGATCTCGTCGGTCTTGGCCTGCCACCAGGCGCGCACGGCCGGGTCCAGCGGGTCTGCAGTCTTCAGCCCGCCCAGTTCGACGGGCGCCGAGAAGCGTGCCGACAGGTAGACGCGGATGCCATACGGCCTGAACACGTCGGCCAGCGCCGCCGCCTTGGCCAGGAAAGGCGCGGTCAAGGAATCGGCCTTGGCATTGACGTTGTTCAGCATCGTACCGTTGATGCCCAGCGACGCATTCGCGCGGGCGTAGTCGACGTAGCGCGCATCGAGGATGTCGGGCAGCTTCCACCAGTCCCAGATCGACGCGCCCGCATAGCCGCGCTCGACCGTGCGGTCCAGGTTGTCCCAGTGGTTGAGCAGGCGCAAGCCGAGCTTGGGCGCGGACCGCAGGTCCAGCTTGCCCAGGTCGGTGCCCGTCTGCGCCGCGCGCAGCCAGGCAAAGCTGCCGTAGAGCAGGCCGATGTCGGCGTTGGCCGCGATCAAGGTCACGGCCCGGCCTTGGAGCTTCAGGCTGCGCAGCAGATAGCCCTCGCGGCCCAGCTCGGCCCAGGGCAAGTTCAGCCCGGCCGGCGCGCTGGCCGGCGTGACCAGCAGCAGAGCACCGTCCGCCAGCTGGGCCGACACGGCCGGCTCCCGCCCCGTCAGGCCCGCCACGCCGCGCTTCAATTCCGCAACGGCGGCCTGCAGCGTTGGTGACATCGGCTCGGCAGGGAGGATGCTGCGGGCCCGCGTCAGCACCTCGCTTTGAGTCACGGCTGGCAATCCGCGGTAGCGCTGCCACAGTTCGAAGCCATCCTCCACCGCACTCCATGCGGGTTGCAGCGCGGCCGCCAGCAGCAAGCCGGCCAGGCCTCGGGCCCATGTCTTCATCAGGTCTCCTGTATGGGCCGACCGGGGTCGCAACCCCGGAATCGCGGGAATGTTAGAGATTTCTCGCTTGCGCAATGCAAAATGGTAGCGCTACATTTGAGTCCATAGCAAGCGGCGTCGGAAGGACGCCGCTCAAGACGGAGACCGCATTGAATTCTCATCCCGCCCTACCGGCTCCCGCCACCTGCCCCGGCGCCCTCGCGCTTCGGGGAGATGCGCCGAAAGCCGCGTGATGGTCGGGGCTGTCGCCACGCCGCCGGGCCGGCAGCGCTGGGCTATGCGCGCGCGGCCTTTTGTAGCGCCCACCGTCAACTACGTCCCCACCCTGCAGCGGCCCTTCGCGGCCGACGGGCTGTAAACCATCTAGGGCCTGCATGCAGTTCACCGCCGATCAGCACCTGCTCAAAGACCTCAACCGCATGGCCGTCGTGCGGCAGCTGAGCGCGTGGCCCGGGCAGTCGCGTGCGGCGCTTGCCGAGTCGCTGCAGCTGACCAAATCCACCGTCAGCGGGCTGGTGAAGGAGCTGATCCACGAGGGCTGGCTGCTGGAGCGCGAGGTCGTCGCGACCGGCGAGCTGGGCCGCCGGCCGACGCCCCTCTTCGTCGACCCCGGACGGCTGGTGCTGCTGGGCGCCGAGCTGGGCGTGGAGGGCGTGCAGGTCGTCGCCACCTCGCTGACCGGCGACGTGCTGGCCCGTGCGCGCGCGCCGCTGGACGCCGGACGGGACGCCCCTCTCGCGCTGATGCGCGCCGCGCGGCTGCTGACACAGGTGTACGCGCGCCTGGACACGCCGGCTCAGCGGGTCATCGGCATCGGCATCGGGCTGCCCGGCGGCGTGGACGAGCAACGCGGCCATCTGCATTTCGCCCACAACCTCGGCTGGCGCGACCTGCCCGTCGGCCGGCTGCTGGTCGAGCATCTGCGCAACACGCCGCTGCAAGGCGTGCCGCTGTTCGTGCAGAACGACGCCGATGCTGCGGCCCTGGGCGAGCTGGAGTTCGGCGCAGACGGCCGCGACCCGCTGATCTACCTGAGCCTGGGCCTGGGCGTGGGCGCCGGCATCGTCGTCGAGGACCGGCTGCTGACCGGCGCTCACGGCCTGGCTGGGGAGGTCGGCCACACGACGCTGGAGATCGACGGCCCGCGCTGCAGCTGCGGCCGCCGCGGCTGCGCCGAAGCCATGATCGGCTTTCGGACCATGCTGCCCGCCGGCGAAGAAGGCGGTGGCCTGGCCGGGATCCAGCGCCGGCTGAGCGCCAGGCAGCCCGACAGCATCGAAGCCGTCGCCCGCGCCGGCAGCTATCTGGGCATGCTGCTGGGTAATCTCTGCGCCGCCTACGACCCCGGCCGCATCGTGCTCGGCGGCCCCGCCGTCGAGATCGGCGCCCCCTTTCTCGAGCACGCCTTCCGCACGCTGGAAGCCTATGCCAGCGCCGCCGGCGTGGCGCCGCCCCTGGTCACCCTGTCGCGCTTCGGCGTCGATGCCGTCGCCGTCGGTGCCGCGGCCCTGGCCCGCTACCGTCTCACCCGCCCCCTGATCGCCGCCAGCCGCCTGGCTGCGGCCGCCTGACTCTCTCTGCACCGACACATGATCACCAACCCCATCCTGCCGGGCTTTCACGCCGACCCCTCGATCTGCCGCGTTCCAAGTGATGGCGGTGACGACTACTACATCGCCACCTCCACCTTCGAGTGGTGGCCCGGGGTGCGCATCCACCATTCGCGCGACCTGCAAAACTGGCGCCACCACAGCTACGCCGTCACGCGCAAGAGCCAGCTCGACCTGCTCGGCCACCCCGACTCGGCCGGCGTCTGGGCGCCCTGCCTGAGTTACTCGGGTGGCCAGTTCTGGCTCATCTACACCGACGTGCGCTCCACCTTCGGCGCATTCAAGGACACCCACAACTACCTGATCACCGCGCCCAGCATCGACGGCCCGTGGAGCGAGCCCATCTACCTGAACAGCTCCGGCTTCGACCCCAGCCTCTTCCATGACGACGATGGCCGCCAGTGGCTGCTGAACCAGCAATGGATCCACCAGCCCGGCAAGCACCACTTCAACGGCATCCTGCTGCAGGAGTACGACCACGAAGCCAGGCGCCTGATCGGCCCGGTGAAGAACATCTATGCCGGCACGCCGCTGGGCGTGGTCGAAGGGCCCCACCTCTACCGCCGCAACGGCTGGTACTACCTGCTGACGGCCGAGGGCGGCACCTTCTACGAGCATGCCGTCACGCTGGCCCGCTCACGCAACATCGACGGCCCCTACGAGACGCTGCCTGGCAACCCGCTGCTGACGGCCTGGCAGCAGCGCACCGACGGCCTGCAGCGCAGCGGCCACGCCAGCCTCGTGCAGACGGCCCATGGCGATTGGTACCTCGCCCACCTCTGTGGTCGCCCGCTGGAATGGAGTGGCCCCAACGCGGACAGGCAGAACGGCGAGTACGTCGGCCTGCACTGCCCGCTGGGCCGCGAGACCGGCATCCAGCGCATCCACTGGCGCGATGACGACTGGCCGGAGATCGAAGGCGGCGGCAATGCGCCGCACTTGCAAGTGGCCGGGCCGGGCCTTCCCGAGCATGTCTTCCCGGCCGAGCCGGCGCGCGACGATTTCGACGGCGTCACGCTCAACCACCACCTGAACTCGCTGCGCGTGCCCTTTGACGAAAGCTGGATCTCGCTGACCGAGCGCCCCGGCTGGCTGCGCCTGAAGGGCCGCGAATCGCTGATGAGCCTGTTCGACCAGAGCCTCGTCGCGCGCCGCCAGCAGCATTTCAACTGCCGCATCGAGACGCGCCTGGAATTTGCACCCGAGCTGTTCCAGCAAATGGCCGGCCTGGTGGCCTACTACAACACTGGCAACCACGCCTATCTGCACGTCAGCCGCGATGTCGATTCCGGCCGGCGCGTGCTGCGCCTGACCGTCAACCGCGACTCGGCGCTGAGTGAGCCGGCCACGCCGCTCGTGCTGGCCGACGGCCCGGTCGACCTGGCCGTCGAGTTCCGCCATGACCGCTACCAGTTCCAGTTCGCTCAAGCCAATCAAGCGGGCGGCGCCTGGCAGGACGTCGGCCCGGCGCTGGACACCGCCATGCTCAGCGACGAAGCCGTGACGCGCTTCGTCGATGGCTACGCGCGCAGCTTCGGCTTCACCGGCAACTTCATCGGCATTGCCTGCCAGGACCTGTCGGGCCAGCGCCTTGCCGCGGACTTCGACTACCTTTCTTACGAAGCACGGCCCTGAGACCGCGCCTCTCTTAAAACGACACGAGACACCCCATGGCCACCACCCACCAGCCCTTGTCCTTCATGGAGAAGGCCGGTTACAGCTGCGGCGACGCGGCTGCGAACCTGGTCTTCATGTCCATGATCCTGTTTCAGCTCAACTTCTACACCGACGTGTTCGGGTTGAGTGCGAGCACGGCGGCCGCCATCCTGCTGTGGCCGCGGCTGTGGGATGCCATCTTCGACCCCGTCATGGGCGTGCTGGCCGACCGCACCGAGACGCGCTGGGGCAAGTTCCGCCCCTGGGTGCTGTGGACCTCGGTGCCCTGGGCCGTCGTCATGGTGCTGGCCTACACGTCGCCGGACCCGGCCTGGGGCTGGAGCACCGGCATGGTGGTGGCCTATGCGGGCATCACCAACACGCTGCTGATGACGCTGTACTCGATGAACAACATGCCCTACTCGGCCCTGGGCGGCGTCATGACGGCGGACCTGAACGAGCGCACCAAGCTCAACTCCTACCGCTTCGTGTCGGTCAACGTCGCGCAGTTCGTCGTCGGCGGCTTCACGCTGCCGCTGGTGGCCAAGTTCGCACAAGGCGCCGACCGCGCCCACGGCTGGCAGGTCACGATGACGATCTGGGCCGCGGCCTGCCTGCTGCTCTTCATGGTCACCTTCTTCACGACCAAGGAGCGCATCAAGCCCATCGCGCAGGCCAAGTCCTCGCCCAGGCAGGATTTCAGCGACCTGCTGAAGAACGGCCCGTGGATCGCGCTGGTGGCCTACACGCTCTTCCACTTTGCGCTGCTGGCGCTGCGCGGCGGCGCCCACTACAACTACTACCACCACTACGCCGACAAGGCCGCCATGTTCGACTTCGTTGCAGCCCTGGGCCTGACGACGCCCGACGCGGCAGGCACCGGCAGCCTGGCCGACAGCCTGGGCTACATCGTGCACGGCACGCGCGACCAACTGGCCAGCTCCAACGCGGCCGACGTGTTCAACAGCATCGTCAACATGGTGGGCACAGGCACCACCATCGTCGTCATCATGCTGTCGGTGGGCCTGTCCGCGCGCTTCGGCAAACGCACGGTCGCCATCACCTGCTTCGCGCTGTCGACGCTGACTGCCTCCGCCCTCTACCTGCTGCCGCCCACCGCTACCTGGGGCATGGTGGGCCTGGCCTTCCTGGGCTCCGTCGTCTATGCGCCGACCTGCGCCGTCATGTGGGCCATGTATGCCGACGCGGCGGACTACTCAGAGTGGCAGACCGGCCGGCGCTTCACCGGCATGGTCTTCGCCACCATCGGCTTCTCGCTGAAGGCAGGCCTGGCCATCGGTTCGGCGGCCCTGCTGTGGATCCTGGCCGGCTTCTTCGGCTACGACACCCAGCAAGCTGCGGCGCCCAATGCCATTGAGGGCTACCGCTTCATGTCCAGCATCTTTGTCGGCCTGCTGTTTGCGGCCTGCACAGTCTGCATGCTCGCCAACAAGCTGACCAAGCAGACCACGCTGACGATGGCCGACGAGCTGGCCCAGCGCCGCCAGAAGGCCGGCGCCGGCCCTGATGACGACGGCCCGGCCAATGCCGTACCGGCCACCGCCTGACCTCTTTCACCACCCTTCCCTGATCCCGCAGTAAGGACCCGCCATGAGCACCGCCTATTCCGACCTCCCCACCGTCCCCTACGAAGGCCCCCAGTCCACCAACCCGCTGGCCTACCACTGGTATGACGCCAAGCGCGTCGTGATGGGCAAGACGCTGGCCGAGCACCTGCGACCGGCCGTCTGCTACTGGCACAACTTCTGCTGGAAGGGCGAGGACATCTTCGGCCTGGGAGCCACCGCCCACCAGCGCAACTGGTTCGCCGAGGCTGACGCCGTCACAGCCGCCAAGATCAAGCTGGATGCCGCCTTTGACCTCTTCGGCAAGCTCGGCCTGCCCTACTGGTGCTTCCATGACCGCGACGTGGCCCCCGAAGGCGCGACGCTGGCTGAGTCCAACCGCATCCTCGACGGCCTGCTCGAAGCCGCGGCCAAGAAGATGCAGGATCAGAAGATCGGCCTGCTCTGGGGCACGGCCAACCTGTTTTCCAACCCGCGCTTCATGAGCGGCGCGGCCACCAACCCCGACCCCGAGGTCTTCGCCTACGCCGCAGCGCAGGTCAAGCACGTGCTCGAGTGGACGAACCGCCTGGGCGGCCAGAACTATGTGCTGTGGGGCGGCCGCGAAGGCTACGAGACCCTGCTGAACACCGACCTCAAGCGCGAGCTGGCCCAGTACGGCCGCTTCCTCAGCGCCGTGGTCGAGCACAAGCACAAGATCGGTTTCAAGGGCGCCATCCTCATAGAGCCCAAGCCGCAGGAACCCACCAAGCACCAGTACGACTACGACAGCGCCACGGTCTATGGGTTCCTGAAGACCTATGGCCTGGAGAACGAGGTCAAGGTCAACCTCGAAGTGAACCACGCCACGCTGGCCGGCCACAGCTTCGAGCATGAAGTGGCGACCGCTTGCGCGCTGGGCATCTTCGGCTCCATCGACGCCAACCGCGGCGACGAGCAGCTGGGCTGGGACACCGACCAGTTCCCCAACAACCACGCGGCCCTGGTGCCGGCCATGCTGGAGATCATCCGCGCCGGCGGCTTCACGACCGGCGGCACCAACTTCGACGCCAAGGTGCGCCGCCAGTCCATCGACCCGACTGACCAGCTCGAAGGCCATATCGGCGGCATGGACACCATGGCCCGCGCCTTCCTGAGCGCGGCGGCGCTGTACGAAAGCGGCCAGCTGGAGAAGGCCGTGGGCGATCGCTATGCGGGCTGGAACGGCGAGCTGGGCCAGAAGATCCAGGCGGGCGCCAGCCTTGACGAGCTCGCTGCCGTAGTTCACGCGCAAGGCATCTCGCCGGTCGCTCGTTCCGGCCGCCAGGAACGACTGGAAAACGTCGTCAACAACTTCGTCTGACGGATTTTTGGCTGATGACAGCGGCCCAATAACAAAGCCACAGAGGCACTGAGACACAGAGCAATTCAGAGGCTTTTCTCTGTGCCTCTGTGTCTCTGTGGCCGTGTTCATTGAATCGGACCCCTGACCCATGTTTCTCGGCATCGACCTCGGCACCTCCGAGCTGAAACTGCTGCTGCTGGACGAGCAGCACCACATCGTCGCGACCACCGGCGTCGCGCTGACCGTGCAGCGTCCGCAGCCGCTGTGGAGCGAGCAGGACCCCGCCGCCTGGTGGGCCGCGCTCGAGCAAGGCATGGCGCAACTCGGCCAGAGCCACGCATCCGCCCTCGCAAGGGTGCGCGGCATCGGCCTGTCGGGGCAAATGCACGGTGCCGTCACGCTGGATGCCACCGACCACGTGCTCCGCCCCGCCATCCTTTGGAACGACGGCCGCAGCGCCGCGCAATGCGCCGAGATGATGGCCGCCTGCCCCGAGCTGCCGGCCATCACCGGCAACCTGGCGATGCCGGGCTTCACGGCGCCCAAGCTCGCCTGGATGCGCCAGCACGAACCCGAGCTGTTCGCCCGCGTGGCCAAGGTGCTGCTGCCCAAGGACTGGTTGCGCCTTTGCTTGAGCGGCTCCTTTGTGAGCGAGATGAGTGACGCCGCCGGCACGCTGTGGCTGGACGTCGCTCGCCGCCGCTGGTCGCCCGAGGCGCTGGCGCTGACGGGGCTGAACGAGAGCCACATGCCGCGGCTGGTGGAAGGCAGCGACCCGAGCGCTGGCTTGAAGCACGAGTTGGCCGAACGCTGGGGCCTGCGCGCCGGCATCCCGATTGCGGGCGGTGGTGGCGACAACGCGGCCAGCGCCGTCGGCATGGGTGTCGTCAAGCCGGGCCAGGGTTTCCTTTCGCTGGGCACTTCGGGCGTCATCTTCCTGTGCAACGAGTCCTTCAGCCCCAACCCGGCGCGTGCCGTACACGCCTTCTGCCACGCGCTGCCGAACACCTGGCACCAGATGAGCGTCATGCTCAGCGCGGCGAGTGCGCTGCGCTGGGTGACGCTGCTGCTCAAGGAATCGAGCGAGGCCGAGCTGATCGCCAAGGTCGCCCAGCTCACACCGGCCCAGCGTGAACGCGCGCCCCTCTTCCTGCCGTACCTGAGCGGCGAACGCACGCCGCACAACAACGCGAATGCGCAGGGTGTGTTCTTCGGCCTCACGCATGAGCACGATGCCGCGGCCCTCGGCTACGCGGTGCTCGAAGGCGTGGGCTTTGGCCTGCTGGACGGCTGGCAGGCCTTGCAGGCCGGCGGCGGCAAGGCCGAGTCGCTGTGGCTGGTGGGCGGCGGCGCGCGCAGCGAGTGGTGGGCGAAGTTGCTCGCCTCGCTGCTGAACATCCGCCTCGTCAATGGCGTGGGTGCCGAAGCCGGCGGCGCGCTCGGCGCGGCGCGCCTGGCTTGGCTGGCCTGTGGCGGCAGCGTCGACGAGGTCTGCCGCACGCCCGAGATCGCCCGCGTGGCGGAGCCCGATGCCGCGCTGGCCGCCGAACTGCGCCCGCGTTTTGAGCGCTTCCAGCGCCTGTATGGCGCGCTGCGGGCCGAGTTCAGCTGAGCGTCACTGCCAGGCGGGCGGCTTCGCGCCATGCATCGCCGACACTGAAGCGCTCAGACAACTGATCTGCTCTCACCAGCACCAAGTCCTGCGCATGCGCCCCACCACCGCCTTCGCCGCCCTGCTCCTCGCTTTGCTCGCCGGATGCGGCGGCGGTGGGGGCGGTGCCACCGAACAGCCCCCGGCCAGCACGCCGGCCCTGCTGACGCCCGAGCTGACCTGGCCCGAACCAGCCGCCATCACCTGGGGCACCACGCTCAGCGCCGCCCAGCTCAACGCCAAGGCCAGCGTGGCGGGCAGCTATGCCTACACGCCGGCCACCGGCAGCCGGCCCGAGGTGGGCAGCCAGACGCTGAGCCTGGTCTTCACGCCCCAGGACGCGACCCGCTACCGCAGCGTCACGATCAGCCGCCCGTTGCGGGTCGACAAGGCCCGGCCGGCGCTGCGCTGGGATGCACCCGGGGCCGTCGTGCAGGGCGCCGCCGTGACGGCCGCTGCCCTGGGCACTGCACCCCGCGCCCTCTACGGCGTGCAAGGCACGGCCGACCCGGCCTCATTCAGCCTGCTGGACGGCCGGCCGCTGAGCCAGGCCAGCGCCACACCCGGCAGCGCTGTGCTGCGCGCCCACTTTCTGCCGCAGGACACGGCCCACTACGAGCCCGGCTGGGTGCAGACCCTGCTGAGCGTCAAGCCCGCGGCGGCCACGGCCAGCGTGGATTTCGGCGCGGCGCGCCAGACCATCCAGGGCTTCGGCGGCTCGGCGGCCTGGTACTACACGCCCATGGCCGCCGCCCGCGCGGACGTGCTGTTCGGCACCCAGGGCGATGACGCCCTCGGCCTGAGCATCCTGCGCCTGCGCATCGCCCCCGCGGCCTGGGACGCCACCGCCCGGACCGCCGACACCGGCGCCTGGAGCGCCGAGATGGGCAATGCCGTCGCCGCACAGGCACGCGGGGCTTTGGTGTTCGCCTCGGCCTGGACGCCGCCCGCCTCGATGAAGCTCGCCAATCCCGAGCGGCGCGACCCACTGTGGAGCGGGCGGCTGGACCCGGCCGCCTACGCCGCCTATGCCGAGTACCTGAACGCCTACCTGCGCTACGCCACGAGCCGCGGCGTGAACCTCTACGCGGTGTCGCCGCAGAACGAACCCGACTGGGACCCGGCCGACTACGAGTCCTGCCTGTGGAATGCCGACGAGCTCAAGGCCTGGATCGCCAACCACGGCGCGGCGGCCGTGGCCGGCACGAAGACGCTGCTGATGGCGCCCGAGTCGCTGAACTTTTCCCCCGCCACCACCGAGGCTCTGCTGGCCGACCCCGCCGTGGCCGCGCGCATCGGCGTCCTCGGCGGCCATCTCTACGGCGGCGTGCCGCAGGCGGCCGAGGGCGCACAGGGCCGTCCCGTGTGGATGACCGAGCACTTCCTGGATTCGGTCAACAAGTCCGGCACGGCCACGGCCTGGGCCACCGGCATCGACGACGCCCTGGCCATCGCGCGCGAGGTGCACGAGGGCTTCACCCTCGGCCAGTACAACGCCTACGTGCACTGGTGGCTGGTGAACGCCAACGACGCCCAGCCCACCGGCCTCATCGACGCCGCCAACCGGCCCAACCACTTTGGCCTGGGGCTCAAGCACTACGCCTACTTCATCCGCCCCGGGCTGCAGCGCGTCGAGGCCACCGCCCAGCCCCTGCCGGGCGTGAGGCTGTCGGCCTACGCCTCGCCGGCCGGCGCCGCCAGCCCGCGCGCCGTACTGGTGCTGATCAACGACGGCAGCCAGCCGCAAACCCTGGACCTGGCCCTGGCCGGCCGCGCGGACAGCAGCTGGACGCCCTATGTCACGACCGCCACCGCCCGTTTCGAGCGGCAGGCGGCCTTGTCCGCCACGGCCGGGCGCCTGAGCCTGACGCTGCCGGCCAAAAGCCTCACCACCCTGGTCACCCCATAAGAACGAGACACCCCGATGAAGAAGACTGTCCTGCTGCCTGCCCTGCTGGCCGTACTGGCCGCCACCGCTCAGGCCGAGGTGCGCCTGGCCCCCGTGTTCGGCGAGCACATGGTGCTGCAGCGCGAGCGCCCGCTGCGCCTGTGGGGCCAGGCCACGCCCGGCCAGACGCTGACCGTCGAGTTGGCCGGGCACCAGGCCCGCACGCAAGTCGCCGCCGACGGCCGTTGGCGTGTGCAGCTGCCTCCCCTGCCCGCCGGCGGCCCGCACCGCCTGCGCGTGCAGGGCGACCAGACGGTGGAGCTGCGCGACGTGCTGATCGGCGATGTCTGGCTGCTGTCCGGCCAGTCCAACATGGAGTGGCCGCTGGCGACCACCGACACCGGGCCGCAGGAGGTCGCGTCGCCGCAGAACCCGCAGCTGCGCCAGTTGCGCGTGCCGTTGCGCGCCAGCCTGCAGCCGCAAGCCGACATCGCGCCCGCCGCCTGGCAGGTGGCCCAGCCCGGCGCCGTGGGCGAGTTCAGCGCCGTCGGCTACCACTTTGCGCGCCAGATGCAGGCCGTGCAGGGCGTGCCCATCGGCCTCATCAACACCGCCTGGGGCGGCTCCCATCTCGAGACCTGGGTGCGCCGCGAAGCGGCCCTGCGCGACCCGGACCTGGCGCCGGCAGTCAAGGCCCTGCCGGCCGACGAGAAAGCCTTCGCCCGCGCGCGCCGTGAGCGCATCGAGGCCGCGATCGCGGCCAGGCAGCCGGGCCTGCCCTGGCAGGGCGTGGACGCCAGCGGCTGGTCGGCCGCCGCCGACATCGACACCGCCTGGCCGACGCTGCAGGCGCCGCAGGTCTGGGAATCGCAAGGCCTGCCCGACCTGGACGGCATCGTCTGGATGCGCCGGCGCATCGAGCTCAGCGCCGCGCAGGCGGCCGGCGCCGCGCAGCTGCACCTCACCAAGGTCGACGACTGCGACGAGGTCTGGGTCAACGGCCAGCGCGTTGGCGGCCAGTGCGGCTACGACCAGCCGCGCCGCTACGAGCTGGCGCCGGGCCTGTTGCGGGCCGGCGCCAACTGGATCGCCGTGCGCATCACCGACACCGGCGGCGGCGGCGGCTTCCACGGCGACGCGGCGGCCTTGCGGCTGGACACGGCGGCCGGCAGCCTGCCGCTGGCCGGCGCCTGGCGGGCGCGTGTCGAGCAAGTCAGCGCCAGCACCGGGCCCACGGCCAACGACGCGCCCACGCTGGCCCACAACGGCCTGATCGCACCGCTGCAGGGCCTGAGCGTGCGCGGCGTGCTCTGGTACCAGGGCGAGAGCAACACCGGCCGCGCGGCCGCCTACGCCGACGGCTTCAAGCGGTTGATCCAGGACTGGCGCGCCCAATTCCAGGCCCCCGAGCTGCCCTTCCTCTTCGTGCAGCTGGCCGCCTTCCTACCGCTGGCAGACAACCGGCCCGGCCATGGCGGGTGGGCGGAACTGCGCGAGGCCCAGGCCGCCGCTTTGGCCCTGCCGCACACCGGCATGGCGGTCGCCATCGACATCGGCGACGCGGCCGACATCCACCCCCGCAACAAGCGCGGCGTCGGCCAACGCCTGGCCGCCCTGGCGATGCATGAGCTGGGCCTGCGCCCGTCACCTGCCACGGGGCCGCGCCTGACCGGCACCGAGGTGCGCGGCAATGAGCTGCGGCTGCGTTTTGCGCAGACCGCCGGCGGCCTGCGCACGGCCCGGGCCGGCGAAGCCTTGCGCGGCTTCCTGCTGGCGGGTGCTGACCAGCGCTGGCATCCGGCCCAGGCGCGGCTGGAGGGCACCGACGTCATCGTGTTGAGCAGCCCGGCCGTGGCCGCGCCGGTGGCGGCGCGCTATGCCTGGGTCGACAACCCCAGCGAGGCCAACCTGATCGGCGGCGACGGGTTGCCGATGGCGCCTTGGCGCAGCGACAGCTGGGCCTTGGAGACGCAGGGCCGGCGCTACCCCGACTGAGCGGTTGAGAGCCGTCGGCGCCTGATCGAGATCGCAAGCGCGATGCACACGAGCAGGAAGGCCCCGTCCATCAGCAGCATCGTGCTCAGCTGCTCGCCCGCCGTCCATGGCCGTGGCGAGAGCGGTGCCAGCAGCGTCTTCACGGTCGGCGGATCAGTCAGCAGCAGGTCCCGCGTCCAGTTCACCGCGGCATGCACGCCCGCCGCCGCGGGAACGCTGCGCCAGCGCACGAACACCAGCCCGAACAACAGCGAGCCCACCGTGGTGCCCAGCAGCGCCACCTGCCAGGGCCAGCCGTTGACGACGTGGAACACCGCGAACAGCTGCGCGGTGACGAGCTGAGCCTGCCAGTGGCCCCATCCCGCGATGAGCCGCTCGAAGCTGTAGCCGCGGAACACGAGCTCCTCGACCGCATTGCCGCACAGCAGCCAGAGCAGCGACCACGCCGCCATTCCTACGCTGAAGCGCGGATTCCACGCCCAGGGAAAGGGCAGCGCGAGCCGCGTCACGAGCGCGATCATCACGATGAGCAGCGCCCCGGCCGCGAACCCCGCGACGAGCTGCCCCAGCCGGCGCCATGACGCATCGAGGCCCAGCGTCGCGAGGGAGCGCCCCTCGTATCGCAGGAAGAGATGGCTCAGCGCGACGACGGCCGCGACCAGCACGATCGGATGCCCGACACCGACGAGGCTCGGCACTGCCCAGATCGGCGCACAGATCAACAGGAACAGCAGCGCCCGACGAATCGACGCTGAACGCGCCATCGGCGCGGGACTTCTGGTCGGGAATGGGAGGGTGGTCATTGAAGCCTGTCGAGGAGCGCGCGATACCCAGCGGTCCATTTGACCGCCTGCTCGGCACCGCCGTCGATGACAGCCTCAATGATGCGTGCGTGCCGCGGCGTTGCGCTTGCGGGTCTCGGCGCCCTTGCGAGCCGAAGCCGAGCGCTCAGCCGCCGTGCGGCTGGCCGCGGCCTTGCCACCCAGGCGGCCACCCTTGCGCGAGGGCTCGTGGTTCTCGGGCTGGCCGCGGCCTGAGCCCGACTTCTTGCCGCCGCCGGTCTCCTTGTTCACCGTCGCCCAGGCGCGGGCCTCGGCTTCTTCCTTGGGCACGCCGCGGTGTTCATAGCCGCTTTCGATGTGCTCGGCCTGGCGTTTCTGCTTGTCGGTGTACGACGATTTGTCACCTCGGGGCATGGCGGTCTCCGGGAGTGGAAAGCTCCCACCATGCGACGCTGAGGTTCGCAGTGTTGTAGGACGCTGTGCCAATTACATCCGCCGGCCATGCAGGCGCCATGGCTTCAGACAAAGCGCGTTGACAACCTCACCACCAACTCGGGCTCGGGCGCGACGGCCCTGGGCCGGCGATGCGCCAGCAGGTCCAGCATGGCCGCGACCGCGCGGCGCCCCAGCTCGGCCGGCGACAGGTTGACTGTCGTGCGCGGCGGGCAGGCGTGGGCCGCGGCCAGCACATCGTCGAAGCCGACGACGGACACGTCCTCGGGAATGCGCAGGCCGTGCCGGTACAGCGCCTGGGCGGCGCCGGTGGCCATCTGGTCGTTGGCGGCGAAGAGGGCCGAGAACTCGATGCCGCGGCGCAGCAGGTCTTCCGCGGCGCGCTCGCCGCTGGCTTCCTGGTAGTTGCCCCGCTGCACCAGCGCCCGGTCCAGCGCAATGCCGGCCTCCTCCAGCGCGGCCCGGTAGCCCTGCTCGCGCTCCAGCGCGTCCGGGTGGGTCGGGTCGCCGGTGATGTGGGCGATGCGCCGATGGCCACGCTGCAGCAGATGCCGTGTGGCGGCCCGGGCGCCCTCGAAGTCGTTGGAGTGCAGGCTGTGCAGGCCCGGCGCCCGCAGTTCCCGGCCCGTGGCCACGACCGGCAGCTCCAGGGCCAGCTCGGTCAGGAAGCGGTCGTCCAGCGTGCCGGTCAGCACGATGATGCCGTCCACGCGGCGCGCCTTCAGCGACTGCACGCAACGCTCCTCCTCGCGCCGGTCCCAATGCCCGCTGGCGACGACGAGGCCATAGCCAGCCTTGGACAACGCCTCCTCGACGCCGCGCAGCGTCCAGGCATAGCAGGGGCTCTCGAAGTGCTGCACGACGATGCCGATGGTGCGGGAGCGCCCATCGGCCAGCGCCCGCGCGATCGTGTTGGGCACGAAGCCCAGCCGCGCGATGGCCGCGAGCACGGCGTCGCGCTTTTCGGGGCGCACATGCGGCGCGTTGTTGATCACGCGCGAGGCCGTCGTCGTCGACACGCCGGAGGCGTCGGCCACCATGCGCAGGGTGGCGGCATGGGAAGAGGGGGAGTGACTTTTCATCGAACCATCAAACAGAAATGACAGCGTTGTCAATCGGTGTGCAATCGTGCATCAACATCTGCAATTGAGCAAGCGCAGAGGTCGGGCCAGATCGCTTGTCGATTTCACGGGCCGTCGTTCGTCGTGGGGTGAGACGGCGGAATTCTTCTGCCGCACCCTGCCTCTGGAGACCCGACCATGCGATTCCTTTCGATGATCCGCGCCGACGAAACTACCGGCCAAGGCCCCACCGAGCAGTTGATGGCCGACATGGGCCAGCTGATCGACGAGCTGACCCGCTCGGGGCAGCTGGTCAGCACCGCCGGGCTGCGGCCCTCCTCGGAAGGCATGCGCGTGCGCCTGCACCGCGACGGCCAGCTCTCGGTGGTGGACGGCCCCTTCACCGAGACCAAGGAGGTCATCGCCGGCTACGCCATCTTCGAGGCGCCCTCCCGTGCCGAGGCATTCGAGCTGACCCAGCGCTTCCTGCGTCTGCATGGCACCGGCTGGGACCTCGCGTGCGAACTGCGCCAGATCGACGGCCCCGGAGAGGGCTGCACCCATTCAATTTCCTGAAGAAAGGACCGGCCATGCCCTCCTGGTCAACGTCCCTGCGCGAGCACTACCGCTGGATCGTCGTCGCCGCGGGCGGCCTGCTCGGCTGCGTGGCGATCGGCGCGCTGTTTTCCCTGCCGGTGCTGCTGCGGCCCATCGCCCTGGACACGGGCTGGTCCACCACGGGCATCTCCACCGCCATGACGGTCGCCTTCGTGGCGCTGGCCGTCGGCAGCATGTTCTGGGGTGCCCTGTCCGATCGCGTCGGCCCGCGCCTCGTGGTGGTGACGGGTGCCCTGCTCCTCACCGCGGGCCTCGTGCTGGCCAGCCTCGCCACCTCGCTCGTGGCTTTCCAGCTCTGCTTCGGTGCCATCGTCGGCGTCAGCGCGGCGGCGATCTTTGCGCCGCTGATGGCCTGCGTCACCGGCTGGTTCGATACGCGGCGCAGCCTGGCCGTGTCCCTGGTCTCGGCAGGCATGGGCATGGCACCGCTGACCATGTCGCCGCTGGTGGCCTGGCTGGTGCAGGGCCACGACTGGCGCAGCACGCTGCAGATCGTCGCGGCGCTGGTGGCCGTCATCATGCTGCCGGCAGCGATGCTCGTGCGCCGGCCACCGGCGCTGACGGCGGCCGCCACTACACCGGGCCAGGCGCAGGAACCCGGCATGTCCGTCGGCCAGGCGGTGCGCTCGGCACCCTTCCTGATCCTGGTGCTGACCAGCTTCCTGACCTGCGCCACCCACTCCGGGCCGATCTTCCACACCGTGAGCTATGCCGTCACCTGCGGCATCCCGCTGATGGCCGCCGTGTCGATCTACAGCCTGGAGGGGCTGGCGGGCATGGGCGGCCGCCTCGTGTTCGGGCTGCTGGGCGACCGCTTCGGTGCCGCCCGCACCCTGGTGCTGGCCCTGCTGGCTCAGGCGGTGGTGGTGCTGGGCTATCTGTATGCGCGCGAGCTGAAAAGCTTCTACACCGTGGCCGCCCTGTTCGGCTTCACCTACGCCGGCGTGATGCCGCTGTTCGCCGTCATCGCACGCGAGAACTTCCCGCTGCGCATGATGGGCACGGTGATCGGCGGCACCACCATGGCCAGCAGCATCGGCATGGCGCTGGGGCCGGTGCTGGGCGGGCTGATCTACGACTCGTTCTCGAGCTACGCCTGGCTCTTCATCGGCGCGTTTGCGCTAGGCATGGGCGCCTTCCTGTCGGCGCTGATGTTCATGCGCCTGCCACGGCGGCCGGTGGCTGCTGCGGCGGCCTGAGCGCTGCGCTCAGCGCTCGAAGAAGAAACGCATCATTTCCGCGCTGGCATCGGGCCCACGAGCGTCCGCGTAGGAGCCCGACGGATCACCGCCCGACCAGGCGTGGCCGGCACCCCGCACCAGCCATTGCTCGGTCACGACCTGGCCTTGCGCGTCCTTGTGCAGCCGCCGCCTGCAAAAACGCCCGCCGCGCTGGAGACCTTGCTGTTCATCCACGCTGACGGCGGTGCAGCCGTGGGTGGCCGCCACCTGGTCGGCATTGCTCGGATGGACCGTGGCATCGGCATCGCCGTGGAAGACGATCATGCGCACGCCGGATTTGGCCTTGTCCGACGGCGTGGGGCTGCTCCGGCCCTGCATCGCGGCCAGTGCGCCCGGCAGGTCGCGCGCCGCACCGGCAGCGAGCCCGGAGTGCACGCCTGCCGCGGCGAAGACGTCTGGGTGCGTGTCGGCCAGGATCGCCGCCATCGCGCCGCCGGCGGACAGGCCGGCCACAAAGATGTGTTTGGCGTCGACGCCGTGGCTGGCAGCGATGTGCTGAACCATCGCGGTCAACAAGGCGGGTTCGCCGCGGTTGCGGCCCTGGTGGTTGTGCTTGAACCAGTTCCAGCAGCCCTGCACATTGGCCTGGCGCGCCTGTGCCGGGTAAAGCACCAGCGCGTTGTATTCGGCACCGAGCGCGTTCATGCGCGTGCCCTTGGCGAAGTCGTCGGGATTCTGCGTACAGCCATGCAGCATGAGGACCAGCGCGCGCGGCTTGTCAGCCTGGGCCGGCGGGATGAACAGGCGGTAGTCGCGTACACCAGCGCGATGGGTGTAGTGGCCGCTGACGAACTGCGAGTTCGCGCTGACTTCAGGAGCGGCCGCCGGCATCCCTTCTTCAATGACACGCGCTTCGACGTCAATGACGGCGCCATCCAGCGGTGGGGAGGGGCGAACCGGCGCTGCGCTGCGTTCCAGCGCCTCGGTGATGGCCGCCATCGCGGCCTGCAGGTCGCCGGCACGCGTGAGCGCGGTGGCGTTCTTCATCAATTGACCGAATTGCGGATGCATGGGGACTTTCAAGAGTCGAGCGGCCCGGCTTAAAGCAGCCGCCCGACCAGGGCCGTTTTGACGGCGGGACTGGCGTGGAGGGCGCCAAGCACGGTCAGCGACTCGATGGTGGCGAGCGCCAGTTCCGGCGTGACATCGGGCGCGATGACGGCGAGGCCCAGCACGCGGATCTGCAGCTTCTGCCCCGCCGCCTGGACCTCCGCCAGGTCTGCGGCACTGAACTGCTGGATGCCCAGCACGATGCTCTTGCGCGAAACGACCTGGCGCACCACGTCCGCGTGGGTGGCGATCTGGTTGCGAATGGCCGTGCGGATCAGGTCGCTGCGGTTGGCATAGAAACCCTCCTGCACCAGCAGGTCGATCTGGCCCAGGTCGACGCAGCCGATGTTGAGGGTGAGCTTTTCGTCGACAGGCTTGGCCGCCTTGGGCGAGAGCAAAGGTGTGGCAGGCATGGCGCCATCATGCAACCATCCACTTGGATTCCACTAGCCTTATTTTGTAAGCGTTTCAAAGCGCCCGGCCGAGCCAAGGGCGGCAGGCCGCATCAGTCGCTGTCCTGCCCGGGCAGCAGCGCAGGCCAGGGCCAGCACTGCGATTGATCCGCGGGCTCCCAGGCATCCGCGGCCTGGTAGCCGATGACGCGCAGCAGCGAAGCCAGCGGGTTGGCGGCAGGGGCGAACCTGGGGTCCAGGGCCTTGTCGATGGTGTCCACCAGGCCTTGCAGATGGGCACGCTGGATGCGGTCCCCGCTGGTGGCCTTGGCACTGATCACACCCTTGAGATCGCGCAGCTCGGCCCTCACCACGGCTTGGCCGTCGTCCAGGCCCATCAGGCCGGCAATGCTGAGGCCGGTGAAATTGAGGCGCGCAGCGAGGGTGTCGACATAGTGGCGCTGCAGGCCGCGGCGCGGCGCGGCGATGGCAGCGCCGCTGGCGAGTTCGGTGAACACGCCGCGGCGCAGCTCGGACAACAGCTCGTCCAGGCGGTAGGCCTGGGCGCCGAACTGCGCCTCCTGGGCTGCCAGGCGCTGTGTGCGGGCAGGGTCCAGCATCATGCGCAGCAGGCTGCGCTGGGAGGTGCTGACCATGCCGGGTGGCTCGGACGCGCGCAGGCGCTGGGTCACGGCCGGGTCCAGCAGCCATGGCGGGGTGGCCAGCAGTTGGCCGGTCAGGAACTTCACCGCGCGAACCTGCTGGGCGCGAGGCACGGGCGTGGCAATGGCGCCGGGCTGGTCGTTGTGCTTGTTCTGCACGCCGTAGCCGCCCACGATGGCCGCCACGTGGCTGAGTTCGCGCAGCCACTGCGTCCAGGTGGCGCGGTAGAGATCCTCCAGGGTCTTGTCGTCCTTGCCGTCCTGCGGCACGAGGCCCGGCAGCATCTTGACCACGCGCTCCAGGTTGCGCATGCCCAGCGTGGTGGCGGCCACGGCGTCCGCATCGCCGACGGCCTCGGCGTTCTCGCCGAAGTCGCCGCCCTCGGCCTTGGGCGCGCTGAAGCGCAGCCAGGGCTTGCCGTCCTGCTCGCGCGCCCACAGGTTGAGCTGCTGGCGCTCCTCTTCGGGCGTCTTGGCGCTGGGGATGGGGGTGTAGCCCCAGCGGGTGGCGAACACGTCGTAGGGGCCGATCTTGGGAATCAGCAGCGCGGGATCGACGTTGTCCTCCGGCTGGACGAGGTAGTTGAAGCGGCTGTAATCCATCAGCGTGGGCACATGGCCCATGGTCTTGAGCCACTGGGGGTCGCGCAGCTTGTCCACCGGGTACAGGGAGCTGGCCTTCATGTTGTGCGGGAAGCCCAGCGAATGCCCCACCTCGTGCGTGACGACGAAAGCCACCAGGTCGCCCATGAGGTCATCCGGCAGCGGCAGCTTGCGGGCGCGCGGGTCCAGCGGGCCCACCTGCGTGACGTACCAGTCGCGCTGCAGCTGGACGATGTTGTGGAACATCACGATGTTGGCGTTCAGGATCTCGCCGCTGCGCGGGTCTGCCAGGTGCGGGCCGTAGGCATTGGCGGTGGGCGACGGCACCCAGCGGATGACGCTGTAGCGCACGTCCTCGGGGTCGAACTCCGGGTCTTCCTCGGGCGTGGGGAATGGCCGCGCCTGCACGGCGTTCTTGAAGCCCGCGGCCTCGAAGGCCTCGTTCCAGGCCTCGACGCCCTTCTTCACATAGGGCACCAGCGAGGTGGGCGTGGCCCTGTCGATGTACCAGACGATGGGCTTGACCGGCTCGCTCACCGCGGCGCCGGGGTCCTTCTTCTCCAGCCTCCAACGGGTGATCAGGCGCTCGCGCCGGACCTCGTGCGCGCCGGCGCCGAAGTCGGTGCGGCTGACGCTGAAGAAGCCCACGCGGTCGTCCAGCAGGCGCGGCATCATGGGCTGCTGGGGCAGTTGCACGATGCTGTAGGCCAGGTTGAGCGACACGCTGCGCGCCGCCTGCATCTGCGGCAGCACGGGCAGGCCCGGTATCGTGGGCATGGGCGTCGGCATGACGGTGTAGGTATGCACCGCGTCCACCCGCACGCTGCCGGGGAAGGCCTTGGTCTGCTCCACGTAGCTGCGGCTGCTGTCCACGCCGCCGCGCACCATGGCACGGGCGCTGAAATCGCCCACTTCGGAGTTGAACAGCCGCGTGACCTCAATCACCGGCGCGCCGTCCTTGCCGAAAGCCTCCACCGGAAACACCGCCAGGATGGCATCCCGCTGGGACAGGCGCACGGCGTCCGCGATCGGGCTGCCCGGCGCGCTCACCGCATCGTGCGACACGAGCTGCAGCATCACGCGGTTTTGCTTGAGCACGAAGCGCAGCACGTCCTGGTTGAGTGTGCGCCCCACATGATCCTGGCCCGCGGGCACGGCGGTGGCGTTGGCCACCATCAGCAGCGGCTGCTCCAGCAAGGCCTTGGGGATCTCGAAATAGAGCTTGTTCTTGAGGTTGTGGACGCGGAACAGGCCCTCCTGCGTCTTGGCCTCGGCCGTGATGACCTTGTCGAAGGGCTTGGGCTCGGTCACGTCGGGCGCCGCCGGGCGCGTTGCGCCAGCGGGCGCCGAGGCGCCGGAGGCCGGCGGAGCGGGGGGCGTTTGGGCGAAAGCCTGGCTAACGGCCAGAGCCAGCAGCAGGGCGGCTGACAGCGCCCGGCTTTGCGTCTTGTTTTTCATGGCATCCCTTGGGTCCGGCGCACCACAGCGCGCACGGTGGGCATCATAGGCAAGGGGTCGACGCGCTCACCAAGCCTTGAAGCGCCCCGTGACATGCAGCAGCGCCATGAACTGCAGCAGGCCGTCGTAGTAACGCCATTGGCCGGCGGGCGGCTCCAGCGCCCAGAGATCGTTGACGAAGCGCGCACCCAGCGGCTTGTCGACGAGTAAGGCCGCGACGGCATTGCTGGCCATCAGGCCCCTGGAGGGTTCGTCGTTCAAGGGCTTGCCGTCCAGCGCGTAGAGATGGGGATAGGGCTTGCCGCCATTGCCTTGCGAAGCGAAGAAGCCCAGCAGCTTGCGGCTCAAGCCCGCGGCGTCCGGGTTCTTGTCCCACCAGGCCTGGTCGACACTCCAGTTCACCGCCGTGCGGAAGGCGTCGTAGCGGAAGTCCTCATGGCCCTCGTGCACCCGGGGGCGGCCGTCGAATTCGGCGTAGTCGGGCGTCAGGCCGGTCCTGGGATGAGCCGCCACGGAGAAGTAGGCGCGGCTGATCCCGGCGATCTCGGCCCAGCGCTCGCGGTCCTCGGGTTTGGCGGCGCGGCGGGCCCAAATCTCGTAGAAGGCGGGCAGGTGGTAGGACGGGTCGCTGAAGTCGGCCGCCTTGCCGATAGGCACGAAGACGACCTGGCCGCGCTCGGGCGAGAACATCGAGCGCACGCCATCGACGATGCCGCCGTTCATCTGCTCCTTGTGCAGCATGGTGCTGAGCAAGGCCTGGGCCTGGGCGTTGTAGTCGTACAGGCCCTGGCCATTGCCCCAGCGGGCGGCCGCCATCAGCAGCGCCGTGGCGAAGTACTCCTCGCCGTCGGACGCGGGCACGGTGTCCTTGTCGCAGCCCTTGGGCTGGCATTGCCAGCGAAAGTAGCCGGCGCGCGGGCCCGTGCGGTAGCGCATATGCGTGGCGGCCCAGTTCCACAGCGCGTCGAACTCCGCCTTGCGGCCCATCTGCACGGCAATCATCATCCCGTAGGACATGCCCTCGCTGCGCACATCGGCGTTGTTGACGTCCAGCACATAGGCGGCCGGGCCGTCAGGTGTGGCGGGCGCGGGGTAGACGACACGGTGCTCGGCGTCGCCCTCGAACAGCGACTGCCAGTAGCCGGCCAGCCTGGCGTCGATGTCGGCCTCGGTCACGCTGGGGCGGATCTCGCGCAGCAGGTTGCGGTAGTTGCCGGTATGTGCCGCGCCACGCGGCGGGAGGGTGACCGAGGCCAGCGGTGCCAGCACCAGCTTTTGCAGCACCGCGTTGTCATCGAGGCGCCAGACCTTGATGACATGGCGGCCGGGCTGCAGGCTGGCAAAGCGTGCGCTGAGCACAAAGCCGTTGTCCTTGACGGCCTGCGCCCAGTCCTTCTCGCCGCGGCTCAGCTCGGGGCCTGCAGTCGGCACCAGGTTCAGCTTGAGCTCCTGCGCCGGCAACTCGTCGACGGCCACGGCCAGGCGGATGCCGCCCGCATTGCGCGTGTCCAGCGTCGGCACCATGTGCAGGCTGAGCAGCGTGTCGCCGGCATGCGACGTGTCGACGTCGTACTCCAGCCGCACGCCATCGGCCAGCGTTGTCGGCGCGTGGCCTTGCGGCAAGGCCGTCACAGCGCCCAGGCCGTGGCCGAGGTTGGGGATGACCGTCCAGGTCAGGCCCTGGCCGTTGATGGCGCGGCTGAACCGAATCGCCTCCAGCGTGATCGCGTTCGACGGTTCTGCCGTGGCGCGCTCCAGCTGGCGTTGAACTTCGGCCGGATCGGCGCTGCCCGCCACGCGCTTCACCGCCGGCATGATGTTCTTGTCCGGCTGCTGCCAGCTCGTGTAGCCGATATGGGTCTGCAGCATCATGCCGGCCCATTTGCCGTTCGCGAGGGCGTGGTACTGGTCGGCGATGGCCTGGTCGCGCTGGAAAGCAGCCTCGGCGCGGTCGGCAAAGACATCGGCGCGTGCGTCACCCGCCGCAGCCAGCTTGCGGTTCCATGCCGCCGCGTAGTGCAGCCGGTAGAGGTTGGCCATCGCCAGCACGGGGTGCTCGACCAACTGGAAGTAGGCGTCGAGCTGGTCGGCCTTCAGCCCCGCCTTGACCTTCGCCACGCGCGCTTCCAGCACCTCCCATTCGGCGACGCGGCGGCCGAAGTCGCCGCCATCCAGCGCATCGGGCGAGGCGTTGCCGAGACGGAAGCTGCCCGCGTCGACGAGCTCAGGCTTGCGCCGTGCCGCATACTGGCTGTAGCGAGTGACCAGCTCACCGATCTCCGCGGCTTGAGCGCCGCCGAAGGTCCGCGCCGCCCAGTCGCGCGGGTAGGCCGCCAACGCCGCCGGCGTCATGCGCGTGGGCGACCAGGCCATGTCGAGGAAGAAGCTGATCGGGAACTCCATCGGCTTGATGTCGCCGACGTTGACGATCCACAGCGCGTCCGCTCCGCGCTCGTGGGCCAGGTTCATCTGCTGCCAGGTCTTCTCGATCTGGTTGGTATTGAGCCACTTGTAGTTGCGCGGCCCGCCCACGTAGTCGAAGTGGTAGTACACGCCGTAGCCGCCCTTGCGGTCGAGGTCTTTCACCGGCAGGCGGCGGATCTGGCCCCAGTTGTCGTCGGCAAACAGCAGCAGCACGTCGTCGGGCACCTGCATACCCTTGTCGTAGTAGTCCTGCACCTCCTTGTAGAGGGCCCACATCTGCGGCGTCTTCTCGGCCGGCTGGCTGGTCACGTCGGCAATGATCTTGCGCTGGTCGCGCACGACGCTTTCGAGCAGTGCGGTGGCCGTGCCCTCGCTCATCGGCTCGTCGCCGTCGCCGCGCATGCCCACGGTGACGAGGGTGTCGAAGGCCTTGCCGCCGGGCCGGCCCATCGTGCGCTGGATGCCGCCGCGCCAGAACTCGCGCAGCTGCTCGGGGTTCTTCGCGTAGTCCCAGGCGCCGCCCTTGGAGCGCGCCCATTCGTCATGAGCCCGCGACATCGGCTCGTGGTGGGAGGTGCCCATGACGACGCCCATCTCGTCGGCCAGCACCATGTTCCTCGGGTCGTCGGCATTGAAGGCGCGCGGCGCCCACATGGCCGGCCACAGGTAGTTGCCGCGCAGGCGCAGGATCAGCTCGAAGACATGGGCATAGAAGGCCGAGTTGGCGCCGCCGAACCTGGCCTGCGCCCAGGTGCTCAGCGCCGGCGCCTCGTCGTTGATGAAGATGCCGCGGTACTTGACCTGGGGCTGGTCGTCACGGGCGCCCGCGGTGACGAAGACATCGGTCTTCTTTTCCACCGGCACGTCCGCCCACCAGGCCCAGGGACTGACGCCCA
The DNA here is from genome assembly GCF_054049255.1 of Roseateles sp. P5_E4. Classification (NCBI taxonomy): domain Bacteria; kingdom Pseudomonadati; phylum Pseudomonadota; class Betaproteobacteria; order Burkholderiales; family Sphaerotilaceae; genus Roseateles; species Roseateles sp. P5_E4. The sequence goes on along the minus strand of NZ_JBFUMS010000002.1, from coordinate 369,004 downwards.
TGCGGGCCGACAGGTCGTAGGTGCCGAAGACCGCGCCGCGGCGGTCCGAACCGACGATGACGAGGGCACGGGCGATGCCCGGCCAGGGCTGCTCGACGACCACCTGGCGGAAGGCCTCCCAGCGGCCCTTGAGCCCGTCGAGCTTGAGCTTGCGGCGGGCGACGAGATCGTCCAGCATGGGGCTGCGCCCCAGCTCGCCGATGACCACGATTTCGCCGCGCGCGTCGGCGATACGGTTCAGCAGCGCTGCCGGCTTGCCCGACACGCGCTCCAGGTCCGCCGCGAAGTTGCGGCTCGCATGCTGGAGCGCCGGATCAGCCGCAGCATCGACAACAACGCCAGCCGCCTGGCCCGCCTTCACCAGCGCCAGCGCGCGACCGGGGTCGCGCGCGCAGACCGACACGGGTGCGTCGCAAGCCAGGGCGGGCACGCAAACACCAGCCGCGACCAGCAGCCCCGCGAGGATTTTCAAAACACGACGAATCACCGCTAGTCTCCACGCCCGGCGTCCTGGCACGGGACGCTCTTTGGCCATTGATGTTTACGCAATCAGTTTTAAAGCACAAAGATGATCGCGGGGGCTGATCGGGATTTTCCCTGGTATCTCAGCCCACTTCTGCCTGATGCACGTCGCCATGATGAATTCCATAAAGGCGCGCTTCAGTCTATTTATGGTAGCGTAACCTTTTCGAAGCCGCCCGCACTGCCCACGTCCAGCAGGCCACGATTCATGATCCACAACCCCGTGCTGCCCGGCTTCAATCCGGACCCCTCCTTCTGCCGCGTCGGCGATGACTTCTACATCGCAACCTCCACGTTCGAGTGGTACCCCGGCGTGCAGATTCACCACTCGCGCGACCTCGTCAATTGGACGCTGGTGACGCGCCCGCTGAACCGCAAGAGCCAGCTCGACATGCGCGGCAACCCGGACTCCTGCGGCATCTGGGCGCCCTGCCTGTCCTACGCGGACGGCCTGTTCTGGCTGGTCTACACCGATGTGAAGCGCTTCGAGGGTAACTTCAAGGATGCGCACAACTACATCGTCACGGCGCCCAGCATCGAGGGCCCCTGGAGCGACCCGGTCTACGTGAACTCGTCGGGCTTCGATCCCTCCCTCTTCCACGATGAAGATGGCCGCAAGTGGTTCCTGAACATGCTGTGGGACCACCGCACCGGCTCCATCGGCGGCCAGCCCAAGGCCTCCGCATTCGCCGGCATCCTGCTGCAGGAATGGGACGCCGAACGCCGCCAGCTCGTCGGGTCGGTCACCAACATCTACCGCGGCACGCCGCTGGGCCTGGTCGAAGGGCCGCACCTCTTCAAGCGCCAGGGCTGGTACTACCTGATGACGGCCGAGGGCGGCACCGGCTACGGCCACGCGGTGACGCTGGCGCGTTCGCGCGCGCTGCATGGCCCCTACGAGACCCACCCCCAGCGGCACGTCGTCAGCAGCAAGGACGCACCCGACGCGCCGCTGCAGCGCGCCGGCCACGGCCAGGTCGTGCAGTTGGCCGACGGCAGCGTCTACCTCGCCCACCTCTGCGGCCGGCCGCTGCCGGGCACGCGGCGCTCGCCGCGCGGCCGCGAGACGGCCATCCAACGTTGCGTCTGGGGTGAGGACGACTGGCTCTACCTCGCCGACGGCGGCATGGTGCCGGCCGTCGAGGTGGCTGCGCCCACTGATGCGCAGCCGCTGCCGCGCGAAGCCGTGCGGCGCAGCTTCGTCAACTGCCCGCGCCTGCCGCAGGAATTCCAGTGGCTGCGCACGCCCGAGCCTGACCGGCTGTTCACGCTCACCGGCGGCGCACTGCGGCTGACCGGGCGCGAGTCGGTGGGCAGCTGGTTTGAGCAAAGCCTGGTGGCGCGGCGCCAGGAGGATGCCGGCTTGCGCGCCGAGACGACGGTGGCGGCTTTTTCTCCCGACACCTACCAACAGGCCGCGGGCCTGACCCATTACTACAACCGCCACAAGTTCCACGCCCTCCTCATCACCTGGGCGGACGGGCTGGGCCGCGTGCTGAGCATCCTGTCCTGCCCCGGCGATTGGCCGGACAACCGGTTGCAGTTCCCCCTCGGCGAACCCGTGCCTTTGCCCGCTGAGGGCCCGGTGCAACTCGCTGCCGACATCGACGGCCCGCATCTGCAGTTCCTCGCCGACTGGGGCCAGGGCTGGCAGCCCGTGGGGCCGGTGCTGGACGCCAGCGTCATCTCCGACGAAGGCGGCCGCGCCGAGCATGCCTCCTTCACCGGCGCCTTCATCGGCATGCTGGCCTTCGACACCAGCGGCCGCGCCCGAACGGCTGACTTCACCCGCTTCGACTACTTGCCTCGATGAGCACCAAGGGTTCAGCAGCCGATCCCGCGGTCTTCACGCTCGGCACGGCTGGCGGCCTGCAGATCCAGGTCAGCGATTTCGGTGCGCGCTGGCTGTCCTGCCTCGCGCCCATGCCGGATGGCAGTCGGCGTGAGGTCGTGCTCGGGCACGCGATGCCGGCCGATCACCTGCGCGAGCCCGGCTTCTTTGGCGCCATCGTCGGCCGCTATGCCAACCGCATCGGCGGCGCCGCCATCACGCTGGACGGGCGCGCGCATCGGCTCGTCGCCAACGAGGGCGAGAACCAGCTGCACGGCGGTCCGGATGGCTTCGACCGCCGCAGCTGGACGGTCGTCGACCATGGTACGCACCACCTGCGCCTGGCCCTGCATTCGCCCGATGGCGACCAGGGCTACCCCGGTGCACTGAGCGCCGAAGTCGAGTACCGCCTGGACCCGCAGCGCCCAGTCCTCACGCTGCACTTCGGCGCCCGCGTGAGCGCGCCCTGCCCGGTCAATCTGACCAGCCATCCCTACTTCAATCTCGACGGCTCGGCAGCGCCCGTGCTCGGCCATCGGCTGCAGGTGGCCGCGAGCGCGATGCTGCCGGTGCGGCCCGACATGGTCCCGACCGGCGAAGTCGCCCCGGTCAACGGCACGCCCTTCGATTTGCGTCAGCCACGCCTCATCGGCGATGGCCTGGGCCAGGGCGAGCAGCAGGCGCGCGGCAGCGGCTACGACCACTGCTTCGTGCTGGACGAGAACGCCGCACGCGGCGAGGCGCCCGCCGCCGCGCTGGTCTCGGCCGACGGGCGCCTGGCCATGCGACTCTTCACCAACTACCCTGGCCTGCAGGTCTGCAGCGGCAATTTCGTGCACCATGCCAAGGGCCGCGACGGCCTGCCCTTTTCACGCCATGCCGGCATCGCGCTGGAGCCGCAGTTCTTCCCGGACGCGCCCAACCACCCGGCCTGGCGCGAGCAGGGCTGCATCCTGCGCCCCGGCCAGACGCTGGCGCGCTGGATGCGCCTGGAGTTCGACGCCATCGCCCGATGAATTCGCTGCCCATGACCAAGACACCCGAAGAGCTGCGCAGTGCGCGCTGGTTCGCCAAGGACGATTTCCGCAGCTTCGGCCATCGCAGCCGTGTGCTGCAGATGGGCTATGCCGCCGAGGACTTCATCGGCAAACCCGTCATCGCCATCGTCAACACCTGGAGCGATGCCAACCAGTGCCACAGCCACTTCAAGCAGCGGGTGGAGGACGTCAAGCGCGGCGTCCTGCAAGCGGGCGGCTGGCCACTGGAACTGCCGGCCATTTCGCTCAGCGAAAGCATGGTCAAGCCGACGTCCATGCTCTATCGCAACTTCCTCGCGATGGAGACCGAGGAGCTGCTGCGCAGCCACCCGGTGGACGGCGCCGTGCTGATGGGCGGCTGCGACAAGACCACGCCCGGCCTCTTGATGGGCGCCCTCAGCATGGGCCTGCCCTGCATCTACCTGCCGGCCGGCCCGATGCTGCGCGGCAACTGGCGCGGCCAGGTGCTGGGCTCGGGGTCGGACGCCTTCAAGTACTGGGACGAACGCCGCGCCGGCCGCCTGAGTGACCAGGCCTGGGCCGAGATGGAGGCCGGCATCGCGCGCAGCCACGGCACCTGCATGACGATGGGCACGGCGGCCACGATGATGGGCATTGCCGAGGCGTTGGGCTTCACGCTGCCGGGCGCCAGCAGCATCCCCGCGCCAGACGCCAACCACATCCGCATGTCGGCGGAATGCGGCCGGCGCATCGTGCAGATGGTATGGGGGGACCTGACGCCAGCGAAGTTGCTCAGCAAGGGCAGCTTCGCCAACGCGATTGCCGTGGCCATGGCCATGGGCTGCAGCACCAACGCCATCATTCATCTGGTCGCCATCAGCCGCCGCGCCGGGCTGCCGGTCACGCTGGACGACTTCGACGCGGCCAGCCGCCATGTCGGCGTCATCGCCAACATCCGGCCCAGCGGGGATGCCTACCTGATGGAGGACTTCTTCTACGCCGGCGGGCTGCCCGCGCTGATGAACGTCATGCGGGACAAGCTCGACCTCGGCGCGCTGACCGTCAACGGCCGCACGGTGGGCGAGAACGTCGCTGGCGCCGAGGTGTTCAATGCCGATGTGATCCGGCCACTCGACAACGCCATCTACGCCGAAGGGGCGCTGGCCGTGCTGCGCGGCAACCTCGCGCCGGACGGCGTCGTCATCAAGCCCAGCGCCGTGGCGCCGCATCTGCTGCAGCACACCGGCCGGGCGCTCGTGTTCGACGACTACCCGAGCCTGAAGGCCGCCGTCGATGACCCGGACCTGGACGTGACCGGCGACGACATCCTCGTGCTGCGCAACGCCGGCCCGAAGGGTGCCGGCATGCCGGAGTGGGGCATGCTGCCTATCCCGACCAAGCTGCTGAAAGCCGGCGTGACGGACATGCTGCGCCTGTCCGACGCACGCATGAGCGGCACCAGCTACGGCGGCTGCCTGCTGCATTGCAGCCCCGAGGCCTTCATCGGCGGCCCGCTGGCGCTGGTGAAGACCGGCGACCGCATCACCGTCGACGTGCCGGCCCGCCGCATCCACCTCGAAGTCAGCGACGAGGAACTTGCCGCGCGCCGCGCCGCCTGGACACCGCCGCCCGCGCGCTACGAGCGCGGCTACGGCTGGATGTTCGCCCGCCACATCCTGCAGGCCCATGAGGGCTGCGACTTCGATTTCCTGGAAACCAGCTTCGGTGCACCGGTCCCCGAACCTGTCATCTACTGAGAGCCATCATGAATCCCGACACCCGCAAGAAGCTCATGGGCGTCAGCACCGCCACGCTCTGCACCGCCCTGTTCAAGCGTGGCCTGCGCGGTCAGTTCATCCAGGACGTCAGGCCACTGAACCCGGGCCTGCCCAACATGGTGGGCCCGGCCTACACGCTGCGCTACATGCCGGCGCGCGAGGACCTGAACGACATCAGCGTGTTCAAGGACCGCGCCCATCCACAGCGCAAGGCCGTCGAGGAATGCCCGGAAGGCGCGGTGCTCGTCATCGACAGCCGCAAGGACGCGCGCGCGGCGTCGGCCGGCGGCATCCTGGTGGCGAGGCTGATGGTGCGCGGCGTGGCCGGCGTCGTCACCGATGGCGGCTTTCGCGACAGCCCCGACATCGCCCGCTACAGCATGCCGGCCTACCACTCGCGCCCGAGCGCACCGACCAACCTGACGCTGCACCAGGCCATCGCCATCAACGAGCCGATTGGCTGCGGCGATGCGCCGGTGTTCCCGGGTGATGTGATCGTCGGCGATGCCGAGGGCGTCATCGTCATCCCGGCCCACCTGGCCGACGAGATCGCGAACGAAGCCGTCGAGATGACCGTCTTTGAGGACTATGTGCAGGACAAGGTGATGGGCGGCCGCAGCGTGCTGGGCCTTTACCCACCGACCGATGCCGACGTGGCCGCGGACTTCGCGGCCTGGCGTCAGCTCAAGGGGCGCTGACCTTCGGGCATCGCCCGTCGAGCACTTCGACAGGAAAGGCTTCGGCCATCACGCGATAGCCGGCCAGCGACGGATGCAGGCCGTCGTTGTCGACCTCGGCACGCAGGAATGCCGGACGCGCGGGGTCGCGCATCAACGCATCAAAGTCCACCAGTGCATCGAAGCGTCCCGGCTCACGCAGCCAGGCGTTCAGCGCCTGGCGATCGGCCTCGTTCTCGGCTTGCGGTGAGTAGTAGCCGCTGCCCGAATAGGGCATGACGGTCGAGGCGATCAAGCAGACGCCGCGTGAGCGGGCACGCTGGGCGAGGTCAGTGAAACCCGCCTTCATCTCGGCCAGCAGCGTGGCGCGAGACTCGGGCGTCGTCGGCCGGCCGCGGTGGCTAACGCCGAGATCGTTGACGCCGATCAGCACGACGGCATGCGTGGTGCCGGTTCTTTCCAGCACGTCGCGGTCAAAACGCGACACGAGGTTGGGACCGAGCCCGTCGCGCAGCAGGCGCCCGCCGCCAATGCCCGTGTTGATGACCGAGACCTCCCGCTTCTCCGCCATCAGGCGACGCGACAGCACATCGGTCCAGCGTTGGTAGCTGCCCGAGGGCACGCCATAGCCGTCGGTGATGGAGTCACCCGTCGCGACGAGGACGGGCAGCACTCTGGCAGCCCGCACGTCCAAGGCTGCCAGATGTCTCCAGCCTTCCTGGGCCACGGCCTCGGGCCAGTCCGCCGTGCCAACGCGATCGCCTGGCACCGCCCAACTGCGGATGCGCGAACCTGGATGCATACTGGCCTGCGCCGGCCCGGCCTGCACATGCATCTGCACGGCGACATCGGCCTGGCGTGGGACGGCGAATTCGATCACGTCGCTCAAGATCTCGGCATGCGCCGGCACGACGACTTCACGCCGACCCCCAAAGCTAAGCGAACGCAGGCTGGCCGCGTTGACCACCACGCCGTCCACCAAGGCCACGCTGGCCGCGCCCAGGGTCAGCGGCTCGGCGCCGAAGAGGTTGCTGATGCGCACCCGCAGGGCCCGACCTGCGGCGTCCACGCGCACGATCTGGCGCAAGCTGACGTCGCGCAGGGGCTGGCGCCACGGGAGCGGGGCGTCAGCTGGCGGCGCCTGCTCCAGCTGCGCGCTGGCCCAGGCCGCCAGCCAGGTGCCGCCGGCATCGTCTCGCGGCGCGCCGGCGCACGCAGCCAGCAGCAGGACGGCAGTCAGCAGGCCGAATCGACGGCTCGCTTTTGGAGATGGGTTCATGCCAAAATGATAGCGCAACCATTTGCCCATCATTCGGCGCGATCCGGAGACGTATTACCGGGGTCAAGCCAGCCGTGTCAGTGCGCGCGGGCCAAGTGCTGCATGCCCCGGCCAGACCTCCCGGCTTGCCTTTTCAGTGATCTCCGCCGAGAGCTCTGTCGTCTGTCATCCACGTACCGGAATCTGGGCCAACTGGGCCGACCACAGCGGTTGCGTCGCGAGTTCCGCGGCGGTGACGTCGTCTGCCGTCACCGCATATTCATTGCTGCTGCGCTCAACAAAATAGGCAGAGCGGTAGCGCTGCAGCAGTCCCCCGAGTGCCCTGCGGGCCTGATTCGAAGGGCCATTGAAGACGAGGGTCAGCGTGGTCATGGTCGGTGCTTTCATCAAGGGCCGAGGTCATCCCATCGGCCCTCCTTGAACGCCAGGCAACCGGAGCGGTTGACGTTCAAGGTTGATACAGCTTGTGAGCGCGCCGCCCAGGCCAAGCGATCCGGCCTACAGGCGTCCCATCAGCAGCAGCACCAACACGATCAGAGGAACCGTGAGCCAACGCCGCCTCGGGACGAAGCGCAGGCCCTGCCAGGACCCGCAGACATCCTCACATCCTCAAAACAGTTGACATGCCGTTCCCGCAGGCTTGATGGGCCTGCCGTGAAGGCGCACAGTGCCAGCCTCGCCAGGAGATCACGATGCGATTCAGCCGCCTCGCCGCACTGTCCCTGGCCATGCTGCCGCTCGGCGCCATGGCAGGGGCGCTGTACGGCACCGTCCGCTCGGACCATGGGCCGCTGGGCGCCGTACAGGTTCAGCTGGCCTGCCCCCGCTTCGGGCAGGGCGCACGCACCACGGAGGCGACGAGCGATGCCAACGGCAGCTTCGCGCTGCGCCTGCCCGTGAATGGCAAGTGCGAGATGCGCGTGCAGCGCGGCACCAGCATCGGCCCGCCGTTCGAGGTCTATCTGTTCGAGAACCCCGTGCGCTTTGATTTCGTCGTCGGGCAGCGGCTGGAGAAGCTGCGGTGACGGTCAAGGAGGCGGACAAGGTCAACAACAAGGCGCAAGACAAGGGCAAGCCCGGCGAGAAGGACACCGGCGCCACTCGCCTGGAGTGGATCAAGGCGATCGGCATGCCGGCAGTGACGCTGATCGTGACGGTGGTGGGCGGCTACTACCTGACTGGCCTGCAGAAGGAACGCGAGACGCGCGAGGGCAACGAGAAGCTGTACGCGCAGTTGCTGACGCAGCGCGAGCAGTCTGACGCGCAGATCCGCAAGGACATGTTCAACGTCGTCATCAGCAACTTTCTGAAGGAGCCCAAGAAGGGCGACCTCGAAACGCAGGTGCTGCAACTCGAACTGCTCGCGAGCAACTTCAACCAGTCGCTGGACCTGGCGCCTCTGTTCAAGGACGTGGCCCGTAAGCTGACAGGCAAGGACGCCTCGTCCACGCCGCGCAATGCCGAGTTCAAGAAGCGACTGGACCTCAGCGCAGCCAACCTGATCTCCAAGCAGGTCGACAGCCTGTCGCACCGGGGCTTCGCCAAGGGCTATCCACAGCCACTGGGCGGTTGGGCGGAGAACTTCGGCAAGCCCTTCATCGACGAGAAGGTCCCGTTGCAGCGCCTCATGCCGCGATCACGAGCGGCACCGGGCGGCAAAGGCGAATCCATTCACTTCCAGGTCGAGATCGTGGATGTGAGTCTGGAGCGCCGCGAGGTGGAGGTCAGGCTGCGCGTCGACTTCCCGGGGGACTCGGAACAAGACGTGGACCGGCATTTCTGGGTCAGCCAATACGACTTCCCCATGCTGGACAACACGCAGTTGCCGCAGGGGCTTCGCTGCTCCATCGTCATCACCGAATTCCTGGTGCCGGACGGCCCCGCGGACAGCCGCGAAGCCAACAGCGCCGTCAAGTTCCACCTGGTCGTCTTTCCTGCTGCGAGCGCCAGCTTCAAGGAACGCCAGGACTATGACGACGTGCTGACCGACATGTTGAGGTTCAGCGCCAACCGCGGCGAGAAGGAGGCAGCACGCCCATGAACACAATTCCACTGCCCTGCCGCCGCTCCTTGCTTTGCGGCGTCGTCCTGGTCCTGGCCGCGGCGCTGCGTCCGCAGCACGCCCTGGCATACGCCGCAGCATCGGCGCCCACCGGCAATGACGACGAGGCCCCAAAAGGCAAACCGCCAAAAGACAAGGATCGAGATCGGGACAAATCGACCACCCGGCTGGTCGTCAAGGTCAGTGGCAACGGCAAGCCCGTCAGCCACGCCGACGTGAAGGTCAAGGTCGGCGGCGGCGACGGCATCTCCCTCGTGACCAATGACCGCGGCGAAGCCTCGCTGACTCTCAACGCCCCGGGCGCGGCCGAAGTCCACGTGATTGCGCTGGGCTGGGCGTCCGGTCGCGGCGTCGTGGAACTCAAGGCCGGCGAGCCGACCTCGCTGCAGATCGAACTCAAGAAGTCGCAGTGAAGGCGGCTGCGGATAGCGCCCGGTGAGAAGGGCCCGCCGCGGAGCTCGGGCTCAGGGCGCGGCGATGCCGTCGATGCGGTCCAGGCGCACGATCATGCGGCCAAACTGCTGATTGCGCAGTTCAACCCACAGCCCCAGTTCGATGCGCGTCACCGCGCCCGAGATCGTCTGCCCGGCCACGTAGAGCGTGATGCCGCGCTTGTCCTGCAGCGCCGTGGTGAGCGCCTGCTCGATGCCTCGCGTGGCATCGGTTGCATGAGCAACGCCCGACACGAAGGCGCAGGCGACGACGAGCGCGGCCAGCGCACGGCGTGAGGAAAAGGGGCGGGACGGTTGCACAGACATGGCAGGGCTCCTGAATGCTGGTTGGACGGGCCTTGACTGTGCTCGACGCGGGTCACCAGGAGACGTCAGGCGAGGCAGGGGTTTGTTTCGTTTGTTGTTCGTGCCGATCTTGAGAATCAGACACGGCTGACGCTGCGCCACCCTCGCCTGGCGCAGCATGGGCCCCAAGGAGACCACAGCCGTGATCGCAAGCTTGCTCGGCCCGTTGCTGGGTCGCTGGGCGTTTGAACCGTTCGCCAAGGCCTTGCCCCAGATGGGCGACACCGAGCGCGCGGCGCTGGAGGCCGGCACGGTGGGTTTCGAAGGCGCATTGTTCGCCGGCGCGCCGGACTTCGACCGCCTGCTCGCCATGGCGCCCAACCGCCTGACGGCCGACGAGCAGGCCTTCCTGGACGGCGACGTGCGCGAGCTGATTGCCATGCTCGACGACTTTGCGATCGACGAGGCGCACGACCTGCCGCCCGAGGTGTGGCGCTTTCTGCGCGAGCGGCGCTTCTTCGGCATGATCATCCCGCGCGAGCAGGGTGGCCTGGGCTTCGGCCATTTCGCCCACGCCGCCGTGGTGACCCGTATCGCCACCGTCAACGTGGCCACCGCCGTGACGGTCATGGTGCCCAACTCGCTGGGCCCGGCCGAACTGCTGCTGCGCTACGGCACGGACGCGCAGAAGGCCCACTACCTGCCCCGCCTGGCGGACGGCCGCGACCTGCCCTGCTTCGGCCTCACCTCGCCGTACGCCGGTTCCGACGCTGCGGCCATCCCAGACACCGGCATGCTGACCGAGCGCGAGATCGACGGCCACACCGTGCGCGGCTTCAGCGTGCGCTTTGACAAGCGCTACATCACGCTCGCACCGGTGGCCACCGTGGTGGGGCTGGCCTTCCAAGCCGTGGACCCGTCGCGCCCGCCGGCGGAGCAGCATCTCGGCATCACTTGCGCACTGATCCCCGTGCCCACGCCGGGGCTGGAGATCGGGCGCCGCCACCGGCCGATGAACTCCGCCTTCATGAACGGGCCCATCCACGGCGACGATGTGTTCGTGCCCATGGACTGGGTCATCGGCGGCGAGGCACAGGTGGGCCAGGGCTGGCGCATGCTGATGGAATGCCTCGCTGCGGGGCGCGCCATCTCGTTGCCGGCGTTGGGCGCGGCCATGCAGCAGACAGCGCTCTACGTGATGACGGGCTATGGCCGCATCCGCGAGCAGTTCGGCCTGCCCATCGCGCGCTTCGAGGCCATTGCGGGTCTCATAGCCCGCACGGCGGCGGATCTGTACGCGTCCGACGCCGCGCGCCGCTACACGGCAGCGGCACTCGACGCCGGCGAGCGGCCCAGCGTGGCCAGCGCCATCCTCAAGGTGCAGCTCACCGAGGCCGGCCGCCGCGCCGTCAGCACGGGCATGGACGTGCTGGGCGGCAAGGGCATCATCAGCGGCCCGAGCAACCTGCTGGGCGTGGCCTATCGGCATGCGCCCATCGCCATCACGGTGGAAGGCGCCAACCTGCTGTCGCGGGCCCTCATCATCTTCGGCCAGGGCGCCGTGCGCTGCCACCCACACGTGATGGACGAAATGGCTGCCGTGCAGGCCAAGGACGAAGCCGCGCTGGGCCGGGCCCTGCTCGGCCACGCAGGCCACGTCGCGCGCAACCTCGGCGCCAGCCTCTTCGGCGCCGGCCTGAAGGGCCGTGTGCCGCCAGGGCTTGAAAAGGAAGCCCGGCTCATCGCCCGCTTGTCGGCCAAATACGCGCTGACGGCCGACCTCGCGATGGGGCTGCTCGGCGGGCGGCTCAAGCGCATGGAGCTGCTGTCCGCGCGGCTGGGCGATGTGCTCTCCCACCTCTACCTGGCGGCGGCCAGCGTGTGGCGCTTCAAGGTGGAGGAGCAGGGCGAGGGCGACCCGAAGATGCTGCCATTCGCCCGGGCCGCCATCCGCTTCCAGCTCGAAGCCGCCGCGGCCACGCTGCGAGATCTGCACGCCAACATGCCTTCGGGCGCGTTGAAGGCGCTGTCGCCGCTGCTGCTGCACGGCACCCGCCACCTGGCACCGCTGCGCGATCGCGATCTCGTTGCGCTGGCCGAATCACTGCGCACCGATCCCTCGCTCGTGGCCCGCCTGTGCCCCGACTTCACCCCGCCGGCCACCGGCGGGCTGCGCGACCTGGCCGACGCGCTGCGCCTGGCCGATGCACTGGGCGGCGCCCCGGCCGAGGAGGTCACCGAGCTGAACCGCGCACTGCGCCGCACACACTCACTGGAAGCCGCCGCCGCCAGCTCGCGCGACCCCGAGGCCGCGCTGGCATATCTGCGCGCGGCGGACAAGGTCATTCAGGTGGACTGACGCGACGAAGCAAGGTCTTCCTGTGGGCAGCGTCATTGGGCCTGAAAAATCACTCCTCCCAGCGAAACCGCCAGATCGCCAGCAGCCCGAAGGCTGCGCTGAAGCCCAGCATCACCGCGCTGGGCAGCAGCGCAGCGGCGAAGGGCTGACCGCGCCACGTCATCGCATCCAGCGCATCCACGGCCCAACGCGTCGGCACCGCCAGCGAAGCCGTCTGCAACCACTCCGGGAAGATGAAGGCCGGTACCCAGGCGCCGCCCAGCATGACCATCAGCAGCGTGGCCAGGATGGCCAGGCCGCGTGTGGCCTCGGGCGTGCGGCCCAGTGCCGCGATGAGCAGGCCGAAGCTGGCCGTCAGCAGCGCAAAGCAGGCCAGCACCAGCACGAAGCCGGCCGGGCTGCCGAGCACGCGCACGCCGAAGGCGGCGATGGCCACGACGTAGATGATGGTGAAGACGATCAGCGAGATCAGCGCGCTGGCGGCGATGCGACTGCCCAGCAGCTGGGCGCGCGACAGCGGTGCCGCGCGCAGCCGCTTCCACAGGCCCAGGCGGCGCATCAGCAGCAGGCCCATGCCCATCTCTACGCCGCTCATCAGGATGAACTGCACGCCCATGCCGGCGAAGGAGTGGGCATAGCTGTTGTAGGCCACGGGGGCGGCATTGGCGCTGGATTGCAGGGCCTCGACCTCGCGCGTCGTGTAGGGCATGGACAGGCCGCCCGCCGCCGCCGCGGAAGCACCGCCCGGAGGCTGAGCGGCCTCGCGCTTTTGCACGGCGCCGATGCTGTCAAACATGCGCACAAGCTCGGCCCGGCGTTCGGTGTCCAGGCCTTGCGAGGTCTCGACCTGTTGCTTCATGTCCGCCAGCACGGGGCTGCCGGCGCTGAAGGTGCTGCGGCTGACCTCCTGCATCAGCGTCTGCGCCAGCAGCCCGCGCACGACGGCCAGGGCGCTGGCCTGCGAGGGGTCGTAGTGCAGCACGATCACGGGCTTCGGGCTGGTGCCGAACATGGCGCCCGCCGCCTGCTGGCCCAGGCCCTGCGGCAGGATGGCCGCGGCGCGCAGCTTGCCGGCGCGCACCTGCGCCACGACGTCGGCCTCATCGGTGACCGTGGTCTTCAACGCGGACTCGGCCTGCAGTGCTGCGACGACGCGCTGCGACAGCGGGCTGCGGTCCAGGTCGACGACACCGACGGCGATGCCGGCCATCTTGCTGCTGGAGCCGAACAGGCTGCCGAAGAAGGCGGCGATGAGGATGGGCGCGACGATGCTCATGAGCAGCGCGCGGCGGTTGGAGAAGTGCAGCTTCAGTTCTGCACGGACGAGCGCGAGGATGGCTTGCATGGGTGTCCTCTTCAGTCGCGCAGGGCGCGGCCGGTGAGTTGGAGGAAGACGTCTTCAAGCGTCGCGCGCGCCGAGGCCAGACCGCGCACCCTGACACCTCGCTGCGCCAGCGCGGCCAGTACGGCGCCGGCGTCGCGGCCGATGTCGGCGACGCTGACGTCCAGCCGCTGGCCCACCCGCCTGACATCGGGAAAGCCGGCCAGGCCTTGCAGCGCCGCATCGTTGGGCTCGCCGTCGATCTCGACGTGCAGCGTCTGCGCGGCCGGCAGCAACGCGAAAAGCTGGGCCTGGGTGCCGCTGGCGACGACGCGGCCATGGTCGATGATGACGAGTCGGTCGGCCAGGCGCTCGGCCTCCTCCATGTAGTGGGTCGTGTAGATCAGCGCCTTGCCGGCGCGCTTGAGCATCTCCAGGTTGTCGAAGATGGCGTTGCGGCTTTGCGGGTCGACGCCGGCCGTGGGTTCGTCGAGCAGGATGATCTCGGGGTCGTGGATCAGCGCGCAGGCGATGTTGAGCCGCCGCTTCATGCCGCCGGAGAAGGTCGAGGGCTTGTCCTTGGCGCGGTCCGACAGGCCCACCATGGCCAGCACCTCGTCGGCGCGGCGCTTCAGCACTTCAGGCGCCATGCCATAGAGGTTGCCGAAGAGCTCCACGTTCATGCGCGCCGGCAGTTCCTCGTACAGCGCGATGTCCTGGGGCACCAGGCCGATGCGGCGCTTGTAGCCGGCCTCGTCGCTGGCGAGGCTGACGCCGCCGGACAGCGTCACCGTGCCGGCATCGGGCACCGTCAGGCCGCAGATCATGCCGACCGTCGTCGACTTGCCAGCGCCGTTAGGGCCGAGCAGGCCCAGCACCTCACCAGCCCGCAGCTCAAGGCTCACTTCATGCACGGCCACGCGGTCGCCATAGGCCTTGCGCAGGCCGCGGGCCACCAGCACGTCTTCCTTCATTGCCGCCTCCTTGGGTTTCGAATGGGCGCGATGCTAGACAGGGGCCGGGCGGCGCGCGCCTGCCACGCGACGAACGGCAAGCATCGGGCGCGGATGAACGGCACGGCGCGCCAACTGTGAAAGCCGGGTCGGGCGGTCGATACTGGCTGGCATGAAGGCACGCATCGGCATCATCGGCACGGGCTGGGTCGGCACCAGCGTCGCGTTTTCAACGCTGCTCGCCGGGCATGCGCGCGAACTGTGGCTGTGCGACCAGCGCGCCGCCGTGGCCGAGGGCGAGGCCATGGACCTGGCCGACGGTGCGGCCTTCTACCCGCGCTGCGCCGTGAGTGCCGCGCCCCTGGCGCAGATGCGCGAGGCCGACATCGTCGTGCTGGCCGCCGGACGCAACGGCCGGCCGGATGAGAGCCGGCTGGACCTGCTGCGCGACAACGCCCGCATCGCCGCCGGCATGGGCCGGGCGCTGGCCGGCTTCGGCGGCATCGTCATCGTCGTGACCAACCCGGTCGACGTGCTGACCCGCGTGGTCGCCGCGGCCGCCGGCCTGCCACCGGAGCGTGTCATCGGCACCGGCACGCTGCTGGACACGGCGCGGCTGCGCGAGCGGCTGGCCATGCACCTGAAGGTGTCGCCGACGTCGGTGCATGCGCAGGTCGTGGGCGAGCATGGCGACTCATCGGTCGTGCTGTGGTCCGGCGCGCGCGTCGGTGGCGTGGCGCTGCGCGACTGGGCCGGCTGGCCGGCGGACGAGGAAGCCACGCTGGCGGGCCACGTGCGCCGCGCGGCCTACGACGTCATCCAGCGCAAGGGCGCCACCAACCACGCCATCGGGCTCGTCACGAGCGAGCTGATCGGCGCCCTCGTCAACGATGAGCGCCGGCTGCTGCCCGTCAGCCGCGTGCAGGAGGGCGCCTGTGGCATCCGCGGCGTGGCGTTGTCCCTGCCGGCGCTGGTGGGCGCGGGCGGCGCGGTGCAGGTGGTGGAGCCGGCGATGGATGCGGTCGAGCGGGCGGCGTTGGCGGCGTCGAGCGCGGTGCTGGCGCGAGCATTCGCGTCGCTCGCCGCCGGCGCCTAGGCCAGCTTGGCGTGCCCCCATGCGGGCCGGCTCGTGGCCTTTGCGCGCTGCGGGCTGCGGCGCTCGACGCCGACGCGCGCCGGGGCGGCGCGTGGTGCCACAGGCACCGCGGACTCGTGCGCCGGGCTGCCCTGAGCCAGCTTGAACACTTCGACCGTCTGCACCAGCCGCAGCGCCTGCACCCGCAGGCACTCCGCCGCCGCCGCGCTTTCCTCCACCAGTGCGGCATTCTGCTGCGTGACCTGGTCCATCTGGCCGACGGCTTCACCCACCTGGCACACGCCAGCACTCTGCTCCGTGCTGGCCGCGCTGATCTCGACCATGATGTCGGTCACACGCTTGATCGAGTTGACCACTTCCGTCATCGTGGCACCGGCCTGATCGACCAGCGCCGTGCCCTGCTCGACACGCTGCACGCTCGCACCGATCAGGCTCTTGATCTCCTTGGCGGCGTTCGCCGATCGACCGGCCAGGCTGCGCACCTCGCTGGCGACGACCGCGAAGCCGCGGCCCTGCTCGCCGGCGCGCGCCGCTTCCACCGCCGCGTTCAAGGCGAGGATGTTGGTCTGGAAAGCGATGCCGTCGATGACGCCGATGATGTCGGCAATCTTCTTCGAGCCGGCGTTGATCTCCTTCATCGTGTCGACGACCTGGCCGACCACTTCGCCGCCCTTGATGGCGATGACGCTGGCGCCCTGCGCGAGTGCGTTGGCCTCGCTGGCGTTGTCGGCGTTTTGCTTGACGGTGGCGCTGAGCTGCTCCATCGAAGCTGCGGTCTCCTCGAGCGCCGAGGCCTGCTCCTCGGTGCGCTGGCTCAGGTCGTTGTTGCCCTGGGCGATCTGTGCCGATGCGGTGGCGACCGCTTCGGAGTTCTCGCGCACGCCGGCCACCACGCGGGACAGGCTCTCCTGCATCTCCCGCAGCTGCGCCAGCAGGCTGGTCGTGTCGCCTGGCCTGAGATCGATGCGCACGCTGAGGTCGCCCGCGGCAACGCTGCGTGCCAGGTCTGCGGCGACACGCGGCTCGCCGCCGATCTGGCGAGTGACGGAGCGGATGATCCAGGCCGCCATCGCAACGGCCAGGGCCAGAGCGATCGCGCACGACACCCACACCGCGCGGTTGATGGCCACCAGCGCGCTGGCGGCTTCGACGCCCGACTCCTTCAGCAACTCGCCCTGGAAGCTGATCAGGTCGTCCACGGTGGCGAAATAGGCCAGCTGGGCCGGGCGCGCGACGCCAAGCAGTTGGCTCTTGGCCTCATCAACCTTGCCGGCAACCACCAGGTTGATGTACTGGACCTCCGCCGGAACGTAAACAGCTCGGGCCTCGATGATCTTTGCCAGCAGCGCCTTGCCCTTCTCGACCTTGATCTGGGCCTGCAGCTTGGCCAACCCGTCGCCGATGTTCTTGCCAGCGGACTCAATCTGCGCCTCTTGCTTCTTCAAGTCCGCCGGAGCACTCATGATGAGCATGTTGCGCATGGACAGGCCGATCTGGTTGAGGTTGCCCTTGACCTCGTTGAGCAGCGCCACTCGCGGAATACGTTCGTCGGTCACCTTGTGGAATGCGTCGTCGACCGTGGGGATCCTCGCGAGCGTCATGCCACCCATGAAGACGATCAGAAGCACCAGGGTGCCGAACCCCAGGCCAAGCCGGGTGGAGAGTTTCATGTCATCGAACATCATGATGCGGGTTCCTTTGACGGACGGGGAGGGCTCGCTGCACGGGATTGATGGCCCCGCCACCTCGGCAGCGAACTTGGTTGTTCATGGCGGCGCCCCACGCGGGCGAAGGTCTCCTCAGGGCTCCTTGCCATCACCGGTGCGCGCGCCCCGGGGCGCTTCGCCCAGGATCCGCCCGACGGCCTGCCGCAGTTCCTCGTTCTCGAAGGGTTTGGCCAGCGCGCCATGCGCGCCCAGCTCGAGCGCCTGCTGCAGACGTTGCTCGCTCTCGCCGGAAACGACGAGCACCTTCAGCGGAAACGGCGGCGGCTGCTCGCGCAGGAAGCGCAGGACGCCGAAGCCGTCGATGCCGGGCATCTGGAGGTCCAGGGTCATCAGGTGCGGCTTGAAGACGTGCAGCATCGACCCCGCCAGGAAGCCGTCGCTCGCGGTGGCCACCTCGAAGCCTTCGCGCTTGAGCGCCCGCTTGATCGCGCTGGCCATCGCGGCTTCGTCGTCGACCACCAGGATGCGTTTGGGTTGCCCGGGCATGTCATCGGGATCAGGAATGCCATGCACGCTCATGAACCGGCGCAGTTCGGTCGCGAGGACGCGATAGTCGCCACGACCTGGCAACCGATAGGCCTGCAGCTCGTTGCGCTCGATCCATCGGATCACCGTCCGAAAGCTCACGCCGCATATGCGCGCAGCCTCACTACTCGTCAAAGTCTCATTCACGGCGGCTGCTCCTGATTTGTTGCTGTCAGATTAGAGCCGTGTGTCACGTTAGTCAACAACGTGACATGCGCCTGATTTCACGAAAGAGCTGGCGGTAACGGGGTGGCGGCTGGCCGTGCGGCTTGTCGCTGCGCGCCGCTTGGCGTTGATCGGCGGCCGGCGGTGTTCACGAGTTCGAGCCAGCCAACCGCATCCCCCATACGGTTGGCCCTCGCCGAGCACCGCGGCAAGCGTGAAGGAACGGGCGGGTCGAACGAGCAGCAGCCGCTCTGACGGCGTGATGAGCGCCGCTCAGAGCGGTGAGCGGGAATCCGGCATGCCCGAGAGGGCGTTCCGCGCGTTGGCTTGCCTCTCGCCCTCTCAGCCCGCCGCCAGCGCCCGCCCGATCAGGATCTTCTGCACCTCGCTCGTGCCCTCGTAGATCTGCGTCACCCGCACATCGCGGTAGATGCGCTCGACCGGGAAGTCACTGAGGTAGCCATAGCCGCCGTGGATCTGGATGGCCTCGGAGCAGACCTTCTCGGCCATCTCGCTGGCGAACAGCTTGGCCATGGCCGCCTCCTTCAGGCAGGGTCGGCCGGCATCCTTCAGGCTGGCGGCATGCCAGATCAACTGGCGGGCCGCCTCGATCTGCGTGGCCATGTCGGCCAGCTTGAACTGCACCGCCTGATGGTTGAAGATGGGCTGGCCAAAGGTGACCCGGTCCTTGCTGTAGCGCAGTGCCGCCTCGAAGGCCGCGCGCGCCATGCCGACCGATTGCGAGGCGATGCCGATGCGCCCGCCCTCCAGGCCCGACAGGGCGATCTTCAGGCCCTGGCCTTCATCGCCCAGGCGGTTGGCAGCCGGCACGCGGCAGTTCTCGAACAGGATCTGGGCCGTGTCGCTGCTGTGCTGGCCCATCTTCTCCTCGATGCGCGCGACCTGGTAGCCGGGTGTATTGGTCGGGACGACGAAAGCGCTGATGCCCTTCTTGCCAGCGGCCTTGTCGGTCACCGCCATGACGATGGCGACATCGCCGTGCTTGCCGCTGGTGATGAACTGCTTGACGCCGTTGAGCACATAGTCCTCGCCATCGCGGACGGCCGTCGTGCGCAGGCCGCCAGCTTCCGAGCCGACATGAGGCTCGGTCAGGCAGAAGGCGCCCAGCATGTCGCCGCGCGCCAGGGGTTTGAGGAAGCGCTCCTTCTGCTCGTCGTTGGCAAAGCCCATCAGGATGGAGCAGACCGGGCAGTTGTTGACGCTGACCACGGTACTGGTGCCGCCGTCACCCGCGCCGATCTCTTCGAGGATGACGGCCAGCGCCAGATAGTCCAGGCCCGCGCCGTCCCATTCGGTCGGCACGGCAACGCCATAGCAGCCCAGGGCCGCCAGGCCCTTCAACTGCTCGGCGGGGAAATGGTGGTTCTTGTCCCAGGCCGCGGCATGGGGGGCGATCTCGGCCTGCACGAAGGCGCGGATGGCGTCTTGCACGGCGAGGTGGTCTTCGGTAAGAAGCATGGTGCTCAACCTGTTGGATTGGATGAGCCATTGTCGAGGCTGCGTCAGCCGGGGCGCAGCGGGAAGCGCAAGGGCGCCGCATGCGCCGCCTCGACTTCGCCGCGCCAGGTGCGGACGGTCAGCGCGTCGCCTTCAAGGCTCAGGCGCTCGCGAACGCCGGTGTCCAGCGTCTGGCGCTGCCACCAGCCCGGGCGCTCCGCGACGGGCAGCGCGTTCAGCTGCTGGCTGAGGTCGAGCGCAGCCTGCGAGAGCACCAGGTCGGCCTGGCGCAAGGCATAGCTTTCGAAGGCAGGTCGGCCGACCTCCACCAACACGTGGCCGACCGTGTTGCGCCAGCGCAGGAAGCGCCACCAGGAGGCGTCGGGCTCCGGCTTGCCGCGCACCTGCCGCGCCAGCGCCGGGCCCTGCAGATGGCCGAAGGACCGCATGTCGGCCAACCAGTAGGCGCTCATGGCCTGTATCGTCAGCTGCGGCAGATAGCCCAGGCTGTGCCGGCTGGCCCAGGCCTGCGGCGGATTGGGTTCCATGTCGAACATCTGGTCGCCATGCGCGCTCAGGTCGGCAACCGTCTCGCGCTGGAAATGCGACTCCGCTGCCATCCACAGGCGCGGCTGCAGCAGGCGTGCCGGCAGCGGGGCTCGCCAAGCAGCCGGCAGCACCGCGCCTGCCGGCTGGCGCGCCGCCCACTGCACCAACAACTGCTGGTGCCGCATGGCCGTGACCCAACCGACAGCTTGGCCGAGCAAGGTCTGGGAGCCGGAGACGAAGAGGCGCAGCAGCGCATCCGCCCTTGCCCAGGACAGCTCCGCGCGCTGTGCATCCGGCGCGAGCACGGCTTCGATCTGCAACCAGCGCATGCAATGGGTCACGCCTCCGAACTGCGGCTGCGCCAGGGCTTCGAAGGACGAGCTGCCGGGTGGGCGGGGCCGACGCACCGGTGCCGGCTCCTGGAAGCCGGGCCTGGCTGCCAGCGCCTTGCAACGTTCGCCGAACAGGGTGG
The DNA here is from genome assembly GCF_054049255.1 of Roseateles sp. P5_E4. Classification (NCBI taxonomy): domain Bacteria; kingdom Pseudomonadati; phylum Pseudomonadota; class Betaproteobacteria; order Burkholderiales; family Sphaerotilaceae; genus Roseateles; species Roseateles sp. P5_E4. The sequence goes on along the minus strand of NZ_JBFUMS010000002.1, from coordinate 348,495 downwards.
CATTGGCCATCTGCGCCTTCAGCCCCGCCGCGGCGGTACGCCAGCGGGCCACGCAATCCTCCTTGGCGGCGTTGCAGTTCCAGTCCTCTCCCGATGGCAGCGCCAGCAGCCCGGCTTCGCCGCTGACCTCACCGCGCCAGCTGCGCTGCCCCCAGGCATTCGGCGCCTCGCCCTGCGGCGCGCGCAGCCCCTGGGCGTCGAAGAAGGCGTTGTCCTGCGGCGCCAGCGTCACGGCCTGCGGCAGCAGCTCCGGGGGTACCGGCTGAGGGTCGGCATCCGCCCAGCGACCATTGCAGGCCAGCCAGGCAAGGCCAAGCAGCAGCAGCAGCGCCATCGGACCGAGCACGACCCACAGCAACACCTTGAACCCACGTCGCATCGACAAGCTCCCATGAAGACCGCGCAGCTTAGGCAGCAGCGGTCGCGGCAGCAGTAACGGACCCAAGGGAATATTCCCTCAGTCGCTCTCCGGGGTTTTTCGGAGCGGCGTTCACCCTGTTTGCCCGCTGCCGCCGTAGAAGCAGAGGCCCTGTGTTCGCCAGCTTCACGCTGACGAACACGGTGCACTCGCCGACGATGCCGGTTTGGGCAAGGTGTTGTCGGTGCCCGCCTGGCCCGCCCGTCCCGGACACCTTTATGCCTTCCGCCACGACGCTTCGCTCGCTGTTCGCCCTGCTGACCCTGACGGCCTCGGCAGCCTTCGCGCTCAGCCCTCCGCCACCGCCGCCCAAGCCCCTGCCCCCGGTAGCGCCGCCCATGCCACGCTTCATCGTGCCCGACGCCAGCCAGCCGCTGACGCTGCAGCGCGTGCAGGTGCAGGCCACACTGGCCGGCAGCCAGGCGCAGACGCGCATCGAGTTGGTCGTGCACAACCCCAACCCACGCCAGCTGGAAGCCACGCTGGAATTCCCGCTCGATGCCGGCCAGAGCGTCGTCGGCTTTGCGCTGGACATCCGCGGCGAGATGGTCAGCGCCGTGCCGGTGCCCAAGGACAAGGGCCGCCAGGTGTTCGACGACATCTCGCGCCGCCGCGTCGACCCGGCCCTGCTCGAGCGCACCGCCGGCAACAACTTCAAGCTGCGCATCTATCCGGTGCCACCCAACGGCGAGCGGCGCGTCATGCTGCAACTGGCCGAGACGCTGCAGCCCGACCCGCAGGGGCGCATGCAGTACCGCCTGCCCTTGAACTTCGGCCAGCCGATGGGCCAGTTCGAGGGTCGCTTCGACCTGCGTGGCGGCAAGCCGCAGGTGAGCGGCGCATTGGCCGGCGTCGAGACTTTCTCCCGTGGCGACGAGACGTCGCTGCGGCTGCAGCGACGCAACTGGCAGCCGCGCGAGGCGCTGGCTCTGAGCTGGGCCGCCAGCGGCGGCGACAGCGTCATCGTGCAGGAGCATCTCGGCCAGGTCTACGCCTATGCCGAGCTCGCCGCCGTCGAGGGCGCGCGTGGCGCCACCCGCCTGCCTCGCGAACTCAACCTCGTCTGGGATGCCTCCGGCTCCGGCGCCGAGCGCGACCATGCGCGCGAGTTCGCCCTGCTCGATGCCCTCTTCTCCGCCGCCCGCGACGTGCGCGTGCACCTGACCGTGGCACGCGATGCCGCCGAGCCGGTGCGTGTTTTCGACGTGCGCGGTGGCGACTGGCAGCCCCTGCGCCGCACCCTGCAGCAGTTGCCGTACGACGGCGCCAGCAGCCCGGCCGCCTGGTATGCCGGCCTGGCCGCCGCGCCCCCCGGCAGCGGCACGATGAGCCTGCTGTTCAGCGACGGCCTGGCCACCTGGCCCGACCTCGGCGGCCTGCCACCCGCCGGCCCCGTGTTCACGGTGAATGCCGCCAGCCGGGCCGACCTGCCACGGCTGCGCCGCCTCGCCGAGGCCGGCGGTGCACGCCTGCTGGACCTGACCCGGATGGGCACCGCGTCCGCCTTCACCGCGCTGACAAGGCCCGGCCTGCAGGTACTGGACGTGAAAGGCGACGGCGTCGAGGGCATCGAGGACGTCGTCATCGAATCCCTGCACCCCGAGAACGGCCGCCTCGCCATCGCGACTCGCCTGACAGTGGTCACCGGCCGCCTCCTCGTCACCCTCATCGATGGCCAGGGGCGGCGCAGCCAGCGCCGCATCGAGCTGAAGGCGCCGACCGAGAGCCCTCCGTCCGACGAGGCCACGCTGCCGCTGGCAGCGCGGCGCTGGGCCGAGCTGCGCATCGCCGAGCTGTCGGCCGAGCAGCAACGCAACCGCGCCCAGATCCGGCGTCTGGGCGAGCAGTTCCGCCTGCTCAGCGCCGAGACCTCGCTGATCGTGCTCGACGAGCTGGCCGACTATGTGCGTTACGAGATCGTGCCCCCCACGGCCACCATGCGCGCCGCCTACCGGCAGAGCCTGGCCCAGCGTGGCGCCACGCGCCAGGCCGATCGCGAAAGGCATATCGACAGCCTCGTGCAGCGCTTCAAGCAGCGCCAGGCCTGGTGGGCCCAGGAGTTCCCGCGGGGGCCCGTCGAGACGCCGCCCGTCGCCGTGGCCGAGACCCGGCCGGCAGCGCCTGCGCCGGTCCGCCCATCGATCGCGCAGCCAGCGGCCCCCATCGCCCTGCGAGAGCCGCCGCCAGCACCCGTCGCAGCGCCGGCACCGCCGCCTCTCGCGCAGATGTTGACTCCCTCAGCTGCGCCCGCGCTCGAATCCGTGGCCGTGACGGGATTGCGCCGCGCCCGCGAAGAGGACGCCGGCCCGACGGCCGCTCCGGCCAGCATCGCGCTGAGAGCCTGGGAGCCCAATGCCGCCTACGCACGCCGCCTGCGCGAGGCCAGCGACGCCGAGCGCTATGCCATCTACCTCGACGAGCGGCCCGGCTATCTGTCCAGCACCGCCTTCTTCATCGACGCGGCCGAGATTTTCTTCGCCAAGGGTCAGCAGGCACTGGCCGTGCGCGTGCTGTCCAACCTCGCCGAGATGGAGCTGGAGAACCGCCACATCCTGCGCATCCTGGCCTACCGGCTGCAGCAGGCCGGCCAGACCCCCCTGGCCGTGCCGCTGCTGGAGCGCGTGCGCGAACTGGCACCGGACGAGCCGCAGTCCTCGCGCGACCTCGCCCTGGCCCTCGCCGCCACCCAGCCCCAGCGCGCGCTGGACCTGTTGTGGGACGTGGCCAGCCGGCCCTGGGACGGGCGTTTTGCCGACATCGACCTGATTGCGCTGACCGAGCTCAATGCCCTGGCCGCCCGGACGCCCAAGCTGGACCTGTCGCGTGTCGACGCGCGCCTGCGCCAAAACCTGCCGCTGGACCTGCGCGCTGTGCTGACCTGGGACGCCGACAACACCGACATCGACCTCTGGGTGACCGACCCCGACGGCGAGAAGGCCTACTACGCCCACCGCCTGACCCGCCAGGGCGGCGCGATGTCGCGCGATTTCACGGGCGGCTACGGCCCCGAGGAGTTCTCGCTGCGCCGCGCCAAGCCGGGCCGCTACGAGGTGCGCGTCCAGTTCTATGGCCACAGCCAGCAGCTGGTGTCGCCCTACACGACGCTGATGCTGTGGCTGGCCACCGGCTTCGGCACCGGCGCGCAGAAGGACGAACGCGTCGTGCTTCGCCTGTCGGGCCGGGGTGACCAGGTGCTGGTGGGCAGCTTCGAGGTGGAGGGGCGGGCCGGTGGCGCAGCGAAGTAACGACCGGTTTGCTCTGACCACTCGGCGCATGACACCCCTGCCGAGGCAGAACAGAAGGCAACGTCCTACGTCCTGAGGTTCCCGCGCCGGCAGCGTCTGGGCATACTCGGACACGGTGAGTCACGCTTCCGCCTCCACCCCAGCCGCCGTGCTGCCGCACGGTGCGCGCCGCGTGGCCTGGCTGCTGATCGGCATGGCGGCGTTGCTCGCGGTGCTGGGGCTGTATGCCATCACGGCGCTGTCGGCCGCACGGGCCTACGTCGCTGGCGAAAGCCAATGGTCACGTGCGCAGAAGAGCGCGACGCTGGCCCTGGTGCTCTATCTGCAATCCGGCGACGAGGCGCAATACCAGGCGTTCGAGCGCGAGATCGCCGTGCCCCTGAACGCCAGGCGTGCACGCGAGGCCATGGACGGAGGTGGCGCCCATGACGACGAGGCCCGCCAGGGCTTCATCGAATCGCGCAACCATGCCGACGACACGTCCGGCCTGATCCGGCTCTACCGCTGCTGCCGCGGCCTGCCCTATATGGCCGAGTCGGTCGCCATCTGGCGCGAGGCCGACGAGCTGATCACCGAGATGACCGCGCTGGCCCACCAGGCCCGCGAACTGCCTCCCGAGGCCCGTGCCGCGCTGCAGCCCCGCGTGCTGGCGCTGGATGCGCGGCTGACGCCGATGGAGCAGCGCTTCTCGGCCAGCCTCGGGCTGGCGTCGCGCATCACGGCGGCGGCACTGATCGGCATGCTGATGGTCTGCGCCCTGCTGTTCGGCCTGACCGCCGCTGGCCTCGTGATGCGGCGCGCCCGCGAGGACCAGGGCACCCACCAGGCCGTGCAGCGCAGCGAGGCGCTGTTCCGCTCGCTGTGGGAGACCAGCATCGACGGCGCCGTCATCATCGATGCCGGCAGCAGCATCCGTTTCGCCAATCCCGCCATCCACGCGCTGCTCGGCCATGAACCGGGCAGCCTCAACGGCCAGCCGCTGGCGACCTTGCAGCCCGAGGCCCTGCGGGCGCAGCACGTCGCTGGCCTGGCCCGCCACATGGCGACCGGAGAAAAACGCCTGGACTGGCGCGGCGTTGAGACCCTGGCCCGACATGCCGATGGCCGGGATCTGCCGGTGGAGATCCGTTTCGCACGCTTCGAGCTCGACGGCGAGACGCTGTTCGTCGGCTTCGTGCACGACATCTCGGAACGCAAGGCCGCCGAGCGCGTGGCCGCCGAGCACCTGAGGCTGCAGGAGGCTGACCGGCTCAAGTCCGAGTTTCTGGCGCGCATGAGTCATGAGCTGCGCACGCCGCTGAATGCCATCCTCGGCTTCACCGACCTGATCCACGGTGGCCGCAGCGGCCCGGTCAACGCCGAGCAGAAACGCCAGCTCGGTTTCGTCGCCAGCTCCGGCCGCCACCTGTTGGCCCTCATCAACGACCTGCTGGAGTTGTCGCGCATCGAGGCCGGGCGCATGGACCTCCACATCGAACCGATCGACATCGCCGAGATCGCCGCCGATGTGGCGGGCCAGTTGCGCCCGCTGGCCGAACCCCGGGGCCTGGTGTTGAAGCTGGTCATGGCCCCGTCGCTGCCCTGGCGTGGGGACCGCCGCAAGCTGACCCAGGTGCTGATCAACCTGGTGGGCAATGCCATCAAGTTCTCCGAGCAGGGCGACATCGAGATCCAGGCCTGGCAAGACGGCAAGCGCCTGGTCCTGAGCGTCAGGGATCACGGCCCCGGCATCCCCGAGGCGCATCGAGCCCTGCTCTTCCAGCCCTTCCGCCAGCTCGAAGGCGGCGTCGCCCATGCCCAGGAGGGCACGGGGCTGGGCCTTTACCTGAGCGCCCAGCTGCTGGCCGGCATGCAGGGTCGCATCCGCCACGAGCCTGCCGAAGGTGGGGGCTCGCGCTTCGTCATCGAGATGGACGCGCTATGAGGCCCCTCGCCCGGTCTCGCCCTGCTGAACGCAGGCGCGCCCGATCGGTCCCCCAAGGGGACGGCGATGCTAGCCGGTTCGACCGGCAAGCACATCGCCAGCGCGGGCCGGCTTGGGAGCGGCCCGGCACTCGGCCCGCAAGGCTCCGGCGGCACATGGGGAGCGCCTGACATGGCCAACACGCCGCGAGTGCTGCTGGTCGAGGACAACGCGGCCAACGCCTATCTCGCGCGTTATGTGCTGGAGGCCGCCGGCTTCGAGGTCGACTGGGCGGCCAATGGCCAACTTGGCCTGGAAGCTGCCGCCGCGCGCCGGCCCGACATCATCCTGATGGACCTGCGCATGCCGGTTCTCGACGGCTACGAGGCCACACGCCGACTGAAGGCCGATCCGGCGCTGCGCGACGTGCCTGTGCTGGCGATGAGCGCCCAGGCCATGCCCGAGGAACGCGCCCGAGCGCTGGCGGCCGGCTGTGCCGCCCATATCGGCAAACCCATCGATGTGACCACGCTCGCGGACGAAATCAGGCCTTGGCTGCCTTGACGAGCAGCGTGCCACGCCCGACTACGCAAGGGTGGGCGTTGCGCACGGTCGCCCGCCCATCGACGAGGGCCAGCCAGCCACCGAGCGTCGCATTCCATTCCACGCTGGCCACGCGCCAGTGCAGCAGCAGCTCTTGCTCGGCGAACACCGGCGCCTTGAAGGCGAAATTGAAGTTCAGGCACAGCAGCTCGCGATCCGCGCCGTCATCGCCGCGCGAGAAGTGGCTGGCGACGAGGCCGATCATCTGCGCCGTCGTCTGCTGGCCGCTGGCGATGATCTCGCCGTGCCGTGCCCGCTGGGCCGCCTGCACATCGTGGTGCAGGGGGTTGGAGTCGCCGGTCAGGCGGGCAAAAGCGGCGATGTCCTCACGCGTGAAGCGGATGTGACGTTCGCAGGTTTCCCCGGCACGGATCAGGCTGGTCGTTTCGGCTTCTGCGAGGGTTGTGTCCATGGGTCGAGACCTTAGCGCAATCCGCCGGGCCGCCGCGCCGCCAATAAAGGGGACTCACCAGTCCAATCGTTGCCCGTCGTAATTGAAGAAACTGCCCGTATCCGCCGGTTTCACGCTGGCCAGCACGGTGCGCATGCCGGCGATGCTGGTCGACGCGTCGATGTCGGCGCCCGAGCCGCCCATGTCGGTGCGCACCCAGCCGGGGTGGAAGCTGATGACGGTGGCCTTGCCTGCCAGGGTCAGCGCGGCATCTTTCATGACGGAGTTCACCGCCGCCTTGGAAGCCCGGTAGAGCCAGCCGCTGGTGCTGGCGCGCGAGCCGATGGAGCCCATCTTGGAGGAGAGGATGGCCACGCGGGCACCCGGCGCCAGCGCCTCGGCAATCTGCGGCAGCAGGCGCATCGGGCCGAGCACATTGGTGTGCATGACGGCGTCGAAGTCCTCCACCGTCGGCGTCTCCAGGCCCGAAGTGCTGGGGCCGTAGACGCCGGCGTTGATGACGACGACGTCGAAGGCCTCGCCGTCGATCAGCCAGGCCAGGCCGGACACGCTGGCCGTGTCGGCCACGTCCAGCTTCAAGGCGCGGGCGCCGTGGGCGTGCAGCCGGTCCAGCGCCGCCTCGTCGCGGGCCGTGGCCGTGATGCGCGCGCCGGCCGCACGGTACTGGCGGACGAATTCCAGGCCCAAGCCTCGAGATGCACCGACGATGAGAACATTCATGGTTTGGTCAACGCAAGCTTGGCCGCGAGCAAGGTGAAAAGACCGGCGCCACCGAGGTTGAGGCTGCGCCCCACCCAAGGCCGCGGTTTGGAACGGCGCAACGGTGCTATCAGCACGATGAGGGCGAGCAGGAAGAGCAGGCCCTGCACGATGAACCAGCCGCCCAGGAACAGGAAAGAAAGCGTCTTGCTCGGTGCGTCGGCCGCGATGAACTGCGGCAGCAGCGCAAGGAAGAACAGCGCGACCTTGGGATTCAGCGCATTCGTAAAGAAGCCCTGTCGCGCGGTGCGCCACAGCGACTGCGGCGCGCTCACTTCGGCCGCGGCCGACGCCGGACGCAGCCCGGCCCGGGCCATGCCCCATGCCACATAGAGCAGATACGCCGCACCCACGAGCTTGACGACCGTGAAGGCCTCGGCCGACGTGGCCAACAGCGCCGCCAGGCCAAAGGCCGCGGCCAGCGAATGCAGCACGCAGCCCGCCATGATGCCGACCGCCGCCGCCACGCCCTGGCGCCAGCCGCCACGCAGCGTGCTGGCGACCGTGTAGGCCATGTCGACGCCGGGCGTCGCATTCAGCACGAAGACGGTGGCGGCAAACAGCGCCAGATCGTGGGTACCCAGCATCAGAGCATCTCCACCGCCAGCGCCGTCGCTTCACCGCCACCAATGCACAACGCCGCCATGCCCTTCTTGAGCCCACGGGCCTTCAGCGCGCCCAGCAGTGTGACGACGATGCGCGCACCGCTGGCGCCGATGGGGTGGCCCAGTGCCACGGCACCGCCGTTGACGTTGACGATGTCGTGGGGCAGCTTGAAGTCGGCCATCGCGGCCATGGTGACGGCGGCGAAGGCTTCATTGACTTCCCACAGATCCACCTGGCCCGCCTGCCAGCCGGCCTTGGCCAGCGCCTTCTGGATGGCGCCGGCCGGCGCAGTGCTGAACCATTCCGGCGCCTGGGCGTGCACGGCATGGCTGACGATGCGGGCGATCGGTGCCAGGCCGCGGGCCTTGGCCGTGCTCTCGCGCATCAGTACCAGGGCGGCGGCGCCGTCGGAGATGCTGGACGAGGTGGCGGCGGTGATGGCGCCGTCCTTCTTGAAGGCGGGCTTGAGCGACGGGATCTTGTCGAGCTTGGCCTTGAAGGGCTGCTCGTCGAACTTGATGACGGTGTCGCCCTTAGGCGAGCTGATCGTCACCGGCGCCATTTCCCAATCGAAGGCGCCGCTCTCGTTGGCGGCCTTGGCACGCTGGGTGGAGGTGATGGCGTATTGGTCCATGGCCTCGCGGCTGAAGCTGTATTTGCTCACGCACTGTTCGGCGAACACGCCCATGGCCTTGCCGCGCTCATAGGCGTCTTCCAGGCCGTCCAGGGCCATGTGGTCGTACATCTGCGCAACACCGTACTTGACGCCCTTGCGCGCGAACATCAGGTGGGGGGCGTTGGTCATGCTCTCCATGCCGCCGGCCACCATGACCTCGGCCGAGCCGGCTGCCAGCATGTCGTGGGCAAACATCATGGTGCGCATGCCGGAGCCGCACATCTTGCTCAGCGTGACGGCGCCGGCCGAATCGGGCAGGCCGGCCTTGCGCACGGCCTGGCGGGCGGGCGCCTGGCCCTGGCCGGCCATCAGGCAGTTGCCCATCAGCACTTCATCGACCGAGTCGCCCGGCACGCCGGCGCGCTCGACGGCCGCCTTGATGGCAATGGCGCCCAGCTCCCAGCCGGCCAGGCCGGCGAAATCACCCAGCAGGCCGCCGATGGGGGTGCGGGCGGCGGAAACAATGACGATCGGGTCGGACATGGCTGTACTCCGTTGGTAACTCAGATGCGCCATTCTGACGCGATCAATTGACGTGCGCGTCAATTGCCGCGCAATGCCAGGGTCAATCGGTTGGGCTTGGGGCCTAGCGCCAGGCCGTGGCCGGCGCGCTGCCGCATTCAACCGGGCGGATGTCGGGCTCCAGCCGCCGCACGGCCTGGCACAGCTGGCGCCAGAAGGCGCGCGTCCAGTCCGGGTGGCGCTGGGCGAACTGCGGCGAGGCCGGCGCGAAATAGGGCAGCTTGGCCACGCCGGGCGCCCATTCGACGAGCTCGGCGCGCTGCTCGGGTGTGAGCACCTCGCGGGTGCTCAGCAGCAGGTCGAAGCGGCGCGCCTGCAGCATGGTCGGCCCCGCGTCGAGTGCGCTGATGGGCTCGACCGCCCAGCCGTGACCGCGCGCGATGGCGTCCTGCACCGAGCCGGCCAGCACGCCCACGCGCAGGCCCTTGGGCAGAAGCTTGCCGTCCCAGGCGGGATCGGGAGCCTCGCCACCGCGACCAAACAGCGCCAGGTGGCCGAATACGGGAGCCCAGGCCACGTCGGGCCGGCCGTGAGCGTCGAGGGGGAAGCGCAAGCTGCGCAGTCGCTCGGGCGTGGTGCCGAACAGCAGCGCGATGTCGACGCCGCCCTGGGCCAATGAGGCCGACAGGCGGCGGTTGGGCAGGCGCAGCAGTTCGCCCTGGCAGCCCAGGCGTTTGAGCGCCTCGCGCACGGCGACGACCTCCCAACCTGGCGGCTCGGGAAAGTCGGGGCCCTGACCCAGCAGGCCCGGCGGCGAGGCAGCATCGCTGAAGCCGATGCGCAGCGGCTGCGGGCAGGGCGCCGCGCAAGCCGACGTAGCCACCCAGCACAGCAACAGGGCCAGGAGCAGCAGGCGGGTCATCGCGCCAGTTTAGGCCTCGGGTTCAGCGCCATAACCGGTAAGCCCAGAAGGCTTCCTCCGCCTGGATGCGGCGGCGCAGGTCCTCGGGGCTGAAGCCGGTCAAGCGGCGCGTCTCGCGGCAGAGATGGCTCTGGTCGGCGTAGTCGTTGTCGGCGGCGATGTCGGCCCAGTTCACACCCGCGCCGGCCTCAGCAGCGGCCACCGCAAGGAAGGCGTTCTCGGCGCGCGACACGGCGCGCAGCTCGCGCATCGGCAAGCCGGCCCAGGCCTTGATGCGGCGCTCGAGCTGGCGCAGGCTGCGGCCGGCCGCGCTGGTGGCGGCGCGCACCGCCAGGGCCTGGGTCCAGTCGGCATAGCGGTGGCCGGGGCGCTGCGTGCCCAGGGCCTGCCAGCGTGGCAGCAGGAAGCCTTCGAGCAATTGCAAGCGCGTGGCGTCATCGGGCGCGGCGGACATCTGCTCGGCCCAGGCCAGCCAGTCCGCGGGCAGCATCTCGCGCGCATCGACGACCCGGTTGACGTGGCGGTCCAGCGCGACACCAGTCAGCGCGATGAAGGCGTCGGGCAACAGCAGCAGCTTGAAGGCCCACACCTCGCCGAGGTTGCGCGTGTGCGTGGGCAGCGTGAACGGCCCGCCGAACAGCACGGGCGCGTGGCGGCGCTCCGGCGGCGGTGTTGAGAAACCCGGTGTTGCCAGCCATTCGCTGCTGCCCTCGGCCCACCAGAACAGCTGGACCAGCGGTGTTGCGGGAAAGTAGTTCTCGCGCTGCACGGCATCGAGGTTTCGGCCGCGCGTGTCGCGCAGCATCACGCCACGCACGCAGCCGGCGAGGGCCAGCGGCGGCAGCCAGAGGCGTGTGTGGGCTTGCATCGCGATCAGTGTCGCATTCGTTCAAGACCCGTCCGCCCCGGGAGCGCAGCATCACCGTCCATGACAACACTGACCTGGAACGACCTGCCTGGCCACCCCACGCGCTGGTGGGGCATCCCCGTGCTTGCGGCCATGCGGCGCGACTATCTCGCGGTGATCTCCGCGCAGCGATCGCTGGGCGATCTGCCGCGCCAGACCATCCTCGGCGAACGCGGCGTCGATGTCTTCGACCCGGAACTGGTGCGCGAGGTCATGGTGGACCATGCCGACGCGCTGATCCGCTGGGCGCGCGGGCCCGAGGTGTTTTCCCAGCTGATGGGCCAGTCCGTGCTCGTCACCGAAGGCGCCACCTGGCAGCGCCAGCGCCGCATGTTGATGCAGGCCTTCACGCCCAAGCGCGTGGCCGGCTATGCGGCGCTGATGACCGATGCGGCCGTCGCCGGGCTGGCCGGCGTACAGGACGGCGAGGTGGCGATGGACACGCTGTTCAGCCACCTGACCATGGACGTCATCTCGCGCACGCTGTTCAGCACGCCGATCGGCGCCGACACCGCGGCCGCTGCGCACGCCGTGCAGGTGCTCAGCGAGACGGCGCTGGCCGAGATGTTCTGGCCATTCACGCTGCCCGACTGGCTGCCGCTGCCGGGCAAGGCCGCCAAGCGGCGCGCGCACAAGCTGATGCACGGACTGCTGGGCGGCCATGTCAACGCCCGGCGCGCGTCCGGCGACGGCAAGCCCGACCTGCTCGGCATGCTGATGGCATTGCGCGACGAGGCGACCGGCGAGGCGCTGTCGCCACAGGAGGTCTACGACCAGTGCATGGTCAGCTTCCAGGCCGGCCATGAGACGAGCGCGACGGCCCTGCTGTGGTGGAGCTGGCTGCTGGCGGCGCACCCCGAGGCCCAGGCACGCGCCAGCGCCGAAGTGGATGCAGTCCTGGCCGGCCGCGTGCCGACGGCCGATGACGCGGGCGCCCTGCCTTTTCTGTCCGCCACACTGAAGGAAGCGATGCGCCTGTACCCGCCGGTGGCGGCCATCATGACGCGCCGCCTGACGCGTGAGATCACGCTGGGCGGCGTGCGCCTGCCGGCCCGCACGCTGGTGCGCGTGACGCCCTGGCTGCTGCACCGCGACCCGCGCTGGTGGCCGGATGCGCCGCTGGCCTTCAAGCCGGAGCGCTTCATGCCAGGGGCTGCACACGAAATCCCGCGCGGCGCCTACATCCCCTTCGGCCTGGGCCCGCGCGTCTGCCTGGGCCAGCATTTCGCGGTGCTGGAGATGACGCTGATCGCCGCCCTGCTGCTGCAGCGCTTCGAGCTGAGCCCGGTCGGCAACGAGGCGCCCAAGCCGCGCATGGCCGTCACGCTGCGGCCCGAGTCCGGCCTCACACTGAGGCTCACTTCACGGAGGGCGGCATGAACCCCTGGCTCGTTGGCGCGGCGGCGCTGGTCTTCGTCATCGGCCTGGCGCACTCATGGCTGGGCGAGCGCTTGCTGTTTCGCCATCTGCGCGCTGGCGGCCTGGTGCCCGTCGGCGGCCAGCCGGCGCTGCGCGAATTCCAGACCCGCATCTTGTGGGCAAGCTGGCATGTCGTCACGGCCCTGGCCTGGGCACTGGCGGTGGTGCTGGCGTGGCTGGCCCAACCGGCGGTGCAGGCGATGTCCGGCGGCATCATCGAAGCGGCCGCCGCCACGGCGTTGGCGGTCAGCGGGGGCCTGGTGCTGCTCAGCAACCGCGGCCGTCACCCGGCCTGGATCGCGCTGCTCGCGGCGGCCGCATTGGTGCTGATGTCTCAGCGGTAGAAAGCCTCGACAGCACCCTTGAGCTTGATGCACAGCGGCCGGCCCTTGCGGTCCAGCGTCTTGCCGGCGGGCACCTTGATCCAGCCCTCGCTGATGCAGTACTCCTCGACGTCCTGGCGCTCTTTGCCGTTGAAGCGGATGCCGATGTCGTGCTCGAAGACGGCGGCGACGTGGTGAGGGCTGCGCGGGTCGACGCTGAGATGGTCGGGCAGTTCGGGGCGGCTGGGGGTGTCAGGCATGGAATGGGGCGGGCGAAGAAGCAAACCGGCATTCTCGCGCGCAAGGTGGGGGTTCCGCACGGGCGCACTTGGCGCCAGCATCGCGCCCATGACAGAGATCACCCAGCTGCTGACGGCCCTGGCGTCCGGCGAGACCGAGGCGCGAGACCGCCTCTACACCCTGCTCTACCCCGAGCTCAAGCGCCTGGCAAGAAGTCATCTCGCCGGCCACGCACCGATGACGCTGGAGCCGGCGGCACTGATCCATGAGGTCTGGCTGAAGAGTGCGGGTCCGATCCCGAAGGAAGCTGCCCAGCACCGCGCGCAATTCTTCGCCCATGCCAGCAAGGTCATGCGCAGCGTCATCATCGACCACGTTCGCGAGCGCCACGCCGACAAGCGCGGCGGCGGGCAGGCCGAGGTGACGCTGTCGACCGCCGCGCTGGAGCAGATTGCGCCGCCCGATGTGCTCAAGCTCGACGACGTGCTGCAGATGCTGGAGCGCGCCGACGGCCGCGCCCACCAGGTCGTCGAGATGCGCTTCTTCGGCGGCCTGGAGCTGGAGGAGATCGCCGAGCTGCTGGGCGTTTCGGTGCCGACGATCAAGCGCGACTGGCGTAAAGCGCGGGCTTTCTTGTTCGACGCGTTGCAGGCGTGAAATGAAACCCCTCGTCCGGTCGCGCCTCGCTGAACGCGGGCCATCCCAGCCGGTCCCCCGCGGGGACGGCGATGCTCGCGGCATCAAGCCGCGAGCACATCGCCTGACGGGCCGGCTTGGGAGCGGCCCGGCGCTCGGCCCGATTTGCCGCCGCGGCCAGTTGACGTGAACACCACTGACCGGGCCGGCGCGCTCGCCGCCTTCGATGAATGGCAGGACGCGACGCCGGCCGAGCGTGAAGCCTTGCTGGCCGAGCTGCCACCGGCGCAACGGGAGCGGCTGGAGGCCCTCATCAACGCTGACCACGCGGCCGAAGAGCGCGGCTTTCTGGCCAAGCCGGCGCAAGTACCGGGCGCTCCCGAACTGGCCGGCCAGGTGCTGGGCGCGTGGACCCTCGTCGCACCGCTGGGCAGCGGCGGCATGGGCGAGGTCTGGCGCGCTCGGCGCAGCGATGGCGCCCACAGCGGCGAGGCGGCCATCAAGCTGCTGCACAGCCCCTGGCGCGGCGAGGGGAACCAGGCGCGCTTTCGCCGCGAGGGCGAGCTGCTGTCGCGGTTGACCCATCCACACATTGCCCGCCTGCTGGACATCGGCGAAGCCATGCTTGGCACTTCGCGCACGCGCTATCTGGTGCTGGAGCTGGTGGAGGGCGAGCGCATCGATCGCTGGTGCGAGCTGCAGAACCTTCATGTGAACGAGCGGCTGCGGCTCTTTCTGCAGGTGTGCGACGCGGTGGCTCATGCGCACGCGCGCCTGGTCGTGCACCGCGATCTCAAGCCGGGCAACATCCTTGTCACTGCGGACGGCGACGTGAAGCTGCTGGATTTCGGTGTCGCCAAGCTGCTTGTTGATGACACCGGCGCGGAGCTGACTGCGCAACTGCCTGCGGGCCTGACGCCCGAGTACGCCGCGCCCGAGCAACTGCGCGGCGAGCCGGTCAGCACCGCCACCGATGTGTTTGCGCTGGGCCGCCTGCTGTGCCTGCTGCTGACCGGCCAGCGTGAGCCTGGGGGCACGCTGCGCGGCGACCTCGCCCTGATCGTCGGCCGCGCGCTGAAGGAGCGCCCCGACGAGCGCTATGCCGGCGCCAGCGCACTGGCCGACGACGTGCGCCGCCATCTCGAGCACCGCCCCATCCTCGCGCGGCCCGACTCGCTGGCCTACAGAAGCGCCAAATTCGCGCGCCGCTACCGGCTGCAGCTGGTCGCCCTGAGCCTGGTGCTGGCCAGCCTGCTGGCCGGCATGGCCACCACCGCCTGGCAATGGCGCGAGGCCGCGCGAGAAGCCGAACGCACGCGGCGCGTGCAAAGCGTGCTGACCGAGCTGCTCGCCGGCCTCAGCCCCGACGCCTCCGGCAGCGCGACGGTGCCGATGATCGAGCTGCTCAGGCGCAGCTGGGCCGAAGCCAAGCGACGGCTGGGCGATGACCCGGCCATGCTGGCCGAAGTGGCCCGGCCACTGGGGCTGCTGCTGAACCAATCCGGCGACATGCCCCTGGCGGCCGAAGCGCTGTCGCTCGCACACGCCCAGCTGCAGGGCCGCGGCGAGACGGGCCGCGATGTCGCCTTCGAGCTGGCCAATGCCCGCAGCCGCCTGGGGCAGATCGACGATGCGCGCGCGCTGCTGATGGGGTTGGTGCCTGCGGCGCCGGCGCAGGACGACGCGGTGGCCTTGTCCGCCCTCGCCCATCTCGGCGAGATGTCCATGGAGGCCGGCCGCCTCGACGAGGCGCAGTCGCTGCTGACGCGGGCCGAGCAAGGGGTTCGCGAGCGTTTCGGCACGCGCCATGAGCGCTATCGGCGCGTGGCCGATGCGATGTCCAGCCTCGCCCGGGCCCAGGGGCGCTGGGACGATGCGCGGCGCTGGCTGCAAGCCCTCGTCGATGCCAGCGAAGGCGCGGGGCGGCTGATCGCCGCCCAGGCCCGGATGGCCGTCGCGACGATGGAGGTCGAACTGGGGCACCACGTCGCCGCCCTGCCCCTGCTGCGCGCCAGCGTGCAGGAGCTGCAGGAAGTGCTGGGACCGGCCGACCTCAACACCGTCTCGACGCGCACCTGGCTGGCCACCGCGCTGTTCCACGCCGGCCGACCCGACGAGGCGGCGCGCGAAGCGGAGCTGGCGTTGGCGCAGGCCCGCCGCGGCGGCGAAGCCCAGGCGACCGCCGTCGTGGGGCTGGTGGCAGCACGCCAGCAAATGCGCCGTGGCGAGCCGGCCGTGGCCGAGGCGCGGATGCGCCCGCTGCTGTCCACGCTGGAAGAGGCAGGACACCCGGCGGCGGAGCGCGCACGCGCGCTGCTCGGCGAGGCGGCGCTGCGCCAGGGGCGCACGGCCGAGGCCGTCGCGATGCTGACGCAGGCCGAGGCCGCCCAGCGCACGCGGCTGGGGTTGCAGGACACCGATCGCTGGCCGACGCTGGCGCTGCTGGGGCTGGCCCATGAAAGCGTCGGCCGCATCGAGCCGGCTCGCGCCGCCTATCACGAGGCCCTGGCGCTGGCCGAGGCCGGCCTGCCGCCGGGCCACCCGGACCGCCTGCGGCTGAGGGCGCTCGTCGCGCTCGGAGACGGCCGCGACGCGCGCGACGCGCTGGATGCCTACGCTGGTGCGCTGGCCGACCGTGCCGACGCCGCGGCCATGCGCACGCGGCTGTCGCAATTGCTATCGTCCACATCCCACCCGGCGCCGCCGGGCCTGGCCCTGCTGGACTTCTGACGGAGGACTGCGATGAAGCTTCTCGACTCGATGCTGGCCACGGCCTGCCTGGGCGCCGCGCTCGCGGCGCACGCCGCTGATGTGGCACCGGCCACCGGCACCCCGGCGGCCAAGGCCGCCAGCTCACCGGCGGTGAAGGCTGCCACCCCGCCCGGCGGCGCGCCCGTCGCCGGTGGCAGCGGTGGTGGCGCCGCGACCGATGGCAGCAATACCGGCACCCAGGTCAAGCCCAAGCTGCCCAAGTGCCCCGACCCGGCCAACACCGCCTGCCCGGCGGTGAAGGTGCCAGTCAAGACGGGCGGTTAGCAAGTAGTGGACCGTTATGCCTGCCGCCTTGTACGGCAGCAGTCCTTCGGCCCGCGTCGCACAGGGCGCAGGCCCTGTGCTCGGTCGGGTCTCAGCCCTTGGTTACCACCAGAGTCACTTCATACTTGCCGCCATCCCCCACGATGGTCAGCGTCTTGCTCTTGGGGCCGGCGGCCACGTCTAGCAGG
This sequence comes from Roseateles sp. P5_E4, assembly GCF_054049255.1. Lineage (NCBI taxonomy): Bacteria > Pseudomonadati > Pseudomonadota > Betaproteobacteria > Burkholderiales > Sphaerotilaceae > Roseateles > Roseateles sp. P5_E4. The sequence continues at coordinate 331,740 of NZ_JBFUMS010000002.1, read as the reverse complement.
TTGGTGCTGAGCACGAACTCCTGGGTCGTGCCGACACGGTCGTCGAAGTTGGGGAAGCCGGTGGGAATGCCGAGCGCGCCGTTGATGTCGGCCTTCAGCTTACTCACGCGCTGAGCCCGTGTCATGCCGGCAGAGGCCGCCAACGAGCTGACGACGGCGCCCTTGGTCAGCTCGCGTGCCGTGCCGGGCTTGCCGTCGTCGTGCTCCATCATCGACACGAGGATGACGGCATTGGCCGGGTTGGCGATGGCCTTGGCCTGGCCCGACGGGCCCCAGGCATTGCGGCGCCAGACGATGAAGGGCATGTCGCTCGGGTTGATGCCCGGCTGCAGCGGCTGGGTGCTGCGGGATTCGCCCTCGTCGACGTCGCCCCACGGGCCGTAGAGCGTGACTTCGGCGTTGGGCAGGATCGGGTTGGTCAGGTCGACGGCGGTGACGAGCACATAGGGCTCGTCCGAGCCGACCTCGTCGGTCTCGATCTTGCACTTGATGCTCTTCAGGGCGATGGTGACGGGCAATGCGGCCATGATGGTTCTCCGATAGAGGTGGGGCACGGCAACACGCCGGGCCTGTCATCAAGGACGCAAGTGCGGCCCGCCAGGGATCACACGCGCGATGTGAAAACTACCGCCGGGATAGCCCCCAGGGCCTGCTGACAGCCGGTGACATAACCGGCGCCGACGATGGCTTCATTCATCACCCAACGGAGACCACCATGCAACCCGACTGCCTCATCCTCTACGTGCACAGCCCTGCCGAGAGCGTGCTCTTCTATCGCTCGCTGCTGGGCCGGGAACCCGTCGAGCAGAGCCCGAACTTCGCGATGTTCATGCTCAATGACAAGACCATGCTCGGCCTCTGGGCCGCGCATGACGTGCAACCGGGCAGCGGCCAGCGCGGCGGCGGCGCCGAGATCGGCATCACGGTCGGCACGGACAACGAAGTCAATGCCGCCGTCGCCGCCTGGAAGGCCTCGGGCTGGCCGGTGCTGCAGGTGCCGACGGCGATGGACTTCGGCTTCACGGCAGTCACCGCGGACCCGGACGGCCACCGGGTGCGGGTGTTCAGGCCGACGCAGGGTTGAGCAGCCCCTCAGTCGCGCGCCGCAGACGGCGCGACGGCGGCGCCCTCGATGCGGTGGCGTTCCAACGACCTCGCGACGAAGCCTGAGGCCTTGGCCTGTTCCACGAAGGCGGCGAGAAAATGCGCACCGACCGCCTTGCCCCTGGCCATGCCCATGGCCTGGTTGATGACCATGAAGCGCCCGGGCAAGAGCCTCAGGCCCGGCAAGCGCTTGGCGTCGGCTTCCAACTGCTGCTTCACACCGGCGGCCACGTCGAGCTGGTGCGCCAGGAAAAAGCTGACCACCTCGGGTGAGGTCGGTGCGCGCTCGATCGTCGCCGCCTTGAGTTCGCGTGTCAGGTAGAGGTCGTAGGCGCTGCGTGCGCCGACGGCGACACGCGTGCCTGCGCGATCCACGTCCTCGTTGGCCTGCAGCGGCGAATCGTTGCGCACGAGGTAGGCGCCCTCGATCTGCACGTAAGCAGCCGAATAGGCGGTGGACGCGGCCCGCGCGGGATCGATGGCGAAGAAGCCTACGTCCACGCGGCCGGTGGCCAGAGCATCCACCGCTTCGCCCGCGGACTTCACCACCATCAACTCAGCCTGGACGCCCAGCTGCCGTGCCAGCTCACGCGCCAGGTCGACCGACACACCCGAGGCTTCGCCGGTGCTGGGGTCGCGGTTCGCCAGGATGGGATTGCCCAGATTGATGACGGCGCGCAGCCGGCTGGTGGGTGCCAGTTGGGCGATTGCTTCGGGAGCGGGTGTTGGCATGGCGGCGCACGCGGCAAGAATGGGCAGGAGCAGGATGCACAACGCATTCAGCGCGCGACGGTCCACAGCAGTTGAGGTGTTGATGCCTGCGCTCATGGCTGGCTAGCCTACACGTCAGCGACGCTGGGGTTTGTTCTATCTGGCACCCTCGCCTGGCGCCCCCAACTCCGCTCCATGTTCTTCTTCATGCACCCCAGGCCCGTCGTGGACCGTCGGCCCGTGGCGGAGCAATCCGTCCAGGTGAAGGCGCCGACGCTGCCGGCGTTGACCGCGCTGGCCAAAGCACCGTGGGGCGAAGCGCCGCGCCAGGTCAGTGCTGACGAGCCCGCCTCGCTTCAGCGCGTGCGCCGCGGCTTGCTCTTGCCGCGCAGCTGAGCGCCGGCGCTGGCGTTGCCGCGCGTCGCCGGCTTGTCGGCGGCTGGCTTGGCGGGTTTGACCAGGCCGGTCGCCGCAGACACGGCCACGGTCTGGTACTCGGCGGCGTATTGCTTGCGCATGCGCACCATCTCGCGCTGGTACTTGCCGACGAGCTGCTGCTTCTTCGTGTCTGACAGCAGGCGGCCGGCGACGTGGAAGAACTTGGACTCCTCTTCTTTCAGGTGGTGGCGCACCTTGAAGCTGAGTTCCTTGGCGGTCGCAATCCAGCCATCCTGCTGCTTGTTGCGCACCGACAGGTCTTCGAGCAGCTCGTCCACCTGGTGGTGCTCATGCAGCGCATGCCGCGAGGCATCAAGGCCTCCATCCTCCATCAGCAGCGGCACGTAGAGGAAGCGCTCTTCGGCCGCCGCGTGTGCCATCAGCTCGACCTTCAACTGCAGGAACAGCAACTGGCGCGCGGCCATGTCGCCGCGCGACGCGGTCAGCTTGCGGCACAGGTCGCGTTGCAAGTCGTGGCTTTCGCGGATGGCGTCGAAGATCATGCGGTTGTCCCCAGAGGCCACGGGTTGCGGCGGCGCCATTGTTGATGGGCGGCGGGGCGGCGCCTGTCGGACGGAGCCGCTTCGGCTCAGGCCGCTGCGAAGCGCCGCGCCGGGTCGTAGGGGAACACATCATGCACATGCCCCGCCAGGATGCGCTCCTTGTGGCTCTGCCAGAAGCCCGCGTCCAGCAGGTCCGCGTGGTGGCGCATGAAGCACTCACGCACCTGCGGGTTGCCGAGCAGAAAGGGGCCGAAGGTTTCCGGGAAGACATCCTTGGGCCCGACGGCGTACCAGACCTCGCCTGACATTTCCTCCTCCTCGTTGCGCGGCTCGGGCACGCGGCGGAAGTTGCAGTCGGTCAGGTATTCGATCTCGTCGTAGTCGTAGAACACGACCTTGCCGTGGCGGGTCACACCGAAGTTCTTCCACAGCATGTCGCCGGGGAAGATGTTGGCGGCCACCAGGTCCTTGATGGCGTTGCCGTACTCGACGACGACGCGCTCCACCTGCTCGGGCGTGGCTTCTGCCAAGTAGATGTTCAGCGGCACCATGCGCCGCTCGATGTAGAGGTGGCGGATGACGAGGTCGTCGCCGTTCTCTTCAATGAGGCTCCCGCAGAAGTGCTTCAACTCATCGAGGAGCTCTTCCTCGAAGCGATGCCGCGGGAAGGCCACCCGCGTGTACTCCAGCGTGTCGGCCATGCGGCCGACCCGGTCGTGGCTTTTCACGAGCAGGTATTTGCTCTGGATGAGCTCGCGCGTGGTGTCTTTCTGCGGTGGGTAGAAGTCCTTGATGACCTTGAAGACGAAGGGCCAGCTCGGCAGGTCGAACACCAGCATGACCATGCCCTTGATGCCGGGCGCGATGCGGAACTTGTCCGAGGAATGGCGCAGGTGGTACAGGAAGTCGCGGTAGAAAAGGTTCTTGCCCTGCTTCTGCAGGCCCAGCGCCGAATAGATCTCGGAGCGTGGCTTCCTGGGCATCATGGAGCGCAGGAATTGCACATACGCACTCGGCACCTCCATGTCGACGAGGAAGTAAGCGCGGGCGAAGCTGAACAGGATCAGCAGATCGTCTTCGCCGAACAGCGCCGCGTCGATGAAGAAGCGCCCGCCGTCGTCGTCACGCAGGATGGGCAGGGCGAACGGCGTCTCTGTAAAGCCGTTGATGATCTTGCCAACGACATAGGCGCCCTTGTTCCGGTAGAACAGGCTGGACAGCACCTGCAGTTGAAAGTTGGCGCGCCGGCGGAATTCACCGAGGCGTTGCGTGACGGCAGCCAGCACGTGGTCGACGTCGGCGTCGAGATAGGCGAACTCGCCGTTCAGCTGGAAGTTGGTGATGACACGCTGGAGGGTTTCGCGCAGCTTGTCCGGAGCCGGGTAGTAGGCGCGGTAGGTCGGGGTCGCTCCGGGCTCGTCGTTCTCGATGTACTCGGTCGAGATGGCCGGGCGCACAAAGATGAAGTCGTTGTGGAAATAGGCGTGGTGCAGGATGCGCGTGCACACCGAGTTGAAGAAGGTCTCGGCGAGTTCGGGCTGGCGGTGGTTGGTCAGCAGGCCGATGTAGTGCAGCTTGACCTGCTGCCAGACTTCCATGGCCAGCGTCGACGCCGAAAAGCACGCCTCCAGCAGCTCGCTGGCCTCGGCAACGCGGGCGTCGTAGAACTCGATGCGCAGGGCCTGGGCACGCTGCTGGCCCTGCCAGTCGCCATGCTCGAAGCGCGCCTTGGCCTCGGCGGACGTGGCGCGGAAGAGCTTGTAGTGGCGATCGAAACCGCCCAGCAGAGCCTGGGCGATGTCGAAGGCGCGCGAGTCCGTGAGCTGGGTCGGGAACATGCCCCGACTCTATTCAGGCCACTGTGGCGTAGCGCGCCTTGACGCGCTCCAGCGCACGACGGTAGGACGGCTCCACGTCCTCGGCCTTGGTGGCCGTGAGCTGCAGATCCTCCAGCAGGCCGTTGTGCAGGCCATAGACCCAGCCATGCACGACGATCTCCTGGCCACGCTGCCAGGCGTCCTGCACGACCGTCGTCTGGCAGGCATTGCGCGCCTGCTCCAGCACGTTCAGCTCGCACAGCGCATCCACACGCCGGGCTTGCGGCAGGCCTTCCAGCCAGCTCAGGTGGTCGTTGCGCACATCCTGCACGTGGCGGATCCAGTTGTCGGCCAGACCGGTGCGGATGTCGTAGAGCGCCGCGCGCACGCCGCCGCAATTGCTGTGGCCGACGACGATGATGTGGCGCACCTTGAGTTGGTCCACCGCGAACTGCATGACGGACAGGCAGTTCAGGTCCGAATGCACGACGACGTTGGCGACGTTGCGATGCACGAACAGCTCGCCCGGCAGCAGGTCCACCAGCTCATTGGCCGGCACGCGGCTGTCGGCGCAGCCTATCCAAAGATATTGCGGCGTCTGCTGCTTGAGCAGGCTGGAGAAGAAGCCCGGCTCGCGGGCCTCGGTGTCAGCGGCCCAGCGCTTGTTGTTGTCGAGCAGATCCTGCAGTTCGTGGTTGGTCGTCGTCATGCTGGCATTGTCGCAATGGCGAATTACATCGTCTCCGCAAACAGCTCGCGGCCAATCAGCATGCGGCGGATTTCACTGGTGCCCGCGCCAATCTCATAGAGCTTCGCGTCACGCCAGAGCCGGCCCAGCGGGTATTCGTTGATGTAGCCGTTGCCACCGAAGATCTGCACGCCTTCGCCGGCCATCCAGGTCGCCTTCTCGGCCGTCCACAGAATGACGGAGGCGCAGTCCTTGCGCACCTGGCGCACATGCTCGGCGCCCAGCATGTCGAGGTTCTTGGCCACCGTGTACGCGAAGCTGCGTGCGGCCTGCAGCACGGTGTACATGTCGGCCACCTTGCCCTGGATGAGCTGGAACTCGCCGATGCTCTGGCCGAACTGCTTGCGGTCGTGGATGTAGGGCACGACGTTGTCCATGACGCTTTGCATGATGCCCAGCGGCCCGCCGGTCAGCACCGCGCGTTCGTAGTCCAGGCCCGACATCAGCACCTTGGCGCCACCGTTGACCGCGCCCAGCACGTTCTCGGCCGGCACCTCGACGTCCTGGAACACCAACTCGCCGGTATGCGAGCCGCGCATGCCCAGCTTGTCGAGCTTCTGTGCGATGGAAAAGCCCTTCATGCCCTTCTCGATCAGAAAGGCCGTCACGCCGCGTGCGCCCAGCTCCGGCTCGGTCTTGGCGTAGACCACCAGCGTGTCGGCGTCGGGGCCGTTGGTGATCCACATCTTGTTGCCGTTGAGCAGGTAGACGCCGCCCTTGTCCTCGGCCTTGAGCTTCATGCTCAGCACGTCAGATCCCGCGCCCGGTTCGCTCATCGCCAGCGCACCGACATGCTCGCCGCTGATCAGCTTGGGCAGGTACTTGGCGCGCTGCGCGTCGTTGCCGTTGCGCTTGATCTGGTTCACGCACAGGTTGCTGTGCGCGCCGTAGGAGAGGCCCACCGAAGCACTCGCGCGGCTGATCTCTTCCATGGCCACCATGTGCGCCAGGTAGCCCATGTTGGCGCCGCCGTACTCCTCGGGCACGGTGATGCCCAGCACACCCAGGTCGCCCATCTTGCGCCACAGGTCCATCGGGAACTGGTCGCTCTTGTCGATCTCGGCCGCGCGGGGCGCGATCTCTTCGTCGGCGAAGGCGCGCACCGCGTCGCGCAGCGCATCGATGTCTTCGCCGAGCTGGAAGTTGAGGCCGGGCAGGTTCATTCGGGTCTCCTGGTCCGCCCTGTCAGTGCCCGCTCGTGCCGGGCCTGCAGGGCAGGTTAATTGACGTAAACGTCAACTGTAGCAAGCGCGTCCGGATCAACCCGCTGCGTCGGCAGGCTGCGGCAGCAGCCGGCGCACCAGCGGGTGGCTGATCTTCTTGTCCGTGCCCACCGCGTAGAACTGCTCGACGACGCCTTCGGCAGCGCCGACGTTCACCAACCCATAGCGGCCGGTCAGCGCGTCGTCCACCGCGGTGGCGGCCGGGAACACACCCAGGCCCTCGCTGCCGAAGGTGGCCAGCAGCGCGCTGTCCTCGAACTCGCCGGTGATCCGCGGGCGCAGGCCAAGGTCGGTCAGCCAATGGTCCAGCCGCGGGCGCAAGGCCGCGTGCGAGGTGGGCAGCAGCAGCGGCACGTCGGCCAGCGAGGCGGGGAAGTCGCGCGCCGCCGCGGCCGCCCAGCGCGGGTGGGCATACCAGGCCACCGGCGAGCTGCCGAGTGAATGGCTGTAGACGCGCAGATTCGGGTTGGCCGGCGCCGGCCGGTCGGCCAGCACCACGTCGAGCCGGTGCAGGGCGAGGTCGCCCAGCAGGTCGTCGAACTCGTCCTCGTGGCAAAGCAGGCGCAGTTGCGGCGTATCGAGGATGGGCGCGAGCAGGCGCTGCGCGACGAGCTTGGGCAAGCCGTCGGAGATGCCCACGGCCAGGCGCACCGTCGGCGCGGTGGCGGCATCCCGCACCCGCTCGGGCAGGGTCTCGCCGATCTGGAAGATCTGCTCGGCCTGCTCCAGCGCCGCGATGCCGGCTTCGGTCAGCGTCAGGCCGCGGCCGGCCGGCTTGAGCAGGGCCGCACCGAGGGCCTGCTCAAGCTCACGCACCTGGGTCGAGACGGTCTGCACCGACAGCCCCAGCTTCTCCGCGGCCCGCGTCAACCCGCCCTCCTTGGCAACGGCCCAGAAGTAGTAGAGGTGGCGGTAACTGAAGCTCAAGCTCATGGCGATTCAGCAAGTAATCACGAAGAAACGTTTCGCGATTCTCTGCTTTTATTTGGTGTCTTGCCTACTTACCCTGCCCGTGTTCTTTCAAACCGGAGGTCTGCCATGCAAACCCGCCCCATCGCCATTGCCATGCCCCACGGCGGCGCCCTCGACCGCGGCACCGCCCATCGGGTGCTGCGCAACACCTATGCCCTGCTGTCGATGACGCTGCTGTTCAGCGCCGCCGTCGCTGCTGCGGCCGTCGCCTTCAACCTGCCGGCACCCGGCATCATCCTGACGCTGGTGGCCTATTTCGGCCTGCTGTTCGGCATCCACAAGCTGAAGAACCGCGGCGCCGCCGTCGGCCTCGTCTTCGCGCTCACCGGTTTCATGGGTTGGACGCTCGGCCCGCTGCTGACGCGCACGCTGTCTCTGCCCGGCGGCGCCCAGACCATCATGTTGGCCCTCGGCGCGACGGGCGCCGTCTTCCTGGCGTTGTCGGCCTATGCGACGACAACCAAGCGTGACCTGTCGTGGATGGGCGGCTTTCTGTTCGCCGGCATGGTCGTCGCCGTGCTTGCAGGCCTGGCAGCGATCTTCTTCCAGATCCCCGCATTGGCACTGACGGTCTCGGCCGTCGTGGCCCTGCTGTCGGCTGGCCTGATCCTGTTCGAGACCCAGCAGATCGTGAACGGCGGCGAGACCAACTACGTGCTCGCCACCGTCAGCCTGTTCGTGTCCATCTTCAATCTGTTCACGAGCCTGCTGCACCTGTTCGGTTTCGCCGGCTCGGATGACTGAGGCCGGACCGAGGACAGCGCCTGCGCGCTGTCCGACGCTTGCCGAAGGCCAGGCGCCATGCTGGGCGACTGGCATGACGATCAGGGCTGCTTGCTGAGCAGCCAGCGGTACAGGCCCACGCCGATGCCGGCAAAGGCCAGCAAGCCCAGCACCTGGCCTGCGGTCGCGAAGCTGTCGCCCACCAGGGCCAGCGGCGCGCCGTTGCCGGAGAACACGACGACGGCCGCAAGCACCACGCCGAGCAGGCTCTCGCCGACGATGAGGCCGGAGGCCAGCAGCACGCCGAGCTGCTTTGTGGCTTCTGGATCGCGCTTGTAGGACGCGCGGCGGTCGAACCACCAGCCGGCCACGGCGCCGACGACGATCATCAGCGTGCTGTTCATCGGCAGATAGATGCCCAGGCCGACGGCCAGCGGCGCGCAATGCGCCTTGCCGCCGGTCGCACGCTTCAATACCTCGTCCACGGCAATGGTGGCGACGCCGATCAGCACGCCAATGCCGATGAGGTTCCAGTTCAGGTCGCCTTGGATGACCCCCTTGGCCAGCGCCGAGATCAGCGCGGCCTGGGGCGCAGCGAGGGCCTTCTTGGGGTCGACACCCGGCGCGCCAGCGAAGCCATAAGCCTGGTTCAGCAGGTCCAGCACCGGCGGGATGACGATGGCGCCGGCCACGACACCGATGATCAGCGCCACCTGCTGGCGCCAGGGCGTGGCGTCAACGAGCTGGCCGGTCTTCAGGTCCTGCAGGTTGTCGTTGGAGATGGTCGCCACGGCGAACACGACGGCCGTGACAAACAGTGCGAAGGCCACCAAGGCCTGGCCCGTGGAGGCCGGCAGCATGGGCTTGACGACCAGGGCCAGCAGCAGCGACACGCCGATGACGACGAGGATGCCGACGCCCGACAGCGGGCTGTTCGACGAGCCGATCAAGCCGGCCATGTAACCGCAGACCGCGGCGACGAAGAAGCTCATCAGCACGACATAGACAACACCGCCAACGACGAGCAGGCCAAGCTGGTCGCCCAGGCCCGCGCTTGTGGCGAAGCTGGACAGCATGAAGCCGATCGGCAGCATGCAGGCCAGCGTGATGAGGCCGACGGTGCCGATGGGGATGTCCTGCTCGTTGCGCGGCAGCGTGTCGGCCTTGCCGGCCTTGCGCACGCGAGCCGACATGGCGGCCGAGTGCAGGCCGGCAACGACCGGCTTGGCCAGCTTGACCAGCGTCCAGATGGCGGCCACGGCGATGCAGCCGGCACCGATGAAGCGCACCTTCTTGCTCCAGGCAAACAGTGCGACCGCTTCTGCGGCGCCGTCGACACCGGACGTCAGGATGGGCACGCCACCCAGCCAGGCGATGCAGGCGCCGACAAGGATGGCCACACCCACCCACAGGCCGACGAGGTGACCCACGGCCAGCAGCGCGAAGCTGAAGTTCAGGTCATAGCCTGTTGTGGGCCCACTGCCGCTCTTCTCGCCGCCGGGCAGCCGGAAGTACTGCGCCAGATTGGCCGCGAAGAGCTGGGTGGCAACGACGATGCTGAAGCCGGCCGACACGACGGTGCCGGCCACGATGGCGGCCAGGCCCTGGCGGTTGGCGTCCCCACTATCCGCGGCATGGCCGACCTTGAGCACCTCGGCGCAGGCCACGCCCTCCGGATAGGGCAGTGGCGAGTTGGTCACCAGCGCCCGGCGCAGCGGGATGGAATACATGACGCCCAGCACGCCGCCCAGCGCGCACAGCGTCGTCGACATCCAGTACGGGAAGCCCGTCCACCAGCCGATCATGACGAGGCCGGGCAGCACGAAGATGATGGACGACAGCGTGCCCGCCGACGAGGCGATCGTTTGCACGATGTTGGTCTCGCCGATGGAGTTGCCGGCGGCGCGGCGCAGCAGCGCCATGGAGATGACGGCGGCCGGGATGGAGGTCGCGAAGGTCAGGCCGGCCTTGAGGCCGAAATAGACGTTGGCGGCCGTGAAGACCAGGGTGATGAGGATGCCCAGGACGATGCCGCGGGCGGTCAGTTCGGTCCCGAGCGGCGCGGGTGAGGCGTTGGTGGTCACGGCTGAAGGCGGGAGTTTGAGATGGGGGCGGATCATGCCCCCATTCGCCGGCCGGCCGGACCGGGTTCCCCCGCGTTCAGCAGGGCTTGACGCCGTTGACCGCCAGCAGCACCGAGTAGACCGAGCTCGTCGCACAGATGAAGAGGCGGTTGTGCTTGGGGCCGCCGAAGACGAGGTTGGACACTCGCTCGGGCATGCGGATGCGGCCGATCAGCGTGCCGTCCGCCTCGTGGCAGTGGATGGCGCGGCCAGCACTGGTCCAGATGCGGCCGGCGGTGTCGCAGCGAAAGCCGTCGTAGAAACCGGTGTCGCAGCTGATGAAGACCTCACCGCCGCTCAAGGCGCCGTCGGCGTCCACGGCGAAGCGGCGCATCGTGCCGACGTCCAGGCCGGTGTCGGCGACGTAGAGCCAGCGCTCGTCGGGCGAGAACGCCAGGCCGTTGGGGTGGGTCATCGTGTCGACCACCACGCGCAGCTCGCCGGTGTCCGGTTGAAGCCGGTAGACATAGCAGCCCGCCTGCTCCTGCGGCGAGCGGATGCCTTCGTAGTCGTCCACGATGCCGTAGGGCGGGTCGGTGAACCAGATGCTGCCGTCGGACTTCACGACCACGTCATTGGGGCTGTTGAGCCGTTTGCCTTCATGGTGCGAGGCCAGCACCGTCAGCGAGCCGTCGTGCTCGGTGCGCACGACGCGCCGGCCGCCATGCTCGCAGCTGACGAGGCGCCCTTGCCGGTCCAGCGTGTGGCCGTTGGTATAGCCCGAGGGCTTGCGGAACTCGGCGACGTGGCCGGTCACCTCGCACCAGCTCAGCATGCGCTCGTTGGGGATGTCGCTCCACAGCAGGCGGCGCTGGGCGGGGATATAGACCGGCCCCTCGGTCCAGCGGCAGCCGCTGGCCAGGCGCTCCAGCCGGGCGCTCTTGCGGAAGCAGTCCTCGAAGCGCGCGTCCAGCACTTCGAACTCGGTGGGTTCGCTGGGAATCTCGAAACTCATCTCGTGTCGTCCTTTCATTGGAAGAACGACATCGTCCGGCGACGGGCCCGTCGCTGGGCGGCGTTGCAGGGCGCGCGAATGCCGCTTCGCGGCGATTTCAGTCCGCCAGCGGCAGCCCGGCGTCGGCCTTGCACTCGTCCAGCACGAAGACCGAGCGGAACTTGCGGATGTTGGGGTCGTCGAAGAACAGCTCGCGCGTCAGCGCCTCGAACTCGGCCACGTCGCGGCAGCGCATCAGCAGCAGGAAATCGCTGTCGCCCGCCACATAGAAGCATTGCTGCACGCGCGGCGCGGCGGCCATGCGGCGCTTGAAGCCGTCGATGACGGCCTTGCGGCTGGCCTCGCGCAGTTCCACCTCCACCCACACCGCCAGGCCGTAACCCAGCGCCGCCGCATCCAGCACCAGGCGCTCGCCGCGGATGACGCCGGCGTCGCGCAGCCGGCGGATGCGCCGCTGCACGGCCGTGACCGACAGGCCGATGGCGGTGGCGATGCGCTCGGCCGGCTGGCGCGGGTCGTCCTGCAGGCGGCCGAGGATTTGCCGATCAAATTTGTCGAGATCAGGTGCGGAGTCCGTCATGGCCGAGCACCATACCCGGACGCTCAATTGACGTTAACGTCAATTGGCGACCTAGAATCCGGCCCGAGCAAGGAGACAGCCATGACCGATCTCGCCGCTGACTACAAAGCATTGGCCGAGTACCGCCCGACCCACAAGGTCCGTTTCGTCACCGCCGCCAGCCTGTTTGACGGGCATGACGCCGCCATCAACATCATGCGGCGCATCCTGCAGGGCATGGGCACCGAGGTCATCCACCTCGGGCACAACCGCTCGGTGGACGAAGTCGTCACTGCGGCACTGCAGGAGGATGCCCAGGGCATCGCCATCAGCAGCTACCAGGGTGGCCATGTCGAATACTTCAAGTACATGGTGCAGCTGCTGAAGGAACGCGGCGGCGAGCACATCCAGGTGTTCGGCGGCGGCGGCGGAGTCATCGTGCCGGCCGAGATCCGCGAACTGGCCGAACATGGCGTGCGCATCTTCAGCCCCGAGGACGGCCAGCGCATGGGCCTGCAAGGCATGATCGGCGAGATGGTCATGAAGGCCGACCAGGACTTCAGCGTCTATGCGCCGCAGAACCTGTCGGCCATCACCGGCCACTCGGAAGCGGCCTGGCGGTCGCTGGCCCAGCTGCTGACGGCGCTGGAGAACGGCAAGGCCGATGCGGGCATCGTCGACGCGCTGCGCGACCAGGCCAAGAGCATCAAGACGCCGGTGCTCGGTATCACCGGCACCGGTGGCGCCGGCAAGTCCAGCCTGACCGACGAGTTGATCCGCCGCCTGCGCCTCGACCAGGGCGACGCCCTGCGCGTGGCGCTGATCTCCATCGACCCGTCACGCCGCAAGAGCGGTGGCGCGCTGCTGGGTGACCGCATCCGCATGAACGCCATCTCGCCCTGGGGCCAGGGTGCGCGCGTCTTCATGCGCTCGCTGGCCACGCGTGACTTCGGCAGCGAAATCTCGCCCGCCCTGCCCGACGTCATCGCCGCGGCCAAGGTGGCGGGCTTCGACCTCGTCATCGTCGAAACCTCCGGCATCGGCCAGGGCGACGCGGCCATCGTGCCGCTCGTCAACGTGCCCATGTACGTGATGACGCCCGAGTTCGGCGCCGCCAGCCAGCTCGAGAAGATCGACATGCTCGACTTCGCCGAGTTTGTCGCCATCAACAAGTTCGACCGCAAGGGCTCGCTGGACGCGCTGCGTGATGTGTCGAAGCAGGTGCAGCGCAACCGCGAAGCCTTCACGGCGATGCCCGACACGATGCCGGTGTTCGGCACCATGGCCAGCCGCTTCAACGACGACGGCGTGACGGCGCTGTATCAAGCCCTGAAGCTGCGCCTGGCCGACCTCGGCATCCCCTTCAGCGAAGGCCGCCTGCCACGCGTCGACACCCGCCACAGCACCCACCAGACCCCCATCGTGCCGGCCGCCCGCGTGCGCTACCTGGCCGACATCAGCGACACGGTGCGCAGCTACAAGGCCCGTGCGCGCAAGCAGGCGGCGCTGGCCCGCGAGATCCAGCAGCTGGAAGCCAGTCGCGCCATGCTGGAGGCCGCCAATCCGGACAAGAACGGTGCCCGCACCGCGCTGGGCGACCTCGCCGAACAACGCCGAACCAAGCTCGACGGCGACGCCCGCCAGTTGCTGCAGCAGTGGCCCGACATGGTCAAAGCCTATGCCGGCGACGAGTACGTCGTGAAGATCCGCGACAAGGAGATCCGCACCGCCCTGGTCACGCAAAGCCTGTCCGGCACCAAGATCCGCAAGGTCGTGTTGCCAGGCTACGAGTGCCATGGCGAATTGCTGAAGTGGCTGATGCTGGAGAACGTGCCAGGCAGCTTCCCCTATGCGGCCGGCGTGTTCGCGTTCAAGCGCGAGGGCGAGGACCCGACGCGCATGTTCGCGGGCGAAGGCGATGCCTTCCGCACCAATCGCCGCTTCAAGCTGGTCAGCGAAGGCATGCCCGCCAAGCGCCTGTCCACGGCCTTCGACTCGGTGACGCTGTACGGCGCCGACCCCGCGCCGCGCCCGGACATCTACGGCAAGGTCGGCAACAGCGGCGTGAGCATCGCGACGCTGGACGACATGAAGGTGCTGTACGACGGCTTCGACCTGTGCAGCCCGACCACCAGCGTGTCGATGACCATCAACGGCCCGGCGCCATCCATCCTGGCCATGTTCATGAACACGGCCATCGACCAGAACCTGGCCAAGTTCCGCACCGACAACGGCCGCGAGCCGACCGCCGACGAAGCCGCCAAGATCAAGGACTGGGTGCTGGCCAATGTGCGCGGCACCGTGCAGGCCGACATCCTGAAGGAAGACCAGGGCCAGAACACCTGCATCTTCTCGACCGAGTTCTCGCTGAAGGTGATGGGCGACATCGCCGAGTACTTCGTGCACCACAACGTGCGCAACTTCTACTCGGTGTCGATCTCGGGTTATCACATCGCCGAGGCCGGCGCGAACCCGATCTCGCAGCTGGCGCTGACGCTGTCCAACGGCTTCACGTTCGTGGAGGCTTACCTGGCGCGCGGCATGCACATCGACGACTTCGCGCCCAACCTGAGCTTCTTCTTCAGCAACGGCATGGACCCCGAGTACACCGTGCTGGGCCGCGTGGCGCGCCGCATCTGGGCCATCGCCATGCGCGACCGTTACGGCGCCAACGAGCGCTCACAGAAACTCAAGTACCACGTGCAGACCTCGGGCCGCAGCCTGCATGCGCAGGAGATCGCCTTCAACGACATCCGAACCACGCTGCAGGCGCTGATCGCCGTCTACGACAACTGCAACTCGCTGCACACCAACGCCTACGACGAGGCGATCACGACGCCCACTGACGAGAGCGTGCGCCGCGCGATGGCCATCCAGCTCGTCATCAACCGCGAATGGGGCCTGGCCAAGAACGAGAACCCGTCGCAGGGTGCTTTCATCATCGACGAGCTGACCGAGCTGGTCGAAGAGGCGGTGCTGACCGAATTCGAGCGCATCAGCGAGCGCGGCGGCGTGCTCGGCGCCATGGAGACCGGCTACCAGCGCGGCCGCATCCAGGAAGAGTCGATGCACTACGAGATGCTCAAGCACACCGGCGAGTACCCCATCATCGGCGTCAACACCTTCCGCAACCCCAATGGCGAGACGGTGCCGGAACACATCGAGCTGGCACGCTCGACGGACGAAGAGAAGCAGTCGCAGCTGACCCGCCTGGCCGAGTTCCAGGACCGCCACGCGGCCGAGTCGCCGGCGATGCTGGCGCGCCTTCAGCAGGCCGTCATCGAGAACAGGAACGTGTTCGACGTGCTGATGGAAGCCGTGCGCGTGTGCTCGCTGGGCCAGATCACCGGCGCGCTGTTCGAGGTCGGCGGCCAGTACCGCCGCAGCATGTAGGGCTTACAGCCCGCGGCAGCGTTGCTCGAAGGCAGCTGCCAGGCGCTCAAGATCCCCGCGCTCACCTGCCGTCATCTCGGCCTCACGGGCGCGCCGGGCGCGCAGGCTGTTGCGCAGTTCGACGCATTGCGCGAACTCGCGCTCCTGCCGCGCCTTGGCCTGAGCCAGCGCGCGGCGCTCCTGCAGCGAGCGGTTGCGCACGTCCTCCATCAATTGGTTGACCTTCTCATTGGCGTCCTGCTCTTCGGCATAGCAATCGCGCTGGTAACGGTAGTCCAGCTGCTGGCGCGTGGACTCGTCGGCGCCACCATCGCTGCCGGCCTGGTTCAACTGCTCGCGCAGGCGCAGGCAGCGCGGGCTCATGAACTGGCTGGCTTCTGGCGCCTTGGGACCCAGGCGCGCGATCTGCGTGGAATCGGCTTCAGGGCAGGGTCGGTCGCTGAAGGCCGTGGTGCCGTCGGGCTTGCGGCACCTATAGACACCCGCGCCTTCGGCCCTGGCCATGCCCGTCAGTGCCAGCACGGCCAACGCGGCCCAGGCCAGGCGGGCCGGGGTCACAGCTTCTGCTCCCGGTCGCCGCCATTGCTGTAGCGGCGCTTGTAGCGAGACTTCTCGAGATACTCGCGCGCCGTCAGCCCGTCGGCATTGCGTGCGGCCTTGGGTGCGCCCGCGGCGAGCAGGGTATCGACGATGGCGTCGGAATTGCCCACCGCGGCCAGGTGCAGGGGCGTGTTGCCCTGGCGGTCCTGCGTGAAGACCGAGGCCTGCAGGCGAATCAGTTCGGCCACCGCGTCATGCCGCCCTTCCTCGACGGCCCAGTGCAGGGCCGTGCGCCCCTGGCCGTCCAGCGCGTTGATGTCAGCGCCGGCCGACACCAGCGGGCCGATGGACTTGAGCGCCGCGTAATGGATGGGCAGGCGACCACCGATGTCGGGCGAGTTGATGTTCAGCCCCCGGCTGGTCAGGAACACCAGCGCCTGGGCATCAGCGCCGTTGCGCGCCGCCAGGTGCATGACGCCGACATGATCGGGCGTCTCCTGCCTGGGGTCGAGCTTGAGCTCTTCGATGAAGAATTTCAGCCGGTCCAGCGTCGGCTTGGCGGCGGCCTGCTGCAGCAGCGTGCCCTTGTCCAGCGCGCCGACGTTGCGAGGCTCGGCCCCATGGTTGGCGATCCAGCGCAGCGCCGGCAGGCTGCCCGTGCCCGCGTTGTCGTAGAGCAGGCGGTTCAGCCCGACGGCGCCCACGCGTTTGGCCGTCTTGTCGATGTCGATCATGCCGCTGGCGTCGGCCATGCCGTTCATCAGCATCATCTCGCGCAGCTCGGGCCCAAGGCCGGCGACGTCCTGGGTGCTGCGCCGCGCCATGCTGCACCAGGTCAGCAGCGAAATGATGACCACCAAGGCCGCTGCTCGCAGACCGATCCCCAGCCAATTGATGCCATCCCGCTCCACTGCTTCCCCCTGCTTTTCTAGGCGGGGCGGATTGTGCAGCAGCACTTTTTCAAACCAGGGCGCCAGACTCGATGCCGCCCTCTAGACTCCCCCGAAAGCGGGGTCAGCGCGCCAGCACGACCCGGTCCCGCCCTGCGCGCTTGGCCTCGTAGAGGGCCGCGTCCGCACGGCTGAACAAGGCCTCGGGGGCCTCATCGGGCGCGAGGGCCTGGGCCACGCCGACGCTGACCGTCACGGTCAGCGGGCCGGCCGCCGTCTCGAAGGGCTGGCCGCCGATGGCCTCGCGCAGCCGCTCACCCAGGCGCAGCTCGCCGCCGGCCTCAGGCTTGAGCCAGATGACGGCGAATTCCTCGCCGCCCAGGCGCACCGCCAGATCCAATGGCCGCAAGGTGTCGTGCAGGCGGGCACCAATGCCGCTGAGCACGGCGTCGCCCACCGCGTGGCCGTGGGTGTCGTTGATGCGCTTGAAGTGATCCACGTCCAGCAGGGCCAGCACCGGCGGATGCTCGACGCCGCGCTGCAGCAGGCGGCGCAGGCGCTCATCGAAGCCACGCCGGTTCAGCAGGCCGGTCAGCACGTCGATCTCGATGAGGCGCTCGATCTGGCGCAGCGCACGGTCCTGCAACAGCAGCAGCATGGCCAGGGCCTGGCCGATGAGCAGGGCGATGACGGCGAACAGGCCCATCGAGTTGTATTGCACCAGCTCGGCCCGCGTTTGGGCGATCAGGGGCGACACGGCCAGGCCGCGCGCCACCTCGATGATGGCGCTGATGATCAGGTCGGCCGCCAGCAGGCCCAGCGGAAAGCCGCGCTGCGCGCGCCAGGCCTGCAGGGCGGCATGGGCGGCGGGCATGGTCAGCACGGCCGAGGCCAGCATCGTCAACGTGATCGAGGGCCAGAACTGCCCCGTCCAGGCCGTCAGCGCGAAGGAGCCGATGCAGGACAGGCCCGTGAGCACCAGCGGCCAGCGGCAGCGCAGCGGCAGGCCGAGGTAGACGCGCAGGCCGAGCAGCACCATCAGCGCGGACAGCAGGCTGCCGAGATGGCCCACCGCCCAGAAGGTGCGCGGTGCGCCCATGGCGATGAGGGCCACGCGCGCCGCCTGGGTCAGCGCCGCGGCAGCAAAGGCACCGGCCCAGAACCACAGCGCGCGCTCGCCCTTCAGATGCCAGGCGCCGCCAAGCGTGGCCAGGGCCAGCATCGTCGTGACGAGCTGGAAGACGCGCAGCAGCGTGTCGGCGTGCAGGGGTTCCATCGTGAGATTGGTTCAGCCTCGACGAGGCACGATGCCTGCATCGCGTGGCCGCCGTGATGCGCGCCACGAGCGCGCCGTGATTGATCTCACGGAAGTCAGCGCGCCTGCAGGCTCTGCATGGCGGCCTTGACGCGCAGCAGCATGGGCGAGGCGCCGGTCACCTTGGCATCGAAAGGGTGCAAGCGCTGGCCGCCGGTGGCCGCCATGATCTTGCGTACGTACAGCCGCGTCTCGGCATAGGGCGGCACGCCGAGGTAGCGGTCCACGGCCCTCTCGCCGGCGTTGTAGGCCGCCACGGCCAGCATCACGTCGCCCTCGAAATAGGCCAGCAGCCAGCGCAGATAGGCCATGCCGCCGCGGATGTTCTGGGACGGGTCGCGCAGCCGGATGACATTGAAACGCGTCGCCGTCTCGGGCAGCAGCTGCATCAGGCCCTGAGCCCGCTTGGGCGACTCGGCCAGCGGGTCGAAGTTGGACTCGGTGGCCATGACCGCCAGCACCAGCGCCGGCGCGAGCTGGTATTCGGGCGCCAGCAGCTTCACGTAGTTGACGATGGCCGGCGGAGCGTTCTGGGGCAGCGGCAGCGTCGCCCACAGCGACAGCGGCTTGGCATTGCGCGCAGCGGGTGGCAGGGCAGCGACAGCCACCGGCAGGTCGGTCTCGGGCGGGCGCAGGCAGGGCGGCGGGTCGCCCAGGGGGGTGCCGCCCATGCGCTCGAGCATGTTCTGCGCCTGCTCCATGCCTTGCTCGGCCGCGGCGGCGAACAGGTGGGCGGCTTCGGCGTCGTTGCGCTGGATGCCGCGCGCATTCGTCAGCATCCAGCCCAGGCTGAACTGGGCCTCGGCGTCGCCATAGCGGGCGGCGCGGCAGTAGAGCTTGGCGGCGGCCACCTCGTCGCGCCTGACGCCGTCACCGTACTCCAGCGCCTTGGCCTCCTGGCGCCAGCGCTCCACCTGGGCCGGCACCACCGGACCGCGTTCGCCCGGTGGCATCGTCGGGCGCGGCAGTTGCTCCAGCGTCAGCGACGGCAGCTGGGCCCAGCTCGACGAAGCGGCGAACAACAGGGGCAGCAGCAGGCGTCGCAAGGGTCAGTCCGGAGGGGAGGTGCGGGGGCCGGAAGTCTAGACTGGAAGAATGTGTCAGCCCCTCGCCCAGTCCTGCTCCGGCTGAACGCCGGCAGGCCTGGTCGGTCTTGCAGACCGCGCAGCCGGCGGAGCGGCTGCTCTTCGGCAGGCACGCCAAGTCCACAGGACTTGCCGTGTCCGGCCTCAGCCCCCGAGGGGGCGGCGATGCTTGCGGCATCAAGCCGCAAGCACATCGCCAGACGGGCCGGCTCGGGAGCGGCCCAGCGCTCGGCCCGGAATACCCGAATCATTTGGCGAGAACCGCGAATGCTGAACGGAAAACTGCCATGAACAAGACTCGCCTCGAAGCCTTCAGCGATGGCGTCATCGCCATCATCATCACCATCATGGTGCTGGAGCTGAAGGTCCCCCACGGCAGCGATTGGGAGGCTCTCCAGCCGCTGTGGCCGGTACTGCTGTCCTATGTGCTGAGCTTCATCTACGTCGGCATCTACTGGAACAACCACCACCATCTGCTGCATGCGGTGCACAAGATCAGCGGCGGGGTGCTCTGGCCCAACCTGCACCTGCTGTTCTGGCTGTCGCTACTGCCGTTTGCCACCGGCTGGATGGGCGAAAACCATTTTGCGCCGCTGCCAGTGGCTGTCTATGGCGGCGTGCTCGTCATGGCCGCCTTGGCCTACATGCTGCTGCAACGGGCCTTGATCTGCATCCCCGGCAACAACACCGTGCTGGCCCAGGCGCTGGGCAAGGACTGGAAGGGCAAGATCTCGGCAGTCATCTACCTGGTGTCCATCGCGCTGGCCTTCGTGCACGTCGGCCTGTCGCTGGCGGGCTACGCCATCGCCGCGGCGCTGTGGCTGATCCCGGACCGGCGCATCGAGCACCACTTGAACAGGAGTGAGTGAAATGCCCACCCTCGATCCGCGCATCGACACCTACCTGGCAAGCGTGCCCGAGTTCGCCCGGCCCATCCTGACGCGGCTGCGCGAGGACGTGCATGCGGCCTGCCCCGATGTCGTCGAGACCATCAAGTGGAGCCGGCCGCACTTCACGCTGGATGACAAGCTGCTGTGCGGCATGTCGGCCTTCAAGGCGCATTGCACCTTCGGCTTCTGGGAACGCGAGGGCGCGACACCCGGACAGCCCGATGCCATGGGCGATCTCGGCCGCATCACGACCCTGGCCGACCTGCCTAGCCGCACCGAGTTGCGCAAGCAGATCAAGGCCGCTGCCGCATTGCTGCGGGCCGGCGCGCCGCGCGCCGCAAAACCTAATCGCGAGCCGCGGCCCCAGCTCGAGATGCCCGATGACTTCGCCGCGGCGCTGAGCAAGGTCAAGGCGGCCAAGCAGCACTACGACGCCTTTGCGCCCAGCAAGCAGCGCGACTACCTGGAGTGGGTGCTGGAGGCCAAGCGCGAGGACACGCGTGCCAAGCGCATCGCCCAGGCGGTGGAGTGGCTCGCTGACGGCAAATCACGCAACTGGAAGTACGAGAGCTGTTGATTGCCCCTCGTCCAGCTTTGCAGCGCTGAACGCGCGCCAATCTAGCCGGTCCCCCGAGGGGACGGCGATGCTTGCGGCATTGAGCCGCAAGCATCGCCATGGCGGGCCGGCTTGGGAGCGGCCCGGCGCTCGACCCGAATACGCAAAGCAAATACCGGAGGCTCAACCCACCACGGATTGCAAGGTCGAATTGCGCATCCAGTCATCCGCCACGACGACGCGGTTGCGGCCTTTCTGCTTGGCCTGGTAGAGGGCCTTGTCGGCCAGGTGCATCAGCGTTTCGGGCGTGTCGCTCTTGGCCGCTTCGGCAACGCCCGCCGACAGCGTCACGCGCAGTGGCATGCCGCCGTCGCCCTGCAGTTCCAGCGCCTCCACGGCCAGGCGCACCTGCTCGGCCAGATGCCTGGCGCCGGCAGCACCGGTGGCAGGCAGCACGAGGCCGAATTCCTCGCCGCCCAGGCGCCCGAGCACGTCGGAGCCGCGCAACCGCGAGCGCGTGCAGGCCGCGACGGCCTTCAGCACCTGGTCGCCCACGGCATGGCCATGCCGGTCGTTGACGCGCTTGAAGTGGTCCAGGTCCAGCATGACGAAGCCGACCGGCTGGCCCTCGCGGCGGCCACGCTCCATCGCATGCGCCAGCAGCGACACCGTCGTGTTGTGGTTCACGGCACCGGTCAGCCCGTCGACGCTGGCGAGCTTGCGCATCTGGCTGGCCATGCGCTCGAAATTCGCCAGCACGAAGCCGAAGCCCGCCGCCAGCATCGCCATGAAGGCCAGCATGAAGATGGCGCCGCTCCAGGCCTGCCAGGGCTCGGCGTCGGCCGGCGCGGCACGCAGCCACCAGGCGGCAAAGCCCACGCGCAGCCACAGCGCCAGGCTGGCCAGCAGCAACATCAGTGAGACGGCGCGAAAACTCGTCTCGCCGCGCCAGCCCAGCCGCAGCGACGCGAGGGTGGCCGGCAGCAGCAGCGCGCCCATGGCCGCCGACATCGCGCCAGCGCGCACCGGCTGCGACACGTCCAGCACCGCCGGCACGGCCAAGGCCGCAAGCAGCAGCAACCCGTGGTGCCAAACCGGCAGGCCGCGGTTCAGCAGATGCCGCGATACCGCTGCCGCGAAACCAGCGAGGCCCGCCATCAGCAGCCAGTTGCCGCCCAGCAGTACAGCCCAGCCAGGCAGCCAGGGCTGCAGCGCAAAGAAGCCAAAGCCGATGCTGAAGGCCAGCCCCGCCCAGCCCAGGCGCTTGAGCTCGCCGCGGCTGAGTGCGCCGCGCCCGGCCATCCACAGCTGCAGCGTCAGCAGCCCGTATCCGAGCACGAGCATCAGCACCAGGGTGGGGATGTGCAGCGACATGCGCGAGCGGCGCCTCGTTGGTTGTGTTGAGTTGTAACACCAGTGTAGACAGAGCCGGCACACTGCGCCGCAGGGTCTGCGCCGATGGCGTGAGGGCGCGCCGCCGAATCCAATGCCCGGCGTGATCGCCTCTGCCCTGACCCCGGCGCTGTGCCTGCTGAACCCGCATGCCGCCAACGGCCGCTGCGCCGCCCTCGCCGCCCCGCTGCGCGAGGCGCTGCCCGGGGTGCCACTGGTGCTGCCCGAGAACGTCGCCGCCGCACGTCAGCGCCTGCTGGCCCTGCCCGAAGGCAGCCGCGTCATCGTCGCCGGCGGCGACGGCACCGTGCACCAGCTGCTGCCGGCCCTGGTCGCACGCCGGCTGCAGCTGGCCATCCTGCCCGGCGGCACCGGCAACGACCTGGCCCGCGCACTCGGCCTGGCGCGCATGGGTTGGCGCGAGGCCTTGGCCCACGCACAGCGCGCGCCGGCCGCAGCGATGGACCTGGGCGAGATCACGACGGCCGAAGGCGGCGCCCAGCTCTTCATGTCCAGCCTGACCGCCGGCTTCGACGCGGCCATCGCCATCCGCGCCCAGGCCGCACCCCACTGGCTGCGCGGCCAGCCGCGCTATCTGTGGGCCACGCTGAACGAGATTGGCCGGCTGCGCGTCTACCCGATGCGCGTCGAGGCCGATGGCCAGCTGCTGAGCGACGGGCCGATGCTGTTCGCCTCCAGCCTGAACACGCCGAGCTATGGCAGCGGCATGCCGGCTGCACCCGGCGCGCGCGTGGACGACGGCGAGCTGCAGCTGCTGCGCGTCGCCGCCTTCGGGCGGCTGGGTGCGTTGGCCATGATGCCGCTGCTGCTGACCGGGCTGCACCTGCGTCATGCCAAGGTGAGCTTGAGCCGCTTCAAGGCCTTGCACCTGACCAGCCCCGCGCCCGTGCCGCTGGCCGTGGACGGCGAGCCCCTGCCGTCCGCCACCGACATCGCAGTGCGCGTGCTGCCGCAGGCCCTCAGCGTCGTCCGCGCGCGATGATGGCGCCATGGATCATGACGACACCCCGCGCGCCGGCTGGCTCGGTCCCTGGCTGAAAGGCTTTCCGGCACTGCAGCCGCCCCTGCCACTGGCCGACGTGGCCCAGCGCGGCTGGACGCTGCACGAGCTGCCGACACCCCTGGCCGTCGTGCGCCAGCAGGCCCTGGCCCACAACATCGCCTGGATGCAGAACTTTGCGGCCCAGCGCGGCTTGCAGCTGGCGCCGCATGGCAAGACGACGATGAGCCCGCAGCTGTTCCGCCGCCAGCTCGACGCCGGCGCCTGGGGCCTGACGTTCGCCAACGTGCACCAGTTGCGCCTGGGCCTGGCCGCTGGCGCGCGGCGGGCGCTGATCGCCAACCAGCTCATCGGCGCGGCCGAGCTGGCCGAGTTGCTGGACCTGCGGCGCCGCCACCCTGGCCTGGAGCTGGCCTTCTTTGTCGACTCGCAGGCACAGCTGGATCTGCTGGCGGCGCACTGGGTGGATCTGGGCCAAGGCGAAGCTCGGATCGATGTGCTGATCGAACTCGGCACTTCGCGCTGCGGCGTGCGCGAGCATGGCCCGGCGCTGGCCTTGGCGCGTGCACTCAAAACCCACCGGGCACTGCGGCTGCGTGGCATCGGCTTCTACGAGGGCCTGCAGGTCCGCGGCGAGAGCGAACCCGACCGCGCGCTGATGCAGCAATGGCAGGCGCGCATCGAAGCGCTATTGGCCGACATCGAGACCGATGGTCTGCTCGACGCCGATGCTCAGCCGCTGTGGCTCAGCGGCGGCGGCTCGGCCCTCTTCGATCTCGTCGCCCCCGTGCTGGCCGGCAAGCCTGGGCGCCTGGGCCTGCTGCGCTCGGGCTGCTATGTCTGCCATGACCACGAGCACTACGGCCGCTACATGCGCAGCATGGACGCGCGCATGGGCACGCCGCTGTCGGCGCCCAGCCTGCAGCCGGCGCTGGAGGTCTGGACCCAGGTGCTGTCCTGCCCCGAGCCGGGCCTGGCCTTGCTCAATGCCGGCCGGCGTGATGTGTCCTTCGATGCCGGCTGGCCGCTGCCGGTCTGGCATCTGCGCGGCGCCGAGCGAGCCAAGGCCCCCGCGGGTTGGCGCGTCACCGGGCTGAACGACCAGCATGCCTATCTGCGCTGGGACCCGAGCGGATGGGACGGCCCCGCCGTCGGCGAGCGCGTCGCGCTGGGACCCTCGCACCCATGCACGACCTTCGACAAATGGGTCTGGATGGCCGTCGTCGACGAGGACGACCGCGTCGTCGATGCCATCACGACGCAGTTCGCATGAAACGCCGCCATTTGCTGAGCCTCTCCGCCGCTGCCCTGATGCCCGCCACCGCCGCAACGCCCCCGCCGCGCTTCCTTCACGTCGGCACTTATGCCCCGCTGGGCCAGGGCCTCTACAGCTTTGCCATCGCCGCCGACGGCGGCCTGAAAACCCTGGGTCTGACGGCCAACGCCCACAGCCCGAGCTGGCTGGCGGCCCAGGGCCACCACGTCTATGCCGCAGAGGAAGGCGCAGACCATGTCGCTGTCTATATCCAGGACGCGCATGGTCGGCTCGAACTTGTGCAGCGCCAGCCCAGCGGTGGCCGAGGCCCGGTGCAGCTGTCGCTGAGCAACGGCCACGCCTGGGTTGCCCATTACGGCGATGCCCGCTTTGCTGCGCTGCCACTGCAAGCCGATGGTCATCTCGGCGAGACCGAGAGCTGGCCCAGTTGCGCTGGCCCAGACTGCCGGCCGGGCCCGCAACAGGCGGCCAAGGCTCCGCCCGGCAGCCAGGCCAGCAGCGGTCATGAAGCACCGCACGCCCACATGATCCAGGCCAGCCCCGACGGCCGCTGGCTGCTCGGCACCGACCTGGGCCGCGACCGGTTGCTCGTCTGGCCGCTCAAGTCCGGTGCGCCGAAGGCCGCCGCTTTCGAACTCGCACTCAGCCCGGGCTCGGGTCCACGGCACTTTGCCTTCCATCCCACGGACGCTCGCTGGGTCTACGTGCTGCAGGAGGAGTCGTCCACGCTGTCAACGGTGGAGCTGACATCCGACGGCCCACGCCTGCTGGACGAGGTCTCGGTGCTGCCCGGCGGCTTTGCCGGCACCAGCTACGCCTCCGACCTGCTCGTCGCACCCGGCGGCCGCCATCTCTACGCATTGAACCGCCTGCACGACAGCCTGGCCGTCATCGCCCTGGCCCAGCCGCGCCGCCCGCGCCTGCTGGACCATCACTGGGTGCATGGCAGCTACCCGCGCAGCGCCTGCCGCGCCGGCCGCCACCTGTTCGTGTGCAACCAGCGCAGCGACCAGCTCAGCCATTTCGACCTCGGCCGCCCCGAGCAACCGCGCTTCACGGGGCGCCAGACGGCGGTGCCCAGCCCCGCCGGGGCCTGTTCGCTCTAGACTGAGCCGATGAAGCAAGCCGCCCTCGTTCTCCTGCTCACCGCAACGGCGCTGGCCGGGGCCGAACCCATCGGCTCGGTCGACACCGCCTTCAAGCTGATCGGCCCCGACCACAAGGTGGTCGTGGATGCCCATGACGATCCCAAGGTGCAGGGCGTGACCTGCTATGTGTCGCGCGCCAAGACGGGCGGCATCAAGGGCGCCATCGGCCTGGCCGAGGACAAGGCCGAGGCCTCCATCGCCTGCCGCCAGGTCGGACCGATCACCATCAGCCAGGCACTGCCGCGCCAGGAAGAGGTCTTCAACGAGCGCATATCCCTGGTCTTCAAGCGGCTGCGCATCGTTCGCATGGTGGACGCGTCGCGCAATACCCTGGTCTACCTGACCTACTCCGACCGCCTCATCGACGGTTCGCCGCAGAACAGCGTGACCGCCGTACCGGTCGCCCGCGAAACCCCCATCCCCATCAAGAAATGACATTCACTGCCGCCCTGTTCGCGCTGATGCCCATGCAGGCGCTGGCCGCGGCGCTGGTGCTGATCACGCTGATTGGCTGGCACGGCGCGAATGCCGGCGGCCGCTGGGCCCAGGTGGGCATGGCAGCCCTGGCCCTGGGCCTGGCCATGGCGAGCCCGACCCACGGCGATCGAATGGCTGTGCCGACCCTGTACAGCGTCGGCCTGGCCGTCATCAGCCTCGGCCTGTCCGCGCTTTGGTGGGCCCTGGGCTTGTGGCTGACGCCGCGGCCGGGGCGCTGGGTCATGGCGGCCGCACCGCTGGTGCTGGGCATTGGCCACGCCCTGTTGGCGGACGAGCATGCCGTCGGCCAAACCCTGGCTGACGCGGTGCTCGGCGCCCAACTCGCCTGGCTGGGCGTGGCGCTGATGCTGCCGGGCCGCAGCACGGTGCTGCAGGGCCTGAACAGCCGGCGCTGGCGCCTGCTGGGCCTGGCCGCCGTGCTGCCGCTGCTGGCGGCCATGCTGGGCCGCGCCGCCACCACCCTGCTCGGCGACACCGCGCCGTGGCCCGACCTGCTGCTGGCGCTGGCCGGCCAGCTCGCCCTGCTGCTGGCCCTGCCGATGCTGCTACTGGCTTGGCGCGGCCAGACCGAGGCCGAGCTGGCGCGCCTGGCCCAGACCGACGGCCTGACCGGCCTGGCGGACTGCAACGCCTTCACCCAGCGCTCGGTCGACCTGATCTCCATGGCGCGCCGCTACGACGAGCCCCTGGCCCTGGTGGTGCTGGACCTGGACGACTTCGCGACCCTGCAAGCAGAGCGCGACATGGATTTTTCCGATCGCGCCCTGGCCCTGTTTGCCAGCTGCATTCAGGCCCAGATGCGCCTGGGCGACCTCGCCGGCCGCCTGAGCGGCGAGCAGTTCGGTGTGCTGATGGCGCGCTGCCTGCCCGAGGGCCCGCAGGCCCTGGACCAGCGCCTGCGCAAGGCGCTGGCCGAACGCGCACCGGCCGAGCTGGGCATGGCGCTGTCCTTCAGCGCCGGCTGGGCCAAGCTGCGCCCCGGTGACCGCGGCCTGGCCGACCTGCAACGCCGCGCCGAGACGGCCCTTTACGAAGCCCGGCGTGCCGGCAAGGGTCAGTTGATGGCCGAGCCGGGGGTCCAGGACTGATGAGCGACAACCTCGTCGACGAATGGGTGGGTCACAACCTGCTGGCCTCCGACCCGGCCTTGCTGGCCGCGCTGCGCGAGGCCGCGTCGCAGGCCGTCGAGCCGCTGTCCCGCTACGGCGCTGAACTCGGCAGTGCCGAAACCGCCCAGCTCGCGCGCGACGCCAACCGCCACGGCCCGCAG
The DNA here is from genome assembly GCF_054049255.1 of Roseateles sp. P5_E4. Classification (NCBI taxonomy): domain Bacteria; kingdom Pseudomonadati; phylum Pseudomonadota; class Betaproteobacteria; order Burkholderiales; family Sphaerotilaceae; genus Roseateles; species Roseateles sp. P5_E4. Next base: position 304,590 of record NZ_JBFUMS010000002.1, on the reverse strand, counting down.
CTGCGCCAATTCGACGCCCGCGGCCGCCGCGTCGACCTGGTCGACTTCCACCCCAGCTGGCATGCGCTGCTGGCGATGTACCGCCGCCAGGGCCTGATCGCCGACGTCTTCGCCACCGACACGCCCGGCCGCTGGGCCCACTTCGCGGCCGGCTGCTATCTGCATGGCCAGGTCGAAGCCGGCTCGCTGTGCCCGGCGACCATGACCCAGGCCGCCATTCCCGTGCTGGCCAAACAGCCCGAGTTGTTCGCGCCGCTGCGCGACAAGTTCTTCAGCCGCGAGCATGACCCGCTGGACCGGCCGCTGACGGAGAAACCGTCGATCTGGGTCGGCATGGGCATGACCGAGAAGCAGGGCGGCTCCGACCTGCGCCGCGTGACAACGCAAGCCGTCGAGCAGACAGACGGCAGCTACGCCATCACCGGCCATAAATGGTTTTTCTCGGCGCCCAGCAGCGACGCCCACCTCGTGCTGGCCCGCACCGAGGCCGGCCCGACCTGCTTCTGGCTGCCCCGCTACACCCCCGATGGCGCGCGCAACGCCATCCAGGTGATGCGCCTGAAGGACAAGCTCGGCAACCGCAGCAATGCCAGCAGCGAGGTCGAGTTCCACGGCGCCTGGGCGCGGCGCCTCGGTGAAGAGGGCCGCGGCATCCCGACGCTGATCGAGATGGCCGGCTACACGCGGCTGAACTGCGTCATCGGCAGCGCAGCGCTCTTACGCGCAGGCCTCGTGCAGGCGCTGCACAACGCCCGCGAGCGCTCGGCCTTTGGCCGGCACTTGGCCGAGCAGCCGCTGATGCAGACCGTGCTGGCCGACCTGGCGCTGGAGAGCGAGGCCGCGATGCGGCTGATGCTGCGCCTGGCTCGGGGCTTCGAGAGCAACGAGCCCGGCTGGCAACGGCTGATGACGCCGGCCGCCAAGCTCTGGGTCTGCAAGCGCGCCATCGAGTGCACCGGCGAGGCCATGGAGTTGCTCGGCGGCAATGGCTACGTGGAGGATGGCGTGCTGGCGCGGCTGTACCGCGAGGCGCCGGTCAACTCGATCTGGGAGGGCTCGGGCAATGTGATGGCCCTGGATGTGCTGCGTGCCGTCGCCCGTGAGCCCGAGGTGGCCTTCGCACTGCTCGATGCGTTTGACGGGAGCACGGACGCCCCGGTGCGCGCCGAAGCCCAAAGCCTGCGGCGCCTGCTGACCGGCGACCCGGCGGCACTGGAAGCCCAGGCCCGCCGCGTTGCGCAAGGCCTGGTGTTGTGCGCCCAAGGCCTGCTGATGCGTGAGCAATCGTCCACCATTGCCGCGGACGCCTTCATCGCGACCCGCTTCGGCGGCGATGGCCGCCTTGTTGGCACGCTGGCCGTGCCGCAGGCGGCACAGATCCTCGACGCGGCGCTGGTTGGCTAGTCGCCGAGGTAGCGGCGCACGATGCTCGCCTGCGTGCCATCGCGCTCCAGCGCCTCGCTGGCTTCGCGGTAACGCTGCACCAGCGACGGATCGACCGAGCGCTTGCTGAACATCAGCTGAGCCGGCTCGTGGGGCACCACCACGGAGGTCGGCACGATGCGGCCGGCCAGGCCCAGCTCGCCCAGCTCCCAGCGCGCCGTCGCCTCGCTGGCCAGCACGCCATCGACGCGGCCGATCTCCAGCATCTGCCACAGGCTGCGGCGCGCCGACGCCTGGGTCAGCGTGGCGCGAAAGGCCGGGTCGGCGAGCAACTCGGCGTAGTCGGGGCCGTAGACCACCCCGATCTGCACGCCCAGCTTCAGGCCCTGCCGCCAAGCCTCTTTCAGCCGCGTCGCGCTGGCGAAGTCGGCCTCGCGACCGGCACGCACGAAGAGGCGGTTGGCCACGGCAATGTGCTGTTCGACCCAATGCGCATAGGCCTCGCGTTCGGGGCGGCGCAGCGCGCCGGGCAGCAGGTCCAGGCGGCCGGCCTGCAACTCGACCAGGGCGCGTGCCCAGGGCAGCTCGACCCAGACCGCGTGGCAGCCGATGCGCTCCAGCGTGCGCTCGACCAGTTCGGTCTGCATGCCGATGAGGTGGCCCTGCCCGTCACGCATGCTGTAGGGCGGGTCGGGGTTCCAGCGCACGCGCAGCTCGCAGGCCGACGCCGGCAGGAAGGCAAGCGCAAGGCAGGTCAGGCTCAGGCGCAGCAGGGACAGAGGCGACAGCACGCCCGCATTCTGATCGAGACGGCGCAAGGCCCGTGCTTGTCAGCCAGCTCCGACAGGCCGCCGCGACACCCGCCGATACACGCCGCCCCCGCCCCTGGCGATGCTGGGCGCGCCAACTTCAGCCGGAACCTCCCATGACCATCGAAGCCTCGCTGCAGCACAACTCCCTGGCCGAATCCAGTCCGCACCGCCCCTTCTGGTCAGCGCTGACGCGCCTGTGGTCGCCGGCCGCCACGTCGAGCGAGGCCGAGCTGGGTTATGAATGCGCGCTGCCCTGGACCCTCGGCGAGGACGCGCCCAGGGACAGCGGCGAACCCCGCTACTGAATCAACCCGTTCTTCAGCGCGTAGTAGGTCAGATCGCTGTTGGTCGCCAGCTTGAGCTTCTCGAGCACGCGCGTGCGGTAGGTGCTGACGGTCTTGACGCTGAGGAACAGCGCCTCGGCGATATGGCCCACGGTCTCGCCCTGGGCCAGGCGCAGGAAGACCTGGAACTCGCGCTCCGACAGCGCCTCGTGCAGGGGCTTGTCGGGCGCATTGCCGGCGCTGCCGCCACCCACCACGCTGTCCGCCAGTTGCTCCGCCACCGCCGGGCTGATGTAGCGCCGGCCACGCGCCACCAGACGGATGGCATTGGCGATTTCGTCGGGATCGCATTCCTTGTTGAGGTAGCCGCTGGCGCCCTGGCGCAGCAGCGTCGTCGCGTAATGCGCCTCAGGAAAGCCGCTGAGGATCAGCACCGGCAGTTCGGGGAATCGCGCCTTGATGGCGGCCAACGCGTCCACGCCGCTCTGGTCGGGCATGGAGATATCCAGCAGCAGCACGTCGACCTCGCCACCACGCGCCATCTCTAGGGCGTCGTGGCCACTGGCGCCTTCGCCCGTGACGCGCAGGTCGACGTGGTCGGACAGGAACTGGCGCAAGCCGGTGCGCACGATGGCGTGGTCGTCGACGATGCCGATACGGATCATGATGAACGCGGTGTTGAGGGATGGCTCAGCGTAGCAGTCCGCAAGGCGCGCCGCGATACCTTCAGTCCTACATCGACGCCGGCCGAGTCCGACAGGGGGCCGCGCTTCGGGACTATGCCGCCCGTGGTGGCGTGCCGCGATAGTGGCTCCAGCGGCTCCGTGAAGCCGCCATCCAAGGAGAACTGCAATGCTGAACAAGTCCATCCTCACTCTGGCCGTCGCCACCGCTCTCACGGCCACCCTGGCCGGCACCAGCGGCTGCGCCGTCACCCGCAACCAGGAAACCGTGGGCGCCTATGTTGATGACGCCGCGTTGACCACCCGCGTCAAGGGCAAGTTCGCCGCCGACCCGACCGTCAGCGCGATGGCCATCAGTGTCGAGACGCTGAAGGGCACGGTGCAACTGTCCGGCTTCGCCAAGTCGTACGAGGAAAAGGCCATGGCTGAGAAGCTGGCCCGCGAGACCTCCGGTGTCGTCGCCGTGCGCAATGACATCGCCGTGCGACACCCCAACTGAAGACCGCCGCTGAAGGACTTCCAAGGGAGTTTCCCTAGGAGAAGTCCTACAGCGCGATGCGCTGCCGGCACTGCCGGCCCGACGCGGAAGCGGTCCATACTTCAACCTCATCATCCTCGCGCCGCCGTCGGGCCATGCCAGCACTCAAAGCCTTCATCGTCGAAGACAGTCCGGTGATCCTTGAGAACCTGATTGCGACGCTTGAGGAACTGGCTCAGGTCGAAGTGGTGGGCTCGGTGGCCGATGAAGCCAGCGCGGTGCGCTGGATGAGCCGCGATCCCGACGGCAATGCCGATCTCTTCATCGTCGACGTCTTCCTGCGTTCCGGCACCGGCCTGGGCGTGCTGCAGGCCGCCCAGCAGCTGGGCATCCGGGCGCGGCGCGTCGTGCTGACCAATTACGCCACCGAGGAAATGCGCCGGCGCTGCGCCAGCCTGGGCGCGGAACGGGTGTTTGACAAGAGCCGCGAGCTCGACGACCTCATCAGCTACTGCGCCGAACTGGCCGAACATGCCTCATCAGCGCGCCCTGCAGCCGCGGCCAGTTGAACGGCTGCCCGTGCTGCGTCATCTCGATCCCTGGCTGGAAGGCGCCAGCCGCAATCGCGGTCTGGCCGTCGGTTTCGCGGCACTGGCAGCAGCCGCCGTCATGGGCGTCAGCGAGGCCGCCTTCTGGGGTGCTGACGAGGCGCTGAACCAATCCCAGGCCCGCCACCAGGCGCGCAACGACGGCCTGCGCCTGCGCGAGTTGCTGACCGATGCCGAGACGGCCCAGCGCGGCTATCTGCTGACCGGGCGCGACGATTACCTCGCCCCGATCAAGCTGGCCGAGCAGGAGCTGCCCAATGTGTTGTCACGGCTGCGCGGCCAGTACGCCAGCTCCGAATGGGAGGCCCTGGTGGCCGACGCGAGCCGGCGCGCCAGCGAAAAACTCTCCGAGTTGCAGCTGGTCGTCAAGCTTTACCGCGACGGGCAGGACACGGCCTGGCACGGGCTGGTCGAGTCCGACATCGGCCGCGAGAAGATGCAGGCGGTGCGCGACGCCGTCGGCCAGCTCGACCAGCACGAACTGACGCAGATTGCCACCGAGCGCGACGCCGTCGTGCGCTCGCTGAACTACGGCCGCATAGGCGTGCACGGGCTGACGCTGCTCAGCCTGTTCGGCCTGGCCATCTTTCTGCGCCGTAACGAGGCCCTGCACGCGGCCCGCCGTGAGCACGCCCAGGAGCTGGCGCTGGAACGCGACCGGCTGGACCGCGAGGTGGCCCGCCGCACCGCCGAGCTGACCGAGCTGGCCCACCACCTGCAGACGGTGCGCGAGGACGAGCGCGCCCATCTGGCCCGCGAGCTGCACGACGAGCTCGGTGCGCTGCTGACGGCCGCCAAGCTCGACGTCGCGCGCATCCGCCGCATGACGCGCACCGCGGCGCCCGAGATCGACGAGCGCCTCAAACACATGAGCGAGCTGCTCGACCAGGGCATTGCGCTGAAGCGCCGCATCATCGAGGACCTGCGCCCATCGGCCCTGTCCAACCTCGGCCTCATCCCGGCGCTGGAGATCCTGACCCAGGAATTCGCGCAGCGCTCCGGCCTGCAGCTCAGCCTGGAGCTGATGGAGGCCCCCAGTGACGAGGCCAGCCGGCTGGCGATGTACCGCCTCGTGCAGGAGGCGCTGACCAATGTGCTGCGCCACGCCAAGGCCAAGCACGTGCGCGTCTCGCTGGCCGAATCGGATGGCTGGCTGCAGTTGCACATCCGCGACGATGGCCAGGGTTTCAACCCCGAAGCGGTGGGGGCCGGCCACCATGGCCTGCTGGGCATGCGCTATCGCATCGAAAGCCTGGGCGGCACGCTGCAACTACTGTCCGCGCCCGGCCGCGGCACGCTGGTGCTGGCGCGCCTGCCGATGCGCGAAGATCCAGAACCCGAGCCAGCCCCCGTGACCGCGCCCGGCGAACTGGGCAGCCCCAGCCCTTCCTGAAGTCCTACAGGCCAAGCCTGCCCGAGCCGACATGGCGCCGCATCGGGCGCACCCAAACTGCTCCCGGGCGCCGCACCGACAGAGCGCGCGGTAACCGTCTCAGACGCAGCCAGGAGGGCACCATGCAATTCCCGCGATCACCGCATGCCGAGGGCTGGCACACGCAGATGCCGGCACCGCCGGTACCCGACATGTCCATCATGTCGCGGGACGCCGACGCGCTGTCACCGCCCTTGAACAGCCGCCGCTTCCACGCGGCCGCCATGCTCGTGGCCGTCGCGGCCCTCGGGGCCAGCGCCGGCGTGGACATGGTCGACGACCCGCGCCCGCTGGACGTGCAGCTGAGTGCCGTCATGCACAAGGCGGCGGACACCCTGCACGGCTGGCAGCAGCAGCTGTCGCGCGGCCTGCAGGTGTCGCTGCGCGCGGTCGCGGACGGGCGCGACAACAGTGCGCCGCCGGCCTCGATACCCGATGACGCCACCATCGTCGCCAAGGCCGAAGCGCCGGCCGTTGATGCCGACGACCGCGACCAGCCAGTGCGCGCCGACGTGGCGCCGCAGCCGCCCCGCGAGCCGCAGCAAGCGACCGCCCGCTGAGTTCAGGCGGGCATCGTCTCTTCGGCCGCAACCAGCAGCTCAGCCAGTGGCTGGGGCCGGTGGAGCAGGAAACCCTGCACCTCGCCGACGCCCAGGCGCACCAACTCCAGCAGCACCTCGGGTGTCTCCACGCATTCCGCCACCGTCGTCAGGCCGAGCGTCCTGGCAACGTCGACAAAGCTGCGCACCGCCACCTGATCGAGCGGATCGGTCATCAACGCGCGCACGAACTGGCCGTCGATCTTCAGCAGATCCACTGGCAGCGCCTTCAGATAGCTGTATGAGGAGGCGCCGGCGCCGAAATCGTCCAGCGCGATGCGCACACCGAGGGCCCGCATCTGCTGGATGAAGCTCGCCGCCTCGCCGAGCTGGGTGATGACGGCCGTCTCGGTGATTTCCAGGCACAAGGTCGCGGCACGCGTGGGGCCTAGCGCCGTCAGCAGGGCTCGGGCTTCCTGGTGGTAGGCCGCATCCTGCAGCGTCAGGGCCGACACATTGATGGACAGCGACGCGACCTCCGGGGGGCCGCCGCGCTGCAGCAAGTCAACCGCCTGCCTCAAGACCCAGCGGTCCAGTCGCGGCGCGAGATGGAAGCGCTCGGCCGCCGGCATGAAGGCGCCGGGCAACACACGGCTGCCATCGCGCTCGCGCAGGCGCAACAGCAGCTCGCCGCGCAGCCGGCCATCGTCCTCACCCTGGGCCGGCAGCACACGCTGCAGGTCGAGCTCGAAGCGGTCCTCGTCCAGGGCCTGTTGCAGCCGCGTCGCCCAGCGGTGCTCGCTCTGATGGGCGCGCAGCGTGGCGTCATCGGGCGCCCACAGTTGCACGCGGTTGCGGCCCTGCTCCTTGGCGATCATGCAGCAGGCATCGGCCTCGCGCATGGCGGCATCGGCATCGGGCCAGCGCCCATCCAGCGGGGCCACGCCGATGCTGGTGCCGATGCGAAACCGTTGCTCGCCGTGTACATAGCGGTACTGGTCCATCGCGTCGCACAGCTTCTGCGCCACGTGCAGGGCCTCGTCGAGCGAGCAGTTTTCCAGGATGGCCGCGAACTCGTCGCCACCCAGCCGGGCCACCGTGTCGCGGCCGCGAACGCCGGCCTCCAGGCGGCGGGCAACCTCGCGCAGCACCTCGTCGCCGGCGGCATGGCCGCAGTGGTCGTTGACGAGCTTGAAGCGATCGAGGTCGAAAGCCAGCAGCGCATGGTGGCTGCCATCGCGCTTGGCTCGCTCGAGCGTGCGCGCCAGGCGCTGGCCGAACTCGACGCGGTTGACAAGGCCAGTCAAGCCGTCATGGCTGGCGCGCCAGCGGATCTCGTCGAACTGGCGGCGCTGCTGGGTCACGTCGCGAAAGACCAGCACGGCGCCAAGCACGCGGCCGTCGGCATCGCGGATGGGGGCGACCGAGTCGTCCACGGCGCGCAGTTCGCCATCGCGGCTCAGCAACATGGCACCGGCAGACAGGCGCGTCGGCCGGCCGGTGGCCAGGCAGCGCTGCACCGGGTCGGCCAAGGGCTCGCCGTTTTCCTCGCGCTGGGCCAGGAAGACATGGCTGGCCGGCTGGCCGCGCGCCTCGGCGGCAGCCCAGCCCGTCAGCCGCTGGGCGACGGGGTTGAGCCAGGTCACGCGACCGAGGGCATCGGTGGTCAGCACCGCATCGGCGATGGATTGCAGCGTGACCTCCAGCAGCTCATGCTGCTCCTGCAATTGCTGTTGCAAACGGCGAGCCTCGCTGACGTCCCAACAGACGCCCGACAAGCGCAGCGGCCGCCCGCCAGCATCGCGCAGCACCCGACCGGCGCTGCGCAACACATGGACGCTGCCATCGGGCCAGCTGACCCGCCATTCGCCGTCCAGCTGGGGCCCGTCGCGCAGGGCCGCCCGCACGGCCATGACGGCGGCGCGGCGGTCCTCGGGATGCAGGCGCTTGCGCCAGTTCGCGAGGCTGGTGCGCTGGCCACGCGGCGGCTCGCCGTGCAAACGCCACATGGCGTCGTCCCAGGTGAGTTCGCCATGGCGAGAGTCCCGCAGGTCCAGATTCCAGACGCCAATGCCGCCGCTGTGGGTGGCCAGGGCCAGGCGCTCCAGCGTGCGCTCCAGCTCGGCACGCACCTTGGCGGGTTCACTGACGTCCTGCATGACGACACCGACACGCCGGCCGGTTTCGTCTTCGTCATGGCGACCAACCACGCGCAGCACGCGGTGCCCGTTCGGGCCGGTCTCGCACGGCAACTCGACATCCCAGCCCTCGCCGTCTGCCGCAGCGCGCTGCAGGGCCGCGTCCAACATGGCAGCACCATCGGGGCCGAAACGCTGCAACAGGGCTGCCAGCGTCGGTACCTGGCCAATGGGCAGGCCAAGCAACTCGCAGGCCGAGTCGGACACCGTCAGCTTCTCGGTGCCGGCCTGCCATTCCCAGGCGCCGACGCCAGCCAGGCGGCTGCAGCGCTCCAGGAAGCGCGCGTTCTGCGCCAGCGCGAGCTGCGCGGCTGACACCGAAGCGGCGAGCACATCCCGCGGTGCCTCGTCTGCGGGCACACCCGTCTGCTGGGGTTCGCTCATCGATGCTGCTCCGACGCAAAGACGGGCAAGCATCAAGCCCACAGGAGCGGGGCCGCGTCGGCAGGACGGGCAAGGACTTGTAGGACAGGGCCGCATCCACGCGGGCCTACCGCTTGTCCTACAAGCACCGCGGCGGCGCACTGACAACCACCTGCCCCGGCGGGGCGTTCACTGGGTGCAGCGGCACCGCCGCATTCCTCAGGAGAAATCCCATGACCACCCGTCGCAACCCCTTCGCACACTGGATCGCCCCGGCTCTGCTGGGCGTGGCTGCCATGGCGGCCCTGCCTGCCGCCCGGGCCGCGGACGTCGGCGTCTCCATCGGCTTCAGCCAACCGGGCGTGTACGGGCGCGTCGACATCGGCCGCTATCCGCAACCGGTGCTGCTGGCACCCCAGCCGGTCATCATCGGCCGCCCGGCCTACCGCGCCCAGCCGGTCTATCTGTGGGTGCCGCCCGAGCACCGCCACAACTGGCGCCGCCACTGCGGCTATTACGGCGCCTGCGGCGCACCGGTCTATTTCGTCGAGGACGGCTGGTACCGCCAGAACGTCGTCGTCTACCGTGACCGCGACGGGCGCCGTGACGACTGGCATGACCGCGGCCGTCACGACCGCGGCCACGGGCACGGGCACGGGCACGGCCACCGCGACTGATAGCTCGCAAAAGGCCACGCCGGACCTGCAGTTCCGGCCATCGCTAGCGGGCTCGGCGGCCTAAAGTCGGGTCAACCCTGACCGTTGTGCCGCTTGTGCGGCTGGCCGGATGCCCGACTCTGCTGACCTTTCTTTCCCAACCCCGCTGACCCCGCCGCCGGCCCCGCGCCGGGTCTCGGCCTATGCGTGGCCCATGGCCCTGGCTCTCGCCGCCTGCGGCGGTGGCGGCGGCTCCGCGCCCAGCGAAGCGCCCGGCCCGCCGCCGCCAGCGGCCACGCCCAGCCCGCTGCCCATGCCGGTCCCGGTGCCAACGCCCAGCCCCTCGCCTTCGCCCAGCCCGTCGCCAAGTCCTGCGCCGGCGCCCAGCCCGAGCCCGAGCCCGAGCCCGAGCCCGAGCCCCAGCCCCAGCCCCAGCCCCAGTCCGTCGCCCGCTCCTTCGCCGACACCGCCGCCCCCCCCGCCGCCTCCTCCGCCTCCTCCGCCACCACCACCGGTGTCCGGCATCGTCGCGGCGGGGCTGGCGCTGAACAGCGCCACGGTGCGCGTGCTGGACGCGACCGGCAAGGCCATCGCCACCGGCAAACCCGTCACCGCCGCGACCGGTGCCTACGGCCCGATTGCACTGAGTGGCGACGGCCCCTTCCGCGTCGAGGCCTGTGGCAGCGTCGCCGACAAGCCAATCTGCCTTTGGGGTGCCACCAGCAATGGCGGCACGCTGCATCTGACGCCACTGACCAGTGCCATCACCGTGCTGGCCAGTGACCAGGCTCCCGAGACGCTGATGACCGGCGCCGTGCAGGGCCTGGGCGACACCGCCCTGGCCGGCGCCCAGTCCCGCCTGCGCGCCGCCCTCGCGCCAGCCCTGGCCGACGCAGGCCTGGCAAGCGACTTCGACCTGCTGGCTGGCGCGCTGACGGCCGGTTCGCACACCGGCTACGACCGCATGCTGGACACCGTCGCCGTCGGCCTGGGTGCCGACAGCAAGGCCTTCGTGACGCTGACGTCCCGCCTTGGGGCAGGCACCGCCTATCTGGAGACCAACACGACCCAGGGCAGCCTGGGCTTCGACGCCGCAGCGGCGGGGGTGGACCTGACCGGCCTGGATGCGCTGTTCACCAAGCTGATCACGGCCACGGCCAACATCGGCAACTGCCAGAGCAAGTTGATCGGCCTGGAGTCCATCTTCGACGCGAATGCGCGTGCCAGCGTCGATGCGATCTCGGCGCCCTTCATCGGGGCCAAGGACGCGGCGCAGCTGGTCTGCCTGCGCATGAATGGCATCCTGGGCGAGGGCGAGGTCATGTTCGGCGGGAAGCTGCTGCGCTCCATGCTCGGCCGCTGCGACTTCGGTGTCGGCGACCCGCTGTGCCGCGTCGGCTTCGTCTATCAGAACGCCGCGGGCTTCCAGCGGCGCTTGGGGCTGGAGCAGGCTGCCGTGAAGCGCCCCTCCGGCTGGACCTTCCTTGGCAACCGCCTGGAGGTGCAGGCCACGGCCGCCGCCCGCCTGGTGCTGACGCGCCGCGTCGACAGCGCGGCACCGGACAGCCATGCGCGCTATCTGGATATCAGCATTCCCGCTATCAGCGCCAGCGGCGGGGGTGTGCTGCAGTGCGCCCGGGTCAGCCAGAAGGACGCGAGCGGTGCCGATGTGCCGCTGGCGCTGTTCAAGAAGGCCGGCGCTGGCGGCTATCTGAGCCTGTGGAGCGTCAGCAGCAGCGACGGCACACCCAGCCTCGATCCGCTCAGCGGTGCCACGCGAGGCAACAACATCGTCAGCCTGCCGGTGCCTGCGGGCGCTGCCGGCGACGCCGTGGCGCGCAATTTCGTACGCGCGGGCCGCAACCTGAAGATCGAGCTGTTCCAGGACGGCGCCTGCGGCACGCCGCTCGGCGGCCTGGATGGCGACAGCCTTGGCATTGAACTCGCCGGCCAGCTGCCCATCACGGCCGCCACCCAGAGCGGCCTGCCCTGGCCGGCGCTGGTGGCCAAGGCGATCACCGACCTGACCGGGATGAAGGGCGCCGTCAACGCCAAGATCAGCTACGGCCCGACGTGGACCTTGCCGCGCGGCGACCTGCTGCCAGACCGCGCCCTGCTCTGCACCGACACGGCTTGCAACAGCAAACTGGCCGACCTGGAACTTGGCGTCACAGCCAAGGGCGCCTTCGCCACCGGCGCCTCGCTGAGTGCAACCGTGGGCAACACGGCCCTCAATGTCAACAGCTACAAGCTGCTGCGCATCATCGGCCGCATGCCTGATGGCCTGGTATTGCAGTTGGACAGCCAGTCCTGCTCGGCGCAGACCTCGGGGCTGCCCTGCTGAGCCAGGGCCTGTTAACACTACGGCAACGGGTCGCGTTGTGGCCAGAAAGGGCGCGAGCAAGGCGCAAAGCGGAGTCGGGTTGGACACCCGGCGAGCATTTGCAACGCCGCGCGCGGCATTTCTGGCCACAACCCGAAGGGAAGGCCCGCCGCCAGGGGCCACTCGGCGTTGCGCCACTGGCCCGCACAWGAGTGCGGGCGGCGTGCCGCGCCTTGATTGGCCCTGGCGGCGGGCCTTCGCGACCCATTGCCGTAGTGTTAACAGGCCCTAAAAGAACGGGCGCGGCAGCCGGTGGACCGGCTGTCGCGCCCGAGCCATCACCGCCTCATCGCCGCGGCTCGACAGTGGACGGCCAGGGGCGACACGGGCAAGGCGGTCATGCTCAATGCATCAGCCCTCGCGGTGGTGGCGGCTGAATATTCGTCCATCGCCACGCCCGCCGCAGTAAGCAAGGGTTGCCTTTGGCGACCGGGCGTCAGCGTTCCTCAGCGCCGCGGTAGCGGGTAGCTCGCCAGGCTGGCATAACCTTTCTTCGAGACTGACTGCACGCCGAAGACGACGTTGTCCTTGGACACCGGCAGCGTCGAGCGCGTGGCCCGGCCCACGTCCTTGAACTGCTGCCAGGCGGCCGAGTCGGTGTCGCGCCAGACGATGCGGTAGCCGGCCACCTCGGGGTCGTCGCTGGCCTGCCACTCCAGCGTCGAGTCGTTGGTCAGCTCGCGCGCATCCAGCTTCACGCCCTTGGGCGGCGCCGGCGCCCAGGCCAGCGTGGCCAGGCCGGCGAGGTTGGCGCGCGCCACATCGGCCACGTAGGCGAAGTCAACGAACTCGGGCAGGTCACCGAACACGACACCGTTTTCGGTCCTGGGGTTCTGGTGCTGGTGGGCGAAGTTCTCAAAGGGTTCGGAGAAGCGCACCGCCGCATAGCCACGCTCCAGGAAGGGGATGTGGTCACCGCCGCGCAGATAGCGGTCGCGGCGTTGGATGAGCTGGACCGTGAAGCCAGGCATGGCAGCCTCGGCGGCCGCCTTGAGGTGGCGGCCGAGCTGGTGGGTCGGCAGGTCCTCGTTGCCACCGGCCTGCAGCAACGGCAGCAGCTCGGCCTGCATGGCAGCGACGGACCTGACGTCGGCGTCGCTGGCGGGGCGGTTGGCGTTGGCGGCGGTCAGCAGGCGCACCAGCGGGTCGAGGCCGTCGGCGAACAGGCGCAGGCGCTTGGCGTCCTGTTGGCCGGCGTCGCCGCGCGAGCTGCCGACGATGTCGTTGGTGATCATGGCCTCGACGTTGGTGCCCGCAGCACGTGCCTCGCGCGCCCATTGCGCCGCGCCCAGCAGGCCCTGCTCCTCACCCGGCACCGCCATGAAGACGAGGGTCGCGTCGAACTGACGCCCGGCCATCACGCAGGCGAGCTCCATGACCGCAGCCGTGCCGGAGGCGTCGTCGTTGGCGCCGGGCGCCTCGCCCAGGGAATCCATGACGTCGCTGTTGCGCGAGTCGTAGTGGCCGCTGACGACGAGGACGCGGCTCTTCGACGCACCGCGGCCCGGCAGCGTGGCGACGACATTCACCAGCTCGGTCGCCTGCGGCACGCGGTTGCCGGCCGGCTCGATGAAGCTCTGCTCCTCCACCTGCAGCCGCCCGCCGGCGAGCCTGGAGCAGTTGGACAGCTCCGCCGTGATCCAGCGGCGCGCGGCACCGATGCCGCGGGTGTCGGAGGCGATGTCGGACAGCGTATGGCGCGTGCCAAAGGCCACCAACCGGCGGATGCGCGACTCGATGCGGGCCGGGCTGACTTCGGCCAGCATGGCCTTCAGCTCGTCGGCCGGCGCAGACTGGGCCTGGGCCGTGGCGGCGAGCAGGGGGAAGAGTATGAGGGCGGTCAATCGGGCTTGCATGCAAACGATTCTGCCCTTGCCGGGTTGGCCGCGTTCTTCTACTCTGCCAACGCCACTGAGGAGATTCCGATGAGCGAGACGAGCCTGGATTCGCGAGTGAGCACCATCCGAACGGTCGCGCTGGTGGGGCCGGCGGCGGCCGGCAAGACGCTGTTGCTGGACGCATTGCTGGCCCATGCCGGCGCCATCCCGCAGGCCGGCAGCATCGAGCGCGGCAGCACGGTGAGCGACCATGACCCGTTGGAGCGGCGCCTGGGCCATTCGCTGCAATCCAGCCTCGCCCACTTCACCCATGGCGGCATCCGCGTGCACGCCATCGACACGCCTGGTGCGCCGGACTTCGTCGGCCAGGCCCTGCCGGCGCTGGAGGCGGCGGACACCGCCATCGTCGTCATCAACGCCCAGAACGGCATCGAGCTGATGGCCCAGCGCTTGCTGGCTGCCGCCGCTGAGCGCGGGCTGACACGCCTCATCGTCGTCAACAAGATCGACTGTCCCGACACCGACCTGCCCGGGCTGCTCGCCCAGATCCGCGAGGTGTTTGGCAAGGAGTGCCTGCCACTGAACTTGCCGGCCAGCGGCGCCAAGCGCGTCGCCGACTGTTTCTTCGCGGCGTCCGGGGACGCCGATTTTTCGTCCGTGGCCGAAGCGCACCGGGCCCTGGTCGAGCAGGTCGTCGAGGTCGATGCGGCATTCGTGGACCGCTACCTGACCGACGGCGACGTCGACCCGCGCGAGCTGCATGCGCCGCTGGAGCAGGCGTTGCGCGAAGGGCATCTGATCCCGGTCTGCTTCTGCTCAGCCAAGACCGGCGCCGGCATTGGCGAACTGCTGTCGGCGATCGAAGCCTTGATGCCGAACCCGGCCGAGGGCAACCCGCCCCCTTTTCTGGAAGGCAAGGGCACGGAGCCCACGCCCTACCCCGCCCGGCCCGACCCAGCCGGCCATGTGCTGGCCCATATCTTCAAGATCGTCGCCGACCCCTACCTCGGCAAGATGGGCGTCATGCGCGTGCATCAGGGCCGCGTCGCCAAGGGCGGCCTGCTCTTCGTCGGCCATGCGCGCAAGCCCATCCGCGTCGCACACCTCTTCATGTTGCAGGGCGCCAAGCATGTCGACATTGACGAGGCTTTGCCGGGTGACCTCTGCGCCATTGCCAAGGTGGAAGACCTCGCCTTTGACGCCGTGCTGCATGACGCGCAAGAGGACGAGCACATCTACCTGAAGCCGCTGGACTTCCCCACCCCGGTGCACGGCCTGGCCATCAGCCCCGCGCGCCGCGGCGATGAGCAGAAGCTCTGGGAGGTGCTGGCCCGGCTGGTGGAGGAAGACCCCTGCCTGCGCATCGAACAGGCCGGTGAAACGCACCAGACGCTGGTCTACGGCCTGGGTGAACTGCATCTGCGCCTTCTGCTGGAGCGACTGCGCGAGCTCTACAAGAGCGAAGTCCTCACCGAGCCGCCGCGCATCGCCTACCGCGAGACGATCTCGGCGCCGGCCGAAGGCCACTACCGCCACAAGAAGCAGAGCGGCGGCGCGGGCCAGTTCGGCGAGGTCTATCTGCGCGTCGAGCCGCTGGAGCGCGGCGCCGGCTTCGAGTTCGTCGACGCGGTGAAGGGTGGCACCATTCCGGGCCAGTTCATGCCGGCCGTCGAAAAAGGCGTGCGCTCGGCGTTGGCCAGCGGCGTCATTGCCGGCTATCCGCTGGTGGACCTGCGCGTGGTCGTCTATGACGGCAAGCACCATTCCGTGGACAGCAAGGAAATCGCTTTCGTCACCGCCGGCCGCCGCGCGCTGATCGAGGCCGTGCGCGAGGCCCGGCCGCTGATCCTGGAACCCATCGTACAGGTCGAGATCACGGCGCCCGAGCACGGCATCGGCGACATCACTGGCGACCTCGCCTCACGCCGCGGCCAGGTCAACGGCACCCGCTCCGCCGTGCCGGGCAGCCTCATCGTGCAGGGCCTGGCACCACTGGCCGAACTGGCCAGCTACCAGACGCGGCTGAACGCGATCACCGCGGGCGAAGGGCGCTACACGCTGCTGCTGTCGCACTACGAGCCGGTGCCGCCGAACACGCAGGCCGCCCTCGTCGGCGCTTACAAGGCGCACGACGAAGGGGACTGAGCTTCAGTGCTTGGCCTTGGCGGTGGTCTTCCTGGCCGGTTTGGCCTTGGCGTCCACCTCGGTCTCCGTGTGCATGACGCACAGCCATTCGCCGTCCTTGCGCAGCCAGACGGACGAGTCGGCCATCTCCTGCTCCTTCTCCTCCGACGTGCCGCGAGGCGCGATGGCCTGCTTGACTCGATAGGTCAGCACGGCGGTGTCGTCGTTCGGGTGCATGACCTGCATGTCGCTGAACTCGAACGATCTGATGACCATCGGGCCTTCTTCCGCCATGTGCTTGTACTGCTTGCGATCGAACTGCATGGCGCCGTGTGAACTCACCATCAGCGCCGGTTCGTCCAGCAGCGCCACTGCGGTGTCGGTGTCTTCGTCCACCATCGACTGCCAGAACTTCTTCTCCAGCGCGATGAGGGTGCTGTCTGCGGTATGCATGCCAATCTCCTTTGACGGCCTAAAACCTCAATATGGGTGCAGCCTGGCGGGCATTCAGTAGGAGTTGCCGGCTCAGCTGGGTCGGAACCGTCCTACGACCCGGGATCGCGCAGAAGTGAAGGTGAAGATCCATTTATCATTGCGGCCCATGCCCAGCGCCCCCCGCGACGTCGCGCAGATCCGATTGGACAACGCGATGCGGCTGTTCGAAGAGTTCGTCAGCGCCACCGTCAAGAATGCCGATGCCGCCACCCTGCGTGGCCTGGAAAGGCGTTTCGCCGAGAGGCTGCAGATCCAGCCCAGCTACTGGAGCCAGATCAAGGGCCGCTCGCGCCAGATCGGCGAGCGCCTGGCGCGGCAGTTCGAGCAGCTCTGCCACAAGGCGCCGGGTTGGATGGACATCGAGCACGGTGCAATGGCCACTGCCGAGGCACCGGCCATGCCCGCTGCAGCAGCGCCTGCGGCAAGCGACTCGCCCAGCATGCCCCGAGATGACGACGAGCGCTTCATCATCGGCCTGGTGCTGACCTACTACCGCCGCCACCCGCAGCGTGCCCGCACGCGGCTGCTGGATCTGCTCGGCGAGGTGCTGACGCCCTCGACCACACCGGCACCTGTGCCGGTGAAGGCGGCCGCGCCCAGTCCGCAGGCCGAGCTCGACGAATGGCGCAAGCTGCAGGCGCGCGTCGCGCCGCTGAAGGCCAAGAAGCGCTGATCCTTCCGCGCATCCATCACTGGACGGCCGGTACTACTCACGTTAGGGGTGTTGGATAAAAACCGCTTGCGCAAGAGCAACGTTTGTTTATCATTTGCGCAAGTTGTGGCGTGTTGCAGTTCTCCCGTCACAGCGAGGTCGCACACCCAAGCCCTCTGACCGCCCGGCCCGCTTGCCTCGAGCGCAAGCCCCGGGCCCCAACTCATCCATGCAAACGCAGGCGCCACCCCGGGCCGAGCCGCCGCATTGCCCGCCGCCCACGTGCGGCCCCAACCGGAGCACGCCATGCCCCAATTCACCTCCCCGCGTCCCCTGCAGATCAAAGCGCTCAAACCGCGCAATCCGCTGGTGGCACCGGCCATGCAACGCCAGGCCGGCGCCCACCGAAGCGCGCACGACGCCCATGCCCAGCGCCAGCAAGCCCGCCTCGAATTGCGACGCCTGCTGCGCGACCGCTTCCCCGACGACAGCCCCTGACCACAGCGCGCCGCCTGCCCCTCAGCCATGACCGATCCATGTCATGAGGGCCGGCCCGGCGCCAAGGAGACCCTCATGAGATTGATCGAGTTGAGCGGCCCCGATGCCGCCGAAACCCACGCCGCCTGGGCCCGCCGCTGGACCCGCGTCAAGCGCGCGGCCCGTGCCATCCGGTTGGTGTTCTCGCCGGCCTACCGCCGGCGCCGTGCCCGCAACCATCTGGAGTTCTACGCCGAAGCCGGCGCGCCTGAAGGCGCGCTCTACGGCGATGGCCAGCTGACCGCCCGGCTGGAAGGCGTGCGCAGGCTGTAGGAAAGTCGCCCCTCGTTTGCTCTTGCTCCGGCTGAACGCCGGCAAGTGCGAACGGTCCCCCGAGGGGACGGCGATGCTTGCCGTCTTGACCGGCAAGCACATCGCCAGCCGGGCCGGCTTGGGAGCGGCCCGGCGCTCGCCCCGAGATAGGGGTGCCGTCAAAGCTGAAATGGTTGGCAAAACGGGGCCGCCTCCGACGAGCAGGCGGCCCCGCCCAGGCCTAGCATCGGCCCCATGTCCGACCGCCTCTGCCTGACCGCGCCACTCCACAGCCTGGAGTCCTGGGTGGACGCCTTTGCTCGGGCCGAGATCCCCGTACTGGCCGAGACGGCCGAGTCGCTTGAGCACATGCGCGCGACCGAGGACGACGTCGACGCCCACGGCCTGGGAGAAATGATCGCCACCGACCCGCTGATGACGCTGAAGGTGCTGGCCCATGCCAGTGAGCGGCGGCGCGGCAGCACTTCCGGGCTCAGGGCCGACGCCGAAACAGTGACCGCTGCCATCGTGCTGATGGGCATCACCCCCTTTTTCCGCGACTTCGGTCCGCAGCCGACGCTCGAACTGGTGCTGGCTGACAACGACGAGGCCCTGCTCGGGCTGTCACGTGTCATGCAGCGCGCCGAACGTGCCTCGCGCTTCGCGCTGGGCTTTGCGGCCCATCGGGCCGACCCCGATGCCGCCGTCATCCACAGCGCCGCCTTGCTGCACGACTTCGCCGAGATGCTGCTGTGGGTACATGCGCCCGTGCTGGCGCTGAAGATCGCCGCCTTGCAGGACGCCGACCGGCATCTGCGCAGCACGGCTGCCCAGCGCCAGGTGCTGGGTATTGAACTGGCCGAACTGGAGCAGGCCCTGATGCGACGCTGGCATCTGCCGGACTTGCTCGCGCGCATCACCAGCGAGAAAGACGGCCGCAACCCGCAGGTGCGCTGCGTGCACCTGGCTGTGCGGCTGGCGCGGCACACGGCGCGGGGCTGGGATGACGCGGGCGTGCCGGATGATCTGCACGACATCGCCGAACTGCTCAACCTCAGCGAAGCGCACGCCCTCAAGCTGCTTCACGAATTCGACTGACGCCAACGCCGGGCTATTCCCTTCTCCCCTGGAAGTTCGGCCGCCGCACATTCCCGGCCATCAGGCCGCGCAGCCTCGTGCGACCGCGCGACAGCCGCGACATCACGGTGCCAACGGGAATGCCGAGGGCCGCGGCGATCTCGGCATAGGCCATGCCGTTGACGGCCAGCAGCAGCAGCACCTCGCGCTGCTCCACCGGCAAGGTGGCCAGGGCCTTGTAAAGGTCGCGCAGAGCCAGGCGTTCGGACTGCGCAGCAGCGACGGGGATGTCCAGCACCTGCCTGTCGAGGTCCACCACATCCAGCCGGCCACGGCGCAAAGCGTCGACGTGCAGGTTGTGCATGATGCTGAACAGCCAGCCGCGCATGTCGCCCACGCCCTGCCAGAGCCCGGCGCGCGACCAGGCGCGCTCCAGCGTGTCCTGCACGAGATCATCAGCGTCCTCGCGGTTGCGCCGCAGCGACCGCGCATAGCGGTGCAGCCGGGGCAGCCAGCCCAGCACCAGGCCGACGTCGGGCAGCGACGCGCCAGGGCGGGAACGGTACCGGTCGACCGTGGTCATGGCCGGTGAATGCCACCGGCCGGCGCACAGGTTCAAACCGGTACAGCGGTCGTGTTCTTCAGCCGTTCCAGCACGAAGCTGGTCTTGCAGTCCTGCACGCTGGGGTGCATCAGCAGCGTGTCGCTGATGAAGCGGGCGTAGTGCTGCATGTCCTGCACCAGCACGCGCAGCAGATAGTCCATTTCGCCCGTCAGCGCCGCGCACTCGACCACCTCGGGCCAGGTCTGCACGGCAGCGCGGAAGAGGTCGCGCGGATTGCGCAGCGGGTTGTCGGTCTGCTTCTCCAGCCTGACATTGATATAGGCCGTCAGGCCCAGGCCGATGCGCGCCGGCGCCACCAGCGCGACATAGCCGGCGATCACACCGGCCTCCTCCAGGCGACGCACGCGGCGCAGCACGGCGGAAGACGACAGCCCAGCCTCGCCGGCCAGCGTGTCATAGGTGAGGCGGCCATCCTGCTGCAGCGCGCGCAGAATGCGGCGGTCAATGGCGTCGAGCTCGATGGCGGCTTCCATGGCCGTGATTTTGCAGGTTTCCTGCGCCGATGGCCGAGTCCGCGCCGAAGAATGCATGAAACCTGCGCGAACCGCGCCGCAGAATTTTCGTTTTCAAGCATCACGCCGCTGGAGACTTTCATGGCCAAGTTCACCCCCTGGGACAACCCGATGGGCACCGATGGTTTCGAGTTCATCGAGTTCGCCGCGCCCGATCCGGCGGGCCTGGGCAAGCTGTTCGAGACCATGGGTTTCAAGGCCGTCGCCAAGCACCGCCACAAGAGCGTGACGCTGTACCGCCAGGGTGGCGTCAACTTCATCATCAACGCCGAGAGCGATTCCTTCGCGCAGCGCTTCGCGCGCCTGCACGGCCCGTCCATCTGCGCCATCGCCTTTCGCGTGCAGGACGCCGGCCATGCCTACAAACGCGCGCTGGAGCTGGGCGCCTGGGGCTTCGACAACAAGGCCGGCCCGATGGAGCTGAACATCCCGGCCATCAAGGGCATCGGCGACTCGCTGATCTATTTCGTCGACCGCTGGCAGGGCAAGGGCGGCGCGGGCGCCGGTGCCATCGGCAATATCTCGATCTATGACGTGGACTTCGTGCCGCTGCTGGACGCGCAGGGCCAGCCGGTCGACCCCAACCCGGTGGGCCACGGCCTGACCGAGATCGACCACCTGACGCACAACGTCTTCCGCGGCCGCATGAAGGAATGGTCGGAGTTCTACGAGCGCTTCTTCAACTTCCGCGAGGTGCGCTACTTCGACATCGAGGGCAAGCTGACCGGCCTGAAGAGCAAGGCCATGACCAGCCCCTGCGGCAAGATCCGCATCCCGATCAATGAAAGCTCGGACGACAAGAGCCAGATCGCCGAGTACCTGGACCTGTACCACGGCGAGGGCATCCAGCACGTGGCGCTGGGCACGACCGACATCTACGGCACGGTCGAGGGCATGAAGAGCACCGGCGTGCAGTTCCAGGACACCATCGAGACCTATTTCGACCTCATCGACAAGCGCCTGCCGGGCCACGGCGAGAACGTGGACGAACTGCGCCGCCTGCGCATCCTCATCGACGGCGCCACCCACCTGGGCGTGGACAACGAGCTGCTGCTGCAGATCTTCACCAAGGAAGTCATCGGTCCGATCTTCTTCGAACTCATCCAGCGCAAGGGCAACGAGGGTTTCGGCGAAGGCAACTTCAAGGCTTTGTTCGAGAGCATCGAACTGGATCAGATCCGCCGCGGTGTGCTGAAGGACGAGCCCGCCAAGGCCGTCTGAAGACACTGCCAGGCCTCGTCCGAGTGGACGAGGCCCATGTGGCCGACGCCATCGAGCCGGTGCGCCCGCGCGCCGGCCAGGATCGCCCGCTCCGCCGGATTGACGATCTGGTCACAGGGCGTCCAGAAGCAGTCAACGTCAGGCAGACCCGGCAGCGCCGCCAGCCAGGCATTGCCCAGGCGCATCTGCTGCGTGTTGACGCCCAGACCGAGCGCCGCCATGCGCGTGCCCTGGTGGGGTGAACCCAGCGTGATGACGTGCGGCGCCTCATGCCCCGCGCCGAAGCGGCGCCACCAGGCCCGCAGCGCCAGGCCGCCCATGCTGTGGGCGCAAAGAATGGGCATACGGCCAGTCAGTGCCTTCAACCGCTGCACGCCGGCCTCGATCTCGTCCGCATAGGCATCGATGCTGCCGAAAGCCGGCTCCAGCGAAGGCGCGACGAAAGCGACACCTTGCTCGCGCAGGCGCTCCATCCAGCCATTCCAGCGGCCACGATTGCAGGAGAAACCGTGCACCAGCAACACGCCCTGCCCGGCGCCCGCCGGCAGATGATCCGCTTCGGCCCATTCGCGCCAGGGCTGGCGCCATGAGAAGGCCAACTCGCTGGCGACGACCTCCCGGGCCCAGGCGCGAAGCAGTTGCCCCCAGGCCGGTGCGGGCCGGTTCACCCAGCGCAATTGCAGGAAGCCCCCCGCCAGAATGAGCGCATGCAGGCCCAGCGTCAGCAGCCCCCAGCCCCAGCCGAAGCGCCAGCCCACGGCCAGCGCCAGGGCCAGCCGCAGCAACACCCAGATCCTTTGCAGTCGTCCGTTCATCGCCCGAGTGTAGGAAGGCAGAATTCCGCCGACCCATGGATGAACTGAGTGCCGAATCCCTGCTGAAGGAACTGCGCGCCGTCGACGCGGAACGCGCCCGCCGTGCTGCCGACCCCGAGCTCGAGGCCCGCGTCCAGAGCGTGAAGGCCTTCCAGCAGCGCCGCTTTGCGGCCACCTATGCCGATCTGCTCGCCAACCCACGCTATGAGGCGGCCACGCGCTTCTTCCTGCACGAGCTTTACGGTCCCGACGATTACCGCCAGCGTGATGCGCAGTTCGCCCGCGTCATCCCGACGCTGACCCGCCTCTTTCCCGCCGAGGTCGTCGACACGGTCGCCAAGCTCGCGCAGCTGCACGCCCTGTCCGAACGCCTGGATACGCGCATGGCCGAGCACCTGCTGTCAGCCGATATCAAGCCCGACGAATACGCCATTGCCTGGCGCGCCTGCGGCGACCCGGTATCGCGGCAGCGGCAGATCGAGCTGACGATGGCGGTGGGCGAGTCGCTGGACAAGCTGACCCGCAAGCCGCTGCTGCGCCAGACGCTGCGGCTGATGCGCGGCCCCGCGCAGATGGCGGGCCTGGGCGCGCTGCAGAGCTTTCTCGAAAGCGGCTTTGACACTTTCCGCGCGATGCGGGGCGCGGGCGAGTTCCTGTCCACTGTGCGACACCGTGAGGACACACTCGCACGCGCATTGTTTCGCGGTGACGCGTCCGCGTTAGGGCAACTCCCCTAGCTTGATGTAACACGGCGTCCCAACATCGAAGGCTTCACGCCAAGCACGTCAGAAGGCCCTCGATGACCGCCGTCCTTGCCGAAGTCACCGAAGTGACATCCCGCGCCAAGCCCTGGCTGGCCAGCTACCCAGCCGGCGTGCCGGCGCAGATCGACACCCGCATCTACGGCTCGCTGGTCGACCTGCTCAACGAGGCCTTCCGCAAGCACGCCTCGCGCGACGCTGCGATCTGCATGGGCCAGCGCATGCGCTTCTCGGAGATCGACCAGCTCTCCATGCAGCTCGGCGCCTGGCTGCAGGCCCAGGGGCTCAAGCAGGGCGACCGCGTCGCGATCATGATGCCCAACCTGCTGCAGTACGGCGTGGCCATCGCGGCCATCCTGCGCGCGGGCTTCGTCGTCGTGAACGTGAACCCGCTGTACACGCCGCGCGAGCTGGAGCATCAGCTCAAGGACTCGGGCGCGCGCGCCATCGTCGTGCTGGAGAACTTCGCGCACACGCTGTCCGAGGTCATCGACGCGACCGACGTGAAGCATGTCGTGCTGGCGTCCATGGGGGACCTGCTGAACTGGTGGAAGGGCCCGCTGATCAACTTTGCCGTGCGCCACCTGAAGAAGATGGTGCCGGAGTTCCGCCTGCCAGCCGGCGACGGCCGCACCGTCGTGCGCTTCAACGAGGCGCTGGCCCATGGCGAGCGCCTGCACCTGAAGAAGCCTGAACTTGGCCCCGACGACGTCGCCTTCCTGCAGTACACCGGTGGCACGACCGGCGTGTCCAAGGGCGCGACGCTGCTGCATCGCAACATCGTCGCCAACATCCTGCAGGTCGAGGCCTGGTTCCAGCCCATGCTGGCCCGGCTGCCCGACCAGAACATGCAGTTCACCAACGTCTGTGCGCTGCCGCTTTATCACATCTTCGCGCTGACGGCCTGCTTCATGCTCGGTGCGCGCATGGGCCACCTCAACATCCTGGTGCCCAATCCGCGCGACATCCCCGGCTTCATCGAGACGCTGCGGGGCCACAAGATCCACATCTTCCCGGCCGTCAACACGCTGTTCAACGCGCTGGCTGCCGAGCCGGGCTTCTCGCGGCTGGACTTCTCCGAGCTCGTCATCTCCAACGGCGGCGGCATGGCCGTGCAGCAGGCCACGGCCGAGAAATGGCTCAAGGTCACCGGCTGCCCGGTCGTCGAGGGCTACGGCCTGTCCGAGACATCCCCCGCCGCGACCATCAATCCGCTGGACCAGCGCGCCTTCAACGGCAGCATCGGCCTGCCGATCTCGTCCACCGAGATCGCCATCCGCGACGACGATGGCCACGACCTGGCGATCGGCGAGCGCGGCGAGATCTGCATCCGCGGCCCGCAGGTCATGGCCGGCTACTGGAAGCGCCCGGACGAGACCGCCAACGTCATGTGCGCTGACGGCTACTTCAAGACGGGCGACATCGGCATCATGGACGAACGTGGCTATGTGCGTATCGTCGACCGCAAGAAGGACATGATCCTGGTCAGTGGCTTCAACGTCTACCCGACCGAGATCGAGCAGGTCGTCAACATGCATCCCGGCGTGCTGGAGTGCGCCGCCGTCGGCGTTCCGGACGCCAAGTCGGGCGAGGCGGTCAAGCTCTTCGTCGTCAAGAGCGACCCGGCGCTGGCCGAGGAAGATCTGGCCAGCTACTGCACGGCACAGATGACGGCCTACAAGCGGCCCCGGTTCATCGAGTTCCGCGACGAACTGCCCAAGAGCAACGTCGGCAAGATCCTGCGCCGCGAACTGCGCACCAATACCGCCTGAGCATTCCCAGTGCCTGCTGCCCTTGAGGGGGAGGCACTGAGGCCGGACACAAACAGTCCTGAGGACTGTTTGTGCCTGCCGAAGGACAAGGCCTCTGGCCTTGGCAGTGAGCGCCTCGGGGGTGGGCTAAAACGGATTGTTCTTGGCGCGAGTGAGCGCCAAAGTGCCGATGCGCTGTTGCGCGCTCGGGCCAAGCAGCGTGTCGCCGGCCCACAGCCATTGCGTGGGGTTGGCGTCGGTCACCAGCGTGTCCGTCGTGCAATCCTGAGGCGCGACCTCGGTGCGGCAGGCCGCGTTCGTCACATCGGAGTAGCCGAAGGCGGCCGGGAAGCGCGCGATCTGCTGAATCGTCTCGTCAACGAGCACGAGGCCGACAAGGCGGCCGTCGTTGAGCAGGTTCAGACGCATGGTCGTATTGAAGGCCGAGCTCAGGTCGTTCAGGAAGATCGCGCGGTCGATGTCGGTCTGCTGCTGCCTTTCCTTTTGGCCGAAGGGCGTCAGGCCGACGTCGAAGATGGTGGCCACGAGCACACGGCCGTTGGCACTGGCGATGCGGTTGGCTTGGTCGGCCAGCAGCTTGCCGCGCGCCTTGGCTTCGTTGATCAACGAGTCACGGCTCTGGGCCGGGAACTGGCGATACAGCTCGAGGATGTCGTTGACGCCGACCATGATGGACACGATGTCCTTGGGGCCGAAGCGGTCGTTCGACAGATGCTGGTCGATCTTGTCGCGCACATCGGCAACCTTGTTGCCCAGTGCCGCGTACATGATGCCCTGGGGCAGCGCGACGAAGTCGGGGTTGCACTGCGGGTAGACAAAGCCAAAGCCGCCGGCCAGGATCTGGCTCCAGACGGGGTTGAGCTTGCACTCCACCAGCTTGGTGTCGGGGTTCAGGCCGTTGATCGTGTACTTCTTGCCGCTTTGCAGGATGGTGCCCATCTCGTCGCCGAAGGCGATGACGCGGGTCGGCGCAAACGGGTCGATCTGCTGGGTGCTGCCACCGCCGCAGCCGGCGATCAGCGCGGCCGCTGCCACCGTGGCCAAAGCCAGGCCGCGCTTCAATTTCTGGGAGACAACACGTTGCATGACGATCAACTCAGGAACAAGAACTCAATCGGAAAAGGCAGCCGCGGCCCGGCTGAGCCGGTCGCGCACGCCATCCCAGGCAGGGTCGTGGGGCGGTGCCTCGACCCAGATTTCACGCGCGCCGGCTGCGTCCAGAAGGCGCAGCACCGCGAACAATTCGTGGGCCGCTGCCGCCGGGTCGGCCGGCATGGCCTGCCAGCGCCAAGCCGGCAGCTGGGCGCGTGAATATACCGCCACCCCCTCCAGGCCCCCGCTGGCGGCCGTTGTGGCCAAACGTAAAGCCAGCGCCTGGGCATCCAGCAGGCGCACGCGGGCGCTCGGCGCGTAGTGCGCAGCCAAGGTGCCCGAGGCCTTGGGCGCCGTGGCATCCGGCTCCACGAGCGGCTGGCCCAGGGCGGCCTCGATGCGGCCACGGCTGATCAGCCCCGGGCGCAGCAGGGCCGGATGCTCGCGGCTGCAGTCGACGATGCTGGACTCGATGCCCACCTCGCAGGCACCGCCGTCCAGCACCATCAGCTCGGGGCCGAATTCCTCGACGACATGGCGAGCCAGCGTCGGGCTGACGCGACCAAACCGGTTGGCACTCGGCGCGGCCAAGCCCTCGACGCCCAGCGCGCGCGCGGCGGCCAGCACGGCGCGGGCGACCGGGTGGGCTGGCGAGCGCAGCGCCACGGTGGCATGCCCGCCAGCCGCAGCCTCGGCCATGCCGGCCTTGCGCGGCACGATGACGGTCAGCGGGCCGGGCCAGAAGGCATCCATCAGCCGGCGTGCGGCGACGGGCAGATGGTCGGCAAAGGGTTCGGCGCCGGCGGCGTCCAGCACATGGACGATCAGCGGGTGGTCGCTGGGCCGGCCCTTGGCGGCAAAGATCCTGGCAACGGCCTCGTCCTGGTCGGCGCGCGCGGCCAGGCCATAGACGGTCTCGGTCGGCAGGCCGAGCAATTCGCCGTCGGCCAGGCGGCGCGCGGCGGCCTGGACGGCTTCGGGATCGTTGCCGGGCAGAAGCAACATCAGAAGTCGGTGGGCAGGCCCAGGATGGCGGCAGCCTCCACGGCGACCGCATGAGCCGCCGCAGGCGTGTCGGCCGTGATGTTCAGATGGCCCATCTTGCGGCCATGGCGGGCGTCGGCCTTGCCGTAGAGGTGCAAATGCGTGCCCGGCAGGGCCAGCACGCGGTCCCAGGCCGGGGGCGTGGGGCCGCCGTCGTCGTTGAACCAGAGGTCGCCGAGCAGGTTCAGCATGACGCTGGCCGAATGCTGGCGCGGCGCCGGCAATGGCAGGCCGGCCAGCGCCCTCACCTGCAGCTCGAACTGCGACACATCGGCGCCGTTCATCGTCCAGTGGCCGGAGTTGTGCGGCCGCGGCGCCATCTCATTGACGACCAGGCGGCCGTCCTGCAACCAGAAGAACTCGATGCACAGCACGCCGACGTAGTTCAGCGCCTCGGCGACTTGGCGCGCGGCGACGATGGCCAGCCTGTCCACCTCGACCGGCACATCCGGCGCCGGCACCTCGGTGACGGCCAGAATGCCGCCGCGGTGCAGGTTCTGCTGCACCGGGAAGTTGACGATCTGCCCGTCCGCGCCGCGTGCGACCAGCACGCTCAGCTCGGCCTTCAACGGCAGCAACTGCTCAAGCACGCAAGGGACGCGCTTGAGCCCTTCCCAGGCCTGGGCCAGCTCGGCGGTGGTGGCCACGCGAACCTGACCCTTGCCGTCATAGCCCATACGGCTGGTCTTCAGGATGCCTGGCAGCAGGGCCGGGTCGACGGCCGCGAGTTCGATCTCATTGGTGATGACGGCATGCGGCGCGCAGGGCACGCCGGCCGCTTCGAAATGCGCCTTCTCGATGGCGCGGTCCTGGCAGACGGCGACCGACGCCGCGGCGGGCGCCACGACACGCATGCCGGCGAGCGTCTCCAGCGCAAGGGCCGGCACGTTCTCGAACTCGGTCGTGATCGCGTCGCAGTCGCGCGCCAGCTGGGCCAGGCCGAAGGAATCCAGGTAGTCGGCCTTGATGTGCTTCTCGGCCACGGCGCCCGCCGGGCTGACGGCATCAGGGTCGAGCACGATGCAACGGTAGCCCAGGGCCTGGGCGGCATGCACGAACATGCGACCGAGCTGGCCGCCGCCCAAGACGCCCAGCGTCGCTTGCCGCGACTCGCCAAGCGTCGCAGCACCAGGGAGAAGGGCTGTCAACGCAGTTCCTCGCTCATCGCGCGGGCGATTTCGGTCTGTTTCGTGCGGAAGTCATTCAGCTTGTCCAGCAGGGCCGCATCACCCGTCGCCAGCATCGCCACCGCAAACAGCGCCGCATTGGCCGCGCCGGCATTGCCGATGGCAAAGGTCGCAACCGGGATGCCCTTGGGCATCTGCACGATGGAATGCAGGGAGTCGACGCCCTGCAGGTGCCGGCTGGCGACAGGCACGCCCAGCACCGGCACCGTCGTCTTGGCGGCCAGCATGCCCGGCAGATGGGCCGCACCGCCAGCACCGGCGATGATCGCCTTGAGCCCGCGGCCTGCCGCCGCTTCGGCATAGGCAAACATCTCATCGGGCATGCGATGGGCCGACACGACCCTCGCCTCGAAGCCGACACCGAACTCGGTCAGAATCTCGGCCGCTTGCTTCATCGTCTCCCAGTCGCTGCTGGAGCCCATGACGATGCCGATGACGGCATCCGGGTTCTGGGGGGCTGGGGTGGACAAGGTCGCGCTCCGGAAGGCTCAGAAAAGCCTTGAATTGTAGGTGGCGCGTCCGCAACTACCCTCAGCCATGATCGACATCAACCTCCAGAACTTCGAAGCCGAACTCATCGTCGCGTCCCAGAACCAGCCCGTGCTGCTGGACATCTGGGCGCCCTGGTGCGGCCCCTGCAAGACCCTGGGTCCCGTCCTGGAGAAGCTGGAAACCGCCTACGCTGGCCGTTTCACGCTGGCCAAGCTGAACAGCGACGAGGTGCCCGAGATCGCCACCCAGCTCAGCCAGATGTTCGGCGTGCGCTCCATCCCCTTCTGCGTGATGTTCTCTGGCGGCCAGCCGGTGGACGGCTTTGTCGGCGCCCTGCCCGAGGCGCAGATCCGCGAGTTCCTGGACAAGCACGTGCCGGCCGGCGAGGAACTCGAAGCCGAGGCCGACCTGGCCGATGCCCAGGATCTGATGGCCGACGGCGACCTGGAAGCCGCGCTGACCAAGCTGGCCCATGCCGTGCAGACCGACCCGGCCAATGACGCTGCCCGCTTCGATTACGTGAAGGCGCTGCTGGAACTCGGCCTGCTCAACGACGCGCGCGCTGCCTTCGCCCCGGTGGCGGCCAAGGCCGCCGACACCCTGGTGCCCTCGCCGCGCCTGGCGGCACTGGCCACCTGGCTCAGCGCCTTCGAAGCCGCCACGGGCGCCGACCCGGCGGCGCTGCAGGGATCAATCGCCGCCAACAAGCGCGATTTCGACGCCCGCTTCACGCTGGCCCAGTTGCACCTGGCCAACCAGCGCTTCACCGAGGCCATGGACGAGCTGCTGGAAATCATCATGCGCGACAAGGCCTGGAACGGCGAGGCCGCGCGCAAAACCTACGTGGCCATCCTCGAGCTGCTGACCAAGCCGGCTCCCAAGCACGCCGCCGAGGCCAAAAGTGGCACGCTGGAACTCTCCGGCAAGGCCGCCGTCGTGCCCAGCGACCCGCTCATCGACAGCTATCGGCGCAAGCTGTCGATGGCGCTGTTCTGATCAGGCCCGCCTGACAGCCGCACGGCCCGGAATACTCAGGGCACGCCGCTGTTGCCGCGATTGCTGCGGATGTCGCGCAGCCTCACGCATTCCGGGTCGTTGTGATAGATCGGCTTTTCGCACTGCCGGTCGATGCACCAGGCGCGCGCGAACAGCACCCGGCCGCCGCAGGCCTCGTTGGCGGTGCGCGGCTCGGTGGACGGCGCAGGGGCCGCCGATGCCGGGGCCGCCTTGCTCGACGGGGCGGCCGGGCTGGAGGCCGCCGGCTCGGGCGCCGCGAAGACGGGGCTGCGCGGCACCGGGCGGAAGTCGCCGGCCTTCTCGGTCACGATGGGCTTGGGCGCCGTGTCGCGACGCGAGGGCGCCGAGCCGGGCAGTGCCACCGGGCGGGTGTTCACGCCAGTCGCAGCCGACGCGGGCGCAGGCTTGACGGGCACAGGCACCGGCGTGAGCGCGGGCGCAGGCTGTGAAGCTGGCGCGCTGGCCACCGGGGCCTGGAGTTCGGGTTGGGCCTGTTGCACGGGCGCCGGAGCCGACGCGGCCACGGATGCGGCGGGTTCGGCCGGTGTCACCTCGGGCTTGGCCTGGTTGCCGCGCAACTGCATGACAAAAAGGCCAAGCAGCAGCAAGGCGCCCACGCCGCCTCCGATCATGGCGGGCATCTGCCAGGAGGGTGGCCGCGCAGCCGCGGCCTGCGGCGATGGTTTCGCGGCACGCGGCGGCGGCGCGGGTGGGGACGGCGGCGGCGGTGCGGACTTGCGCAGCGGCACGACAACGGTCTGCCCGTCGTCCTCGTCCAGCGGCGGGCCTTGCACGGTGTCGGCGAATTCGAGATCCAGCGGCTCGGCGGGCGCCGGCGGCGTGGGTGCAACTGGCACCCGCGGCTGAGCGAGCTGGGGTCTCGGCACGGCTGAACGTCCTTCCAGCACCTCGCGCCAGGCGGCGACCGTCTGGGGG
This sequence comes from Roseateles sp. P5_E4, assembly GCF_054049255.1. Classification (NCBI taxonomy): domain Bacteria; kingdom Pseudomonadati; phylum Pseudomonadota; class Betaproteobacteria; order Burkholderiales; family Sphaerotilaceae; genus Roseateles; species Roseateles sp. P5_E4. The sequence goes on along the minus strand of NZ_JBFUMS010000002.1, from coordinate 274,322 downwards.
CGCTGATGGGGGGCGACACGCAGCGCCCAGTCCATGCCGGCGAGGAAGGCCGGTGAATAGCCGGGCACCTCCAGCGGCAGGAGTTCGTCGCCCATCGCGCGGGCCGTCGCCGGCGGCGGCGGCCGGCCGGTCAGCAGCTCATGCATGGCAGCGGCCAGTGCATAGAAGTCGGTCCAGGCCCCCTGGCGCAGTGTCGTGGCCTCGGCGTACTGCTCGATGGGCGCGAAGCTGGGCTTGAGGATGGCGGTGAAGACCTGCGTGCGGTCGCTGATCGCCTGGCGGGCGGCGCCGAAATCCAGCAGGATGGGCGGGCTGCCGTCGGAGGGCAGGAAGATGTTGTCGGGCGCGACGTCACGGTGCCAGACGTTCTGGGCGTGCAGGGTTTCCAGCCCACCCAGCACGGCGTCGAAGATGCGCTTGACCCAGGCCTCGGGTGGCGGCGTCGGTCGGGCCTTGCGCGCCTCGCGAAGGTTCTGGCCGACCAGGCGCGGCATGGCCATGTAGGCGGTGCCGTTGGCCTCCCAGAAACGGTAGACCTTGAGCAGGGAGGGGTGGTCGAAGCGCGCCAGCAGCTTGGCCTCGTTGACGAAGCTGCGTCGACCGAGCTCGAAGGTCTCCTTCATGGAGACCGAACGCACCGACACCTGGGACTGCCCGTCGCGCAGTGCGAACTGGCTGGGCATGTACTCCTTGATCGCGATCTCGCGCTCGAGCGAGTGGTCGCGTGCGAGGTAGACGATGCCGAAGCCGCCCACGCCCAGGGTACCGATGATCTCCAGCTCACCAAAGCGGGTGCCAACGGGCAGGGCGTTGATGGCGTCGTCGTCGCGGGAGTCGGCGGTCACTGATGCACCCTTCGCGCTGCGCGCTGTCCCGCCGAGCGGGAATGAGCCCCTTCGGGCGGCCGTGCGTTGCTCATAGGCCGGCGAGGGTAACGCAGCCAGGCCGTGCCGACTCTCCGGAAAAAGCCGGTCAGCGTGGCGGAGTGCCCAGCCCGGCGCTACTCAAGCGCTCGGCCCAGAGGCGGCGCTGGGCGGCGTCCTGGCCCCAGGCGGCCTGGGCGGCGTCGCCGTGGCGGGCTGCCAGCCCATCCTCATGCAAGCGGGCGTAGACCTGGGCCAGGCGGGCGTGCAGGGCCGCGCATTCGTCGAGGTCGCAGTGGGCCGCATCCTCGGCCAGCACCTCGACGGCGGCTTGGTCGGCCAGGGCCCTGGCACGTTGGACCTCGCCGGTATTGGCCCAGCACCAGGCCAGGTCGGCCAGCAGGCTGCCGCCGGTACGGGCCAGGCCAGCCGCCGCCGCCTCGGGCAGGTTGGCCTCCAGCAAGGCAGCGGCAGTGGCGTAGTCACCCTGCACAGTCAGCAGTTGGGCGCGCAGCAGCGGGGTCAGGTTGGCGCGGGCCGAACCGCCCACGGCATCGTCGAAATGGCCGATGGAGTCCACCCCCAGCAGCACGGCCGGCGCCTCGCCAGGCTCGCCGGCCAGGGCAGCGTGGCGGATGCGCAGGGCGCGCATCTGCATCTGGTTGTAGAGCAAGGCCGCCAGGCCGGCGTCGTCACCGTCGGCACTGGCGGCGCGGCGGCCCCAGGCATACCAGGACGACGCGGCGGCTTCGTCCCGAGCCCCCATCGCGAGATCCCAGGCCATGCCCAGCGCTGAAGCGACGCGACACGCGGCGGCGTTGTCCGCCGGGGCGGCAAGGACTGCGGCGGCATGGGCGACGAGACGGTCGATATCGCGGTCGACAAAGGCCATTTGCGCCAGCCAGGCGTCGCACAGGGTCTGCAGCGCCGCAAGGTTGGCCGCCTTGGCCATGACGTGGGCGCGCCGCACGCGTTCACAGGCGCCGCCGCCGAAGGCGCTGAAATAAGCCGTCAGCCCTTCGGCCAGATGCAGCCAGGCGGCCAGCTCGATGCGCGGATGCACGAGGGCGCGCGCCTGCAGGCGGTTCAGCTCCTCGCGGGCCTCGACCTCGCGGCCATGGCGCAGCCACAGGATGGCACGCTGAACCTGCAGCACGGCGGCACGCGCCGGCATGGAGGCGACGGCGGCAATCTCGCCGTCAAGCCGCTGTGCCAGCCGGCTGCGAAGCTTGACCGGGCCGGCTGCAACGCTCATTGGTGCACCCTTCGGCCTGCGGCCTTGCCTGTCCGGCAGCGCGGCCAGGCGTTCGCCAGGCGGGAGCGAGCTTGCTTGGGACGGCCCGGCGCGGCGCTCATGCCGTCAGCCGCTGCAGCGCTTCTTCGTACTTCTGCACCGTCTTGGCGATCACCTCGGCCGGCAGGGCCGGCGCGGGCGCCTTCTTGCCCCAGGGCTGGCCGTCGATGCGCACGGCCTCCAGCCAATCGCGCACGAACTGCTTGTCGTAGCTGGGCGGGTTGCTGCCCGGCGCATAGCTCTCGACCGGCCAATAGCGTGAGGAGTCGGGCGTCAGCACCTCGTCCATCAGCGTCAGTGTGCCCTCGGCATCCAGGCCGAACTCGAACTTGGTGTCGGCAATGATGATGCCCTTGGTCAGCGCGAAATCGGCGGCGCGCTGGTAGAGCTGGATGGAGATGTCGCGCACGCGGGCGGCGAGGTCGGCGCCGATGATTTCAGCCGCCTGCTCGAACGAGATGTTCTCGTCGTGATCGCCCATCTCGGCCTTGGTGGCCGGCGTGAAGATGGGGGCGGGCAGCTTGTCGGCATTGCGCAGGCCCGCCGGCAGCTTGACGCCGCAGACGCTGCCGCTGGTCTGGTATTCGGCCCAGCCGCTGCCGGCCAGGTAGCCGCGCACGACGGCTTCGATGGGCAGGGGCTTGAGCCGCTTGACCAGCATGGTGCGGTCCTTGAGCTGCTCGCGCTCCTCGGCCGACACCACGGACAGCGGGTCTTGGCCGGTCAGATGGTTGGGAACGATGCCCTGCAGCTTGTCGAACCAGAACAGCGCCATGCGGGTCAAGAGCGCCCCTTTGCCCGGAATCGGCTCGCCCATGATGACGTCGAAGGCCGACAGGCGGTCGCTGGCGACCATCAGGATGCGGTCGTCGCCGACGGCGTAGTTCTCGCGCACCTTGCCGCGGCCAAGCAGCGGCAGGGAGGTCAGGCTGGATTCGTAGAGGGCTTGGGGCATGGCGGCGATTTTAGGTGCCGCCTCCGGCCAGATGGCTTCGTACTGCAGCTGCAAAGCTGTGCACGTCGATCGGCTTGGTCAGATAACCGTCGCAGCCGGCTGCGCGAAAGCGCACCTCGTCGCCCGGCATGGCAAAGGCGGTGAAGGCAATGACGGGCAGATCGGCGAGGTCGGGCGTGGCCTTGATGGCGCGCACCAGGCTCAGGCCGTCGGTGCCCGGCAACTGGATGTCAACCAGGGCCAGGGCGGGTCGGTAGGCGCGCAGCCGCGCCCAGGCCTCGTCGACGTGCAGAGCGCGGTCGACGATGAAGCCGTCGGCCTCCAGCACGTACTGTGCGAGATCGATGTTGAGCTCGTTGTCGTCGACGATCAGGACGCGTTCGCCAGCCATGTCAACCTTTCGTGAGTCGGCCACGCCGGTCCTGGCGGGCGGCGCGCAGCAGCGCATCGCGCACCTCGGCCAGGGCTTCGGCCTCGCCAGCGCTGGCGATGGCCGCGGCCGAGCGCGCCAGGCTTTCGATGTCCTGCCCACTGAGGGTCAGCGCCGTCCAGACGATGACGGGCAGCTCGGCCCAGCGCGGGTCCCCGCGAAGTTCATGCAGCACCTGGAATCCGTCGATGCCGGGCATCATCAGGTCGAGCACGATGGCCCCGGGCTGCAGAGCGGGCAGGCGCTGCAGCGCCTCGGCGCCGCTGCCGACGGCCACGGCCTCGACGCCCGTGGCCTGCAATGCCGCACACATCAGCTCGCGCGACACCGCCTCGTCGTCGACCACCAGCACCGGCCGGCCCGGACCCAACCGGTCGCGCAGCGGCACGAGGGCACGCGCCAGGGCCGGGCGGCGCAGCGGTTTGGCCAGCACGTCGGATACCGTGAAAGCCACGCCCGCCCCCGTCGGGGGCGTCAGCGCCAGCGCCTTGACGGCCGCGTGCATGGACGGCCCGCCGCTGCGCAGCGCCGCCAGCAATGACAGGCCGGGCGCATCAGGCAGGCCGAGGTCGATGGCCAGTTCGGTGTAACGGCGCGCGCGGGTCAGGCGCAGCACCTCGCCGGCTGTGGACGCGGTGTCGGCGCTCACGCCGGCCCGCGACAGATCACGGGCCAGGCCGTCGCGCAGCGGATGGTCGCGCAGGGCGATGAGCTGCTGGTGGGCCGGCCGCCCGACCGGCTCGCCGGCATCCAGCGGCTGGCGCGGCAGCACGGCGTAGAAGCGGCTGCCGCGCCCGGGCTCGCTGTAGACGCCGACACGGCCGCCCTGGGCCTCCACCAGCCGGCGCGTCAGCGCCAGCCCGAGGCCCGTGCCCTGGTGGCGCTTGGTCAGGCCGTCGTCGAGCTGCTGGAATTCGACAAACAGATGGCCGAGGCGGTCGGCCGGAATGCCGATGCCGCTGTCCTCGACCTCCAACCGCCACAGCCGCGGGCCCTCGCCCACCACGCGCAGTTCGACGTGGCCGCCGGCGAGCGTGAACTTGATGGCGTTGGACAGGTAATTGAGCAACACCTGCTTGAGCCGAGCGGGGTCCAGCACCAGGTCTCGCAGCCCCGGTTCGATGGAGGACTTGAGGCTCAGGCCACGCTGCTCGGCGAGCACCGCGACGGTGGCCATCACGTCGTCGACCAGGGCCGGCAGTTCGACCGGCTCGGGATGGAAGTCCATCTTGCCGGCCTCGATCTTGGACAGGTCGAGCACGTCGTTGATCATGGCCAGCAGATGCCGGCCGCTGCTGGCAATGTGCTGCAGCCACTCGCGCTGGCGCGGCCCATCCAGCAGATGCGGCGGATGGGCGCTCATGGTCAGCAGGTCGGCGAAGCCGATGACGGCATTCAGCGGCGTGCGCAGTTCATGCGACATATTGGCGAGGAAGAGGCTCTTGAGCCGGCTGCTTTCCTGCACGCGGCGGTTCTCGGCCGCCAGCCAGATGGACTGCTGGCGGGCCTGCTCGGCGGTGCGCATGGCGGTCACGTCGGCCACGATGCCGACCAGCCGCGGCGAACCGGCGTCGTCGTGGGTGACCCGGGCGTCCAGGCGCAGCCAGTGCACGCTGTCATCGGGCCAGACGACGCGGAACTCGGCATGCCAGGGCCGGTGGCCTTCGGGCAGCGCCGCCAGGCCGGCCTCCACCATGGCCCGGTCGTCGGGATGGACGGCAGCAAGCATGCGCTCGCGGTCCCACGGGCCTTCAGAGTCGGGTCGGCCGAAACATTGGTCGTAGCGGCGCGAACGGTGGATCAGGCCGCTGTCCAGCTCCAGCTCCCAGTCGCCGATGGCCGCGGACTCGAGGGCGAAGCGCAGCCGCGCCTCGCTCTGGCGCAGCGCGGTCTCGATCTGGCGCTGGTGGGTCAGGTCGCGGGCGGATTTGATGCCGCCGATGATGCGGCCGGCCGCATCGCGCAGCGGCGAGACCTGGGCGGAGATCTCGACTCGCCGGCCGTCCCTGGCAATGTGAACGGTGCGGAACGGCGGCACATGCTGGCCCTGGGCCAGACTGGCGAGGATGCGCGTCTCCTCGGCTTCACGTTCGGGCGGGATCAGCATCTGCACCGGCTGCCCGACGACCTCCGCGGCCGTGTAGCCGAACATCTTCTCGGCGCCCGCATTCCAGTTGGTGATGCGACCATCTGGCGTCTTGACGATGATGGCGTCGGCCGAGGACTCGACGACGGCCGCCAGGCGGCGCACCTCGGCCTCCGCCTCGGTCAGGCGGCCCACGTCGCGGAAGACGATGGCGACGCCACGCACGCGGCCGTCGGCGTGGTGGGTCAGGTCAGCGTGAACCTCAACGGGCCGCTGGCTGCCGTCTCGTGCGACGCAGACGGCCTGGCGCTGGAAAGCGCCTTCGCGGTTGCGCTCGCGCACGACGTCGATGGGGTTGCGCGCCTTCAGGTCGGCCGGCGTGCCCTCGCGCTGGAAGACTTCCCAGACCGGCAGGCCCAGGGCCTCGCGCGCCGGCCAGCCGGTGATGCGCTCGGCCACGGCATTGATGCGCGTGACCCGGCCGTCGCCGTCGGTCGTGATGAAGCCGGCGTCGATGGCCGACAGCGTGGCGGCCAGGCTCTGCTCGGCTTCCAGCTGATGGTCCTCGGCGCTGTGGCGGCGGTCCATCTCACTGCGAAGCGCCTCGTTGGCCGTGCGCATCTCGTCCAGTGACGGCAGGCCCAGCAGCGTGGGCATCAGGCGCCAGGCCACGGCCGCCGTCAGCACGGACGCGCAGGCGGTGAAGACCTTGCCAGCGGTCTGCAGTCCGTAGTCGGGGCGCCAGATCGTCCAGACGTCCAGCACGTGGGTCACGCCGCAGGCGAAGATGAAGATGGCGAACAGCGTCGCGATGCTGCCAAGGTTGACCTGGGGGCGTTGGCGGGCATAGCTGGCGATGGCCAGCGGGATGGAGAAGTAGGCCAGCGCGATGGAAAGATCGGCGCCGACCATGGTCCAGAGCAGGCCGGGCGACCACTGGAAGCAATAGCCGTGGGGCAGGAAACCCGCTCGCGCGACGATTCCGGTCAGCTCGTCCATCCCAGCTCCCGACCCCAATGACCAAGGGGTTATGCCGATGCATTGTGACCCCGCGAACAGGGGGGCATCAGGCGAAAACGTGTCTTATTCCCGGGGCTTCAGCGTGGCGTGATCAGCTCGAAGCCCACATAGCGGGCGATGAAGCGCTCGCGGCCCTCCCGGGCGAAAGCGTCGGCGTCCCATTCGCCAGGGAGCAGCCGGTCGGCGAACTCGGGGCGGAAGCGGTAGACCTGGGCCGGTAGCGCGTTGCCGTCGGCCAGCGCCACGACGACATCGGCGCGCTCGTACTCGACGCCCTCGAAGGCATCCAGCCGCTCCCAGGCGCCAGTGTCGACGTCGCGATAAACCCGCCCCGGCACAAGGCCGCCCGCCGCGGCCCGCAGGCCGGGGTAGTCCTGGCCGCGCACCGGGTGGCGCTGGTGATCGGCCAGCGAGGCCGGCTCGCTGGCGAATTCACGCCCGCAGACGCGGGCCATGATGTCGGCCCACATCAGTGAGCCGTAGGTGAAGCAGTGACGCGTCACTGAACCCTTATTGGACCTTCTGTGCCAGCTCACCGCGCGCATAGGCGCCAGCGATGTCGACCAGCGTGCGGCCCTTGATCTTGCCGGCCTGGCCTTCGCAGCCGAATTGCATATAGCGCTCCTTGGCGATGACCTTGGCGGCTTCGCGGGCGGGCTTGAGCCATTCGCGGGCGTCGAACTTGTCGGGGTTCTCGGCCAGGAACTTGCGCACCGCGCCTGTCATCGCCAGGCGGATGTCGGTGTCGATGTTGATCTTGCGCACGCCATGCTTGATGGCCTCCTGGATCTCCTCGACCGGCACGCCGAAGGTCTCCTTCATCTTGCCGCCGTACTGGTTGATGATGGCCAGCAGCTCCTGCGGCACGCTGGACGAACCGTGCATGACGAGGTGGGTATTGGGGATGCGCGCGTGGATTTCCTTCACGCGGCCGATGGCCAGGATGTCGCCGGTGGGCTTGCGGCTGAACTTGTAGGCGCCGTGGCTGGTGCCGATGGCGATCGCCAGCGCGTCGAGCTGCGTGGCCTTGACGAACACGGCGGCCTCCTCGGGGTCGGTCAGCATCTGGCTGTGATCCAGCTTGCCTTCGGCGCCGATGCCGTCTTCCTCGCCGGCATCACCGGTTTCGAGATTGCCCAGGCATCCCAACTCGCCCTCGACGGTGACGCCGACCTGGTGCGCCATCTCGACGACCTTGCGGGTCACTTCCATGTTGTATTCGAAGGAGGCCGGCGTCTTGCCGTCTTCCATCAGCGAGCCGTCCATCATCACGGAGCCGAAGCCCAGGTCGATGGCGCCGGCGCAGATCTTGGGGCTGGTGCCGTGGTCCTGGTGCATGACCAAGGGGATGTGCGGGTAGGCCTCGCAGGCGGCCTGGATCAGGTGTTTGATGAAGGGCTCGCCAGCGTATTTGCGGGCGCCGGCGCTGGCCTGCAGGATGACCGGTGCACCGACCTCGTCGGCCGCGGCCATGATGGCCTGCACCTGCTCCAGGTTGTTGACGTTGAAGGCTGGGATGCCGTAGCCGTTTTCGGCGGCGTGGTCCAGCAACTGGCGCATGGAAACGAGAGGCATGGGTTGTCCCCGGTGGAGTTGAGAAATCTGGGCCGACTGCGGTACGCACCCTAGGCCGTAACCGCTTCGTAACTGGTTGGGGATTCTATGGAGGCTGCCGGCCTTTGGGACGGGCGCGCGTTGACACGCATTCGGGGGTCAGGCAAGGCGCAAAGCGGAGCCGGGTGGGTTACCCGGCGAGCATTTGCAACGCCGCATGAGCCTCGAAGGCGGGTCAACCCGTAGGGCCGGGGCGATTTGCCACGCCATCCTGCGTTGCGCCCGCCTCGTGGGGATGACCCCACAGCGGCGGTCGCGCCTTGTCTGGCATGGCAAATCTCCCCGGCGCGCGCCCGCCCCAAAGGCCGGCAGCCTCCTGAGTCGGTAGCGACCCCACCCCCCGTGATTGAAGTAGTCAGCACAATGCGTGCTCATGACAAGACTGGTGTTCGACCACCTCACCAACTGGATCACCGCCGCGGCCAGTGAGCACTCGCTGGCGTTGGCGACCCACATCGAGGAGCGCACCGGGGCCAGCCACCGCGCCGTGCTGTCGGCACTGAAGCGCCTGGTGGACGCCGGCTGGCTGACCCGCTCCGGCACCGGCCGCCGACCGGTGTTCTCGCCCGGCAGCCTGCGCCAGGTGGCGCGCAGTTACACCCTTTACGGCCTGCAGGAAGACCTGCCCTGGCAGCGCGACTTCGCACCCCATTTCGCCTTGCCCAAGCATGTGGAACGCATGGTGCAGCATGGCTTCACCGAGCTCGTGAACAACGCAGCCGACCATTCCGGCGGCAGCAGCGTCACCGTGTCGCTGCGCCAGACGCCCACCCATGTGCAGCTGCTCGTCAGCGATGACGGCATGGGCGTCTTCGACAAGATCTGCAGCGCCTTCCAGCTCGAGGACCCCCAGCACGCGATGCTGGAGCTCAGCAAGGGGCGCCTGACCAGTGCCCCCGATGCCCACACCGGCCGCGGCCTGTTCTTCAGCTCGCAGCTGGCCGATGTGTTCGACATCCACGCCAACAACACCGCCTACCAGCGCCGAGCCTGGGAGAGCGCCGGCTGGAAGAAGGGCCGCGCCCTGCCGCGCCAGGGCAGCTCCATCTACATGGCCATCGCGCTGAACACGACGCGCACGCTTGACGGCGTCATGGAAACCTGGAGCCTGGCAGGCGACGGCATCGAGTTCGACCAGACCCGCGTGCAGCTGCGCCTGCTGACCAGCGAAGGCCAGGCCCTGGACTCCCGCGCCCAGGCCCGCCGCGTCGGCTCCCGGCTGTCGGCCTTCAAGCGCGCCGAGATCGACTTCGACGGCGTGGCCGACGTCGGCCACGGCTTCACGGACGAGCTGTTCCGCGTGTTCGCCAAGGCGAATCCGCAGATTGAGCTGGTGGCGGTGAACGCGACGCCGCGCATCGAGGCGTTGGTGAAGAGCGCCAGGGCCGGTTGAGGCGATCAACTCGTTCGTCAGCCCGGCTGCGCATGCCGGGCCGAGTGGCACAGATTCGCAGGTCGACCAGCGGCCGCGCTCCAGACGCCGACGCGGCGCAGGCATCCCTTTTGGGCGGCAACCGATTTCGAGAGCGCGGTGGACGTGCCCGCTGGCTTCCAGGACGCGTGTCGGAGAAGTTGACACCCTGCCCCCTTTCGCAAACGGCATAAAACCATAAATGCATGTCGCAGCAGCTTTTTCTGGCTCGCGGCACGACTTATGCGTGCCGCAAATATGGGCCGCCTCGCTTCGAGGCGACCTCGAAAATCAGTCGGGAGACCGCGATGACACTGAAGAAACTACTTGGCTTCGTGGCTCTGGCTGTGGCCTTCGCCCCCGCTGCCCACGCCGGCCTCACACTGACGGCAGGTGGCGTCACTGCCGGCTTCACGTTGACCACCTTCGTCAGCGGCTACAACTTCGGCAACTACGGCCCGCTGTCCCAGGCGGTTCTGCCCAACGGCAACATCGTCACTGGTAGCGTGGGCTCGGACCGCGTCTACGTCTTCAAGGATGTCGACAACCAGACATTGGGCGATGCGCTGATCGCCACGCCCTACGCCTTCGAGACCGGCAACCCACATTTCGCAATGGCGACGGTTGGCGGCCAAGCCTACGGCGGCCAATTGTTTGGCGGTCGCTACTACCACTTCGCGAACGATGGCTCCTATGTGCCCATCGGCGGTCCTACCGGCACCGATCTCGTCGACTACCTCGGCATCTGGGGCTCGCCCAACGGCAAGATGATCGCCTCGACGAACCGGGGCCTCGTCGAGATCGACCCCGTCAGCGGCAACTACCGCATCATCAACGCCGGCCTCTTCCCGGATGGCGTATCCGTCTCGCCCGACGGCCAGGTGGCCTACATCGAGAACGGCGGGATCATCCAGTCCTATGACATTGCCACCGGCGCGCTGATCCGCTCCTACTTCAGCACCGGCGGCCATGGTGCCGACGGCACAGGCGTCATCATCGGCGGCCTTTACGACGGCGACGTCATCGTCAACAACAACGATGGGACCCTGGGGCTGCTTGATGTCGACAACGACACCATGCTCATCATTGCCAACGGCGGCAGCCGCGGCGACTTCACGTCGGCCGACACCAGCAATGGCACCCTCTTCATCTCGCAGATCGAACAGGTGCTGCGCCTGAGCTGCGGTGCGGGATGCACCATAGGCGGCCCGGGGGGCAATACCGTGCCGGAGCCGAACGTGCTGGTGCTGATGGTTCTGGCGCTTGCCGCAGCTGCCTGGAGCCGGCGCCGCAAACAGTGACGCTGAACCCGGCAAGCCGGCCGGCCTGACCTTGGGGCCGGCCGGCCTGTTTTGGTTTGCGCCGCTTCAGCCCGGCCGGTGCAGCGGCGGCACCGGCGGCACCGGGATGCGCGGGCCGCCATAGCCCTCGACCGCACCGAAGCGCCCACCGTCCTCGCGCGCCCAGTCCAGGGCCCAGGCCCGCATCTCATCCGGCTCGCGGCCGACGAAGTTCCACCACAGCAGCGGCGGCTGGCTCCAGGGCTCGCCGCCGAGCAGCAGCAGGCGTGACGAGACCGAGCAGCGCAGTTCGACGGATTCGCAGCCGGGGCCGAGGTAGAGCAGCGTGCCCGGCGTGACCGTCTCGACGGCATCGTGGCCGGCCGGCGCCGCCTCGATCTCGCCCTCCAGCAGCATCAACCCATGCTCAAAGCCGGGCCGCAGCGTGAGCATCGCGTCAGCCGGCCCGCCCGCAACCAGGTCCACGCCAAGCAGCGGCGTGAAGCTGGGCACTGGCGAGCGCAGGCCGGCGAACTCGCCAACCAGCAGCGTGCCGTCAAAACCGCCCACCGAGCATCGCGGCAGTTCGGCGAAATGCTGGAAGCTGGGCGCGCGTTCGCGCTCGGCATCGGGCAGCGCGATCCACAGCTGAGCAAGGTGGATGCGGTCGGAGAGCGATTCCTCGCTGTGCGAGATGCCGTGGCCGGCCGTCATCAGGTTGACCTGGCCCGGCCGCAGCACCTGCTCGGAGCCCAGGCTGTCGCGGTGCAGGATCTCGCCTTCGATCATCCAGCTGAAGGTCGACAGCCCCGTGTGCGGATGCGGGCCGACATTCATGCGCCGCTCGGGCGGCAAGGTGGCCGGGCCGGCATGGTCGGCGAAGCACCAGGCGCCGATGATGCGCCGCGCCTTGTTGGGCAGGGCGCGCTGAATGGGAATGCCGCCCACGTCGCCGATGTGGCTGGCGAGGCGCTCGACGTGGACGCTCATGACGTTCTCTTGCGCACGAAGTCGACAAAGCCGTGGACAAAGGTCTGCAACTGCCCCCGCACCCTGTCATCAACGAGACGGCCGTCGGCGTCGAAGACCGAGCCGGCCTTGGAGACCAGCAGCTCGCCGGCCATCCAGTGGTCGCAGCCGAAAGCATGCAGCACCGGCAACAGCGCGCCCTGGGAGCGCACGGTGCCGAAGCCGCCCGGCGACGCGCCGATCACGGCCGTGGGCCTGCCGCCAAACAGCTTGGCGCCTTCGCCGCTGGGGCGCGACAGCCAATCCAACCCGTTCTTCAGCACGCCGGGGATGGAGTGGTTGTACTCGGGCGTGCTGATCAGCAGCGCATCCGCGGCACGGATCTCCTCGCGCAGCTTCGTCACGGCCTCGGGGATGCCCTGGGCCTCGACGTCCCCGTCATAGAGGGGAATGCCGTGCAGGGTGCGCAGCTCGATCGTGACGCCCTCGGGCGCCATCGCGATGGCAGCGCGCAGCAAGGCGGTGTTGTAGGACGCGCGGCGCAGCGCGCCGCTGAGGGCAATGATGTGCATGGCGATACCGCAAAGGTGGATGCGGGCATGATGCCAGCGATGCACAGCTTCATCCTGCCCGACATGAGCTGCGGCCATTGCGTCGCCGCCATCACCGAAGCGCTGAAGGCGGCCGACGCCCAGGCGCGCGTCGAGATTGATCGCAACGCCAAGGCCGCCGACGTCGACAGCGACCTGCCCCGCGAGGCACTGGTGGCCGTGCTGACCGAGGCCGGCTACCCGCCGGCGCCGGCCAGCACCTGACTCAAGCGAAGCTGAACGGCAACTCGCGCTGGCGCTTGCCAGTCAGCCGCGCCACCGCGTTGGCGAGCGCCGGTGCCAGCGGCGGCAGCCCCGGCTCGCCCATGCCCTTGGGTGGGTCGTTGCTGGGCACGATGATGACCGTCATGACCTTGGGCGCGTCGGGCATGCGCGGCATGGCCATGTCATAGAAGTTGTTCTGCTCGACGACGCCGTCCTTGAAGGTCACACGGTGGGTCGGCATCGTCGTGGCCAGGGCCATAATGGCCGCGCCCTGAACCTGGGTCTCGACCGCCTTGGGGTTGATGCAGAGGTTGCAGTGCACGCCCGCATGCACTTCCTGCAGCACCGGCTGGCGATCCTTGCCTTTGCCCTTGATGCTGGCGACGACCACATAGGCGACGACCGACTCGAAACTCTCATGCACCGCCACACCCCAGGCCTGGCCGGGTTTGAGCTTGCGCTTGCCATAGCCGCTCTTGTCGACGGCCGCCTGCAGGGCGGCGCGATGCCGGTCGGCCTTGGCATTGCCCTCCATCAGCTTGAGGCGGTAGGCCACCGGGTCCTGCTTGGTGGCGAAGGCGATCTCGTCGACCAGGGTCTCCATCACATAGGCCGTGTGGGTGGAGCCCACCGAGCGCCACCACAGCACCGGCACATTGACGTCGGGGTGGTGGACGCTGAGATTCATCGGGATCTCGTAGGGATCGCGCATGCCCTCGGTCGTCGTGCCGTCCACGCCCTTCTGGTAGCCAAAGCCTTCCAGCGGCGAGCCCTTCAGGATGCTCTGGCTGACGATGCGGTGCTGCCAGCCGGAGATCTTGCCCGCGGCATCGAAGCCGATCTCGGCGCGGTGCACCGTCATGGGCCGGTAGTAGCCGGCCTTGACGTCATCCTCGCGGCTCCAGATCACCTTGACCGGCATGGGTTTGCCGGCCTGGGCCAGGGCCACCGCCACGGCTGCCGCCTCGCGCGGCCATTCGGTGGCGGGCGTGGCACGCCGGCCAAAGCCGCCGCCCGCCATCTGCACATTGACCTGCACCTGCTCCGGCTTGAGCCCCACCGTCTTGGCCAGGTTCATCGCATCGATGCCGGGCATCTGGGCCGCGTAATAGAAGTCGCAGCGGTCGGCCTTCAGGTCCACCGTGCAGGCCAGCGGCTCCATCTGGGCGTGGTTCAGGTAGGGGAAGACGAAGTCCGCCGTGATCTTCCTGGGCGCCTTCGCCCAGGCGCTGGCATCGGCCTGGAACTCCGGCTTGGGCGCCGGCGTGCCGGGCGTCTTGGCCAGGGCCAGGTACTGCTTGGTCAGCGCCGCGGTGTCGGGCTTGGCCACGCCACCCAGGTCCCAGTCGACCTTGAGCGCATCACGGCCCTTCTTGGCCGCCCAGTAGCCGCTGGCCACCACGGCCACACCCTGGCCGCCGCGGTCCAGCGCCACCGGCAGCACGGCCTTGACGCCCTTGACCTTGAGCGCCTCGGTCGAATCGAGCTTGGCGACCTTGCCGTTGAAGACCGGCGGCCGCTGGATGACGGCCACCGCCATGCCCGGCAGTTGCACGTCCATGCCGTAGGCCTGGGTGCCGGTGCTCTTGGCCTGGCTGACGACCAGGCCGGTGGGCTTGCCGATCAGCTTGAAGGTCTTGGGATCCTTCAACGTGACGGCCTCGGGCACCGTGCCCTTCATGGCGGCGTCGAAGAATTCGCCATAGCCGGCGCTCTTGCCACCACCTGAAATGACGCCGTTCTCGGCTTTCAGCGACGCGGCCGGCACCCCCCAGCTCTCGGCCGCGGCGGCCACCAGCATGGCCTTGGTGCGCGCACCCAGTTCGCGGTACTGCTGATAGCTGTTCTTGACCGAGTTGGAGCCGCCGGTCAGGTGGATGCCGAAAAGCGGGTCCACATAGGCGGCCTTCTGGTCGCCAAAGCCGGTGCGGACCTTGCTCCAGTCGGCTTCCAGCTCCTCGGCGCAGATCATGGCCAGGCCGGTCTCGACGCCCTGGCCCATGTCCATGCGGTTGCACAGGATGGTGGTGGTGCCGTCCTTGGCGATAGTGACGAAGGCCAACGGTTGTTCAGTCGGCTTGGACCCGGGCTTGGGCGCCTGGGCGCTCGCCATGCCAGGCAACAGCGCCAGGCCGACGGCGCCGCCGACGGTGGTGGTGACGAAGCTGCGGCGGGAAACTCCAAGGGAGCCCGCGGTCAGTGCCTGGTCGATACGACGGGGATTCAGCATGTCGGCCTCCTCAGGCGAGCTTGGCCGCAGCCGTGTGGATGGCCGCGCGAATGCGGGTGTAGGTGCCACAGCGGCAGAGATTGCCGGCCATGGCCTCGTCGATCTGCGCGTCGCTGGGCTTTTTGTTGCCCTTGAGCAGCGCAACCGCACTCATGACCTGGCCGCTCTGACAGTAGCCGCACTGGGCCACGTCATGCTCGACCCAGGCCGCCTGCACGGCCTGGCCCACCTTGTCGGTGGCGATGCCCTCGATGGTGGTCACCGGGCCTTGCACCGAGGAAATCGGCGTCAGGCAGGACCGCACCGGCGCGCCGGCCACGTGCATGGTGCAGGCGCCGCACTGGGCCGCCCCGCAGCCGAATTTCGTGCCGGTCAGCTGCAATTCCTCCCGCACGGCCCACAGCAGGGGCATATCGGGCTCGGCGTCCAGCGAGACGGCGCGACCGTTGACGGTCA
The DNA here is from genome assembly GCF_054049255.1 of Roseateles sp. P5_E4. Taxonomy (NCBI): domain Bacteria; kingdom Pseudomonadati; phylum Pseudomonadota; class Betaproteobacteria; order Burkholderiales; family Sphaerotilaceae; genus Roseateles; species Roseateles sp. P5_E4. The sequence goes on along the minus strand of NZ_JBFUMS010000002.1, from coordinate 258,899 downwards.
TGTTGATCATGGGATTCCTCAGGGGGGTGGGACGCGGGCGACTCTAGCCAGAAGCAGCGTCCCAGTACATCACTCAGGCATTACGCCGGGTGGGCCGAGGGGCTGAGCCAGTAAAAGGGGCTCCGAGGAGCCCCTTGTGATGACGACGCACCGGTGGGGCGCGATCCATTTCACTTGAACTGGTAGCTCGCCGTGGCGTACCAGAAGCGGCCACGCGGGTCGACGAAGGAACCCGCATAGCCGGTCACGTGCGAGCCATAGCTGGACACGGCGGTGAACGGCGGGTCCTGGTCCAGCAGGTTGCGCGCGCCCAGGCGCAGGGCCAGGGTCGACGTGGGCTTCCAGCCGACGGCCATGTTCCAGCGGCTGCTGTCCTTGACCTTGTGCTCGACGAGCGGGCCGACGTTGGCCTCCACCAGGCCGGCCGATTCCGTCCAGCCCTTGACGAAGATGTTCTCCAGCGTCAGGTTCCAGTTGCCCATGTTCCAGTCCAGGCCCAGGGTGTGCTGCCACTTGGGCACCGGCTGCACGCCGGCGCCGTCGCCGGCCGTGCCCTCATAGGACACATAAGGCGTGCCCTTGCCGTTCTGCTGCTTCCATTGGTTGATGAAGCTGCCGGCGTAGCTGGCGCTCAGGCGACCCATGGAACCCAAGCTCCAGCCCGCCTTCACGTCGAGGTCGATGCCGTTGGTCTTCAGATCGCCGAGGTTCTCGACCGGGGTCTCGATGTAGCTGATGAAACCGCTGGGCTGCAGGCGGTGGATGCGGGCGTTGTAGCGCTGGTAAAGGATCGGGTCGGACATGATGGCGTCGCCGCCGATGGTGCCGATCTGGTCCTTCTTCTGGATATGCCAGTAGTCCAGTGCGATGGACAGGTCGCGCATCGGCTCGAACACCGCGCCAAAGGAATACTGGCGCGACTTCTCGGGCTTGAGCGAGGGGTCGCTGGACAGACGCACGTTGAACTGCGTTTCGCAGCGCGGGTCGCCGGCCTGGCCGGGCGGGCAGTTCGGGTCGACGAGGGAGTTGGCGGTGTTCGTGAAGGCCGTCGGGCTGTTCACGTCCCACAGCGTCGGGGCGCGGAAGCCCGTGCCGGCACTGGCGCGCAGCAGCACTTCGCGGCTGGGCTGGAAGCGCAGCGTCACGCCCGGGTTGAACGTGCCGCCGAAGTCGCTGTATTTGTCGTAGCGCGCCTTGACCGTGGCCTCCCAGCCCTTGGCGAAGGGCATCGACAGCTCACTGAACACGGCATAGATGGTGCGCGAGGCCACGGTCTTGGGCACCGTGCCTTCGCCGCCGATGTGCAGGCCCAACTCATAGTCGGCATTCACGGCATGGTCGTCGGCCTTTTCCTTGCGCAGATCGGTGCCGACGGCCAGCATCATCGGGCCGCCGCTCATGGCCATCAGTTCGGTGCTGGCCTTGGCGTCGAAGGCATAGGTCGTGCTCTTGGAACGGCGCATCGGGCCTTCCATGCGCGCGCGGTTCAGCGCGGCCAGTCCAGCTTCATCCTGCGGGCCGAAGGGGTTGATGACCCCGGTGGCCAGTTCGGTGATGAAGCGGCCTTCGTGCAGGTAGTTGTAGTAGTCCAGCGAGCCCTTGGCCTGCGACATCGTCAGGCCGGCGTCGTAGTCCCAGCCCTGGAAGACGCCGGCGGCGCCGGCCACGAAGCGGGTCTGTTCGTTCAACACATTGTTGGTGCGCGGCCCGACCGGCACGGAGCGCATCGCGATCTCGGTGAAGCCGCCGCCCAGCGTGTCGAACTGGGCCGGCGTGTAGCCCAGGCTGGTCAACAGCGCCGCCGGGAAGAACTTGCTGGAGATCGGGAAGGCGAAGGACGGGTAGGTGCCGTCGGCCTTCACATGACCCGCCGTCGAGTCAATGGGCACGGCGGCCGTGCGGCCGATGGAGTCGTTGCGTGCGTAGCTGGCCTCGAAGAAGACCTGCGAATCGCCGCCCGTGTCCAGCGTCAACCGACCGAAGGCGTCGGCCTTCTTGGAGTCGGGCAGGTTCTCCTGCATGGCCGGGTAGATGAAGCGGCAGCGCTTTTTCTGGGTGCCGTTTGGGGTCAGAACGGGCTGCCCTGCGGCATTCACCACGTCCTGGATGGTGTTGAAGTTGGGATCGCAGGGGCTGAAGTTGGACCCCGCGTTGGCATAGGCGCCCGGCGTGATGTTGAAGTCGACGAGGCGGCCCGGGAAGGAGCGGCCCGAAGTCGGGGGATCGGAGCCGGGGATCTCGTCGATGCCGCGCAGGTACCACTTCTGGTCGAGGGAGCTGACCTTGGTCTGCTTCTTGACGTTGCCGGTCACGAGCAGGTTGTAGCCATCGGTCTTGAGGCCGCCCATGCCGAAGGCGATGGAGGCACTCGTCTCCTTGCCGCCGATGCTCTTCTCGGGTGCGCCGTACTTCAGCGTGACGGCGCCCTTGTCGTAGTCCTTGCGAGTGATGAAGTTGATGACGCCGCCGACGGCGTCGGTGCCATACACGGCCGAGGCGCCGTCACGCAGCACCTCGATGCGGTCGATGGCCGCGAAAGGGATGCTGTTCAGGTCCACCGACGAATTGCCGCCGATGGAGCCGAAGGCGAAGTTGGCCAAGCGCCGGCCGTTGAGCAGCACCAGCGTCGAGTTGGGGCCCAGGCCGCGCAGGTTGGCGAAACTCTGGGAATAGCCGGCGCCCTGCGTGGTGTCCGACTGCACTGCGGTGTTGGCACCGATGCGGCGCAGGATGTCCTCGACGTTGGTGGCGCCGGTCTTCTCGATCTGGTCGCGCGTCATCACCGACACCGGCAGGGCCGTCTCGGATTCCACGCGCTTGATCGACGAGCCGGTGATGGTGATGCGCTCGAGCTGCTGCTGTTGGGCCGGTGCGTTCTGCGCAGCGGCCGAGCCGGCGATACCGGCGGCCAGCAAGGCCAGCGCCAGTCGGGTGTGACGGTGTTGCATGGAAGCTCACTCCTGTCAGTTGGGGCCTTGTGAAGGGTCGCCCCCGACCCCCGCCGCGGCGCGGCTTGTTGCCCTCATGCAAAGAAGTGTTGAGCCGCAGTTCATGGCTCCTCCCCTGCGGGAAGTCAGGCTGTGGCGCGTTCACAGCACTGCGAATTAGGGCCTGACTTCCTTCACGTCCGCGGCCGGCGCCGCAAGGCTCAGACTCGCGCGTACTTGGCCAGCGCCCGCAGCAGCGCCGCCAGGCTGAGAGGCTTGGTCAGATGGGCGTCGCAGCCTGCCGCCAGGGACTGCTGCACATCGGTGTCGAACGCGTTCGCCGTCAGCGCGACGATGGGCGTACGCGGCCTGCCCTCGGCAGCTTCGATGGCCCGCCATTGCCGCGTGGCCGACAGCCCGTCCAGCCCGGGCATCAGCATGTCCATCAGCACGAGGTCGAAATCACCCTCGCCCGTGCCCTCACGCAGAGCGGCCAGGGCCTGCTCGCCATCGCGTGCCCGCTTGATGCGGTGGCCCAGGGGCTGCAGCATGCCCTCGATGACGAGCACGTTGACGTCGTTGTCCTCGGCCAGCAGCAGCTCAAGCGGACGGCTCGGCGCCATGCGTTCAGCGCGCGTCTCTGCCGGGTCGGCATGCGGCGGTTGCGAGTCGGGCAGATCCAGCCGCACCTCGAAGCAGCTGCCTTCGCCCAAATGGCTGTGCACACTGACATCGCCGCCCATCAGCCGCGCCAGCCTGCGCGTGATGGCCAGGCCCAGGCCGGTGCCACCAAATTCCTGCGCGATGGTCGCATCCGCCTGGGCGAAGGGTTGGAAGATGCGCTCCAACCCGTCGGATGCAATGCCGATGCCGGTGTCCTGCACGCTGATCAACACCTGGCCCTGGGTGCTGCGCGACAGCTCGACCGTCACACCGCCCGTCTTGGTGAACTTGATGGCGTTGCCGACCAGGTTGGTGACGATCTGCGCCACCCGCTGCTGGTCGCCCAGCACCCAGCCCGCCGCTTCGGTGCGCGCGAACACGCGCAGCCACAGGCCCCGGCTCTGGGCGCGCTCGCGCAGCAGCTCCAATTGCAACTCGACGAGGTCGATCAGATTGAAGGGATGCGAGGCCAACTCCAGCCGGCCGCTCTCGATGCGGGCGTTGTCGAGCAGGTCGTTGATGAGGGCGAACACCTGGCGGCCGGCATGGCCCAGCACCTCGACGTAATGGGCCTGATCCGGCTTGAGCGGCGAGCGCGCGAGGATGTCGGAGAAGCCCAGCACGGCGTTCATCGGCGTGCGCATCTCGTGGCTGACCTGAGCCAGCAGCTCGGTCTTGGCGCGGCTGCGCGCGTCGGCCAGCTCGCGCTCGCGGGTCAGCTCGCGCTCCCGCTCACGGGCGTGGCGCTCGTGCTCGACGGCTGTCAGCAGCAGGGCCAGCGCGAGCAGGTAGAAGCCAGGCGCGAGCGTCGGCAGCGTACCGGCCCACGCGGCACTCCATGACGCGAACAGCAGCGCCGCCATCGCGATGCCTGCCGCCAGCGCCTGGCGACGCAACAGCAGGGGCAACGCACCCAGGGCGAACAACAGCGCATCCACGGCCCACACGCCCGCACCGCGCTCGCGCAGCAGCGCCAGCGGCTCGGCGCCCAGGGCTTCGAAGACGGCAGCGTTCAGCGCCGTCCCCGACAACCGGCCCTGGGGCGTCATGACCTCGTCGGCAAAGAAGGCACTGCTGCCGACGAAGACGCTGCGGCCGGCGAGCAATCGGGCCAGCTCGGCGTCCTCGCTCTCGCCCAGGGCCGCGCGCATCAGGCGCTGCCAGGACACGCGTGGTGGCTCGCCGCCGCCCAACGGCAGGCGCAGGCGCAGCTGGCCGGCCTCGTCCACAGGCCAGCGGCGCGCGCCCGCGACAAGCTCGTCGCCCTCGCGCCGCCAGCCAAGCGCACCGTCGGCGCGCAGGCGCGCAGCGAAGGCCAGGCTGGGCAGGCTGCGCCCCTGCACGCGATGCAACAACGGCAGACGGCGCAGCAGCCCGTCGTCGTCCAGGGCCACCGAAATGACTCCCAGGCTGGCGGGCTCGGCGAGCGCGTCCAGCAGTGCATCGGCCGGCGCCGTCAGCGCGTCCCAGTCCAGGCCTGGCGCATGGGCAGCGCCCAGGCGGGTCAGCGCGCGCTGCTCGGCCGCACTGGCTGGCGCGAGTTCGACGCCGGCGCGCTGGCGTGTCGCCAGGCCGGCAGCTGCGAGCACCGTCGGCGGGCCGGCGGCCAAGGTCTGCGCCAGCCGTGTATCGCCTTCGCGCGGGCCGGCGAAGACGATGTCGACGACGACGAGGCGGGCACCGGCCTGGCCGAGGTAGTCCAGCATCAGCGCATAGACCTCGCGCGAGTAGGGCCACTCGCCCAGGGGCTGGCGCAGCACAAGCAGCGAGGCGTCGTCGATGTCGACGATGACGCTGGTGGGTGGCGGTGCCGCGGGCGCGGCGGCACGCAGCAACAGGTCGCCGATGGCGCGGTCGATACGCGGCTGCGCGCCGGTCAGGCTCAGCAGCGCCCAGAGCAGCAGTGCTCCGGGCAGGGCGAGCCAGGGCCAGCGTTTCAAAGGACGGGGATCAGCAGCAAGGGCAGCAGCCACAGCCAGCGCGGATAAGGCTGCTCGATCATCTGCGTCTGGCCCCAGGGGCTTGCCGCGCCGGCGGCGTTGAAGGCCTTGGCGCGCAAGAAGTACTTGCCCGGCGATGGCTTCGGGATCGCGAGCTCGGGCTTGTCCGTTGCAAAGCGCTGCACGTCCGCGCCGTCAAAGGTCTCGGTCTTGGACCATTCCAGTTCGTAGCGCGCGACATCCGCGTCGGCCCGCCAGCGCAGCTTCAACTGGTCGCCGCTGACCTCCGGCTCGGCCGGCGGTGGCGCGGGCGGCGGCGGCCTGATCTCGAAGATCTGCGGGTCGCCGAATGGCCCGGCACGGCCGCTCGCTTCGACGGAGGCGATGCGCCAGTGATAGAGGCCTTCAGGCAATCGGGCGTCGTAGTTCGCGCCGTCAATGGGTGAGGGTTGCAGGACCAGGTCCTTGAAGCCGGCATCCCGCGCGATCTGCAGGCGCACATTTGGCGCCACCGTGTTGCGCGTCCAGGCGAAGGCCATGCCACCGGTGTAGCTGACTGCACCCGACGCAGGCGCCTGGATGAAGGGTGGCTCGGGCCGGGCCTGCAGGCGGATGCTTGCATCGGCCGCGGCGCCCTCCTGGCCGCGCGCGTCGATGGCGCGCACGCGCAGCGTGTAGTCGCCGTCGGCCAGCTCGCGCGCCTCGGGCCAGGTGACGGCCGGCTCGCCCACGACGTCATCCAGCAGCAGGCGGTCGAAGTCACCGCCAACGTAGAGCTGTACGCGCCAGGTGGCAGCGCCGGCCGGACCACCCACCCAGGCCATGTGCAGCGGCAGCCGCTCCGTCACGGGCACCAGGCCGCTCAGGTCGGCCGCCGGCAGCAGAGGCGCGACGCTGCGTGCCGCCCCGTCGGCGAGCAGGCCCTGGCCGCTCGCCACATCGGGGCCCAGGCCACCGGCATGCACGGCACCGGACAGCACCTGCATGCGGCTCTGCGAACCCGCCGTCTGCACGCGAAACTCGGTGCCGCGCACGCCCAGGTTCACATGCGGCGTGCGCACTTCGTACAGCGGCACGCGCTGCGCGTTGGGCGTCACGCGGCTGTCCGCACCGCCTTGCTGCACGCCGATGCGCACCGCGGGGATGGCGCCGCGGCCCAGCACCAGCAATTGGTCCAGCGTGATGTCGCTGTCGGGCGGGATCAGCAGCCGCGAGCCATCGGCGAAACGCAGGCTGGCGCTGGACTGAGCGCCGGTCTTGATGCGGTCCCCGCCTTGCAGCGTCGTGCCGGCGGTGAGGGCTTCGCTCGCCGCACCACGCTGGCGCGTGACCTGGCCGCGCGCGAACACGGCCTCGGCGACGCTGGCCTCGCGACGCAGCCAGGCAACGGGCATGCGCAGGGTCGAGCCGGGCATCAGCCGCAGCGGGTCAGGCACGCGGTTGAGCTTTTGCAGGTCGCGCCAGGTCTTGGGCGGCGCCAGCCAGGCGTCGGTCAGTGTGATCAGCGTGTCACCGGGCTGGATGCGGTAGCGCCAGTCGGCGTCGGCCGCCTCCGTCTGCGCAGGCGCCTCGGCGCAGGCCAGCAGCAACAGGCCCATGGTGAGCCAGATTCTCATTGCACTCATCGGCGCCTCCCTTCCCTCGCAGGAGCCTGGATCCTAGGGCCTGTTAACGCTATGGCAACGGGTCGCGTTGTGGCCAGAAAGGCCGCAGGCACGACAGCAGACCGCAAGCTGGGTTCCTACCCAGCGAGGATCTGCAACACAGCATGCGGCCTTTCTGGCCACAACCCTTCGGGCAGGCCCGCCGCAAGGGGCCACTCGTTGTTGCAGCCCTGGCCCGCACACGCGTGCGGGCGGCGCGCCGCGTCTAGATTGACCCCTTGCGGCGGGCCCGCGCGGCCCATTGCCATAGCGTTAACAGGCCCATGCCTGAGAATGCCGAACACAGGAGGAGTGTGCGCAATGCTCACGATTTCGGGCTTCATCGGCTGGCTGCGCCGCCATCGCATCGCCTGCTTCGGCGTCATGGTGTTGAGCTTCGTCGCTTTCGGGCTGCTGACGCTGGATCTCGTGCGGCTGGTGAGTGCCAACGCGACCCTGCTGTCGGACTACGGCTGGCAAGGGCTGCAGGACGGCGGGCTGCGGCAACTGGCCGAGCTGATCGCCTCGACGCTGGCGGCGATGGCGGCCTGGCTGCTGTTCAAGGTCTGCGAGACGGTGCTCGTGCAGGCCTGGACGCGTTAGGCCTGAGCCAACGCATCCTGCAGCTGCCCACGCAGCCGGCGCAGCCGCTGCAGCTCCTGGTCGGGTGCCTGCAGGGCCGGCCACAGCAGCGCGACGAGATCGCGGGCGCTGGCCTCCACGTCGATCTGGCGGCCGGTGATGACCACCTCCCACAACATGTGCTCCATCGGCCCGAACACCAGCGAGCGCAGCAGGCGCAGCGGGATGTCGCGCCGCACCTCGCCGGCCTCCTGGCCGCGCGCCAGCAGCTCCATCAGCGGCGCGGTGTAGCGCCGCTGCAGCTCGACGAAGCCTTCGCCCAGGTCCTGGCCCTTGGTTCTGCCTTCCGACAGCACCAGCGCGCACAGCCCCGTGCCCTGGATCAGGAACAGGCGCAGATGCGTCAGCACGACGAACTCCAGCTGCTCGCGCACCGAAGCCTGGCGCGGCAGGCCGGCCTCGATGGCGGCGATGATCTCGTCGTACCAGTCCTGAATGACGCGCATGCACAGCTCGCGCTTGCCGCGGAAATAGGTGAAGACGGTGGCCTCCGAGATGGCCAGGCGCTGGGCGATCTCGGTCGTCGTCGCGCGCTCGTAGCCGCGCTCGGCGAACACCTCGCGGCCCACGCGCAGGATGTCGCGCACGCGCTGCTCGGCCTTGGGGCCTGCGGGGGATCTGCGCTGGGGCGTGACGGCGACGGTGGTCATCGAGGTCGCATTCTGCGCAATTCTTGAGTAACACTCAAGTCGGCATTGCATCCGTGTTCACCCTGGATTATTCTGGCGCCCCTCACGCGGCTCACGAGGCCGTCAATCAATAAGTTGAGCCCTGCTTAGTCATTGACTCGAGCATGGGCTTCGCGGAGACACCATGCCGGTCCTCAATACCCAGCTCAACCCCCGCTCGGCCGACTTCAAGGCCAATGCGGACGCGATGCGCGGCCTCATTGACGACCTGAACGCCAAGCTCGCCAAGATCGCCCAGGGCGGCGGCGACGCCGCGCGCGCCAAGCACACGGCCCGCGGCAAGCTGCTGCCGCGCGACCGCGTCGAGATGCTGCTCGACCCGGGCACGCCCTTCCTGGAACTGGCGCCGCTGGCGGGCCTGAACCTGTATGACAACGCGGCGCCCGGCGGCGGCGTGGTGGCTGGCATCGGCCGCGTGTCGGGCGTGGAATGCGTTGTCGTCTGCAATGACGCCACGGTGAAGGGCGGCACCTACTACCCCATCACCGTCAAGAAGCATCTGCGCGCCCAGGAGATCGCCCAGCAGAACCGCCTGCCCTGCATCTACCTGGTGGACAGCGGCGGCGCCAACCTGCCGAATCAAGACGAAGTGTTCCCCGACCGCGACCATTTCGGCCGGATCTTCTTCAACCAGGCCAACCTGAGCGCCGAAGGCATTCCGCAGATCGCCGTCGTCATGGGCTCGTGCACGGCCGGTGGCGCCTATGTGCCGGCGATGAGCGACGAGACCATCATCGTCAAGAACCAGGGCACCATCTTCCTGGGCGGCCCGCCGCTGGTGAAGGCGGCCACCGGCGAAGTGGTCACAGCTGAGGACCTGGGCGGTGGCGACGTGCACACGCGCCTTTCGGGCGTGGCCGACCACCTGGCCAACAACGACACGCATGCGCTGGCCATCGCACGGCAGTCCGTCGCACGGCTGAACTGGACCAAGGCGAGCCCACTGGCGATGCAGGAACCGAAGGCGCCGGCGCACGACCCCGCCGAGCTGCACGGCGTGATTCCCACCGACACGCGCAAGCCCTTCGACATCCGCGAGATCATTGCCCGCATCGTCGACGGCTCGGAGTTCGATGAGTTCAAGGCCCGCTACGGCGCGACGCTCGTCTGCGGCTTCGCCCACATCGAGGGCATGCCGGTCGGCATCGTCGCCAACAACGGCATCCTGTTCGCCGAGAGCGCCAACAAGGGCGCTCACTTCATCGAGCTGTGCTGCCAGCGCAAGATCCCGCTGATCTTCCTGCAGAACATCACCGGCTTCATGGTGGGCCGCAAGTACGAGAACGACGGCATCGCCCGCGCCGGCGCCAAGATGGTGACGGCCGTGGCCTGCGCCCAGGTGCCCAAGTTCACCGTCATCATTGGCGGCAGCTTCGGCGCCGGCAACTACGGCATGTGCGGCCGCGCCTACAGCCCGCGCTTCCTGTGGATGTGGCCCAACGCGCGCATCTCGGTGATGGGCGGCGAGCAGGCCGCCAGCGTGCTGTCCACCATCCGCCGCGACGCCATCGAAGCCAAGGGCGGCACCTGGAGCGCCGACGAGGAAGAAGCCTTCAAGGCGCCGCTGCGCCAGCAATACGAAGACCAGGGCCACCCGTACTACGCCTCCGCGCGGCTGTGGGACGACGGCGTCATCGACCCGGCCGACACGCGCCGCGCGCTGGCGCTGGGGCTGTCGGCGTCGCTGAATGCGCCCATCCCTGAGACGAAGTTCGGCGTGTTCCGGATGTGATGACCCCACGCCTGCGCTCCACGCTGACCTCGCTGCTGGTCAGCCTTACCGTTGCTGCCAACGCCGCCACGCAGGAAGACCTGCGGCGCGTGGACGCCGCGCTGCGCCATGCCGCGTCGCCGTGGTGCGGCCGTCTGGCTGAAATCGACGCGCAGGGCCAGCGCCGCTGCACCGTGTCCTTCGAGAGCGTGGGGCCGATCGGCGCAGGCAACGCGTTCGCGGTGTTCGACATGACCCGCATCTCCGATGAGTTGCTGGCCGTGCTGTCTGAGGACGAACTCGCCGCAGCGATGGGCCATGAGCTGGCGCACGTGGTGTTGGGTCACGGCATCTTCAGGATGCGCCGGCAGATCGCCAAAGCCCCAGACGAGGGGCACGCGATGATGCTGTCGCTCAGTGAACAGTTTGGTATCGAGCCCCACGCAGACACTCCTCAAGACCTGCGCGCCCAGGAGCTGGACGCCGACACGCTCGGCCTGGTCTTTGCCGGCTTGGCGGGGTACGACGTGCATCGCGGCGCGGCACTCTGGCGCACGGCCAGTCAACGCATTCCCGGCATGAAGTCGCATGGCGGGCCCACCCACCCCGACAACGCACGCCGACATGCCAACGCGGCCCAGGTGGCACGCAGCTTCTGCCGCGCGGCCGCCGCATCGCAGCCGCCCTGGCCCGCCACTGAACGGCTGCTGCCTCGCTACGAGCTGTCGCGCGATGAAGCCGCGCGTCAGCTCGATCCGGCCCTGCTCAGCCGCGCCTGCGGCAAGCCCAACCCAGCCCGAATGCTGAAGGGATGACGAGATGGTCACCATCCGCCCGCTGAGCAGCAATGACTGCATGCAAACGCTCACCACGCTGCTGCACCTGTCCTACGCCAGCCTCGCGGCCCAAGGCTGGAACTTCACCGCCGTTGACCAGAGCGTCGACGTGACGCGTGAACGCCTGGCCGGCGCCCAGGGCTTCGTCGCCGAACGGGACGGCCGCTTCGTCGGCACGGTCGCCGTGCGCGGCCCCAAGCCTGCCGGCGAGGCCTACATCGCCGACCCACCGCCGCCGCTGTACACGACGGCTGGCACGGCCATCCTGTCCCAGCTGGCCGTCCACCCGGACTGCCGTGGCCAGGGCATCGCCGAGCGATTGATGGATGCCGCCGAGGCCTGGGCCTGCGAACAAGGTTTCGCCCGGCTCGCGCTGGACACCGCCGAGCCCGCCGTCGCGCTACGCCGCCGCTACGAGCGCCGCGGCTATGCCACCGTCGGCGGCGTGCAGTGGCAGGGCAAGACGTATGGATCCGTGTTGATGTGCAAGCCGCTCCTGCGCCGCCTAAAATACACACATCACACAAACCTTATACACATCATGCGCACCAACATCGAAATCGATGACGAGTTGATGGCCGACGCCATGGCGGCCGGGCGCTTCAAGACCAAGCGTGAGGCTGTGGAAGCTGGGCTGGCTCTTGTGAAGCGGCAGGCTGCGTACCAAGAGATCCTCAAGCACGCGGGCAAGCTACCGTGGGGCTGGCCAGGCGACGAGCGCTTGCGCGGCCGGCCGAACTGGTCCCGCGTCGATGCCGAGGGCCGTGAACTGCCCGACGCGGAGCCGGCTGCGAGCGATACGTTGGAGCCGGCCCATGGTCGTCGTTGATACCGGCGTCTGGATCGACCTGTTCAACGGCAATCCCAGTCCGGCGAACGCACAACTCAGGACCTTGCTGGAGGAAGGCCGCACGCCGGTCGTCGCGCCAGACCTGGTGGTATTCGAGGTGCTGCGCGGCTTTCGCCACGAACGCCAGCATCGGATGGCCATGAAGCTGTTCGAGCAGATCCGCGTGCCCTCCGTCGTCGACGCCGCCGGCGCCGAACGCGCCGCCAGCCGCTACCGGCGCCTGCGCGAGATGGGCATCACCGTCCACAGCCCGATCGACGTGCTGCTGGCCTCGCACTGCATCGACGAAGACCTGCTGCTCCTCCAGCGCGACCGAGACTTCCTGCCCTTCGAACAACACTTCGGCCTGCGCCTGTTGCACCCTACCCACTGACGCGAGCCACATGCCCAGCCTGCACATCACCACCCACGGCCACGTCGCCCGCGTCACGCTGAACCGGCCCGAAGTCCGCAATGCGTTCAACGAAGGCCTGATCGCCGAGTTGACCGCTGCGTTCTCCGAGCTGGGCCAGCGCGCCGACCTGCGCACCATCGTCCTGGCCGCCGAGGGCAAGGCCTTCTGCGCCGGCGCCGACCTGAACTGGATGAAGGCCATGGCGGGCTACAGCTGGGACGAGAACCACGCCGACGCGACCAAGCTGGCCGACATGCTGTGGGCGATCTACTCGTGCCCGGTGCCGGTCATCGCGCGCGTGCAGGGCGACGTCTACGCCGGCGGCGTGGGCCTGGTCGCCTGTGCCGACATCGTCGTCGCGGTAGACGCGGCTGGCTTCTGCTTGTCGGAAGCCAAGCTGGGCCTGCTGCCGGCCACCATCGGCCCCTACGTCGTCAAGGCACTCGGTGAGCAGGCCTCGCGGCGCTACTTTGTGACGGCGGAGCGCTTCACCGCCGCCGAGGCAAAAGCGCTGGGCCTCGTGCACGAGGTCGTCGCAGCCGATGCGCTGGACGCCAAAGTGGACGAACTGGTCGCCGCCGTCACCGCCAACGGCCCCGCCGCCGCGCGCGCCTGCAAGCAGCTTGTCAAGGACGTGGCCAGCCGGGAGATCACGCCGGAACTGCGCGACAACACCGCGCGGCGCATCGCGGACATCCGCGCCAGCGATGAGGGGCGCGAGGGCGTGCAGAGCTTTCTGACCAAGAGCAAGCCGTCGTGGCTGACAAGCTGACCGTGACCATCCTCAACTACACCTTCAAGTTGGCGCCGCCTCCGGTGCCGACCCCTCCAGTCAAGCACCAGTATTCCTACTCGGAATTCCTGCTCGACCTGTCCGCTCAATGGCGCCAGATCCCGACCAAGGAAGACAACACGCTCAACTTCCATTCGGACGACGACGGCGCCGCGATCATCATTTCCGCGGACTTCTACGAGATCCCCGACGACAAGGTCCAGGCCCTGGCCGAGAAGTGCATCAGCAGCCGCATCGAAGCCCTGCAAATAGCCAGCCAAGGGTCGGTGCAGGTGTTGCAGCAGTCCATCAAGTCGCACTCCGGTGGCGTCGGACTGGAGATGTCCTTTGCTGCACACGCCGAGGGCGAATACGTGCACCTCTACCTGGGCTACGTGACCTCGCGCAAGATCCTGAACTTCTCCATGGTCTGCCAGCCTGGCAAACACGAGGCCGTGGCCTTGTTCAACGCGACGGTGCCGGGCTTCCGGCCGCGCCTGCCCTGACGCGACACCCCTCATGCCCCAGCTCGACGCCATCCAGTTGCTCGCCCTCGCCGCCGCCCTCGGCTGGGCCAGCGGCTTGCGCCTGTACCTGACCGTGCTGCTCGTCGGCATTGCCGGGCACTGGGGCTGGATCGCGCTGCCGCCCGGGCTGCAGGTGCTGGCGTCGCCGCTGGTGATGAGCTGCGCCGCGGCGCTGGCGCTCGTCGAGTTCCTGGCCGACAAGATTCCCCTCGTCGACAGCGCCTGGGACGCACTGCACACATTGATCCGCATACCCGCCGGCGCGGCGCTCGTCGCGGGCCTCGTCAGCGGGTGGGCTGGCGACCACGGCCAGGCCTGGGGTGTCGTTGCCGCGCTGTTCGGCGGTGGCCTCGCGGCTGTGGCGCACACGGCCAAGGCCAGCACGCGCGCGGCGGCCAACACATCGCCCGAGCCGTTCTCCAACATTGGCCTGTCGCTGATGGGCGATGTGGCCGTGCCGACCATGCTGTGGCTGGCCTGGGCGCACCCTTTCATCTTCTTCCCGCTGCTCGTCCTGGCCCTTGCCGTCATGGGCGCGCTGATCTGGCTGTGCTTCAAGTTCCTGCGCGCGCTGCTCAAGCGCGTGCGCCGCCCCTCTCCCGCATGACCTCTCCCTCCGATCTCGCCGCACGCAGCCGCGCCGCCGTCTGGCACCCCTGCACGCAGATGGCGCGCCTGGCCGACGTGCCGCCCCTGCCCATCGCCCGCGGCGATGGCCCCTGGCTGTTCGACACCGACGGCCGGCGCTATTTCGACGCCAACTCGTCCTGGTGGGTCAACCTGTTCGGCCATAGCGACAAGCCGCTTCACGACGCCATCAAGGCCCAGCTCGACACGCTGCCCCATGTGATGCTGGCCGGCTGCACGCACGAGCCCGCGGTGCGTCTGGCCGAGCGGCTGTCGGCGCGCACCGGTGGCGCGCTGGGCCATGCTTTCTTCGGCAGCGATGGCGCCAGTGCCGTCGAGATCGCGCTGAAGCAGAGCTTCCACTCATTCAAGAACCGCGGCCGGCCCGAGAAGCGCGAGTTTGTCTGCCTGAAGAACAGCTATCACGGCGAGACGCTGGGTGCGCTCAGCGTGACCGACGTGCAGGTCTTCCGCGACGCCTACGACCCGCTGCTGATGCGCGCCCACATCATCGCGTCGCCGGATGGGCGCCTGGGCAACGAGGCCGAGGCTTTGGAAGCCATGCGCGCGTTGCTGGCCGAGCGCCATGACCAGATCGCTGCCGTCATCGTCGAGCCGCTGATCCAGGGGGCGGCGGGCATGGTCATGTACGCGCCGGCCTATCTGAAGGGCCTGCGCGAGCTGACGCACGAGTTCGGCGTCCACCTGATCGCCGACGAGATCGCCGTCGGCTGCGGCCGCACCGGCACCTTCTTCGCGTGGGAGCAGACGGGCGCGGATTGGCCGGATTTCATCCTGCTCAGCAAAGGCATCACGGGCGGCACGCTGCCGCTGTCGCTGGTGCTGACCACCGACGACGTGTTCGCCGCGTTCTGGAGCGAGGACGTCACGCGCGGCTTCCTGCATTCGCATTCCTACACCGGCAACCCGTTGGCCTGCGCGGCGGCCAATGCGGTGCTGGACCGCTTCGACGCCGGCCAGCTCGACGACAACCGCGCCCAGGCCGAACGGCTGACCCGCGCTTTCGCGCCACTGGCCCCGCGCGTGACCCATTTGCGCCAACGCGGCATGATCCTGGCCTTCGATGTGCCGCAAGCGCCACCACGCTTCGCGGAAGCCTTCCACCTGAAGGCGCGCGAGCACGAACTGCTGATCCGCCCGATCGGCAACACCGTCTACCTGATGCCCCCCTACCTGATCGACGACGCGACCGCGGCCTTTTTGGCCCAGGCCGTGACGGCGACCTTGAACGATGTCCTTGCTTGATCACCTCCAGGCCAAGCTCCACGCGATTGCCGCGCAGAGCCTGACCCGCACGCTGCGCCGCGCCGACAACGGCACCGCGCCCCGCCAGACCATCAACGGCCGCGAGCTGCTGATGTTCTGCTCCAACGACTACCTCGGCCTGGCCGCCGAGCCAGCGATTGCCGAGGCGATTGCCGAAGGCGCTCGCCTGTGGGGCGGCGGCTCGGGCGCTTCGCCGCTGGTCAGCGGCCACAGCGCCGCGCACGAGGCCGTGACCGACACGCTGGCACGCTGGTATGCACCGCACATCCCGCAGGCGCGAGCCATCGGCTTCTGCACGGGCTATATGGCCAACCTGGCCGTTGTGACAGCCCTGGGCGACGAGCACACCGAGATCTTCTCGGAGCAGCTGAATCACGCCTCGCTGATCGACGCCGCGCGGCTGGCCAAGGCCCACGTCACACGCTATGGCCACGCCGACGTGGCCGGCCTGCGCGCGCTGCTGGCGGCCAGCACCGCCAAGGTCAAGCTCATCGTCACCGACGCCGTGTTCAGCATGGACGGCGACCTCGCGCCGCTGCCGGCGCTGCTGGCCCTCGCCAACGAGTTCGACGCCTGGCTCATCGTCGACGATGCCCACGGCTTTGGCGTGCTGGGCGAAAAGGGCCGCGGCTCGCTGGAGCACTTCGGGTTGCACAGCGAACGCCTGATCCTCGTCGGCACACTGGGCAAGGCCGCCGGCCTCGCCGGCGCCTTCGTCGCGGCCCACGCCACCATCGTCGACTACCTGCTGCAGGCCGCGCGCAACTTCATCTTCTCGACCGCCTCCCCGCCGGCCGTAGAACATGCGCTGCTGACCAGCTTCGAGTTGATTGAAGGGCCGCTCGGTGCCGCCCGCCGTGCCAACCTCGTCGCGCTGCAAGCCCAGTTGCGCGACGGCCTGCTGGCGCTGATCGACCAGCACCCGCGCCTGGGCTGGTCGCTGACCGATTCGGCCACGCCCATCCAGCCGCTGATCGTCGGCGGCAATGCCGAGGTCATGGCCCTGGCCGCTGCACTGGAGAGCGCCGGCCTGCGCGTGCCCGGCATCCGCCCGCCCACCGTCGCCGCGGGCATCGCGCGGCTGCGCATCACGCTGTGCGGCACGCACACCGCTGCCGACGTGGACGCGCTGCTGACTGCGCTGCAGCGCGCCGCGACGGCTCAGGAGCAGGCCGCATGACCGCCTTGAGAAGAGGTTTCTTCATCACCGGCACCGACACCGAGATCGGCAAGACCGCCGTCACGGCCGGCCTGGCCCACGCCTTCGCGCAGACCGGCCGGCGCGTCGCCGCGCTCAAGCCCATCTCGGCCGGGCAGGACTTCATCGGCGGCCACTGGCTCAACGACGACGTCGAGCGCCTGCGCGCCGCCGGCAACCTGGACCTCACATCGGCCGAAGTCGGCGCGCTGCAGCTGCGCACCGCCTGCGCACCCCATATCGCCGCCCGCATCGAGAACGAGGCCATCGCCCGCGAACCCGTGCTGCACGCGCTGCGCACGGTCGCCTTCCGCGCGGACGTCGCCCTCGTCGAAGGCGTGGGCGGTTTTCGCGTGCCGCTCAACGACGAGTGGGACACCGCCGACCTGGCCGCTGACCTGGGCCTGCCCGTCATCCTGGTCGTCGGCCTGCGCCTGGGCTGCATCAACCACGCGCTGCTGACAGCCGAGGCCGTGCGCGCCCGCGGCCTGACGCTGGCCGCCTGGGTGGCCAACACCGTGGATGAGCGTCAGCCTCACGTCACCGACAATCTGCAAGCTCTGCAGCGCGGCCTTGCCGCCCCCTGCCTCGGCCATGTGCCGCGCCTGGCCCACGCCGACCACGCCACGATGGCACGCCATCTGTCGCTCGAACCTCTGCTCGAACACCTCCCAGCATGAACCAGATCCAGACCCTCACCCCCACCACCGACGCCGACCGCCGCCAGGCCAAGCCCTGGACCGTGAGCGAGATCGCCGCGCTGTTCGAGCTGCCCTTCAACGACCTGCTGTTCCGCGCCCAGCAAGTGCACCGCGAGCATTTCGATGCCAACGCGGTGCAGCTGTCCACGCTGCTGTCCATCAAGACGGGCGGCTGCGAGGAGGACTGCGCCTACTGCCCGCAGTCGGCCCACTTCGACACCGGCCTGAAGGCCGAGAAGCTGATCCCCCTCGAAGAAGTGATGGAAGCCGCCCGCGCCGCCAAGCAGAACGGCGCGACGCGCTTCTGCATGGGCGCCGCCTGGCGCAGCCCCAAGCCGCGCCACCTGGACGCCATCGGCGAGATGATTGCTGAGGTCAAGGCCCTGGGCCTGGAGACCTGCCTGACGGCCGGCATGCTGGAAGACGGCCAGGCCGAGCAGCTGAAAAGCGCCGGCCTCGACTACTACAACCACAACCTCGACACCGCGCCAGAGTTCTACGGCCAGATCATCACGACGCGCACCTACCAGGACCGTCTGGACACACTGGAGCGTGTGCGCCAGCAGGGGCTCAAGGTCTGCTCCGGCGGCATCGTCGGCATGGGCGAGACGCGCCGCCAGCGCGCCGGCCTCATCGCGCAGTTGGCCAACCTCGACCCCTACCCCGAGAGCGTGCCCATCAACAACCTCGTGCAGGTCGAAGGCACACCGCTGGCCGGCACCGCGCCGCTGGACCCGCTGGAGTTCATCCGCACCATCGCCGTCGCCCGCATCACGATGCCGCGCGCCATGGTGCGCCTGTCGGCTGGCCGCGAAGACATGCCGGAGACCATGCAGGCGCTGTGCTTCCTCGCCGGTGCCAACTCGATGTTCTACGGCGACAAGCTGCTGACCACCAGCAACCCGCAGGCCGAGAAGGACCGCGCGCTGCTGGAGCGGCTGGGCATGCGTTGCTCGACCGAGGCCGAGCTGACGCCGTCCGAGGCGGCGGCCAAGGTCGAGGTGTGCCGGGCGCACTGAGCCTGACACCTCGCTAACGCGCCGAAGCGACCACACGTCCAAGGCGCACCCGATCCCGAATCCACAAGAAGACGGCTGAGGAGACGAAAGAGATGTTCAAGAAGATTCTGATTGCGAACCGCGGCGAGATCGCTTGCCGGGTTGCAGCGACTGCACGCCGACTCGGCATCCAGACCGTCGCCGTCTACTCCGACGCCGACGCCCAGGCCCAGCATGTGCAGGCCTGCGACGAGGCCATCCGCATCGGCGGCCCCGCACCGCGCGACTCCTATCTGCAGTGGCAACGCATCCTCGAAGCCGCCAAGGCCACGGGCGCCCAAGCGGTGCACCCCGGCTATGGCTTCCTCAGCGAGAACGAAGCCTTTGCCCAGGCCTGCGCCGATGCGGGCCTCGTCTTCATCGGCCCGCCGCCCAGCGCCATCCTCGCGATGGGGCTGAAGGCCGAGTCCAAGCGCTTGATGGAAGCCGCCAGCGTGCCGCTGGTGCCGGGCTACCACGGCGCCGACCAGGACCCCGTGCTGCTCAAGCGCGAAGCCAGCCGCATCGGTTACCCGGTGCTCATCAAGGCCAGCGCCGGCGGCGGCGGCAAGGGCATGCGCGCGGTCTACAACGCCGACGAATTCGACGCGGCGCTCGCCTCCTGCAAGCGCGAGGCCATCAACAGCTTCGGCGACGACGCGGTGCTGATCGAGCGCTATGTGCAAAAGCCCCGCCACATCGAGATCCAGGTCTTCGGCGACTCGCACGGCGACTGCGTCTATCTGTTCGAGCGCGACTGCTCCGTGCAGCGCCGCCACCAGAAGGTGCTGGAGGAAGCGCCTGCACCTGGCATGACGGAGGAACGGCGGGCGCAGATGGGTGAGGCCGCCGTGGCCGCCGCCAAGGCGGTGGGCTATGTCGGCGCCGGCACGGTGGAGTTCATCGCCGAGCAGGACGGCCGCTTCTATTTCATGGAGATGAACACGCGGCTGCAGGTCGAGCACCCGGTGACGGAAGCGATCACGGGCCAGGACTTGGTCGAGTGGCAACTGCGCGTGGCTTCGGGCGAGCCGCTGCCGCTCAAGCAATCGGAACTGCGCATGCATGGTCACGCCATCGAGGCGCGCATCTGTGCCGAGAACCCGGACGCCGGTTTCCTGCCCGCCACGGGCAGGCTGGACGTGGCGCGCTGGCCCGGGCACGTGGCGTTCCAGCGAGGCAATGTCCGCATCGACGCTGGCGTGCGCGAAGGCGATGCGATCAGCCCGTTCTACGACTCGATGATCGCCAAGCTCATCGTCTGGGGCGAGGACCGCGCGCAAGCGCTGGCCCGCCTGGACCTGGCGCTGCGCGACACGCACATCGTCGGCCTGCAGACCAACGTCGCCTTCCTGCGCCGCTGCGCGGCCACGGCGTCGTTCGCGGGCGCCGATCTCGACACCGGCCTCATCGAGCGTGAACGCGCCGTGCTGTTCGACCAGCCCGGGCTGCCGCTGATGGTGGCAGCAGCCGGCGTTGTCGCGCACACGCTGGCCGTCGAAGCCACTCGGCAGACCACCGACCCGTGGAGCGCCCGCGATGGCTGGCGCATGTTCGGCTCCGCCACGCGTCGCTTCGACCTGGAAGCGGGCGGCACGCACCACGAAGTGCTGCTGTCCCGCCACCACCGCGGCGACATGACGCTGACGGTCGAGAGCGAAGCCATCGAGTTCGCGGTTCAGTCCGCCGACACCGAGACACATGAACTCTTCCTCGGCGCCGATCGCCTCCGCGTGAAGACCTATGCCCAGGGCGAACGCGTCGCCGTCTTCGCCGCGAACGGTTCCGCCGTGCTGACCGAGGTCGACCTCATCGCCCACGCGGGGGACTCGCCCAGCGAAGGCGGCCGCCTCACGGCACCCATGCCCGGCAAACTGATCGCCTTCCTCGCCCAAGCCGGCGACACCGTCACCAAGGGCCAACCGCTGGCCGTCATGGAGGCGATGAAGATGGAGCACACCATCTCGTCACCCCGCGACGGCAGAGTGGCGGAGCTGCTTTTCGCCGTCGGTGATCAGGTCGGCGATGGCGCCGAACTCCTCAAGCTGGACACTTGAACCATGGCCCTCCCCACCCACGTCAAGATCCTCGACGTCGGCCCGCGCGACGGGTTGCAGAACGAGAAGGAAAACGTCTCGACCGAGCACAAGGCGCGGCTCGTCGCGATGCTGCAGGACGCCGGTTTGAAGGAGATCGAAGTCACCAGCTTCGTCAGCCCGAAGTGGGTGCCGCAGATGGGCGACAACGCCGCCGTCATGGCGGCCATCGAGCGCCGCACCGGTGTGCGCTACTCGGTGCTCGTGCCCAATACCAAGGGTCTGGAGCCCGCGCTGGCGACGAAGCCCGACGAGATCCTCGTCTTCACGGCCGCGAGCGAAGCCTTCACGCAGAAGAACATCAACTGCTCCATCGCCGAGAGCCTGGAGCGCTTTGCGCCGGTCATAGCAGGCGCACACGCCGCCGGCATCAAGGTGCGCGCAGCGCTGTCCTGTTCGCTGGGTTGCCCGTATGAAGGCGAGATCACCGCCGACCAGGTCGAGGCTGTCGTGAAGCCGCTGCGCGAGCTGGGCGTGGACGCGATCGACATCGCCGACACCATCGGCGTCGGCACGCCGCGCAAAGTGCAGGCGGCCATGGAGCGGGCGCTGAAGCACTTCCCGCTCGCCGAAGTGTCGGGGCACTTCCACGACACCTATGGCCAGGCGCTGAGCAATGTCTACGCGAGCATGGAACTGGGGCTCCACAGCTTCCACGCCAGCGTGGCCGGCCTGGGCGGCTGCCCCTATGCCAAGGGCGCGACCGGCAATGTCGCCACCGAGGACGTGGTGTTCCTGCTCAATGGTCTCGGCATTGAAACCGGCATCGACCTCGACAAGCTCGTGGACGCCGGCGCCTATATCTCCAACGTGCTGGGCCGCCCGCCGGTGTCGCGCGTGGCGCGCGCCGTGCTCGCGAAACGAGCGAGTTAAGCCCGCCGCGCCTTGCGGCGTCAGCCCAGCCGGTCCAGCGCGTTCTCGATCTGACCGCGCTCGTGGTCACCCAGGCCGCGCCCGGCGCGGCGCACGCGCTCAACGAGACCGGCATCGACCGGCTTGGCCTGGCCCAGCTTCTCGGCCACGCGCAGCAACACCTGCAGGCGCTCGAAGCCGCCTTCCATGCTCTCGGCGCTGGCCAGCACGCGCTCCAGGCCTGCGGCCGCCAGCTTGGGCCGGTCCAGCAGGCGGTTCAAGGCCTCGCGCCGTTCGAAGCCGCCCGAGATGCCGCCGGCTGCACGGGCATAGGCGTCGACCAGCTCGGCCTCGTCGCCCTGCATGCGTTGCGCCACGGCGCCGAGGGCCTCGCGCTTCTCGAAATCACTCTGGATGCGCGCCGCCGCCTGCACGGCGGCCGCGAGCACGGCGGGTTGGGGCGTCGCCGACACCTGGTTGTCGATGGCCGTGCGCAGTTCGAAGTCGCCGCCGATACGGCCCAGCGCCTCGGTCCAGGCCGCGAGCACGGCAGGCCTGTCGAGCAGCTTGGGCGCCAGCGCCCCCAGGGCCTCACGGCGCTCGAAGTCGCTGTCGATGCCGGCCACGGCGGCCAGCCAGGCCAGCTGCTGGGGTTCGGTCAGCGGCTGGCGGGCAATGGCGCTCAAGGCCTCGCGACGCTCGAAGGCGCCTTGCAGGGTCGTGGAGGCGGTGATCAGGCGGTCCAACGCCACCGCGGGCAGCGGCGCGTCGAGTTGCAGCGCGGCCTCGATGCGGCGGCGGCGCTGGAAATCCTCCCGGGCATGCTCGATGTCGGTGAGCACCGCATCGACACCGCCCTTGGCGAACAGCTTGCGGGCACGCACCTGAGGGTCGGTCAGGTCCTCGGCCAGGCGCTGCACGGCCTTGGCCCACCACTGGCGACCGGCCTGGTCCAAAGGCAGGCTCTCGTTGCCGACCCGGTACTCACGCTCGATGCGGCCCTCGCCCATGGACTTCAGCACCATTTCGCGCGTCAGCCCGCCCTCGCGCTCCTTCACGGTCAGGGTGCCCGTCAGCGTCTGCACTTCATCCTCGGCGTCGTTGAACACCGCCTTGCCGTCCAGCGTCACGGAGAAGCTGCCGCCGGGATAGCGGCTGTAGATGCGCGTGCCGCGCACCGAGAAGGACATGCCGTCGCTCAGGCCACCAAGGTCGAAGCGATCCAGAAGACTGCGTCCATCGGTGTGGCTGACGACGACCGCCGGCAGCGCGACCAGGGCGACCACCATGGCGCCCACCAGTCCCAGGCGCAGGCCGCGGCGCTCGCGCGGAGCGTCCTCACCCTCGACCTCGGCCTTGAGCAGGCGGCGCACACGGGCGAACAAGGGCGAGCCCGCGCTGGCGGCACCGCAGGCCAGGGCCGGGCCGTGGCCGCCTCCCTGGGCCTTCAGCGCCTCGGCGCAGCGCAGCAGGCTTTGCGCCAGGGCCAGGCGCTGGCCAGTCGGTGCGGCGGCCGCGGCATCGCAGGCCAGCTCGGCCAGCAGGTCCAGGCGCTGCAGCGCGACGCGGTTCAGCACCTGCGGCCACAGCAGCGTCTTCATGACGGCGGCGAGCAGGCGCCAGGCGGGGTCGCGGCGGCGCAGATGAGCCAGTTCATGGCCGAGCACGGCACGTGCCTCGTCGTCCGGCAGGTCCAGGCACCAGGCCGGCAGGCAGAGCACTCGGCCCGGCGCCAGCAGCGGGCTGGCCCAGTTGGCGCGTGCATGGCGCAATGAGGGCAGGGGCAGGCGCATGTCGGCAGCGAGGCGCACGGCCAGGGTTCGCCAACGCGCGTCAGCCAACTCGGGCAGGCAGCGCACGGTGCGGCGCAGCCAGGCCCACTGCAGGGCCAGGCCCAGCAGCATCAACACGGCACCCGCCAGCCACAGCGCCATGAAGCCGATGGCGACGTCATGGGCCTGCGGCGCCAGCGGCGTCGTGATGGGCGAGGCGCCGAGCTGGGCGCTGGGGCGCGCGGCGGCGGGCGCCTCGACGACGATGAGCCGAACATCGGCGGGCACCGGCGCGGCCTCCTGCACGACGACGGCGGGCCGCACGACATCGGCCGGCGCCGCCTGCGGCAACGTGGGCAGCAGCGGCAGGCTGGCGCTGACGAGGCCGCCCAGCAAGGCCAGGCGCCACAGCGTCTCCTGCGTCGACAGGGCCAGGCGGGCCAGCACGCCGGCGCGCTCGGCCGCCCACAGCGCGCCGATCAACAGGCTGCTGTGCAGCAGGTAGCTGCACAGCCAGGTCAGCAGCACATCGGTCATCGCGTCTCTCCCTTGCGTTGTTTCAGCAGCGCCTGCAGCTCGGCCAGCTCTTTGGCATCAACGCCGCGTGCGTCCAGCAGATGGCTGACGAGGGCGCTGGCACGACCGGCGAACAGGCTGTCGACCAGGCTGCCCACCATGGAGCGCTGCACGTCGGCCTGCGTTACGAGGGGCTGATAGAGCAGCGCACGGCCTTCGCGGCGGCTGCTGAGCAGGCCGCGCTTTTCCAGGCGCGTCAGCAGCGTCGCCACCGTCGTGTGCGCGAGATCGCGCTCGCCGCGCAGCGCTTCCGCCACATCGGCCGTACTGGCCTCGCCGCGCGCCCAAAGCACGCGCATCAGGCTGAGCTGCAGCTCGCTCAGCGACACGTCCCCACTGCCGGTGTCCTCATCCATCACGATCTTCTACAGTTGTCGTACTACAAATGTAGAAGACCGCCGTGAAGCCAGCAAGTGTCTTTCGGCAGGGGGTCAGACAGGCGGGTTGCGCAGCCGCTGGCTGAACCACCACAGATGGCCGTCGGGGTCGAGGCAGCCATAGCTGCGGTCGGTCCAGTACTCCGCACCGTAGTCGTTGTCGGTCAGCTCGTAGGTCACGTTGGCGCCGGCCGCGCGGGCCTGGGCGCAATGTGCATCGACGTCGTCGACATAGAGGAACAGCGTCTGTGTGTTGACGCCGTCGACGGCCTTGGGGGAGCGCCCCGCCACGCCAAAGCGCGCCTCGCGCTCGGCGCTGCCCTCGGCCACCATGACGATGGCTTCGCCATAGCGGATCTCGCTGTGCATGACGCTGCCGTCCGGCGCGTCGACGACGATCTCGACCTCGAAACCGAAGGCTTGGCAATACCAGGCGACGGCTTCGCGGGCGTTCTCGCAGTACAGGGCCGACGACAGGCGCGGCCAGCCGGGTGGGGTGGGTTTGGCGAAACCAAGGGTTTTCATCGCGGTCTTACTGAAGCCGGGGTGCGGTTCAATCCTCGCACCCCGACTGACGCGCCACCACCACCATGAACCGACTTGCCGCCTTCGTGCTCAGCTTCCTCGCCCTGCTCAGCGCCCTGCCCGTCCGCGCCCAGGAAGCACCCGCCTACGACGCCGCCAAGGCGCAGGCCTGGGGTGCCAACGACCAGGGTCTGCGCAGCTACACCTTCGTGCTGCTGAAGACCGGACCGAAGCGCATGCCCGACGGCCCGGCGCGCGACGAAATGTTCAAGGGCCACTTTGCCAACATGACCCGCCTGGCCAAGGAAGGCCTGCTCGTCTACGCAGGCCCCTTCGACGGCGTAGACGGCTGGCGCGGCCTCTTCATCTTCGCGACGTCCGACATGGACGTCGCCCGCAAGGCCGTGGAGACCGACCCCGTCATCGCCAGCGGCGAGATGGTGGCCGAGCTGCACAAGCACTTTGGCTCGGCAGCGCTGCTGGCCGTGAACGAGTGGCATCCGAAGCTGATCAAGCCCAAGCCGTGAGGGCATTCAGCGCGCCGCTTTGGCCGGCACGGCGCCGCAGGCCGCACTCGGCACCAGTTCGGGCGCGAGCAGCAGGGCCGCCGCGGGCGAAGTGCACATGTCGGCCAGCGTGGCCATGAAGGCATTCGCCTGCGCGGCACTGACCCGCTTGCGCACGAGGCCGATGCGGTAGGTGTCCGTGTGGGCGACACCCGCCTCCCGCAGCCCCGTCAGGTGCGAGCGGTCTGCCAGATGCCAGGCCACGTCGCGGTTGATCAGGGCGACGCCGTCTTCGCCGTAACGACCGGCCAGCAGCTTGCGCAGCACCGTCGTGTTGTCGGGCTCGACGACCATGGTGTTGGGGTTGGCGGCGACGATGTCCTGGAGCACGGTCGCCGTCCCGGACGGCCCGAACACACCGATGATCCTCTGGGTGCCCAGGCTGGCCGGATCACGGTAGAAGAAGTCCTGCTCGACGCGTGTGAAGAAGACCATCTGGACCCCGACGACGGGCTGGCTCAGGTGGTAGATCTGGCGGCGCTGCGGGGTGTCCAGCAGGGGGAAGATGCCCTCGGCCTCGCCGCGCTCGACAGCGGCCTGGGCGCGACGCCAAGGCAGGACTTCGACCGAGCATTTCCAGCCCAGGCGTGCACAACCCTCCATCACCAGCCGAACGAACGGGCCGCGGGCCTGCTGCCCCTCTCGCTCGACGTAGGGCGGAAAGTCCTGGCTCAAAAAGCGCAGCGTGACCTCCGCGGCGGCCGCCGGCCCGGCCATCGCCACCGCGATCGCCAGCAGCAGCCGCGGGGAGATCGGTCTCACGGCTCGCGCCGCAGCACCTTCTCCACCGGGTTCGGCCTCAACCTGAACGCGTCCGGCATGCCAGAGCCCAGCAGCGGGCGCAGGTAGAGGCGGAAGGCGTCGGTCACGTCGGTGCCGCTCTCGGTGATGAACTCGTCTTCCATCGTGCGCGTCTTGCCGGCGACGGCGGTGAGGGGCAACAGTTCGTAGTCCACCGCGTAGTAGCCGACGCGCTTGATGGCGACCGAACCGTCGCGGTCGCCGTGGAAGGCGTACTGCACGGCCTTCTCGCCGACCTCGCGGGCCTCGCGTTGGTCCACGTCGGACACGCAGCCCAGGAAGCTGCGCTGCAGATAGCCGAAGGTGTCGCCGCGCACGCGCTTGATGCCGAGCTTGGTCTTGATCTCCTCGCAGAGCAGGTCGGCCAGCGCGCCGGTGCCGCTGAGCTGCACATTGCCGTGGGCGTCGCGCTCCAGGTCACCGGCCAGCTTGGACAGCATCGGCGTGCCGCTGGCGTCGTGGATGCCCTCGCTGACGGCGATGACGCAGCGGCCGAAGCGCTCGTAGGTGGCCTTCACGTCGCGCAGGAACTGCTCGGTGTCGAAGTGGCGCTCGGGCAGGTAGATGAGGTGGGGGCCGTCGTCCTCGAACTTCTTGCCCAGCGCTGCGGCGGCCGTCAGGAAGCCGGCGTGGCGGCCCATGACGACGCCGACATAGACGCCCGGCAGGGCCGCGTTGTCGAGGTTGGCGCCGGCAAAGGCCTGGGCCACGAAGCGTGCCGCGGAGGCATAGCCCGGCGTGTGGTCGTTGCCCACCAGGTCGTTGTCGATGGTCTTGGGGATGTGGATGCAGCGCAGCGGGTAGCCGGCCGCCTGCGCCTCTTCCGAGACGATGCGCACGGTGTCCGATGAGTCGTTGCCGCCGATGTAGAAGAAGTGCGTGATGCCATGCGCCTGCAGCACCGTGAAGATCTCGCGGCAGTAGGCGGCATCGGGCTTGTCGCGCGTGGAGCCCAGCGCCGAGGCCGGCGTGTTGGCCACCAGCTCGAGGTTGTGGCTGGTCTCCTGGGTCAGGTCGACGAAGTCCTCGTTGACGATGCCCCGCACGCCATGGCGGGCGCCGTAAACCTTGCCCACACCGGCCTGACGCCGCGCTTCGAGCACGACACCGACGAGGCTCTGGTTGATGACGGCGGTGGGACCGCCGCCCTGGGCGACGAGGATCTTGGCGAGACTCATGAACGCTCCTGGCTGTCGTCAATCGACGGCGCGGAGTTTAGGGGTCTCTGAGGTATTCCGGGCCGAGCGCTGGGCCGCTCCCGAGCCGGCCCGCCTGGCGATGTGCTTGCGGCTCAATGCCGCAAGCGTCGCCGTCCCCTCGGGGGCTGAGACCGGACACATGGCGCCCAGTGGGCGGCATGTGCCTGTCGAAGAGCTGCGGCGCAAGACGCGGCGCGGTCTGCAAGACCGACTCGGCCTGCCGCGTTCAGCAGGCAAGACCCGGCGAGGGGCCTACCGGCCCATCCAGGTTTCAAGTTGGTCCGCGGGCATGGGTCTGGCGAACAGCCAGCCTTGACCCTCATGGCAGCCCAGGCCGATCAGGTACTGGCGCTGCTCCTCGGTCTCGATGCCCTCGGCGATGACAGTCAGGCCCAGGCCACGACCGAGGTTGATGACCATCTGGGCGATCGTCGAGCCGGCGGACGAGGCCTGCGCCTCCTGCACGAAGGCGCGGTCGATCTTGAGGCGGTCCACCTGCAGCTGGCGCAGCTGGCTCAGCGACGAGAAGCCGGTGCCGAAGTCGTCGATGGCGACGCTGAAGCCGAGCTGCTTGATGTCGGCCAGCACACGCAGCACGAGGTCGGCGTCTTCCATGGCCATGGACTCGGTGATTTCGAGCTCGATGTTCTGGCCGGCGACGCCGCAGTCCTGCAGCGCGCGGCCCAGCATGTCGATGAAGCCGGGGTGGCGGAACTGCGCCATGGACACGTTGACGGCCATGCGGAAGTCGCCATGGCCCAGGGCCTGCATCTTCTTCAGCTGGGCGCAGGAGGTGCGCATGACGAACTCGCCGATGGGAATGATGAGGCCGCTCTGCTCGGCCAGCGGAATGAACTGGTCGGGCGGGATGAAACGACCATCCAGCGTCTTCCAGCGCAGCAGGGCCTCGGCACCGACGATGCGGCTGCTGCTCAGCTCGACCTGGGGCTGGTAGACGACGAAGAGCTGGCTTTCCTCGAAGCCGGTCCGCAGGCCCTTGAGCAGCTTGAAGCGCTCGCGCGCGTCGCTGCCCATGGCGGCAGAGAAGTACTGAGATGAGCCGCGCTGCTGCTGCTTGGCGCGCTTGAGCGCGATCTGGGCATCGAGCAGCAGTTCGGAGCCGACGGCCTTGGATTCACCCAGGCGCACGAGGCCCGTGGTGGCGGACAGCTGCAGGCGCTCGCCGGCAACGATGAAGGGGTCGGCGAAGACGCTGTTCACGGTCTCGGGGCAGACCTTGGCATGCTCGCCGAGCACGCCAAAGGTGTCGGCGCCGACGCGGGCCATCGCAGTGTTCAGGCCCAGCGTCTCGCTCATGCGGTGCACGACGGCCTGCAGCACCTGGTCGCCGAAGTGGTGGCCAAAGGCGTCGTTGATGTCGGAGAAATCGTCGATGTCGATCAGCGCGAGCGTGACACCGGACGGATCCTTCAGGTTCTTGTCGAGCAGCTCGACGAAACGGTTGCGGTTGGGCAGGCGCAGCAGCGGGTCGTTGTAGGCCTGGTCCAGCAGCTGGCTGTACAGCACCACGTT
The DNA here is from genome assembly GCF_054049255.1 of Roseateles sp. P5_E4. Taxonomy (NCBI): domain Bacteria; kingdom Pseudomonadati; phylum Pseudomonadota; class Betaproteobacteria; order Burkholderiales; family Sphaerotilaceae; genus Roseateles; species Roseateles sp. P5_E4. The sequence continues at coordinate 230,158 of NZ_JBFUMS010000002.1, read as the reverse complement.
CTCGAAACCGACCGAGATGTTGGAGCAGAAGGCGCGCAGCAGCTGCTGGTCGAGCTCGTCGAGCTCGCGGCCGACATCCACGAGCGCCGCCATCGCACGGCCCTTGCCCATGCCGAAATAGAGGACCGTGCCGTCGTCGTAGAGGTTGCGCTCCTGCTGCAGGCAGCGCTCCAGGCGGTCCCGCACGGTAGCGATCTTGACCTGGGCCAGCGGCCGGTCGATGAGGCCGCTGTACTGGCCGGCGGCCGCGACGATGCGGACTTCGTCGCCGGTTTCGCCGCTGACCTGAGCACAGACCAAGCCCTCGGGCAGGATACCGAGCAGGGCGCAGAGCTGGGTGACGACGCCTTCGGCAAAGCGCGAGAGGCCCCGCATGCGCGAGAGGGACGTGCTGCTCTCGACGATCATCTCCAGGCCGCGGCGGTTGGCTTCCAGCGCGCAGATCTGGCGGTAGGAGCGCACCGCGGCGGTCAGCACCGTGTACAGCCGCGTGCGGGTCAGCTCCGACTTGGTCTTGTAGTCATTGATGTCATAGGCCTGCACCGTCTCGATTTCGGGCGCGTAGCCAGGCTGGCCGGTGCGCAGCACGATGCGCACGGCGTTCAGACACAGCTCGTCGCGGATGTGGCGCACCAGTTGCAGGCCGGCATCTTCGCTCTCCATGACGACGTCGAGCAGCACGACGGCGAGGTCGTCCTCGCTGGCCAGCAACTGGCGGGCCTGGGCGGCGGAGGAGGCGTGCAGGAAGACGAGGGGCTGGCCTTCGACGGTCAGGCCCTGCATGGCCAGTTCGGTGGCCTTGTGGACGTCACCGTCGTCGTCAACGATGAGAATGCGCCAGGGCCGGTCTTTCGGGCGATGCTCGCCTTCAGCGTGCTCGGGGTCGTCGAGCAGCTCGAGCAGGTCGTCGTCAACGGCGGGCGTTTCTTGCATGGGGGCGAGGGCTCCGGGGCTGGGGCATCACGGCGCGGCCGCGGCTCCTACTCGTCAAGTAGCCGCAAGCGTACGGCATCCTCGGCCTTGTAGTCACGAAAAGCAGGGGCAAAAGTCCTGCGAATCGCCTCAACGTTTTGCGGGTTTGCCCGGACGCGGCGCGCTGTTACGACTTGCGCCGGTCACGCGCGGCGGCAGGCCAGTGTGCTGGGTCAAGAGCTGGCCCTTGCGCGGCGTGGCCGGCTTCATCGGCGCCGCACTTGCTGGTTTGGCCGCCGGCGTGACGCCGGTCGAGTTCTTGCGCCGCGCGCTTTCGTAGCTGCCGTCGGTGATGGGCTGGTAGGTCGGAATCAGGTGATGCTTGCCATTGCCGATCAGGTCCGCACGGCCCATGGCCTTGAGCGCCTCGCGCAGCAGCGGCCAGTTGTTGGCGTCGTGATAGCGCAGGAAGGCCTTGTGCAGGCGGCGGCGGCGCTCGCCGCGCACGATGTCCACGCTCTCGCCGCGCGTCTCGTCACGGCTGATGCCCTTGAGCGGGTTCTTGCCCGAGTGGTACATCGCCGTCGCCGTGGCCATCGGGCTGGGATAGAAGGTCTGCACCTGGTCGGCGCGGAAGCCGTTCTTCTTCAGCCAGACGGCGAGGTTCATCATGTCCTCGTCACTGGTGCCGGGGTGGGCGGCGATGAAGTAAGGGATCAGGTACTGCTTCTTGCCGGCCGCCGCACTCGCCGCCTCGAACATCTGCTTGAAGCGGTCGTAGCTGCCGATGCCCGGCTTCATCATCTTGGACAGCGGGCCGTTCTCGGTGTGCTCGGGCGCGATCTTCAGGTAGCCACCGACGTGATGCGTGACCAGCTCCTTCACGTACTCAGGCGATTGCACGGCCAGGTCGTAGCGCAGGCCTGAGCCGATCAGGATCTTCTTGACGCCCGGCAGCGCACGCGCGCGGCGGTACATCTTGATCAGCGGGTCGTGGCTGGTGTTCAGGTTCGGGCAGATGCCCGGGTAGACGCAGCTGGGCTTGCGGCAGGCGGCCTCGATCTCGGGGCTCTTGCAGCCGATGCGGTACATGTTGGCCGTCGGGCCGCCCAGGTCGGACACGATGCCGGTGAAGCCCTTGACCTTGTCGCGCATCTCCTCGATCTCACGGATCACGGAGTCTTCCGAGCGGCTCTGGATGATGCGGCCCTCGTGCTCGGTGATGGAGCAGAAGGTGCAGCCGCCGAAGCAGCCGCGCATGATGTTCACGCTGAAGCGGATCATTTCCCAGGCCGGGATCTTGGTCGCGCCGTCGTGGCCGCCCTTCTCGTCCGCATAGCTCGGGTGCGGGCTGCGCGCGTATGGCAGGTCGAAGACGTGGTCCATCTCCGGCGTCGTCAGCGGGATGGGCGGCGGGTTGATCCACAGGTCGCGCTCGCCGTGGCGCTGCACGAGGGCACGGGCGTTGCCAGGGTTGGTCTCCAGGTGCAGCACGCGGTTGGCGTGGGCGTAGAGCACCGGGTCGCTCTTGACCTTCTCGTAGGCCGGCAGGCGCACCACCGTGTGGTCGCGCGGCGGCATGGTGATGCGGCCGGTCTTGTGGATGGTGATGGGCTTCGCCCCATCGGGCGCGTCGTTGGACGCGCAGGCCTTGTTCTCTTCGACGATCTGGTAGGGGCTGATCAGCTCGTCAATGCGGCCGGGACGGTCCACCTCGGTCGAGTCCAGCTCGAACCAGCCTTCGGCCGTCGGGTCGTCATCGCGGCGCATGAAGGCGGTGCCGCGCACATCGGTCAGGCTCTCGATGGGCTCGCGGCGCGCCAGGCGGTGGGCGATCTCGATGATGGCGCGCTCGGCGTTGCCATAGACCAGCAGGTCGGCCTTGCTGTCCACGAGGACGGAGCGGCGCACCTTGTCCTGCCAGTAGTCGTAGTGCGCGATGCGGCGCAGCGAGGCCTCGATGCCGCCGATGACGATGGGCACGTCCTTGAAGGCTTCCTGGCAGCGTTGGGTGTAGACCAGGGTCGCGCGATCGGGGCGCTTGCCGCCCTCGCCTCCGGGCGTGTAGGCGTCGTCGCTGCGGATTTTTCGATCAGCCGTGTAACGGTTGATCATGGAATCCATGTTGCCGGCGGCCACGCCAAAGAACAGGTTGGGCTTGCCCAGGGCCTTGAAGGCGTCGGCGCTGCTCCAGTCCGGCTGGGCAATGATGCCGACGCGAAAGCCCTGCGCCTCCAGCGTGCGGCCGATCACGGCCATGCCGAAGCTGGCGTGGTCGACGTAGGCGTCGCCGGTGACGATGATGATGTCGCAGGAATCCCAGCCGAGCTGCTCCATCTCCGCCCGGCTCATGGGCAGGAAGGGTGCGGGGCCGAAACGCTTGGCCCAGAACGGGCGGTAAGCGGTCAGGGCCTTCGGGGCAGTGACGGGCAAGGCGGACATAAGAGGTGGATTGTCGACGGCGGACCCAGAAAGCACAAAGCCCGCGCAGGGCGCGGGCTTGACTCAACGGCCAAAGCCGTGAGGGATTACAGCGAACGGATGTTTGCTGCTTGCAGGCCCTTGGGGCCCTGCTTCACTTCGAATTCGACCTGGGCGCCTTCAGCCAACGTGCGGAAGCCGCCGTTGTTCTTGATTTCGCTGTGGTGGGCGAACAGGTCCTTGCTGCCGTCGGCCGGCGTGATGAAGCCGAAGCCCTTGCCGTCGTCAAACCATTTGACAGTGCCGGTTTGGAGGGTGCTCATGGAATTTCCTTACTGTTGTCGTGCTGCGTGGCCCGCCCCAGATCGGCTGCGGAATTCACAACGACGTTCAGGAAATCAGACCAACAAAAAGGCGCCGGATGTCGGCGCCGGGGAGCATTCTAGTTCATGCCGCCAGTCGGATCGGGACGACCACCATGCCGCGTCCTCGCGGAGCGGCGCCTTCGACACGACTTTCCTCGAAAACCGCACAGGCGCAGTCCCGGCAGGCGCCGCAGGCCGTGGCCACGCGCAGGTCATCCTGCAGGGCCTCGAAATCCGGGCAGCCGCTGGAGGCGGCAATCGCGATGTCGCGATCAGAGACTCGGTGGCAGACACAAACAATCATGGGTGCGAAGTCTAATGCGAATCGGTCTCATTTGCAGAAAGAGCGGTTTTGCCGTGGGGCTTTCACTGGGGATACTGCGGCTTAATTTCACGATCCGGAGCTCCCCATGAAAGGCGACCCCCAAGTCATCGCCCACCTCAACGCCCAGCTGAAGCTGGAGCTGACGGCCATCAACCAGTACTTCCTGCACGCCCGCATGCTGAAGAATTGGGGCCTGCTGAAGATGGCCAAGCACGAGTACGAGGAGTCCATCGAGGAGATGAAGCACGCCGACAAGCTCATCGAGCGCGTGCTGACGCTGGACGGCCTGCCCAACCTGCAGGACCTCGGCAAGCTCTACATCGGCGAGAACGCCGTCGAGACCATGAGCTGCGACCTGATCATCGAAAAGGCCTCGCACGTCCACCTGAAGGAAGCCGTCGCCTACTGCGAGCAGGTGCGCGACTACGTGTCCCGCGAGATCTTCGTGCAAATCCTCGACGACACCGAGGAACACATCGACCACCTCGAAACCCAGCTGGAGCTGGTCACCACCGTCGGTGAACAGAACTATCTGCAGTCGCAGATGAGCGAGCCCAGCTGAGCACCCTCACCCTCGCGCCGAGCCGCCTCTTGCAGGCGGCTTTTTCTTGTCTCAGAGGAAGCGTTCCAGCAGCCGCTTGGAATGCTTGTCCAGCGCCCAGCGATCCGGCACCTGCAACTGCACGCCATGGGTGGAAGTGATCAGCAGGCGGCCCTCTTCCAGGCGGCGGATGTCTTCCTCGCTCTTGAGCACGAAGTCGACCTCGCCGCGGTCGGTCTCGATGCGCCAGGTGCTGGGCGTGGCGAAGGTGTTGACGGAGATCAGGCGCAGCAGGGTCGGGTGGAATTCGCGGGCGGCCAGTTCGGCCTCCAGCAACCGGCGCGGCCCTTCCGGCAGGGCTGACAGGCGCTCCACCCAGGCCAGTTCATGGCCGTGCGAGCCGACCAGGGACAGGCCCTCGTCCGGTGCCGAGATCGGGTGGGCACGTACCGGCGTGACACCGACATGGCTGTCGCCGTTCAGATCGGTCAGCAGCAACCGGCCAAGGGCGTCCAGATGCAGGTCGCGGAAGGGCAGTGTGGACATTCAGGACTCCGCGGAGGTCGCGATCAGGTCGAGTTCGACCGCCGCGTTCTTGGGCAGCTGCAGCACGCCGACCGAGGTGCGCGTGTGGGCACCAGCCGTGCCCAGCACGCGCCAGACCAGGTCGGAGGCACCGTCGGCCACTTCGCTGTGCTGGGTGAAGCCGGCGTCGCAATGCACGAAGACGGTCATCCTGACCACGGCCTGCAGCCGATCCAGGCTGCCGAGCTCCTGGCGCAGCAAGGTCAGCGCTCGCAGCACGCAGATGGCCGCGGCACGCTTGGCGCGCTCCAGGCTGACCTCAGCGCCGACGACGCCGGCCACGGCAACATGGTCACCGATGCGCGGGATCTGGCCACTCAGGTAGAGGGTTCGGCCGTCACGCACCAGCGGGCTGTAGCGCCCGCCAATCTGCAGGGGAACGGCGGGGTCGAAGCCGTGTTCCGCGCTGGCGGCATCCAGCTCGCGGTCACGGTCGTGCAGGGCGGTATCAAGCATCGGTGGTGTGGGCGCTGGGGTTGGGGGTCACGGCATGTTCCTCCAGGTCTTCCTGGTCCACGCGGCGGACCTGAGCTTCCCAGAGGCGCCAATAGTGGCCCTGGCGGGCGATCAGTTCGTCGTGCGGGCCCAGCTCGACGATCTCGCCGCGGTCCATGACAACGAGGCGGTCGGCCTTGCGCAGCGTGGACAGACGGTGGGCGATGGCGATGGTGGTGCGGCCCTTGACGAGGTTGTCCAGCGCGCGCTGGATCTCCTTCTCGGTCTCGGTGTCCACGGCTGAGGTCGCTTCGTCGAGGATGAGGATGGCCGGATCGATCAGCAGCGCCCGGGCGATGGAGATGCGCTGGCGCTCGCCGCCCGACAGGCCCTGGCCGCGCTCACCGACGAGGCTGTCATAGCCATGCGGCAGGCGCAGGATGAACTCGTGGGCATGCGCGGCGCGCGCGGCTGCGACGATCTCGTCACGCGTGGCCTCGGGCTTGCCGTAGGCGATGTTCTCGGCGATGGTGCCGAAAAACAGGAAGGGCTCCTGCAGCACGAGGCCGATGTGGCGGCGGTAGTCGGTCACCCTGATGCGCCGCAGGTCCACGCCATCGACCTTGATGGCGCCCTCGGTCACGTCATAGAAGCGGCAGATCAGGTTGACCAGCGTGCTCTTGCCCGAGCCGCTGTGGCCCACCAGGCCGACCATCTCGCCGGGGCGGATGTCGAGGTTCAGGTTGCGGATGACCGAGCGCGAACCGTAGCGGAAGTCCAGGCCCTGCATCGAAATCGCGCCGGTCACGTTCTCGAAGGGCTGGGGGTTGACCGGGTCGGGCACGTTGGAGACGTGGTCGAGGATGTCGAAGATGCGCTTGGAGCCCGCCGCGGCCTTCTGCGTGACCGAGACGATGCGGCTCATCGAATCCAGCCGGCCATAGAAGCGGCCGATGTAGGCCAGGAAGGCTGTCAGCGTGCCGACCGTGATGCTCTGGTGCGAGATCAGCCAGATGCCCACACCCCAGACGACGAGCAGGCCCATCTCGGTCAGCAGCGAGACCGTGGGCCCGAACAGGCTCCAGGTCTTGTTGAGGCGGTCGTTCACGACCAGGTTCTTGGCGTTGGCCTCCCGAAAACGCTGCGCCTCGCGCCTCTCCTGGGCAAAGGCCTTGACGACGCGGATGCCCGGGATGGTGTCGGCCAGGATGTTGGTGACCTCGCCCCAGACGCGGTCGATCTTCTCGAAGCCGGTGCGCAGCCGGTCTCGCACCAGATGAATCATCCAGGCGATGAAGGGCAAGGGCACCAGGGTGGCCAGCGCCAGGCCCGGGTGGATGTTGAACAGGATCGCCGAGATCATCAGGAGCATCAGCACATCGGTGATGAAGTCCAGCGCATGCAGGCTCAGGAACACGCTGATACGGTCGGTCTCGGAGCCGATGCGCGCCATCAGGTCGCCGGTGCGCTTGTTGCCGAAGTATTCGAGCGACAGGCCGAGCAGATGGTCGAAGGTCGCCGTGCGCAGATCGGCGGCAATGCGCTCGGACACCAGCGCCAGCAGATAGGTCTTGGCCCAGCCCAGCAACCACGAGAACAACGCCGCACCCAGCAAGCCACCCAGCAGCGACCCGACCAGCCTGGTGTCGATCGACTGGCCGTTCTGGAACGGGATCAGCACCCTGTCCATCAGCGGCATGCTCAGGTAAGGCGCCACCAGGGTTGCGCCAATCGAGCCGAGCATGAGCGAGAAGCCCAGCAAGAGCTGGCCCCGGTAGGGCCGCGCAAAGCGCCACAGCCGCAGCAGCACCCAGGTGCTCGGTGGTTTGCTGGCCTCGCCGAAATCGAAGGTCGAGTCCTCGCCGTCATCGGCCTCTTCGAGCACGACATGGCCCGAAAGGCGCTGCACCTCGCGGCCGAAGGCGTCGGCAAAGCGCACCGCCGCCGGATTGCAGGCCAGCGTGAAGCGCCAGCGCGCCAGGCGCCGGTCAGCGTCAAACAGCTCCATGAAGGCCAGGCCGCCATGGTCACTGAGCTTGAGGCTCAAGCCCGGCACCAGCGTGTGTTCGACCCAGCTGGCGCTGGTGGGATCGAGGGCCAGCAGGCGTGAATTCGTCAGCGCGATCAGCCCTTGCGCGAAGTGGCCCTGGGCATCCAGGTCAACCTCCAGCAGGGCCACCACGTTCTCGCCAGCCATGAGCCGCCCCTGAAGGACGGCTGTTTGGGGATGAAGCACTGCAGCGGGAGGAAGGTCTTGCATGTTGTTGTTGGCTCTTACGGGCTGCGGCGATTCTCCGCCATGAGTTCAGCGCACAATTCCACGCGATTGCACCGCGCACAACCCCTTACTCGATACGCTCCATGAGCCAGAAGAACGACATCCGCCTGCTGCGCATCAATTACCTGCGCGGGCCCAATATGTGGACCTACCGGCCGGTGCTGGAGGTCTGGCTGGACCTCGGCGAGCTGGAAGACCACCCCAGCCATGTGTTGCCGGGCTTCAACGAGCGGTTGACGGCCGCCCTGCCCAACCTCGTCGAGCACCACTGCGGCGTCGGTGAGCGCGGCGGTTTCCTGGAACGGCTGACCGAAGGCACCTGGTGCGGCCATGTGCTGGAGCACATCGTCATCGAGCTGCTCAACCTGGCCGGCATGCCGACCGGCTTCGGCCAGACCCGCTCCACCAGCCAGCGCGGCGTCTACCGCATGGTGTTCCGGGCGCGTGACGAGCAGGTCGCCCGCGCGGCCCTGGCCGAGGGTCATGCCTTGATCATGGCCGTCATCAACGACCAGCCCTTCGACGCGCCCGCCGCGGTGGCCCGCGTGCGCGACAAGCTGGACGACTGCTACCTGGGCCCCTCCACGGCGGCCATCGTCGCCGCGGCCACGGACCGCCGCATCCCCCATATCCGCCTGAACGACGGCAACCTGGTGCAGCTCGGCCACGGCGCGCGCCAGCGCCGCATCTGGACGGCCGAGACCGACATGACCAGCGCCATTGCCGAAGGCATCGCCAGCGACAAGGACCTGACCAAGACGCTGCTGAAGGCCGTGGGCGTGCCCGTGCCGGAAGGCCAGGAGGTCAAGACCGCCGCCGAGGCCTGGACGGTGGCACAGGACACCGGCCTGCCCGTCGTCGTCAAGCCCAGCGACGGCAACCATGGCCGCGGCGTCTCCCTGGACATCGCGACCGAGGCCGACTGCGAGGCCGCCTTCGCGCTGGCGGCCCGCCACGGCTCCTCGGTGCTCGTGGAGCGCTACATCCCCGGCAACGAGCACCGCGTGCTCGTCGTGGGCGGCCAGGTGGTGGCGGCCGCGCGCGGCGAGGCCGCCTGGGTGCACGGCGACGGCCGCCAGACCGTGGAGCAACTGGTTGAAAGCCAGATCAACACCGACCCGCGCCGCGGCCTGAGCGAGGACTTCCCGCTCAACCGCATCCGCGTGCACGAAGACACCGCCCTGCTGCTGGACCTGCAACGACAGGGCATGTCGCCCGAGGCCGTGCCCGCGGCCGGCAAGGCCGTGCTGATCCAGCGCAATGGCAACGTGTCCATCGACTGCACGCCCGAGGTCCACCCCGAGGTGGCGCATGCCGTGTCGCTCGCCGCCCGCACCGTGGGCCTGGACATCGCCGGCGTCGACCTCGTCACCGAGGACATCTCCAAGCCGCTGTCCGAGACCGGCGGCGCCATCGTCGAAGTGAACGCCGGCCCGGGTCTGCTGATGCACCTCAAGCCCGCCGGAGGCGCGCCGCAGCCCGTCGGCCAGGCCATCATCGACCACCTCTTCGCCGAGGACGAGACCGGCCGCATCCCCATCGTCGGCGTGGCCGGCTCGCGCGGCGGGCGCCAGATCACGCGCCTGGTCGCCTGGCTGCTGCACCTGAACGGGCGCCATGTCGGCCTGGCCTGCCGCGACGGCCTCTTCCTGGGCACGCGCCGCGTCGAGAAGCGCGACAGCGCCCGCTGGGACGCCGCCCACCGCCTCCTGATGAACCGCGGCGTCAACGCCGTCGTCATCGAGAACGATGCTGCCTCCATCCTGCGCGATGGCCTGGCCTATGACCGCGCCGCCGTCGGCGTCGTCACCGATCTGGACGGCATCGCCGCGCTGGCGGAGTTCGACGTGCAGGACATCGACCAGCTCTACAAGGTGCTGCGCACCCAGATCGACGTCGTGCTCAGCGACGGCGCCAGCGTGCTCAATGCCGCCCACCCGCGCTTGGTGGACATGGCCGAGCTGAGCGACGGCGAGGTCGTCTTCTACGCAGAGGACGGCAGCCTCGAGGCCCTGCAGCACCACCGCGACCGCGGTGGACGCGCCGTCTTCCTGCGCGGCGGCGCCGCCGTACTGGCCCATGGCCCGGCCGAGACGCCGGGCGCCAACATCGAGGCCCTGCTGCGCCGCTTTGGCGACCAGGCCATCGATGCCTCGACGCTGCTTGCCGCCGTCGCCGCCGCCTGGGCCCTGGGCATCTCGCCCGAGCTGATCGCCGCCGGGCTCGACACCTTCGTGCCCAACCTGCACCTCGCCTGAAAAGAACACGACTCATGGACGTTTCCCGCACCCGCGCGCTGCGCGGCCCGAACATGTGGAGCCGCCACACGGCCATCGAAGCCGTCGTGCATTGCAACGAGTCCGAGCGCTCGCTCGAGCGCCTGCCCGGCTTCGAGCCGCGGTTGCGCCAGCTCTTTCCCTCAGTCGGCGAGCTGCGCAGAGACGCCTCGCTGGCCCAGGTGCTCGAGCAGGCCACGCTGGCCCTGCAGGCCCAGGCCGGCTGCCCGGTGACTTTCAGCCAGACCCATGTCACGCCCGAGGCCGGCACCTACCAGATCGTCATCGAGTACAGCGAGGAAGACGTCGGCCGGCTGGCCTTCGAGCAGGCGCTCAAGCTCGTGCTCGCTGCGCTGAACGGTGGCGAGTTCGATGCCGACGCGACGCTGGCCCGGTTGCGCGAGCTCGACGAGGACATCCGCCTCGGCCCCTCCACCGGCTCCATCGTCAATGCGGCCCTGGCGCGCGGCATTCCCTACCGCCGCCTCACGCAAGGCAGCCTGGTGCAGTTCGGCTGGGGCGCCAAGCAGCGCCGCATCTGGGCCGCCGAGGTCGACGCCACCAGCGCGGTCAGCGAGTCCATCGCCCAGGACAAGGACCTGTGCAAGCGGTTGCTGCAGGCCGCCGGCGTGCCGGTGCCCATCGGCCGGCCGGTCGACTCGGTGGACGATGCCTGGGCCGTGGCCCAGGAGATCGGCCTGCCCGTCGTCGTCAAGCCGCAGGACGGCAACCAGGGCAAGGGCGTGACCGTCAACGTGACGACACGCCTGGGGCTTGAGGCTGCCTACAAGGCGGCCGACGAGATCGGCCCCGTCATGGTCGAGAAGTTCCTGCCTGGCTCCGACTACCGGCTGCTCGTCATCGGCGACAAGCTGATCGCCGCGGCGCGACGCGATCCGCCGCACGTCATCGGCGACGGCGTGCACACGGTCAAGCAGTTGGTCGACAAGGTCAATTCCGACCCGCGCCGCGGTGACGGCCACGCGACGTCGCTGACCAAGATCCGCTTCGACGACATCGCCGTCGCGCGCCTGACCCAGCAGGGCCTGGCGCCGGAGTCGGTGCCCGACAAGGGCCAGCGCGTCATCCTGCGCAACAACGCCAACCTGTCCACAGGCGGCACCGCCACGGACGTGACGGACGACGTCCACCCGGAGGTGGCTGCGCGCGCCATTGCCGCGGCCCAGGTCGTCGGCCTGCACGTCTGCGGCGTCGACGTCGTCGCCGAGAACGTGCTGCGGCCGCTCGAAGAGATCAGCGGCGGCATCGTCGAGGTCAACGCCGCACCGGGCCTGCGCATGCACTTGAGCCCCAGCTATGGCAAGGGCCGCAATGTCGGCGAGGGCATCGTCGGCCATCTGTTCGGCACCGGCAACAAGTCGGGCGGCATGGCCGAGGACGGCCGCATCCCCGTCGTCGCCGTCACCGGCACGAATGGCAAGACCACCGTCACGCGGCTGATCGCGCACTTGTTCGCCAGCTGCGGCCTCAAGGTCGGCATGACCAACACCGACGGCGTGTATGTCGATGGCCGCCAGATCGACAGCGGCGACTGCTCCGGCCCCAAAAGCGCCCGCAATGTGCTGATGCACCCCGACGTGGAGGCCGCTGTGCTGGAGACCGCCCGCGGCGGCATCCTGCGTGAAGGCCTGGGCTTCGACCGCTGCCAGGTCGCCGTGGTCACCAACGTCGGCGCGGGCGACCACCTCGGCATGAACTTCCTGCACACGGCGGAAGACCTGGTGCTGGTCAAACGCGTCATCGTGCAGAACGTCGCGCCCAACGGCTACGCGGTGCTGAACGCCACCGACCCGCTGACGGCCAGCATGAGCGCCGTCTGCCCCGGCCAGGTCATCTACTTCGCCGCCGACCGCCACCACCCGCTGATGGCAACCCACCGCGCCCAGGGCAAGCGCTGCGTCTATGTGGACGGCGACCAGCTCATTGCGGCCCAGGGCGTCTGGCGCGAGAGCATCCCGCTGCGCGACATCCCCATCACGCGCGGCGGCCTCATCGGCTTCCAGGTCGAGAACGCGATGGCTTCGGTGGCCGCGGCCTGGGCCGTGGGCCTGGACTGGGACACCATCCGCCGCGGCGTAGCCAGCTTCGCCAATGACGCCGACAACGCGCCGGGCCGCTTCAACGTCATGGACTACCGCGGCGCCACCGTCATCGCCGACTACGGCCACAACGGCGACGCGATGAAGGCCCTGGTCGGTGCCGTCGCGGCATTGCCGGCCAAGACCCGCAGCGTCGTCATCAGCGGCGCTGGTGACCGCCGCGACGAGGACATCCGCGTGCAGACCGAGATCCTCGGCGGCGCCTTCGACGAGGTCATCCTCTACGAAGACGCCTGCCAGCGCGGCCGCGCGGCCGGCGAGGTCGTGGCCCTGCTGCGTGCCGGGCTGGAAGGCGCGTCACGCACCCGGCATGTCGAGGAGATCGTCGGTGAGTTCACGGCCATCGACCGCGCACTGGAACGCCTGCAGCCGGGCGACCTCTGCCTGGTGCTGGTGGATCAGGTGGAAGAGGCGCTGGCCCATCTGGCTCAGCGCATTGCCGCCGGCTGAGGGTTCAGCGGTACCTGGCCAGCAGGCGATTCAGTTCGCCTTCGCTGACCAGGCCCTGGATGGCGGTGTTCAACGCCGCAAGGCCCACCGGGCTGCTCGGCGACAACGCGCACTGGGCCAGCACTTCCGACACGACCAGCGGCGGATGCAGGGGCAGCTTGAAGTGGCCGATGCGCTGCTGGTACTCCAGCACGCGCCGGCCGGTCAACGCATGGCGGATGCGGCCGAGTTCGAGTTTCTGCAGATTGGCCACCGCATCGGGTGCGTCGTCGCGCAGGAAGCCTGATCGCAGTGCGTCCGCCATCTCCGGATAGACATAGCCACGCACCGTGCCGATGGGCTGCCCTGTCAACGCTGTCAACGAGGCCGGCGCCGGCACCGAGGCGGCACTGATGAGCAGGGCCTGGTCGGGCAGGAAGGGCCGGCTCCACGCGAAGGCGCCGGGCAGCCAGTCGCTCTGGTAGTCGCACAACAAGTCGCCCTCGCCGCGTTGCAGGGCTTCGGCCAGGCGCTTGCGCGGCGTCGGGCGGGCCACCAGGTCGCGGCCCAGGCGCCGCGCAAGGGCCTGGCCGATGTCGATGTTCAGGCCTTCGATGACGCGGTCGCCCTCGATGCGGGCATGCGGCATCAGCGCGCTGGTCTCCACCAGCATCACCAGCGGCCGGGCAGGTTCGGCACCGGCAAGCGGGCTCAGCAGCAGCGCGGCCATGCCGCCCACTCCCCTTCGCACCCAATACCGCCGCGTCCCGACCATGGGACTGCATCATGCCGTGCCCGTCAATCCAGGGCGAGCGCAGGGTGGCCAGCCGGCCAGCGGACCGTGACCGGCGCACGAAAACCTGCCGACCCGGCACGCCACGCCCAGGGTCGCATCGCTAGACTCGCCGGTCACCTGCCACACCCCCGATGAAGTCCCGCCTGTCGTTCGCCGCCCTCACCCTGGCCTGGGCCCTGGCGGTGCCGTTGGCCCATGCCCAGACGCAGGCCAGCACGGTCCGCCCCGGCGTGGCCCCGATTCCCCACGATGACCTGCTCTACCAGCAGCTCGGCGGCCAGGAAGCCATCCAGCGCTTCACCAACGATTTCTACGACACCCTGCTGCAGGACGCGCGCATCGCGCGCTTCTTCGACGGCATCAACATGAAGCACCTCAAGCGCGTGCTGGCAGACTACTTCTGCGTCGTTGCCGGCGGCCCCTGCGTCTACGACGGCGTGGGCATGAAGGACGCGCACGCCCATCTGGGCATTGGCAAAGGCGACTTCAACACCCTGGTCGAGCACCTGCAGCGCGCCATGGACAGGGCCAACGTGCCCTTCGGCGTGCAGAACCAGTTGCTGGCCCGCATGGCCCATTTCCACCGCGACATCATCACGAAATGAAGCTCCCAGGCCCGGCATTCGCCCAGCCCGACTCACACTGGACGCGGCCCGGCGTTTCCTCATGAGCCTGCCCCCACACCACCGCAACGGCGGCTTCCAGAACAACCACGGCGACTTCGAGCCCAAGTCGCTGGCGGACGTGATCCGCTGGCGCTGGAACGCCTCCCGTCGCGGCCTGCCACCGCGCCCGGCTGAGCCCATCCCGACGCAGCCGGCCGATCTCGGCTTCATCCGCACCAACCACGGCGCTGCGCAGCAGCCGGCGGTGACCTGGATCGGCCACGCCACCGTGCTGACCCAGCTTGGCGGCCTGAACCTGCTGACCGACCCGATCTTCTCCGGGCGCGCCTCGCCGCTGCCCTTTGCCGGGCCGAAGCGCGAGCAGCCGCCAGGCGTGGCGCTGGCCGAGTTGCCCCACGTCGACGCCGTGCTCGTCTCGCACAACCACTACGACCACCTCGACCTGGCTTCGGTACGCAGCCTCGCGCGCCAGCCCGGCGGCAGCCCGCTCTTCGTCGTGCCACTGGGCCTCAGGGCCTGGTTCCAGGCACGCGGCATCGAGCGCGTCGTGGAACTGGACTGGTGGCAGGCCGAGCGCCTCGCCGGCGTGGACATCGTGCTCGTCCCGGCCCAGCACTGGTCGGCGCGTGGCCTGAACGATCGCATGAAGACGCTGTGGGGCGGCTTCGCCGTGTTCGCACCGGACTGCCAGCTCTTCTTCGCCGGCGACACCGGCTATTCGCGCGACTTCACCGACATCCGCGAGCGCTTCGCCGAGCGCCAGCAGCCTCATCAAGGCGGCAGCTTCGACATCGCGCTGATCCCCATCGGTGCCTACGAGCCGCGCTGGTTCATGCAGAGCCAGCATGTCAACGTAGAGGAAGCGCTGAAGATCCACGCCGACCTCGGCGCCAAGCGCTCGCTGGGCGTGCACTGGGGCACCTTCGAGCTGACCGACGAGGCGCTGGACGAGCCGCCCCGCCAGCTCGAACGGCAGCGCGCGGCGCTCGGGCTGGCTGAGGAAGCCTTCTTCACGTTGGCCATCGGTGAGACACGGCGTCTGCCGCTTCGCCAAATCCGACAGCCGCCCGAGGAACTTGCCGACAGGCTGCCCCCATCCTCGCGGCTAGGCTAGCCACGCCATGACTCTCCTTGCCCGTCTTCGTCGGCCTTTCCATGAGCTCGGCCCTGGGCTGATCACCGGCGCGGCGGACGACGACCCGAGCGGCATTGCCACCTACTCCCAGGCCGGCGCGCAGTTCGGCTACGGCATGTTGTGGAGCGTCGTCTTCACCCTGCCGCTGATGGCCGCGATCCAGATCGTCAGCGCCCGCATCGGCTATGTATCCGGCCGCGGCCTGGCGGCCAACATGAAGCGCACGTTCCCGCGCCCTGTGCTGCTGGCGCTGGTGGGCCTGCTGCTGGCAGCCAACACGCTGAACATCGCCGCCGACATCGCCGCCATGTCCAGCGCGCTGCACATGCTGGTGGGCGGCCCGGCGCTGATCTACGCGATCGCCTTCGGCGTGGTCAGCGTGCTGATGCAGGTCTTCCTCGCCTACCAGAGCTATGTGCGCTGGCTGAAGTGGCTGACGCTGGCACTGCTGGCCTATGTCGGCGTGGTCATCGTGCTGGGCCTGGACTGGGGCGAGGTGTTGCTGCACACGATACGGCCCGAGCTGAAATGGAACCGTGACACGGTGCTGATGCTGGTGGCGCTGTTCGGCACGACGATCAGCCCCTATCTGTTTTTCTGGCAGGCGGGCCAGGAGGTCGAGGACTGCGCAGGCCGCCCCTGCAAGCCAGCCGACGTGAAGCGCCATCTGCGCCGCATCAAGCTGGACACGCATGTCGGCATGGGTTTTTCCAACCTCATCGCCTTTTGCATCATGCTGTCCACGGCCGTGACGCTGCATGCCGCCGGCGTGCACGACATCCAGACTTCGGCCCAGGCCATCGAGGCGCTGCGGCCGATCGCGGGCGAGCATGCGGCGCTGCTGTTCAGCCTGGGCATCATCGGCACGGGCATGCTGGCCGTGCCGGTGCTGGCTGGCTCGGCGGCCTACGCGGTGGCCGAGGTGGCCGGCTGGCGCGACAGCCTGAGCCTCAAGCTCGAACGCGGCGAGGGACGCGGCTTCTACAGCGTCATCGCCGTCGCGACCCTGGGCGGCGTGGCCCTGTGCTTCGCGCCGCTGGACCCGGTCAAGGCGCTGTTCTGGTCGGCGGTGTTCAATGGCATCAGCGCTGTGCCCATCATGGCCGCGATGATGGTGCTGGCCACGCGCGAATCCGTCATGGGCGAGCATGTCATCGGCCCCAGGCTGCGCCGCATGGGCTGGGCTGCCACCGGCGTGATGGCGCTTACCGCACTGGCACTGGCGCTGGTCTGAGTTCTTCACGCGCGTGGCGCAGCACCACGCGCGACGAATGCAAGGCGAGGCCGGCCATGATGACGGCCACCAGCAAGTCGGGCCAGGCCTGGCCGGTCAGCGCCACGCCACCGGCGGCGGCCACGACGGCCACATTGCCCAGCGCGTCGTTGCGACTGCACAGCCAGACCGCGCGCATGTTGGCGTCGCCTTCGCGCCAGGCATAGAGCATCGCGGCCACACCCACATTGGCCAGCAGGGCCAGCGTGCCGACGATACCCATGGTCGCGGCCTGCGGTGGCTCGCCCGCCCAGGCGGCCCAGGCCGCGCGGGCCAGCACACCAACGCCGAACACCGCCATCGCCCAACCCTTGACCCAGGCCAGCCGCGCCCGCCACAGCAGCCCGGCCGACAGCACGGCCAGCGACGCGCCATAGTTGGCTGCGTCGCCGATGAAATCCAGCGCATCGGCCCACAGCGACAGCGACCCGGCGCGCCAGCCGGTCGTGATCTCGACGACGGCCATGGCCGCATTGATCAGCAGTGCCGCCCACAGCACGCGGCGGTAGGCCGGCGAATTGCCGGGGCTGGGTTCATCGTGATGGTGGTGGCAGGCGTGGCTCATGGCGGAGAAGACCTTGGCTGAAAACTGCCACCATTGCAAACCCTGGAGCCACACCAGAGTCAAGCCGAGAATCGTGAGATGCGTATCGGAGAACTCAGCCGCCTGACCGGAACAAAGGTCGACACCATCCGCCACTATGAGCGCGAGGGCCTGCTGGCGCCGCCACCGCGCACGGATGCTGGATACCGCGTCTATGGCCCGCCTGATGTCGAGCGCCTGCACTTCATCCGCCGCTGCCGCTCGCTGGACATGAACCTGGCTGAGGTGCGGGCGCTGCTGGCGCTGCAGGGCGACGGGCACGGTGGCGCCAACGGAGCAGGTGTGCATGCGCTGCTGGACGCGCACATCGGCCACGTCAGCGCACGCATCGCGGCGCTGCAGGAACTGGAGAAGGAATTGCGCGCGCTGCGGGCACGCTGCCAGGGCGACGAGCCGGCCTGCGCCATCCTTGAAGGCCTGGCAGAGCCCGGGGCCGAGCTACCGGCCAAGAGCCACGTCGGCCACAGCCACTAGGCCGATCAGCCGACTCGACACACCTTCAGCATATTGGTGCCACCCGGGTAGCCCATCGGCTCCCCGCAGGTGATGGCATAGGTGTCGCCGGGCATCAGCACACCGCGCTCGACGAGGATCTTTTCTGCGGCGGCCAGGGCCACGTCGCGGTCCTCGAACTTGGGCATCAACAGCGGCAGCACATTGCGGTACAGCGCCATCTTGCGCTGGCTGACCGGCTGGGTCGTCAGGCCGAAGATGGGCACCTGGATGCGGTGGCGGCTCATCCACAGTGCCGTCGAGCCGGACTCGGTCAGGGCCAAGATGGCCTTGCAGCCGAGGTGATAGGCCGTGAACAGCGCGCCCATGGCGATGGACTGGTCGATGCGGCCGAACTGGCGGCCGGCAAAGTCGGTGTCCAGGCTGACGAACTCGGCACGCTCGGCTTCCAGCGCGATGTTGGCCATCTGCTCGACGGTCTCGATCGGGTATTTGCCGGCGGCCGTCTCGGCGGACAGCATGACGGCGTCGGTGCCGTCCAGCACGGCGTTGGCCACGTCGCTGACCTCGGCGCGCGTGGGCACCGGGTTGACGATCATGGACTCCATCATCTGCGTGGCCGTGATGGACACCTTGTCCAGCTCGCGGGCCAACTTGATCATGCGCTTTTGCAGCGCCGGCACGGCCGCGTTGCCCACTTCCACGGCCAGGTCGCCACGCGCGACCATGATGCCGTCGCTGGCCTTTAGGATGGCCTCGAGGTGGGGGATGGCCTCGTAGCGTTCGATCTTGGCGATCATGGCCGGCTTGTGGCGATAGGCCTCGCCAGCCACATTGGCCAGCTGGCGCGCCATTTCCATGTCGGTCGCGTTCTTGGGGAAGCTGACGGCCAGGTATTCGCACTGGAAGGACATCGCGGTCTTGATGTCGTCCATGTCCTTGGCGGTCAGTGCCGGCGCCGTCAGACCGCCGCCCTGCTTGTTGATGCCCTTGTTGTTGGACAGCTCGCCGCCGAGCTTGACGATGGTGTGGACCTGCGCGCCGCGCACGGACTCGACGGTCAGCACCAGCAGGCCGTCGTTGAGCAGCAACGTGTCGCCGGGCTTCACGTCACGCGGCAGTTCCTTGTAGTCGAGGCTGGCGATGTCCTGGTTGCCCAGCTCGGTGCGGTCGGCGTCCAGGATGAAGGGCGCGCCGGGGATCAGCTCGATCTTGCCGCCCTCGAACTTGCCGACGCGGATCTTGGGGCCCTGCAGGTCGGCCATGATGGCCACCGACTTGCCGACACGTTGCGCGGCTTCCCGGACCATGGTCGCGCGGTCGATATGGTCCTGCGCCTTGCCGTGGGAGAAGTTCAGCCGCACGACGTCGACGCCGGCGCGGATCATCTTCTCCAGGATCTCCGGCGTGTTGGAAGCAGGGCCGAGGGTGGCGACGATCTTGGTGGCGCGGGTCATGGCTGTCTCGATTCTTGGAAGGCGCGGAATTATGGTCCGCCAAGCCTCGCGCGAGTTTCGTCGTGTTTCAACCCAACACCTTCTCGAAGAAGGAGCTCAATGGATCAGGCGTGTAGCCGCCGAAGGGCCCGCGCTCCGAGTAGCCCAGACGCCGGTACAACGCCAGGGCCTCGGGCTGGTGGATACCGGTCTCCAGCCGCGCGATCCGCAGGCCGCGTTCGGTCAGCTCGGCCTCTAACTGCGCCATCAGCTGCCGGGCGACGCCACGGCCACGCTCGCTATCCAGCACGAAAAGACGCTTGATCTCTCCATAGCCGTCCGCGTCGAAGTGCTTGACGCCGCCGCAGCCGACGAGCTGCTCGCCACGCCACAGCCCGTAGAAGCTGCCCTGCGGTGGGCGCAGGCCATCGGCGGGCTCGAAGTGGTTGCTCTCGCTGGGATAGAGCGCGCCCATATAGGCCTCGGACAGCGCGATCAGACGCTGCGCATCGGGGTGACCGGGGTCCAGCGGCGCAAGGCGGGCGGGCAGTTCGGAACTCATGGTTGTTGGATACCAGTTACAGGGAAGGCACCGTCATCGCGAGCAGATAGCGCGCTGATTCGGCCCCGGGGTTGGTGAAAACGCTGCGCCCAAGGCAGCGAAAGCTGATCGAGTCGCCAGCGCCCAGCTCGAAGACCTGCCCCTGCAGAGTCAGCCGCAGCCGGCCTTCCAGCAGGCACAGGTGGTGTTCCAGGCGCGCGACGGTGGGCTCGTCGTAGGCCAGCTCGGCGCCGGGCGCGAGACGGCCCTCGATGACCTCGGTCGCGAAGCCGGCCAGGGGCGGACAGCGCATCAGTCGCTCGAAGCCGCTCTGCACGTCGTGCCAGCGTGGCTGGTCGGCGGCGCGCAGCAGGCGCACGGGCAGGGCCTCGGCTTCGGCGAGCAGGCGGCTCAGCGGCAAGCCGTAAGCGCGGGCCAGGCGCGACAGCAGCGTCGCCGTCGGGCTGGTCTCGGCGCGCTCCAGCCGGCTCAGCGTCGCGCGGCTGACGCCGCTTTTCAAAGCCAGCTCATCCAGCGACCAGCCGGCGGCCGTGCGCAGCGCAGCCAGCCGCTCGGCCAGTTGACGCTCGAACTGCCCCTCTTCGTTCAATTCAGAGAATTCTTCTCTCATATGGGAATATGCTAGCCGAGATGAAGGACCGCCAGCTCGCTCCATTGATCGCCGCTATGGCCGTCGTGCTGACCTGGGGGGTCAATTTCCCGCTGTCCAAGGCCTTGTTCAACCAGGTCGGCCCGACCGGTTTCCTGGGGCTGCGCTATCTGCTGATGCCCTTCTGCGCCGTGGCCCTGCTGTGCTGGCGTTTCGGCATGCGCTGGCCGCGACTGGACCGCGGCGAAGTCTGGCCGCTGGTGCGATTGACGCTGATCGGCCAAGGCCTGCACCTGTTGCTGTCGGCCTACGGCATGCAGGGCTCCACTGCCTTCAGCGCCAGCGTGCTGCTGGCCTGCGGGCCGGTGTTCACACTGCTGATCCTGCGCGCAACCGGCGTGGAGAAACTCTCCGCGGGCCAGGTCGTCGGCGTGGCGATGGCGGCCACGGGCGCATTGGTTTTCACATCGGACAAGCTGCTCGCCGCCGACTGGCAGGCCGGCCTGGGCGACCTGACCCTGCTGGCCGCCGCCGCTCTCTTCAGCTACTACACGGTGGCGAGCAAGCCGCTGATCCAGCACCACGGCGGTGTGACGGTGCTGGGTTATGGCAGCCTGGTGTGCACGCTGCCGATGCTGCTGTGGTGCTCGCCGGCACTGGTGTCCTTGGACTGGGCGACGCAGCCCACATGGGTATGGCCGGGCCTGGCCTGGCAGGTCATCGGCGGCGGCTTCCTGGGCTGGCTGGCCTGGGGCTGGGCCAACGAGAAGCGCGGCGTGGCCCGCACCGCGCCGCTGATCTACCTGATGCCGCTGGTGGCCGGCCTCATCGCGTGGCTGTGGGGCGGTGAGCAGTTCAGCGCGCCCAAGCTGCTCGGCGCCGGCGTCATCCTCGCCGGTGTGGCGCTGGCGCAGTTCAGCCCTGCGCTGAACGGGCCTCGCGGGCTTCCCGCACGTCCGCAACCGCCAGAGCCGTCATGTTGACGATGCGGCGCACCGTCGCGGAGGGCGTCAGGATGTGCACGGGGGCTGCGGCGCCCAGCAGGATGGGGCCGACCGTGACGCCGTGACTGGCGCTGATCTTCAGCACGTTGAAGAGGATGTTGGCCGCATCCAGCGTCGGCAGCACCAGCAGGTTGGCAGCGCCCTTGAGCTTGCTGTCGGGCAGAAAGGCCTGGCGCACGCTCTCGGAAAGGGCCGCGTCGCCATGCATTTCACCGTCGCATTCGACTTCAGGGTGGGCGGCCGAGAACAGCTCGTGGGCGCGGCGCATCTTGACGGCCGACGGCCGCGTGCTGGAGCCAAACATCGAATGGCTGACGAAAGCCAGCTTGGGCGGCAGGCCAAAGCGGCTCACCTCCTCGGCAGCCATCGCGGCGATGTCGGCCAGCTCCTCGGCGCTCGGGTCGTCGTTGACGAAGGTATCGGTGATGAAGAGCGTCATCTGCTCCAGGATCAGCGCGTTCATCGCGGCGAACTGGCGCACGCCTTCGCGAAGGCCGACGAGGTCGCGCACCTGCTCCAGGTGGCGGTCGAAGCGGCCGACCATGCCGCAGATCATCGCGTCGGCGTCGCCCAGCTCGATGGCCAGCGCACCGATCGCCGTGTTGGAGCGCCGCACGGCGGACTTGGCCATCTCGGGCGTGAAGCCGTTGCGCTTCATGCGGGCGTAGTAGGCCTCCCAGTACTGCCGGAAGCGCGGGTCGTCCTCGGGGTCGATGACGGCAACGTCTTCACCCAGCTTCAGCCGCAGGCCGGCGCGCTCGATGCGCGCCTTGAGCACTGCCGGTCGGCCGATCAGCGTCGGCTTGCACAGGCCCTCGTCCAGGGCCACCTGCACGGCACGCAGCACGCGCTCGTCCTCACCCTCGGCATAGATGACGCGTGCGCACTCGGCCTTCGCGGTGGCGAACACGGGGCGCATGAACATGCCGGTCTGGTAGACAAAGCGCTCCAGCGACTGGCGGTAGGCGACGAGGTCTGTCACCGGCCGCGTGGCCACGCCGTCGGCCGCCGCAGCCGCTGCAACCGCCGGCGCGATGCGCAGGATCAGCCGTGCGTCAAACGGCTTGGGGATCAGATATTCCGGGCCAAAAGCCAGTTCCTGGCCGGCATAAGCCGCGGCCACTTCGTCACTTGTCTCGGCCTTGGCCAGCGCCGCGATCTCGCGCACGCAGGCGAGCTTCATGCCTTCGGTGATCTTGGTCGCGCCGCAGTCCAGCGCGCCGCGGAAGATGTAGGGGAAGCACAGGACGTTGTTGACCTGGTTGGGGTAGTCGCTGCGGCCCGTGGCCATGATGCAGTCCGGCCGCACGGCCTTGGCCAACTCGGGGCGGATCTCCGGCTCGGGGTTGGCCAGCGCCAGGATGATGGGCTGACTGGCCATGGTCTTGACCATGTCGGCCGTCAGCACCCCGGCGGCCGAGCAGCCGAGGAAGACGTCGGCGCCATCGACCACATCGGCCAGTGTGCGCGCCGCCGTGATCTGGCAATAGCGCTGTTTGGACTCGTCCAGCTTGCCGGCCTTCGCGTCTTCACGTTCGGACTGGATGACACCGCGCGAGTCGCAGACGAAGACGTTGTCGCGCTTCACGCCCAGGCCCACCATGACGTCCAGGCAGGCGATGGCCGCGGCCCCCGCGCCCGACACGGCGACCTTGACCTTGGCGATGTCCTTGCCCACCAGCTCCAGGCCGTTGAGCAGCGCCGCCGACGAGATGATGGCCGTGCCGTGCTGGTCGTCGTGGAAGACGGGGATGTTCATGCGCTTGGACAGCTCGCGCTCGATGTAGAAGCACTCGGGCGCCTTGATGTCCTCGAGGTTGATGCCGCCCAGCGTCGGCTCCATGGCCGCGATGATGTCGATCAGCTTGTCCGGGTCGCGCTCGGCGAGCTCGATGTCGAACACATCGATGCCGGCGAACTTCTTGAACAGGCAGCCCTTGCCTTCCATGACGGGCTTGGCGGCGAGCGGACCGATGTCGCCCAGGCCCAGCACGGCGGTGCCGTTGGTGATGACGCCCACCAGGTTGCCGCGCGACGTGAAGTCGGCCGCCAGCGACGGGTCGCGTTCGATGTCGAGGCAGGGATAGGCCACGCCCGGGGAGTAGGCCAGCGACAGGTCGCGTTGGTTGGACAGCGCCTTGGTCGGCGTGACCGAAATCTTGCCGCGCGTCGGGCTGCGGTGATAGTCCAGAGCGGCTTCGCGCAGCGCAGCTTCGGCAGGCGACAAGGGAGCGTTGTTCTTTTCCATGAGGGTGACTCTCCAGGGAGGAACCCTCAAGGTTACGCCGCGTTTCAGCCCCCGCCGATGCAGGTTTTTTGGCGATCTATGCCGAAGCCGATATCACCCGGTCGCGGCCTTCATGCTTGGCGCGGTACATGGCCTGGTCGGCCTCGCGCAACGCAGCCTCGACATCCGCCGCCGCCGCGGCCTGGGCGACGCCCCAACTCGCAGTGACCTTCAATCCGGCTGGCCACTCGACGCGCGCCAGCACCTGGCGCAGCCGCTCGGCCACGGCCACGGCCTCATCGGCCGGCGTCTGCGGCATGACGATGACGAACTCTTCGCCACCCCAGCGGGCCAGCAGGTCGTCGCGCGGCAGGTTGGCCCGCAGCGTGCGGGCCAGCAGCACCAAGACCTGGTCGCCGACCTCGTGGCCATGCTCGTCGTTGACGCGCTTGAAGTGGTCGGCGTCGACGAAGACGACCGACAGCGGGAAGCTCATGTCGCCCTGCACTTGCAGCAGCAGGTCCAGTGCACGGTTGAGGCCATCGCGGTTGGCCACACGGGTCAGCGGGTCGCGCAAGGCCATCTTCTCGAGCGCTCGCGAGCGTTTCATCGACAAGCGCAGGCGCCCGTGCACCGTCCAGCTTTCCCAGACCAGATAGCCCAGCAGGCTGAACATCCACAGGCCAACCAGGCCGAGGCGGAAGGTCTCGGGAGCGACCCAGTCACCGACGAGCTCGGCGCGGTCGACGCGGATCAGGTGCTGGCCCGGCGCCACCTGGCCGCTGGTACTGAAACTGATGACGCGGATGCTGTCCATCTCCGGGCCCACCAGGGATACGGGCAGTTGATGTGTCTGGGCCCACCACGAGCTGACGGCGAACTGCGACAGCCGCACTTCCAACGGCTGGGGCTGGGCGCCGGGCGCGAAGGTGACCTCCTGGGGCTTGAGGCTTTCGGCGTCACCCGGCTTGGTATAGGCCGGGTTGGCATTGCGCAGGAAGACGCGCACCTGTGGCGCCTGATGGTCCAGCGATGGGCCCTCCGCGTGCAGCCATAGGCGGATATGGCTGAAATTGCGCAGATCCAGGGCCCGGCCCTTCATCTCGAATTGCAATTCGCAGTAGGGCCACTCGTAGCCGGGGCGGATGTCGCAGCGCATGCCCACCGGGCCGCCGGCAGGCGCGTCCAGCCTGGCTTCACTCTTGCCGCCGCTGCTGCGGTCGTCGACGATTTCCAGATGCTGACCCGCGCCGCGCCCATCGAGCACGAGGTGGCGAGTCATCCAATACTCGTTGGCATAAAGGCCGAGCAGCGTCGTGACGACGAGCAGGGCGAGGAGCCAGCGCAAAACCATCCGGCAATTGTGTCGGCCGGTAACGCCGGGCGGTGGGGGCGGCCGACGCTGAACGTGAAATCATGACCGCCCCCAGCGGCGGACTTGTATCAGCCCGCTGCGCGCTCGGCCAGGATCTTGAAGGCCGGCAGCGTCTTGCCTTCCAGCACCTCCAGGAAGGCACCGCCGCCCGTGGAGATGTAGCCCACGTCCTTCTCGATGCCGTACTTGGCAATCGCAGCCAGCGTGTCGCCGCCACCGGCAATGCTGAAGGCGACGCTCTCGGCGATGGCGCGGGCGATGGCTTCCGTGCCATGGGCGAAGGCCGGGAACTCGAACACGCCGACCGGGCCGTTCCAGACGATGGTGCCGGCGGCCTTGAGCTTCTCGGCCAGCTTGGCGGCCGTCTTGGGGCCGATGTCGAGGATGAGGTCGTCGTCCTCCACGTCGGTGGCCGCCTTGACCGCCGCCGTGGCACCAGCGGAGAAGGTCTTGGCCGTCACGACGTCTTCGGGGATGGGCACGTCGGCGCCGCGCGCAGCCATCGCATCGATGACGGACTTGGCCTGATCGATCAGATCCGGCTCGGCCAGCGACTTGCCGATCTTCAGGCCTGCGGCCAGCATGAAGGTGTTGGCGATGCCGCCGCCGACGATGAGGCCGTCGACCTTGCTCGCGAGGGCTTGCAGGATGGTCAGCTTGGTCGACACCTTGGAGCCGGCAACGATGGCGACGAGCGGGCGGCGCGGGTTGGCCAGGGCCTTGGTGATGGCGTCGATCTCGGCTGCCAGCAGCGGGCCGGCGCAAGCGATCTTGGCGTACTTGGCGATGCCGTAGGTGGTGGCCTCGGCGCGGTGGGCCGTGCCGAAGGCGTCGTGCACGAAGATGTCGCACAGGGCAGCCAGCTTCCTGGACAGCTCCTCGCTGCACTTCTTCTCGCCCTTGTTGACGCGGCAGTTCTCCAGCAGCACCAGTTGGCCCGGCGCGACGGAGACGGCATCGACCCAGTCGCGCTGCAGCGGCACCGGGCGGCCCAGCAGCTCGGCCATGCGCTCGGCCACCGGCGCCAGCGAATCTTCAGGCTTGAACTCACCCTCGGTCGGGCGGCCCAGGTGGGATGTGACCATGACGGCGGCGCCAGCGTCCAGGGCCATCTTGATGGCCGGCAACGACGCGCGGATGCGGGTGTCCTCGGTGATCTTGCCGGTATCGTCCTGCGGCACGTTGAGGTCGGCGCGGATGAAGACGCGCTGGCCGGCCACCTTGCCGGCGGCGATCAGGTCGGAGAAGCGGATGACGTTCATGGTGGGCGGGGCAGTTGATGAGAAACCGAAACTGCCGCGATTCTCGCCGCCCGCCGTTCCGGCGCGGTTACCAGCCGAAGCCCAGCTTGAGCGGCAGCATGACCGCCATGCCGACGAGGATGGTGCCCAGGATGCCCTTGCGCCAAAAGTAGTAGGCCGTCGCGGCCACCGCCGCGGGCCAGCGCGCATCCTGCCAGGTCGTGATGAGCTGGCCCTGCGTCATGAAGATCTCGGGCGCGACGACCGCGACCAGGGCCGCCAGCGGCGCGACCTTGAGCAGTTCGCGCAGCCAGTCCGGAATGGGCAGGGGCTTCTCGCCGATCATGAAGAAACCGCGCGTCAGGACGGAAATGCCGGCCAGACCGAACAGCGCCACCCAGGTCATCGCATCGCTCATGTCCGCCCCTCGGTCGTCGAGTACGCCGACCGATCCCCCGAGGGGATGCGCGCCGACTTGGGACGGCCCGGCGTTCGGCGCGCGCTCATGCCCTGGCCTTTCGCGCGTCCAGCCACCAGCCTACGGCGCCCGCCGCAAAGATGGCGCACAGGATGTTGAGCTTGAGCGGCAATGCATAGGTGGCAATCGACACAGCGCCGGCCGTCACAGCCACCCACCACAGCACCTTCTCGGTCAGCAGCGAATAGGACAGCCCCAGCAGCGCCAGCACGCCGGCGAAGCCAATGCCCCAATGCGGCGGGATGCGGTCGGCCAGCAGGATGCCGGCGAAGGAGCAGGCCTGCCAGGTCGGCCAGTTGACGGCCACGCCACCCCAGAAATAGCGTTGCTGGCCCGGTGCCGGCACGGGGTCCGGATAGCGCTTGACGAAGTAGACGAAGTTCAGGTCGGCCGCGACATAGCCGCTCAGCAGCCGGCGCGCCCTGGGCAGATGGCCCCAGTAGTTGCGCCATTGCGCGCTGAAGATGACAAAGCGCAGGTTGACGCAGAAGGCTGTGGCCAGCAGCACCCACAGCGGCGCGCCGGAGGCGATCAGCGGAAGGGCCGTCAGCTGCGCGCTGCCGGCAAACACCAGCAGCGACATGCCCATGGCGAGCGGGATGCTGAGCCCGCTCTTGACCATGGTCACACCGGTCACCAGGCCCCAGGCCGCCAGGCCCAGGGAGGGCGAGGCCATGTCGCGCGCGCCGTGGCGGAAATCGGGGTCGGCCGCGAGCGCGCGCAACCTGGAAGTCAGACTCATGCCGCCATTGTCGGCGGCACTTCAATCACTGCCCGATGCGACGGACTTTGCCGCTGCCGGCGACGGAGGACGAAATCTCCGGCGAGCCCGCGTACTTCACGTCACCCGAGCCGGCGATGGACACGTTCAGGCGCTTGGTCGCGTTGACCTGGGCGTCGCCACTACCGGCGATGCTGACCTTGACGTCTTCCGCCACCAGGTCGGCCGCCTTCACGTCGCCGCTGCCGGCGATGGTCACCTGGGCGCTGGCACAGCGGCCGGCCGCGACGATGTCACCACTGCCGCTGACCTTCATCCCCAGGCGTTCGGCGTCCAGGCCCGCGAAGCGGATGTCGCCGGAGCCGGCGATGGAGGCGTCGACGCCGGCCGTCTTCATGGCCTCGACCTTGACGGTGCCGGAGCCGGCCACAGCGATCGAGCGCAGGGCCGGCATCTCGATGGTCAGGCTGGGGTTGGTCGAGCTGTGCACATTGACGCCCTTTTTGGGCGAGATCTCCAGCGTGCGGCCCTTGCTGCCGTCGACGACGCGGGTTTCGATCAGGGGCAGCAGGTTGCGGTCGGCCTTGACCTCGACCTTGTTGCCCGAACCCTGGCGAATGACGACGTTGAAGCCGCCGGTCAGCGCGACACCGTCGAAGGCGCCCGTGTCGCGGGCCTCGGTAGCGATGTCGCCATTGCCGTTGACGCGCTCGCTGTTGATGGTCCAGCTCCAGGCCTGGGCGGAGCCGCTGAACATGGCGGCGGCCACGAGACCGAGGGCAAAGAGACGGCGGGAGGTGTTCATGTCGGGCTCCATCGGGGTTTTGATGGTTCCCATGGTGCCAAGCGGCTGCGCAACGGGCCCGCGGCAGGCGACAGTGCGCGGGATAGAAGGGGCGAAATGCGTCTGGAGGTGCCGGATCAGTGGCCCTTGGCCTTGTCGCCGCCCTTTTCAGACGCCTTTTCAGCGACTTTCTCGACCGGCTTGGCCTCAGGCTCGTCGGCCGGCGGCTTGACCGAGCCCGGGCGCGGCACGACGGGCGCGACGCCCTCGAGCTTGTTCTCGCGCATGTACTCGTCCATCTCGCGCCAGCCGGTGTAGACGGCGGCCTTCTGGGCCTTGGGGTTGAGGACGTAGCAGTCCTCGATGGCACGCATCGCATGCCGGCAGGCGCTGCCGATGGCCTTGCCCTCGGCTTCCTTGGCAGCGGCCACTTTGGCGGGGTCGTCGATGCCAAGCTGCTCGCAGGCCGACAGGGCTGCGAGCAGGGGCAGGGCAAGAAGAAGGCGCTTCATGGGCTCAGCTATCGGCCGGCGCGGCTGCAACTTGAGGTCACGTCGAGTCAGCGCCTGGCCATCGCGAGCAGGCGCGTGACGCGTTCCTCGGTCGACGGGTGGGTGGAGAACAGCCCTCGCAGGCCACCACCGGACAGCGGGTTCATGATCATCATCTGTGCCGTCTCCGGGTGAGCCTCGGCGGGTGCCATCGGAATGCCCTGAGCGTAGCGGTGGATCTTGTCCAGGGCCGAGGCCAGCGCGGCCGGGTCGCCGGAGAGTTCCGCGCCGCCGCGGTCGGCCTCGAACTCGCGGGCGCGGCTGATGGCCATCTGGATCACCGTCGCGGCCAGAGGCGCAAGCAACGCGATCGCAATGCTGGCGATGACATTGGTCTGCCGGCCGTTCTCGTCGCGGCCGCCGAACAGCCCGGCGAAGTTGGCCAGCATCGAGATCGCACCGGCCATCGTCGCGCTGACGGTGCTGATGAGAATGTCCCGGTGCGCCACATGGGCCAGTTCATGGGCCATGACACCACGCAACTCGCGCTCGGACAGTACGCGCAGGATGCCCGTCGTTGCCGCGACGGCGGCATGCTCGGGGTTGCGGCCGGTCGCAAAGGCGTTCGGTGCTTCCTCGTCGATCAAATAGACCTTGGGCATGGGCAGACCGGCCCGTTGCGCCAGTTCCTGAACCATCCGATAGAACTGCGGCGCCGTGCTCTCGTCCACCTGCCGTGCGCTATACATGCGCAGGACCATGTCGGCCGAAAACCAATAGGCGAAAAAGTTCATGCCAACGGCCACCAGCAACGCGATCAGCATGCCGGCCTGGCCGCCGATCCAGGACCCGACGGCCATGAACAGCGCCGTGATGGCGGCCATCAGGACAGCGGTTTTCACCAGATTGAACATGTCACCGGCCCGGGAGTCAGGAATACGTGGGAGATGGTGCCACGCACCCGGGGTTTCAAGCGTCGAAGCGTTCGCCGACGGCAATCGGCCGGGCCTGGAGGAAGGTCGAAGCCGGCCCGCGCTTGCCCCCGGCGCGTTGCAGTTCGGTCAGTTTCAAAGCGCCTTCACCACAAGCAACCTCCGGCCCGGCGGCGATGACTTCACCCGGCTTACCCCGGCCTTCAACRACCTCGGCCCGCCAAACCTTGAGCGCCTCGCCGGCCAGTGTCGCCTGGCCGCCGGGGAAGGGATCGAAGGCGCGCAGCCGGCGCTCGATCACGACAGCGGGCAGCGTCCAGTCGATGGCGCTCTCGGCCTTCTCGATCTTGTGCGCGTAGGTGACGCCCTCGCCGGGCTGGGGCGTCGGCGCCAGGCTGGGCGCCTGCAGAGCCTCGACAATCAGGCGACCGCCCAGTTCGGCCAACCGGTCATGCAGGGCCGCGGTCGTGTCGTCGGCGCGGATGGTCTCGCGGCCGATCAGCAGCATGTCGCCGGTATCCAGGCCCGCATCCATTTGCATGATGGTGATGCCGGTCTCGGCGTCGCCAGCCTCGATGGCACGGTGGATGGGCGCGGCACCGCGCCAGCGCGGCAACAGCGAGGCGTGGATGTTCAGGCAGCCGCGGCGCGGGGTGTCCAACACCCACTGCGGCAGGATGAGGCCATAGGCGGCGACGACCATCACGTCGGCATCCGCCGCCCGCAACGCCTCGCGCGCCGCAGCCGCGTCAGCGGCATATTTTCCGTCCAGTTTCAGGCCCTGCGGCTGGGCGGCCGGGATGCCGGCCGCGACGGCGCGTTGCTTGACCGCCGAAGCCTGCAGCTTCATGCCACGCCCGGCCGGGCGGTCGGGCTGGGTCAGCACCAGCGGCACGGCAAAACCGGCAGCCAGCAACGCGTCCAGCGCAACGGCAGCGAATTCTGGCGTGCCAGCAAAGACGACGCGCATCACAACCTTTGGTTGCGCTTTTTGGCCTCGAGCTCTTCCTCGCGCGTCTTCTTGACCATCTTGGTCTTGATGCGGTCGCGCTTGAGCGGGCTCAGGTATTCGACGAAGACCTTGCCCAGCAGGTGATCCATCTCGTGCTGCACGCACACGGCCAGCAGGCCATCGGCCTCGAACTCGTAGACCTCGCCGTCGCGATTGGTGGCGCGCACGGTGACCTCGGCATGGCGCGGCACCTTGTCGTAGATCTGCGGCACCGACAGGCAGCCTTCCTCGCCCTCGACCATGCGCTCGCTGAGACGAACCAGCTCGGGATTGATCAGCACGCGCGGGGTGTCGCGATCCTGCGACGTGTCGATGACGATGACTCGCTCATGCACGTCGACTTGCGTCGCGGCCAGGCCGACACCGTCGGCGGCGTACATGGTTTCCAGCATGTCATCGACGAGCTGGCGGGTGCGCTCGTCCACGGCGGCCACCGGTTTGGCAACGGTGTGCAGACGCGGGTCGGGGTAGCGAAGGATGTGCAGTTGGGCCATGGCGCCTTGTAAGCACTCGCAAACGAGCGCTAGCGGTTGTTGGTTGCCCCCGGTGATTGCGGGCAGAATCGCCTGGATTTTCGCCGATCCGGCAATCCCCTCGGAGACCGCGCCAGATGCCCGTTGCCCGCCCAGCCCACTTCGCAGTCCTTGCGACCTGCCTCGCCCTCGCGACGGCGACCTCAGCCTGGGCGCAAACCAGCAAGCTGCCCGTCACCGCCGAACAGCGACGCGTCGCCGATCAGGTCGCGTCCGCGGGCGTGCCCCTGGCCGAACTGGCGCCCAATGCGCCGGACAGCCACACGGTGCAGCCAGGCGACACGCTTTGGGACATCTCCAAGCTGTTCCTGAAAAGCCCCTGGCGCTGGCCCGAGCTCTGGGGCATGAACCGCGACCAGATTCGCAACCCCCACCTGATCTACCCGGGCCAGGTGCTGCTGCTGGTCAAGGTCGATGGCCGGGCCCGGCTGCAACTGGCACAGGGCGTCGGCGGCAATACGGCCGGCAATGGCGTGGTCAAGCTGCGGCCGCAGATGCGCATTTCGGCGCTGGATTCCAGCCCCATCCCAAGCATCCCGCTGCACCTGATCCAACCCTTCCTGACCGACGCTGTCGTCTTCGACACCGATGCGCTGGCCACGGCACCGCGCATCGTCGCCGCCCAGGAAGGGCATGTGCTGCTCGGCCCGGGCGAACTGGCCTATGCGCGTGGCGATTTCGGCAGCGGCACCGACTTCCGCGTCTTCCGCAACGCCCGCCCGCTGCGCGACCCAGCCACCAACGAGATCCTGGGCTACGAGGCCCCGTATGTCGGCACGGCTGAACTGACCCGTCTGGGCGAGGAGCGCACCGGCGCCGATGGCAAGGCCGAGATCGTGCCGGCCACGATGACCGTCCGGCAGATCAAGCAGGAGGTCGGCATCGGCGACCGTCTGGCGCCGGCACCGGCACGCAATCTCGAGCTGTATGTGCCGCACGCGCCCAGCCAGCCCATGGCGGGTCAAATCGCGGCCATCTACGGCGAGGCACTCAACGCAGGCCAGAACCAGATCGTCGCGCTCAACCGCGGCAAGCGTGATGGCATCGAGCGCGGCCATGTGTTCGCGCTGTGGCGCGACGGCGCCAGGGTCATGGACAAGACCCAGGAGCGGGCCGAGGCCATCAAGCTGCCCGACGAGCGCCACGGCATCCTGTTCGTCTTCGAGGTCTATGAGCGCGTGTCCTATGCGCTGATCATCTCGGTGAAAGAGCCGGTTCGACCGGGCGACCGCTTTACCCAGCCTTAGAGAATGGAGCCCCTAGCCCAAGGAGTACCTTGGTCGGTCTTGCAGACCGCGCTGCGGCGGGTGCCGCAGCCCTTCGGTAGGCACATCGCGCCCACTGGGCGCAATGTGTCCGGCCTCAGCCCCCGAGGGAACGGCGATGCTTGCCGGATTGACCGTCAAGCACATCGCCAAGGCGGGCCGGCTCGGGAGCGGCCCAGCGCTCGGCCCGGCGGGTCTTCGAACCGCTGATGCTGACACCCATCGAGCTTGTCGCCTGGCTGCGGCTCACCGAGAGCGTGGGCCCGGCAGCGGCGCGGCGGCTGCTGGCCATGGCCGGCAGCCCGCAGGCTGTCTTCGAACTCCCCGCCGTCGCCCTGGACCAGGCGCTGCCGGGCAAACAGCGCGAGGGCTTCAACAAGCCCCCTGACCATCTCGACGAATTAATCGACAAGGCCCAGGCATGGTTGGCCGAACCCGGCCATGACCTGCTCGTTCTCGGCGATGCCGACTACCCACCCCGCCTGCTGGCCACGGCCGACCCACCGCTGCTGCTGTGGCTGCAGGGCCGGCGCGAACTGCTGGGCACGCCGTCCATCGCCATCGTCGGCAGCCGCAACCCGACCGCCCAGGGGGGCGACAACGCGCGCGCCTTCGCCCGGGCGCTGGCACGCGGTGGCTACACCATCGTCTCGGGCCTGGCCCTGGGCGTGGACGCCGCCGCGCATGAGGGTGCCCTGGACGCCGACGGCGCCACCATCGCCGTCGTCGGCACCGGGCTGGACCAGGTCTACCCGCGCCGCAACGAGAAGCTGGCGGCGCGGCTACTGGCCGGCGGCGGCCTCATCGTCAGCGAGTACTCACTGGGTACTCCGGTGCTGCCGGCTAACTTTCCGCGCCGCAACCGCATCATTGCCGGCCTGGCCCAGGGCTGCCTGGTCGTCGAGGCCGCCGTGCAGTCGGGCTCGCTGATCACGGCCCGGCAGGCCGTCGAGGCGGGCCGCGAGGTGTTCGCCATCCCCGGCTCCATCCATTCACCCCAGGCCCGCGGCTGCCATGCGCTGATCCGCCAGGGCGCCAAGCTGGTCGAGTCGGCCCAGGACGTGCTGGAGGAGCTGCCGCCGCTGGGCAAGCTGTGCGTGACGCCCGAGCCTGCCGAGACGCCTCACGAGCAGCAGGCGCTGCTGGACGCCATGGGCTTCGATCCGGTCAGCCTGGATGCCCTGATGGCCCGCTGCGGCTGGCCGGCGGCCGAGCTCAGCGCCGCCCTGCTGGAGTTGGAGCTCGACGGCCACATCGCCCGCCTGGCGGGCCAGCTCTTCCAGCGCCGACGGCAGGGATGAGGGCAGGCTGGGCAGCAGAGACAGCGAGCTTAACCGCGGATATCAGAGCCTGATCCGAGGGGTTATTCGCGTCCGGAGTGCGCCAGACCCTGGGCTATCATCCCCTCACGATGTTCGATGTCCTGGTTTATCTCTACGAGACCTATTGGCGCCCGGACGCCTGCCCCGATCACGCGCAACTCGCGCGAAAACTGACGGCGGTGGGCTTCGAGAACGACGAAATCCAGGAGGCCCTCTCCTGGCTGGACGGTCTGGCCGCGTCCGGGGAGTCCTACCAGGGCGAGCAGAGCGAACACGCGATGCGCGTGTATTCGCCCGCGGAGATGGAGCACCTGGGCGAGGAGTCGATCAGCTTCGTCAGCTTCCTCGAGTCGGCCGGCGTGCTGCCCGGCCCGATGCGCGAGATGGTCATCGACCGCGCCATGGCCATCTCCGGTAACCCGATGGACCTGGAAGATCTGAAGATCATCGTGCTGATGGTGTTCTGGAGCCTGGGCGAAGAGCCCGATGCACTGATCCTGGACGAGCTGTTCGTTGCCCCCGAGGATCGGTTGATCCACTGAACCCGCTGATGCACCAAGAACAAAGGACGCCGCGGCGTCCTTTTTCAATTCCTGAATCAGTTGGGGTCAGAGCAGCGCGCTACGCGCGCAGGTCTGACCCGCAAATCATTTGAGCAATTGCCCGGGATCGGCATCCAGCTTGGCCAGCGCCTTGCGCGTGGCCTGCACGGTCAGCGCTTCGTCCTGGGCAGGCAGCAGCAGGCCTGCCTGCAGGAAGGCGGCCATGCGGTTCAGCGAGAACAGCACGCCGCGGCCCTTGGGCGTGACGAACAGCGCCAGCTGCTTGCGCAGGCCGCGCCAGGCCAGCTGCACCTGCTCGTTGCGGCCGCGGTAGTCGAGCATGAACCAGCCGCCGACCTGCAGCTCGCGCGCCCAGGCCACCATGGCCGGCGTCGGCGCGGAGCCACCCTCGGCGACGACCTCCATGCCCTCGGATTCGTGGCCGGACAGGTCGCGCACCAGCATCTCGTCGACATGGCTGTCGCCGCCTTCGATGTCCTCGGGCAGCATGGCTTCCAGTGTCTCGAGCTGGTCCATCAGCTCGTCCAGGCGCTCGCGCGGGATGGCGGCCGTCTTGGCCGTGAAAGCGGCGGCCAATGCGTTGTTGAGCTGGCGCACATGCTCGTCCTGCTTGTCCGTCGGCAGGCCGGCGTGGCTCATGCCATCGCGCAGCGTCTTGAGCAGGGGCGGCAGGCGGCGGATGACCTCGGCACGCTCCTCGCGCGAGGCCTTGGAGCTGGCGCTCCAGATCAGGTCGGCGGCGGCCCGCTTCATGGACTTGGTCACGTCGGACTGGGCGCCCGCGCGCACCGCCGTGACGGCCAGCACGTCGGCCCAGACGTGGAAGAGGAAGTCGCGCACGCCGTCCTGTACCGGCACCTCGGACAGCATCTTGCGCAGCTCGATGGTGTACTGGATGGCCAGGGTTTCGCGTTGCTCGACCTGCTGGGCCAGCGACACGCCGCGCTTGGAGGCCTGGTTCTCGTTCTCGAAATAGTGGTCGAGGAACTTCTCGAACTCGGTCAGCACGGTGGCAAAGACCCGCCGGCCGGTGTCCGGATAGGCCTCGACGACCTGCACGACGCGCTTGATCTCGCGCTCCAGCGCATCGTTGCTGGCGCGCTCCGAACCCGGGCCACTGACCTGGGCCGTGTTGAAACCCATCACGCACGCGCCCATGCGGTCAATGAGACGACGCGCCGGATGGTCGGCGGCGGCAAAGAAGTCGGGTTCGCTGACGGCCACCCGCAGCACCGGCATCTGCAGCCGCGCGAACCAGACCCGCACCGTGGCCGGGATGCGCTCCTCGGTCAGGATGCTCTGGAACATCATGGCGACGATCTCGATGGTCGCGCGTTCGGCCGGATTGCTCGCGGCCTGCTTCAGGACCTGCTTGAAGGCCTGGTTGCGCGCGCCAATCTCCTCCAGCGCACGCGGGGCGCTGGCGCTGCCACCGGTATCCACACCGCCAGCTGCGCCGGGGCGGCGCTGCAAGGACTCCTGGGCATGCTTGATGGCACCCATCAACCGCGGCGAGGCGGCGGAAACGGAGACGGGCGGCGCATCGGCCAGCGACGGCCTGGCCACGGAGGCGGGTGCATCGCCGCTCGATGAACTGCCACCACCGAGGGCACCGGCATGGCTGGGTGTCACATCGGCCAGGCTCGGCTTGCCGCCACCCGGGCGGGCCGGCACCTGGCTTTTGACGACCGGAAAGCCCGGCACATGGCGGGCCAGCACGCGCTGCAGTTGGGCCATGACTTCGTCGGCCTGGCTGCTCGCCTTGCTGCGCGCCGATGCCCCACCCGCGACCATCGGCACCGGGCCTGACGTGGGGGCGAGACCCGGGCCGGGAGACACCGGCGGTGGCGGCGGTACCGGCGCGCCAGTGGCCGTCGCCGTCGCCGCCGTAGCGGCCTGGGCCGTGCGGCGGATGAAGGGCCGCAGATCGACCTCGGGCAGCACCTTCTGGGCGATCAGCCAGCGGTTGGTCTCGTGGTAGGCCTCGCTGATGAGCTGGGCGAATTCCTCGTGAAGCTCATGGTGCAGCAGCTGCCAGATGTTCGCGTCCAGGCCGACGCGGGTCCAGGCGTCCAGCGCCACGCGGGCCACGACATGGGCCCGCAGCAGGTCCAGCGGTTCCAGGTCGTCATGAGCCTCCAGGGCCTGCATGCGGGTGCGCAGGTCGGTGAATTCCCAGGTCGCCCGGTCCATCATGACCAGGGCCAGGCGGGAGCTGGTGATCTCGCGCTCGATGGTCGAGTCGTCGACCAGGCTCATCTTCACCGACTGGGCCGGCACGGTCGTGTCGTGCTCGCGGGCGTTGTCGGAGACGCCGTGCACTGCCGCGTGGCGCAGCGCCGCGACGACGGCCATCTGCCAGTTGGGGCCCAGCTTCTGCCAGGCCTGCACCGCGTCGCGCCTGGCCATCATGATGGCGTGGGGGACGCCGTGGGCCAGTTGCTGGCCAGCGCCCTGGCCGACCGCAGCGACCAGGGGCGTCATGCCGCGCACCAGAGCTTCCAGATAGACGCGCCGCGCCTGGGTCGCCAGGGCCTGGTTACGAGCGGCGGTCATGGACTGGTGAGGGCTGCGCGGCTGGAATGTTGGGTTGCGATCACTCTACACGACGGCCCCGGAGTTCGGGTCATTGGGGTCGTCACGATTCACGCCCGCCTTGACCAGGTCCTCCCGCTTGACGCCCAGCCACATGGCGATGGCCGCCGCCACGAACACCGAGGAGTAGATGCCAAACAGGATGCCGATGGTCAGCGCGACGGCGAAGTAATGCAGCGTCGGCCCGCCGAACAGCAGCATGGACACCACCATCAGCTGCGTGCAACCGTGGGTGATGATGGTACGGCTCATCGTCGAGGTGATGGCGTGGTCGATGACCTCGTGGGTGTTCATCTTGCGGAACCTGCGGAAGGCCTCGCGCACCCGGTCGAAGATGACGACAGATTCGTTCACCGAGTAGCCCAGCACCGCCAGGATGGCCGCCAGCACCGCCAGCGAGAACTCCCACTGGAAGAAGGCGAAGAAGCCCAGGATGATGACCACATCGTGCAGGTTGGCGATGATGCCGGCGACCGCGAACTTCCATTCGAAGCGGATGGCCAGGTAGATCATGATGCCGATGACCGTCGCGGCCAGTGCCTTGGCGGCGTCCTGGGCCAGCTCGGCCCCGACGGCCGGGCCGACGACCTCGGAGCGCGACAGCTTGATCGGCTCGGCGCCATCGGCTCGTCTGCAGATCTGCTTGCTGACCTGCTCGCCCTGGGGCGTCACTTCCTGATGCTCGCTGATCGTGCCGGCCTCGGCCGTGCACAGCTCGGTGAAGACCTTGCCGACCAGCTCGGTCTGCTTGATATCGCCGCGCACGGGCAGGCGGATCATCACGTCGCGCGAAGAGCCGAAGTTCTGCACCTGCACTTCGCCGAAGCCCATCTTCTCGACGACCAGGCGAGTCTTCTCGATCTCGGCCGCCTGCGGGTAGGCCACCTCGATGACCGTGCCGCCGGTGAACTCGATGGAGAAATGCAGGCCCCGCGTGACCAGGAAGAACACGGCGGCTGCGAAGGTGATGAAGGAGATCGCGTTGAAGACCAACGCATGCTTCATCAACGGCAGGTCGCGCTTGATGCGAAAGAGTTCCATGTTCTAGCTTTCTCAGGCCTTGGCGGCGACGTCGGTCGTCTCGGCGGCGGGCTTGTCGGCGTCGGGCCTCCAGATCTGCCCGATGGACACGCTCTTGAGCTTCTTCTGGCGGCCGTACCAGAGGTTCACCAGGCCGCGCGAGAACACGACGGACGAGAACATCGAGGTCAGGATGCCTAGGCAATGCACGACGGCAAAGCCCTTGATCGGGCCGGAGCCGAACACCAGCAGCGAGACACCGGCGATCAGCGTCGTCACGTTGGAGTCCAGGATGGTGGCCCAGGCGCGTTCGTAGCCCAGCCGGATGGCCTGCTGGGGCGATTCGCCGCCACGCAGTTCCTCGCGCACGCGCTCGTTGATCAGCACGTTGGAGTCGATGGCCATGCCCAGCACCAGCGCAATGGCGGCGATGCCCGGCAGGCTCAGCGTGGCCTGCATCATCGACAGCGCCGCGATCAGCAGCAGCAGGTTGAAGCCCAGCGCCAGCGACGAGAACACGCCGAACAGCAGGTAGTAGACGCACATGAAGGCGGCCACCGCGGCAAAGCCCCAGGTGACGCTGGCGATGCCCTTCTCGATGTTCTCCTTGCCCAGGCTCGGGCCGATGGTGCGCTCTTCGATGATCTCCATCGGCGCGGCCAGCGACCCGGCGCGCAACAGCAGGGCTGTGTCGCTGGCTTCCTGGGTCGTCATCGCGCCGCTGATCTTGATGCGCCCGCCGCTCAATTCGCTGCGGATGACCGGCGCCGTGACGACCTCGCCCTTGCCCTTCTCGAACAGGATGATGGCCATGCGCTTGCCGACGTTCTCGCGCGACAGGTCCTTCATGATGCGGGCGCCCTTGGCGTCCAGCGTCAGGTCGACCGAAGGCGAGTGGTTCTCGTCGAAGCCGGGCTGGGCGTCCACCAGGGCGTCACCGGTCAGCACCACCTGGCGCTTGACGATGATGGGGCCGAAGCCGCGGTCGATGAAGCGCTCGGTGCCGAAGGGCACGGGCCCGTTGCCCTTGAGCGCCTCCAGCGACTCGCTGCCGTCGTCCACCATGCGCAGCTCCAGCGTGGCGGTGCGGCCGATGATGTCCTTGGCCTTGGCGGTGTCCTGCACGCCCGGCAGCTGCACGACGACGCGGTCGGCGCCCTGCTGCTGGATGACGGGCTCGGCCACGCCGAGCTCGTTGACGCGGTTGTGCAGAGTGGTGATGTTCTGCTTGATGGCGGCGTCCTGCACCGCGACCTGGGCCTTGGGCGCCAGGCTGCCGGACAGCTGCAGCTCGCTGCCTTCGCCCTGCGGCGTCCAGACGACATCGGGCAGCTGCGTCTGCAGCAACTCGGTGGCAGCGGCGCGCTGTTCGGCGTCGCGAAAGGCGATGACCACCGTGTTGCCGTCGCGGCTGATGCCGGCGTGGCGGATGTTCTTGTCACGCAGCATGCTGCGTGCATCGCCGGTCAGCGACTCGGCCTTCTTGGTCAGTGCCGCCTTCATGTCGACCTGCATCAGGAAGTGCACGCCGCCCCGCAGGTCCAGGCCCAGGTACATCGGGTTGGCATGCAGGCTGGCCAGCCATTGCGGCGAACGCGACAGCAGGTTCAGCGCGACGATGTAGGTCGGCTCGGCAGCATTGGGGTTGAGCTCCTTGCTGATGACGTCCTTGGCCTTGAGCTGGGTGTCGGTGTCGCCGAAGCGCGCCTTGACCGAGTTGCCGTCGAACTGGACGAAGTCCGCCTTGATGCCGGCTTGCTGCAGTGCGGCCTCGATGCGGGTGGTCATCGAGTTGTCGACCTTGACAGTCACCTTGGCACTGGACACCTGCACCGCCGGCGCTTCGCCGAACAGATTGGGCAGGGTGTACAGAGTGCCGATCAGCAGCGCGACGAGCAGGATCGCGTACTTCCAGAGCGGATAGCGGTTCATGGGGACTTCCTTGTATGCGCCTGCACGGCGTAATCAGCAGCGCCCGGGCGGCCGTGGCCCGGGAGATGGGCGCAGGGCCGATTACTTCAAGCTGCCCTTAGGGAGAACCTGGGTGACGGCGCTGCGCTGGATCTGCAGCTCCACGCCGTTGGCGACTTCCAGGTGGATGAAGTTGTCACCCAGCTTGGCGACCTTGCCGATGATGCCGCCGGCCGTGACAACCTCGTCGCCCTTTTGCACTGCCTCGATCATGGCCTTGTGCTCCTTCTGGCGCTTCATCTGCGGCCGGATCATGACGAAATAGAGCACGACGAACATCAGCACCAGGGGCAGCATGCCGAGCAGGCCGTTGTCGGAACTGGCGGCAGCCGGGGCGGCCTGGGCGTAGGCGTTGGAGATGAACACGTTGAATTCCTTGGGTGGGCGGCCGCAAAAACCGCAGGGCAACCTTGAATTCTAGTGCGCCGCGCCAAACGCCCCGATGACGGGGCTCCGAGGGGCTACGCCGCGGCGCCCACCCCTGCTAACCTGCCGCCGCCACATTCAACCTGCCTGGAGTTCCTCTTTTGCCGATCAGGGCGCTGACCGACCGACTGAGCCTGCGCAGCCTGCTGACGCTGCCCTATGTCGTCTTGGTGCTGGGCCTGGTGCTGCTGGTGGGCACGCTGTCCTGGCGCGCCGGGCGCGACACGGTGAACACCTTGTCGGGCCAGCTCCTGGTCGAGGCCGTGAACCGCATCTCCGTGTCGCTGGAGCGCCATGTCGGCGGGGCCGATGCCGTGCTGGAGGCGGCCTTCCCCACCGGCCTGCCGGCGCCGGAGAACCTGCCCCGCGAGCTGGACACGCTGCGCAACCGCTTCTGGCTGGCGACCTCGGTGCACCGGGATCCCAACAATTACGTCTACTACGGCGACCGCCAGGGTCATTTCCTTGGCCTGTGGCGCTTCTCCGAACTGGAGGCCGAGCTGCGCGTGCGCACCGCGGGCACCGGCCCGCGCACCATCTACCGCCTCAGCGGTATCACCGGCGACATGCGCTCGCCGGTCACCGAGGACAAGGTGTTCGAGCCGCGCGAGCGCCCCTGGTACCAGGCCGCACTGGCCAACCCGGCGCCGCTGAGTTGGACGCCGGTCTACATCGACTTCAAGACCCTGGATCTGGTCACGACGCGCACCAAGCGCGTCGGCAACGACGTCGGCGAGCCTGAGGGCGTGGCCGCCACCGACCTGTCGCTCAAACAGGTCAATGCGTTGCTGCAGCGGCTGGCGCTGAGCGAGAACGCCGTCGCCATGGTCGTGGAACGCGATGGGCAACTCGTCGGCGTGTCACGCGGCGCACACATGAAGACGCTGGCCGTCGGCCAGCACGAAAGGCTGAACGCCGCGCAGAGCCCCGACGCCCTCGTTGTTGCCGCCTTCGAGGCAGTGCGCCAACGCACGGCGGCCGGCGCCGAGGCCCTGGGCACCGCGCCGCGCACGGCGAGCTTTGCCGATGCCGATGGCCGCGTCGTGCAGCTCGGCTATGCCCGCGTCGACCCGGCCCTGGGCTTGAACTGGCTCATCATCGTCGCCGTGCCGCGCGCCGACTTCCTGGTTGGTGTGCAGCGCAACTTCGTGCAGGCCGGCATGCTCGCGGGCCTGGGCGTCGTCATCGCCCTGGGCCTGGGCTGGGCGGTGCTGGGCATCGTCACCCGTGAGCTGCGCGAGCTGGCCGACGCCGCCCGGCGCGTGGGCGAGGGCGTGCTCGACGAGCCGCCCGAGGTGCACCGCACCGACGAACTCGGCGAGCTCGCGCGCAGCTTTGCCGACATGCAAAGGCGCTTGCTGACCGACCAGTTGACGGGCCTGTCCAACCGCAGCGCCATCCTGCGCCGCATCGAGGACCGCATCCTGCAGCAGCGCCGCCGCGGCGACCGCTGGCCCTTCGCCGTCATGTTCGTCGACCTCGATCGCGTCAAGGACGTCAACAAGCGCTTTGGCCATGGCGTGGGCGACGCGATGCTGAAGGAGGTCGGCCAGCGGCTGCGGGCCGGCGTGCGCATCGGCGACATCGTGTCCCGCTATGCCGGCGACGAATTCGTCATGCTGCTGGACTCGGTCGAGAACCGCGCCGACGCCGAAGCCGCGCGCGACCACCTCGAGGCCAGCATGCGCATGCCGCTGGAAAGCCTGGCGGGCCTGGCACCGGCCGACTTCCAGGTGGCGGCAAGCTTCGGCATCGCCCTCTACCCCGACGACGGCCAGGACACCGAGAGCCTGCTCCGGCATGCCGATGCAGACATGTTCGCCCGCAAGCAGCCCCCGCCTAGCGATGCCCGCCAGCCTTGATCTCAGCACCCTGCGCCGCCATGCCGTCGCGCGCAGCCTGTTCACGCCCACCACCCTGGTCAAGGCCGTCGAGAAGCTCGGCGGCTTTGTGCAGGCCGACCCGCTGCGCGCCCCAGCCCGCGCCCAGGACCTGACGCTGCGCCACCGCGTCAAGGACTACCGCGCCGGCGACCTGGAGCGCCGCTACCCGCGCCTGCCGCTGCAGGAAGACTTCTTCATCAACTACGGCTTCGTCACGCCCGAGCTGCGCGCGCTGATGCACCCGCGCACGACGCGTCGTGTGTGGGACAAGCCGCGCTGGAAGCTCGCCAACGCCGTGCTGGCCGAGGTCGAGCGCCTGGGCGAGGCCCATCCCGCCGAGGTCGACGCGGCGCTGGGCCACGGACCGGTGAAGAACTGGTTTGGCGGTAACAGCCGGCTGTCCACCGAGCTGCTGGATGGCCTGCACTACCGCGGCCATCTCGACGTCGTGCGGCGCGACAGCGGCACGCGCGTCTACCGACTCGGTCCGACCTGGGAAGCCCACCCCGACCCGCAGACAGCCATGGACGCGCTGGCCGATGTGCTGGTGCAGAAATACGCCCCCCTGCCGGCCGGCAGCCTGTCCCAGCTCATCCGCATGCTGTTCCACGGCGCCCACCAGTGGCGCGAGCTGGCGCCGGCGACGATCACCCGCGCGAAGGAACGCCTGGCGCACACGCGCATCGACGGCGTGGATTGGTACTGGCCGGCGAATGAAGACCCGACACGCGGCTGGCGCATCCCCTCGCAGGTGCGGCTGCTCGCGCCCTTCGATCCTGTCGTCTGGGACCGCCGCCGCTTCGAGCTGCTGTGGGGCTGGGCCTACCGCTTCGAGGCCTACACGCCCGCGGCCAAGAGGGTGCGTGGCCATTACGCGCTGCCGCTGCTGTGGCGCGACCAGGTCGTCGGCTGGGCCAATGCCAGCGTGAAGGGCGGGCGACTGAAAGTGGACTGCGGCTATGTGGCCGGCCGCGCACCCCGCGACGCGGCCTTCAAACCAGCGCTGGAGGTGGAGCGGACGCGGCTGGCGGAGTTCTTGGGGGTCGAGGCCGGCTGATGCGAAGGACGAGTGCTTGACGGGGCGGCTAGCGGCCAGCAACTGACGGTCCCACGTCACGGAAAGCCTCTTCACCAGCAAGTCAGCCCGCAAATGGCGAGGATCGGGCTCTGACCACATAGGTCAACGGCCTTCGTTGACGACCATCAGCCACGAAGACGTCAGGTCCGACAGTGACCACGGTCGGCCGCAAGCTGGCGAAGGTAAGCACAGAGCTGCCTTTGCAGCATTGATTCGACTGAAGGACTCGAGCAGTTCCAGCGGCTCCAGCCAGACGCGATGCTAGAGTGCCTCGCCCCGTCTCCAGCCCCGGAAGTGTCCGCT
The DNA here is from genome assembly GCF_054049255.1 of Roseateles sp. P5_E4. Taxonomy (NCBI): domain Bacteria; kingdom Pseudomonadati; phylum Pseudomonadota; class Betaproteobacteria; order Burkholderiales; family Sphaerotilaceae; genus Roseateles; species Roseateles sp. P5_E4. The sequence goes on along the minus strand of NZ_JBFUMS010000002.1, from coordinate 186,773 downwards.
CCGATACCCCCGCCGTCCAAGCCGCCGAAGAGCCGTCGTCACAAGTTGCCCACGCTTGCTGACGTCGCGCGAGAAGCGGGGGTTTCTAGTGCGGCGGCGTCCTCCGCGCTCAGCGGTGCGAAGGGTTCGACGCGCGTGTCGGTCGAGACGCGTGAACGGGTCCTCGCGGCGGCGGCGCGCTTGAGCTACCGGCCCAACGCGACCGCGCGTGCGCTGACGTTTCAACGCACCAATGCCATCGGCTTCGTCGCCAACATTGCCAATGAGGAGCCCAACCTCTATTTCCTGGAAATTTTCAACGGCGTCGTGCGGGGCGCGACGCAAGCCCAACAGAGCACATCCATTTTTCCGCTCGGCGGCTGGGAAGAAGCGCCCAAGCGCATCCCTGCGTTGTGCGACGGACGCGTCGACGGGCTCGTCGTGCTGGCGCGTCAGCTGGAAGATGACAGCACGACTTGGCTGCCACCGCATACGCCCATGGTCACGATCCACGCTGGCCCGCTATTGCAGGCCCAGGTGAACGTCGAGGCCGACGACGAAGCAGGCGGCTATGCCATTGCACGCCACATGCTCGAGCTTGGCTATCGCCGGATCCTCTGCATGGGTGGTCCGTTGAACGTCAAGGGCGCGGACGTCCGTGTCGATGGCTTCCTGCGCGCCCATGCCGAAGCCGCAGTGGAAGTTGCGCCCGACCATCTGATCCGCACGTGGTTCACCGCCGAAGGGGGTAGGCAGGCCATGCGGGAATGGCTGCAACGGCACCGCGGTCAGCCGTTGCCCGAGGCCGTCTGTTGTGGCAGCGACGACATCGCCTTCGGCTGCATCGAGGCGCTGCAGAGCTGCGGGTTGAGCGTTCCTCGGGACATCTCCATTGCAGGCTTCGATGACACCTTGATGGCCCGCGCACTGGGCATGACGACCGTGCGCCAGCCCCTGCTTGAGATAGGTCGTCGTGCGGTCGAGGCCCTGATGCAGCTGATCGAGGCGCAGCGCCGTGGCGAGGCCTACGAGGGCCCTCGCGACATCGTCCTGCCCGTCGAGATCGTCCACAGGCGGACCTTGCCAGGACCGCGGAGCGAGCCGCTGACCATCCCTTGACACGTGCGGAGGTGGCTAGGTTTTCCCCTAGTCAGCTTAACTGGTCGACCAATTTAAGATGCGCGTGCGGCGTGGCCGCACCTTTTTTGATCAGCTGATTAATCGGTTAATTATGAATTGGTCAACCGATTAGTCAATCCGCAAAAGCAACGAGAGCCGTATGTTCCTGGGCCAGGACGAACACAACAATTTCTCCGAAGGAGTGCTGGCCTGCGCGTTAGTAGGCACGCTCGCCGACGCGCGCGACAGGGCAGCAACCTTCGGCGCTCGACGCTGCCGGCAGTTGCCGGCGGACGCGCGGTCCGACGGTTGCGCTTGGCGCCGAACGGCGGAAGGCGTGCGTTTCCATCTACGCGGTATGACCAAAAGCGTTCTGTTCTACGGTCCGAACCTGGTGCGCGTGGCGGCCTACCTTGAGTCGCCCACCATCCAGCCGAGTCTGGCGGTGGTGGTGAGGCCAAAGCGTGCCGGCCGATTGCTGCCTACAACTGATCGAACTGAGAGTGATCCGGAAATGAAAACAAAGCACACAACACACAAGACGCTGTTCCACAGCTGGGCAATGATGGCCGTCGCGGCGCTGACCCTGTTCCTTGGCGCGGCAGGCAATAGCTGGGCACAAAAGGCTGAAGGCCTGGCCCTCACCCCGCCCATGGGCTGGAACAGCTGGAACAAATTTGCCTGCGATATCGACGAACGCCTGATCCGCGAGACCGCCGATGCCATGGTCAAGTCAGGCATGAAGGACGCCGGCTACCAGTACGTGAACATTGACGATTGCTGGCAAGGCCAGCGCGACGCCGAGGGCAACATCCAGCCCGACGCCAAGCGCTTCCCATCCGGCATGAAAGCGCTGGCGGACTATGTGCATGGCCAGGGACTCAAGCTGGGTATCTACTCGGATGCCGGCGATGCCACCTGCGGCGGCCGTCCCGGCAGCCGCGGCCACGAATATCAGGATGCGCTGGTCTATGCGCGCTGGGGCATCGACTACGTCAAGTACGACTGGTGCAACACCCCAGGCATGAGCGCCGAACCGGCCTACACCACGATGCGCGACGCGATCGCCAAGACGGGCCGTCCGATGGTGTTCAGCATTTGCGAATGGGGCATGAGCAAGCCGTGGGAGTGGGCCGGCAAGGTCGGGCATCTGTGGCGCACCACGCCCGACATCTACAACTGCTTCGACTGCCAGTTCAATCCCGGTTTCTCGACGGGTCTGGGCGTGTTGCGCATCCTCGACAAGCACGCTGACGCCAACCTGCGCAACTTCGCAGGGCCGGGCCACTGGAACGACATGGACATGCTCGAAGTGGGCAATGGCATGAGCGAGGATGAAGACCGCGCCCATCTGTCGATCTGGGCCATGCTGGCCTCGCCCCTCATCCTGGGCAACGACCTGCGTTCCATGTCCGAGTCGACCCGCCGCATCCTGACCAACCCCGGCGTGATCGCGGTGAGCCAGGACAAGCTGGGTGTGCAGGCGCTCCGCGTTCTGGTCGACGGCCCACTGGAGTTCTATGCCAAGCCGCTCGACGGCGGGGATTGGGCACTGATGTTCCTGAACCGCTCCAACCAGCCTGCCGACGTTCACCATGACTGGAAGAAGCAGGTCCTGGGCGATGACCTGAGCAAGCGGTCGGTCGATTTCAAGCAGGCCGTCTACCGCTGGTCCGACCTGTGGAGCAAGAAGACGGGCGACACCAGCGCCAAACTGGAAGCGCGGCTGGCGCCACACAGCGTGCTGATGCTGCGCCTGACCGGCCCTGCGAAACCGTAAGGCGCGCCCGGCCGCGCAAAGCGTCACCCATGAAGAAGACCACCTTGATCGCGGCGCTGCTCGCCGCGGTGCTGACCACGCCCGTCAGCGCCGCCGAAGCCCCGCGCCTCGTGCAGCGCGACGGCCAACATGCCCTGCTCGTCGACGGCAAACCCTTCCTGATGCTCGGGGCCCAGGCGCACAACTCCAGCAACTATCCCAAGGCCCTGGGCAAGGTCTGGGCCGCGGCCAACGATGCGCATGCCAACACCGTGCTGATGCCGGTGGCCTGGCAGCAGGTCGAGCCCCAGGAAGGCCAGTTCGACTTCAGCTTCCTCGACGTCCTGGTCAAGGAAGCGCGGCAGCAGGACAAGCGCCTCGTGCTGTTGTGGTTCGCGACCTGGAAGAACACCGGCGGCTCGTACACCCCCGACTGGGTCAAGCTCAATGGGAAGCGCTTCCCTTCCATGCTGGACCGCGACGGCAAGGCCAACTTCTGCTTCAGCCCCTTCGGTGAAGAGACGCTCAAGGCCGACAAGCGCGCCTTCGTGGCGCTCATGGCTCACCTGAAGAAGATCGACGCGACCGAGCGCACCGTGCTGATGGTTCAGGTCGAGAACGAGGCCGGCACCTACGGCCTCGTGCGCGACTTCGCGCCAGCCGCCCAGGCGGCCTTCGAGCAGCCGGTGCCCGCCGAAGTGGTGGCGCGTCAGAAGCCCAAGGCCGCCGCATCGGGCAACTGGCGCGAGGTCTATGGCGACTACGCCGACGAGTACTTCCACGCCTGGGCCATCGCCCGCTACATCGGCGAGATCGCCAAGGCCGGCCGCGCCGTCTACGACCTGCCGATGTACGTCAACGGCGCGCTGCGCGAGGCGCTGGAACAGCCGCCCAAGCCATGGCAGGGCAACTTCGCCAGCGGTGGACCGGTCTGGGACGTCATCGACATCTACAAGGCCGCCGCGCCCGCCATCGACATCGTCGCGCCCGACATCTATACGCCCAACTCCGAGGGGATCAAGGCCAACATGCGCCTGTACCAGCGGCCGGACAACGCGCTGTGGATTCCCGAGATCGGCAATGCCGAGGGCTATGCGCGCTGGATCTACGCGGCGCTGGGCCGCGGCACCCTGGGTGTGGCGCCCTTCGGCCTGGACTACTTCAACTACGCCAACTTCCCGCTGGGCTCCAAGCGCGCCGACAAGACCATGGTCGAGCCCTTCGCACGCGTCTTCGGCGCCTTCCGGCCCATCCAGCGCCAGTGGGCGCAGTGGGCCTTCGAGGGCCGCACGCGCGGCGCCGCTGAGGGCGACGACCGCAAGCCCCAGTCGCTGGAACTGCCGGGCGGCTGGGTCGCCAAGCTGACCTACCGCCAATGGCAGTTCTGGGACCTTGCATGGGACAGCAAGGACGAGCGGCCGGCCGGCACCGAACAGCCCGGCGGCGGCGTGGCCATTGCGCAGATCGGCGACGACGAGTTCCTCATCGTTGGCCAGCGCACCCGCGTGCGCATGGAAGGCGGGCCGCAAGCAAGCGGCTTCATGCTGCGCGTCGAGGAAGGCAGCTTTGACGACAAGGGCCGCTGGCAGATGGAGCGCGTCTGGAACGGCGACCAGGTCGACAGCGGCCTGAACCTGATGGCCGAGCCCATCATGCTCAAGGTCAAGATGGCGCGCGCGCGCTGACGGGCAATAGCGTCATGCCCGAGCGCGTTTTGCCCTTTGGTGACGGCACCGCGATCCGAGTGACGACCAACCTCACATCCGCAGCCAAGGGCCAGTTGCTGACCGCAGTCGCCATGGACGCGCACAACACCTTGGCGCAGCCGCAGGTCATCACACCGGTGCCGTTCTCCGCCATGCCGGCCCGCAAGGCCTGGTGCTGGAACTGTCGCCCAAGTCCGTCGTCGTTGTCGGGATGTAGGTCCACGCACTGAGCCACATCCTTCAATAACGCTCGTGTCCGGAGGAGACAACCGGCCGAGCACCTTCATGCGGCCTGCCTCAAGACCGTGCGCATTCCCGCCAGCTGGAACCAGTACGCCGACGCCAACGGCAACATCAGCCCGACCTTCATGGCACGCGTCACCGAGGTAGTCGGCTATGCCCGCAACGCTGGTCTGCTGCATTGGCCGCGATAGGCAGCCGAAGCGAATCCGAGCAAACCATGACCCCAACGTCAAACATCAAGATGAGACCACTTCGCCCCTTCTCCTGGGTCTTCTGGGCCCTTGCACTGGCCCTTGCCGTCGGCAGCGCCACTGCCGCTGATGGCGCGCGCCAGCGCACCCGCATCGATGACGGCTGGCGTTTTGCGCTGGGCCATGCGCATGACCCGGCGCAGGACTTCAACCACGGCACGGGCTCCTTCTTCTTCGCCAAGGCCGGCTTTGGCGACGGCCCTGCGGGGGCCGAGTTCGACGACCGCAGTTGGCGCCGCCTGGACTTGCCGCACGATTGGGCGGTGGAACTGCCCTTCGACGCGCGCGGCAGTTCGCTGCATGGCTCCAAGGCCATCGGCCGGAGCTTTCCCGAGAACAGCGTCGGCTGGTACCGCCGTGAGCTGGCTCTTCCCCAGTCGGCACGCGGCAAGCGCATCGCGCTGGAGTTCGACGGCGTCTTCCGTGACAGCGTGGTCTGGGTCAACGGCCACTACCTGCGCCGCGAGGCCAGCGGCTACTCAAGCTTCAACGTCGACATCACCGACTACCTGAACTTTGGCGGGCGCAACGTCGTCGCGGTGCGCGTGGACGCCACCACACAGGAAGGCTGGTGGTACGAAGGCGCCGGCATCTACCGCCATGTCTGGCTGACGCAGACCGAGCCGCTGCGCGTGGACCACTGGGGCAGCTCCGTGCGCGCCACGGTCACGGGTGGCCGCGCCGACGTGGCCGTCGACACGACGGTGCGTAACGACGGCAAGGCGCCCGCCTCCTTCAGCCTGGAGCACGAGCTGCGCGACCCCGCCGGGCGCGTCGTCGCACGCGCCAGCGTACCGGCAAGGCGCGTGGGCGTGGACACCAGCACCGACGTGGCCGCGACGCTGCGCGTGACGGCGCCGCAGCTGTGGTCTCTGGAAACGCCGCAGCGCTACACGCTGACGACCCATGTGAAGAGCGGCGGCCGCGTGGTCGACAGCTACGACACGCCCTTCGGCATCCGCACGATCCACTTCGATGCCAACGCCGGCTTCTTCCTCAACGGCCGCCACGTCAAGCTGCACGGCGTCAACAACCACCAGGACCACGCCGGCATCGGCATTGCCCTGCCCGACGCCATGCACGAGGCGCGGCTGAAGATGCTCAAGGGCATGGGCGTGAACGCCATCCGCTCGGCCCACCATCCGGCCACGCCCGAGCTGCTGGACGCCTGCGACCGCCTCGGCATCCTCGTCATCGACGAGCACCGCATGATGGGCACGGCCCCGCAGATCCGCGACGAGCTGGAGCGCATGGTGCGGCGCGACCGCAACCACCCGTCGGTCATCCTGTGGTCGGTGGGCAACGAGGAATGGGCCATCGAGAACTCCGAGATCGGCACTCGCCTCGCGCAGCAGATGCAGGCCATCGTGCGCCGCCTGGATCCGACCCGGCCCGCGACGCTGGCCGCCTCCAGCTCGGGTGCGGCCGAGGGCACATCGGTCGGCTCGCAGGTCATCGGCTTCAACTACAAGGGCCAGCACAACATCGATGCGATGCACAAGCGCTTCCCCGAGCGCGCATCAGTCGTCACCGAGGAAGGCCTGACCTACGCCACGCGCGGCATCTACGCCGACGACCCGGCGCGCGTGCAGATCGCCGCCTACGACAAGCGCTCCGGCGGCGACTCGACCTCGACCGTCGAAGAGGCCTGGCGCTTCAACGCCGAGCGCCCCTTCCTGGCCGGCGTGTTCTTCTGGACCGGCTTCGACTACCGCGGCGAGACCACGCCCTACGGCTGGCCCGCCGTCTCGTCGCAGTTCGGCATGATGGACACGACCGGCCTGCTGAAGGACAGCGGCCAGTACCTCAAGGCCGCCTGGACTGCCGAGCCCATGGTGCATGTATTGCCGCACTGGAACTGGCCCGGCCGTAAAGGCCAGCCCATCGACGTGCGCGTCTACGCCAACACCGATGAGGTCGAGCTGCTGCTGAACGGCAATTCACTGGGCCGCAAGTCGCTGGCGCGCTACGCCCATCTGCAATGGAGCGTGCCCTATGCGCCGGGCAGCCTGACGGCGCGCGGCTACCAGGGCGGCAAGCTCGTCGTCACCGAGACCGTGGCCACCACGGGCAACGGCAGCGCCGTGCGGCTGACGGCGGACCGTGCGCGCATCCGCGCCGATGGCGACGATGTGGCGGTGGTCAGGGTCAGCGTGGTCGACCGCGAAGGCCGCGTCGTGCCCACGGCCAGCCAGCGCATCAGCTTCGAGGTCTCCGGCCCGGCGCGGCTGATCGGCATGGGCAATGGCGACCCGGGCTCGCACGAGGCCGACAAGCCGGCCGAGTTCCACCGCTACGCGACGCTCGACCGCTGGCGCCTGCAGGGCGTGGCGCGGCAGGATGACGCGGCGGCATTGCTGGCCGGCGCCGACGCCGAGAAGGGGCGCGACCCGTTCGCCTGGATGCCGCCCGAAAAGCAGCCGGCCGACAGCGCCTGGAACGTCGTGCACGCCAGCTTTGCCCGCCCGGCTGCGGGGGTTGGCCGCGCGGCGCTGTTCGTGGGCGACATCGCGCCGGGACAGCAGGTCTATTTGAACGGCAAGGCCCAGACGCCGCGCCGCGAGGACGGCATGGGCGTGATCGACCTCGACCCTGCTCAGTTGAGCGATCTCAACACGCTGACCCTCGTCTTCGCCACGCCGGCCGGTGGCACGCGCAAGCTCTTCGACGACGCGCAGGGCGGCCGGCGCTGGGTCACGCTGCGCACCACCACGTCCACCGGGCCGTGGCAACGCAGCGTGTTCAACGGCCATGCACAGGTGATCCTGCAATCCACCGGCAGCCCCGGTCGCGCCACGCTGCGCGCCGTCAGCGAAGGCCTTGCCCCAGCTGCAACGGTGATCGAGATCTTCTGAACACCGGGAACAGATTCGTCACCGTCGCTACGCTCGGAACCAGGCCACTGGACGGCAACGTTATGCAGCTTGAAGATTTCACCGAAGGCTAGGAGCCCATACATGTCGGGCTGGAGGGCGCCGCGCTTGTGATTGGCGGCATCGATCCCTGGCTGCATGCGAACGCTTGGCGCAGGGCTTGGCGAGAGCACATCGTTGTACCGCATCCGACTTATCGACAGCAACGCCATCGTGCCCGGATCTACGAGATCGCGGCGCTTGGGTCGATCACCCCTAGGATCGCCCGGTCACGATTGCCGCCCGAGTTGCCGCCATGCGCCGTCTTGCCCCACTGCTTCTCGCCCTGACCCTGTGCCCGCTGGCCCATGCCGACGAGGCCGGTGCAGCCCGCGCGCTTGAGCAAGCCCGCAGCAACCCCTGGCTGCTGCGGCAATTCATGGCCACCTTCCCCAAGGGCGGCGACCTGCACAACCACCTGGACGGCAGCATCTACGCCGAGAACATCATTGGCTGGGCCAGCGCCGACGGCAAATGCGTGGACCCGGCCAGTGGCCAGATCAGTTTCCCGCCCTGCGACACGGCGCGGCCCCTGATGAAGGACTACGCGGCCGACAGCGCCCGCTACAGCCAGCTCGTCGACGCCTACTCGGTACGCAACTTCGAGCGCGGCAGCAAGTCGGGCCATGACCAGACCTTCGTCACCTTCGGCCGCTTCATCCCCGGCACCCTGGGCCGCGAGGGCGACATGCTGCGTGAGGCGACCAACCGCCGCGGCGCGGAGAACACGGTCTACCTGGAGCTGTTGCAGTCCTGGGGCATGGACAAGGCGCGCGCGATCGCGGCGGCCGAGGCCGGTGCCTTTCGCGCCGACCGGCCCACCAGCGACTGGGCCCATCACCCGGCCCTGCAGCGCATCGTCGCCGACACGCGCGCCGAGCTGGACCGCATCGAGAAGCGCTGGCGCGAGCTGGCGCACTGCAACCAGGCCAATGCCGAGCCGGGCTGCGGCGTGGCGCTGCGCTATCTGGCCCAGGTCATCCGCACCTTCCCGCCCGAGCAGGTCAATGCGCAGATCGCGCTGGCCTTCCTGCTTGTGAAGGCCGACCCGCGCTACGTCGGGCTCAATCTCGTCGCGCCCGAGGACGACCCCGGCACGCTGCGCCACTACAAGGAGCAGATGAGCGTCATCGGGCGCTTAAGCAAGCTCTACCCCGAGGTGAAGGTCACGCTGCATGCGGGCGAGTTCGGATTCGGCCTCGTACCGCCCGAGGATTTCAAGGACCACATCCGCCAGGCGCTGGACGTCGCCGGTGCGCGCCGCATCGGTCACGGCGAGGCGATCGGCCTGGAGACCGGCGCCTTCGACACGCTGCGCGAGATGGCCAAGCGGGGCGTGATGGTTGAGATCAACCTGACCAGCAATGCCATCGTGCACGACCTCAAGGGCGATCAGCACCCCTTCCTGCTGTACCGCCAGTTCGGCGTGCCCACGGCCTTGTCGGCCGACGATGAAGGCGTGTTCCGCATCGACCTGACGAACGAATACCAGCGCGCCGCGGCCACCTATCCGAAGCTGAGCTACCGTGACTTCAAGCAGCTGTCGCGCAATGCCCTCCACTACGGCTTCGTCGAAGGTCAGGCTTTGCTGGCCGACACCGGCAGCGGCCGCTTCGTTGCAAGCTGCACAGGCGAACGCACCGGAGCTGAGCCCAAGACGGCGCGCTGCCGCGACTTCCTTTCCACCCACACCAAGGCCCGCCTGCAATGGGACCTCGAAGCACGCTTTGCCCGCTTCGAAAGCCAAGTTCACTGAATGCTTCTTGATATCGGGCCGCTGCGCCGCAACACCGCCTTTCGCCGTCTCTTCGCCAGTCAGTTCATCTCGGGCCTGGGCACCATGGTCAGCTATGTGGCCGTGCCCTGGCAGCTCTATGAGCTGACGCATTCCAACGCCCAGGTCGGCCTGTTGGGTCTGGTGCAATTGGTCCCGGTCGTCGTTTGCGGCCTGCTGGGCGGCGCCGTGGCGGACCGGGTCGACCGCAAGCGGCTGCTGATCGGCTCGGAGGCCTTGATGGCGTTGTGCCTGGCCGGCCTGCTGACGAATGCGCTGAGCGCCACGCCGAGCGTGCTGGCCATCTACGCGCTGGTGGCGGTGCTACAGGGTGCCAGCGGCTTCCACCGCCCGGCGCTGGAGGCGTTGACGCAAAAGCTCGCCAAACCCGAAGAGTTCGCGGCTGTAGCGGCGCTGTCGTCGGTGCGGGGCACGGTGGGCATGGTCGCCGGGCCGGCCCTGGCCGGGCTGCTGCTCGCGAAATGGGGCGCGGTCGGTGCCTACATCTTCGACCTCGCGACCTTCATCGCGGCGCTGTTCTTCATCGCCCGCATACCGCGCGAAACCATCGGCACGGTCGACGCACCAGGCGAACGGCCGCATCTGCTGGCCGATCTTGCCGAAGGCCTGCGCTTCGCGTGGGCGCGGCCCGAGCTGATGGGCACCTACATCGTCGACATCGTCGCGATGGCCTTTGCCTTCCCGGTGGCGCTGTTCCCGGCGATGGCGGCGGCGGACGGGCGCACCGAATCGGTGGGTTGGCTGCTGTCGGCGATGTCGGTCGGCGCGCTGGTCATCGGCCTGTTCAGCGGCTGGACGGGCAAGGTCAGCCACCACGGCCGCGCGGTCGTCATCGCGGCGGCGGTGTGGGCTCTGGGCATCGTGGCGCTGGGCTTTGCACCCAGCCTGATGCTGGGCCTGGCTTGCCTGGCCGTGGCCGGCGCCGCAGACATGGTCAGCGGCGTGTTCCGCGGCACGATCTGGAACGAGACCATCCCCAACACATTGCGCGGCCGCCTGGCCGGCATCGAGATGATCAGCTACCTGACCGGCCCGCTGGTCGGCAACGCGCGGGCCGGCTTCATGGCCGATGCCTGGGGCGTGGCGCCGGCGATCTGGATCGGCGGCGTGATCTGCCTGGCCGGTGTCATCGCCACCGGCTTCCTGTTGCCGCGCTTCTGGGCCTATCGCAGCATCACACGTTGACCGCGCTCATCTGCGCCGCCGGGTAGCGCGTGCCGGCCACCATGTGCGCGGCCAGCAGCGCCTCGATGCGCTCGCGCCGGCCGGCATCGAAGTGGATGTGGGACGCCAGCGCGTTCTCATCGAGCCGCTTGATGCTGCGCGTGCCGGGAATGGGCACGATGTCCTCGCCCCGGTGCAGCAGCCAGGCCAGCGCGAGCTGGGCCGGCGTGTAGCTCCACTCCTCGGCCAACGCCGACAGCGCATCCGCCAGCGCGAGGTTGTGGTCCAGGTTGCCACCCTGGAAGCGCGGATGGATGCGACGGCGATCGTCGGGTGCCAGTTGCTCGGCCGAACGGATGGCGCCGGTCAGGAAGCCGCGGCCCAGCGGGCTGTAGGGCACCAGCGTGATGCCCAACTCACGGCAGGTGGGCAGGATCTCGGCTTCGACGTCGCGGCTCCACAGCGAGTATTCGGTCTGCACAGCGGCTATTCGGTGCACCGCATGCGCGCGGCGGATGGTCGCGGCCGAGGCCTCCGAAAGGCCCAGGTGCCCGACCTTGCCGGCCTTGACCAGCTCAGCCATCGCGCCGACGGTTTCTTCGATGGGCACGTTCTTGTCGACGCGGTGCTGGTAGTAGAGGTCGATGTGGTCCACACCCAGGCGCTTGAGACTCGCATCGCAGGCCTCGCGCACATAGGCCGGGCTGCCGTCGATGCGCACCGCCGCGCCATCCGGCGCACGCACATGGCCGAACTTTGTCGCGACGATCACCTCGTCGCGACGCGTGGCCAGCAACTGCGACAGCAGGCGCTCGTTGGCGCCGGTGCCATACATGTCGGCCGTGTCGAGGAAGTTGATGCCGATGTCCAGCGCATGGTGAAGCACGGCCAGCGACTGGGCATCATCGGCCGGGCCGTAGAACTCGGACATGCCCATGCAGCCCAGGCCCAGGGCAGAAACCGCGGGGCCGTGAGCGCCGAGGCGGCGGCGGGGAAGGGTCGAATGCGTCATGGTGGAACTCCTTGAAGGGATCATCAATGGGATGGGGACAGCTTAGGAAACCGGGCGCCGGTCGCCCAGCACAAAGCTCGGACATGCTTGCCCGATCCTCCAGCGCATGCCCCTGCACGACGCCAGCTTTGGGCAAGTGTTTGCACAATCGCTCACATGCCTCAAGACGATGACCTGCACGCCCTGCGCGAGCGCACCATCGCGCAGGCCCTGGCCCGCGCGCCCGCAGATGGCCTGCACACGACCGCCCTGCCCTGGCTGCGGCTGATCCGCGCCAGCGCGCCGGCCCAGCCTGTGCCGGCGGTCTATGAGCCCGGCCTGGTGCTGGTGCTGCAGGGCCGCAAGCGCGCGCAGCTCGGCGAGCGCGTGGTGCATTACGACGCCATGCAGTGCCTCGTCGTACCCATGACCATGCTGCCGCGCGGCCAAGTGCTGGAGGCCAGCCCGGCCAAGCCCTATGTCTGTATGCGCCTGAGCTGCGAGACGCAGGCGCTGACCGAGCTGCTGCTGGACGGCGATGCACCGCCTGAAGGCAACGACGCCGGCCTGCATGTCGCGCCCGTCACCGCGCCGCTGCTGGACGCTGCCCTGCGTCTGCTGCAGCTGCTGGACAGCCCGCAGGATCTGAAGACGCTGGCACCGTTGGTGCAGCGCGAGATCCTCTACCGCGTGCTGACCGGCCCGCTGGGCCCGCGGCTGCGTTCGCTGGCGCATACCGACGGCGTCACCCGCCGCGTGGGCCGCGTCATCGAGCAGCTGTCGCGCCGCTATGCCGAACCTCTGTCCATCGACGAACTGGCCGAGTTGGCCCACATGAGCCCGTCGACGCTGCATCTGCGCTTCAAGCAGCTGACCGCCCTGTCACCGCTGCAGTTCCAGAAAAACCTGCGCCTGCAGCAGGCACGCCGGTTGATGCTGGGCGATGGCCTGGATGCCGCCAGCGCCGCGCACCGGGTTGGTTACGAGAGCCCTTCGCAGTTCAGCCGTGAATATCGTCGCCTTTTTGGCGCGCCGCCACGCGAGGACATCTCGCTGCTGCGCAGCGCTGCCGGCTAGAATGCCGCCTCCTTCCGAGGAGCGTTGCAACCTCAGCACCTATTGAGGCCAGGCTCGGAAGTTCTGACCCCCTGCAACTGCGCTCACCCGCTGGCAATCCGTGCCTGGGTGAGGTTTGATCCCCCCGTACGACCCGCCAGCGGCTTCATTCGCTTGAAGGAGCCCTGCATGAGCACCACGAATCACATCGTCAAGGACCTGTCGCTGGCCGACTGGGGTCGCAAGGAAATCAAGATCGCCGAGCATGAGATGCCGGCGTTGATGGCCATTCGCAAGGAATACGCCGCCACACAGCCGCTCAAGGGCGCGCGCGTCACCGGCTCGCTGCACATGACCATCCAGACGGCCGTGCTCGTCGAGACGCTGCAAGCCCTGGGCGCCGAAGTGCGCTGGGCCTCGTGCAACATTTTCTCCACGCAAGACCACGCCGCCGCCGCGCTGGCCGCCGTCGGCACGCCCGTGTTCGCCTACAAGGGCGAGACGCTGGAAGACTACTGGGACTACACCCACCGCATCTTCGAATTTGCCGGCAAGGGTGAAGCGGGCGAAGGCCCCAACATGATCCTGGACGACGGCGGCGACGCGACGCTGCTGATGCACCTGGGCCAGAAGGCCGAGAAGGACTTGTCCGTGCTGGCCAACCCCGGCAGCGAGGAAGAGCGCATCCTGTTCGCGGCCATCAAGAAGAAGGTCGCCGAAGACGGCACCTGGTACACCCGCAAGAGCGCTGAGATCATCGGCGTGACCGAAGAGACGACCACGGGCGTGCACCGCCTGAAGGAAATGTCGGCCAAGGGCACGCTGCTGTTCCGCGCCATCAACGTCAACGACTCGGTCACCAAGAGCAAGTTCGACAACCTCTATGGCTGCCGTGAATCGCTGGTGGACGGCATCAAGCGCGCTACCGACGTGATGGTCGCCGGCAAGATCGCCGTCGTGGCCGGTTATGGCGACGTGGGCAAGGGCTCGGCCCAGGCGCTGCGTGCGCTGTCGGCGCAAGTGTGGGTCACCGAGATCGACCCCATCTGCGCGCTGCAGGCCGCGATGGAAGGCTATCGCGTCGTGACGATGGAGTACGCCCAAAGCAAGGCCGACATCTTCGTGACGACGACCGGCAACAAGAACGTCATCCGCCACGAGCACATGCTGGCGATGAAGAACAACGCCATCGTCTGCAACATCGGCCACTTCGACAACGAGATCGAGGTCGCGGCGCTGGAGCAGTACGAGTGGGAAGAGATCAAGCCCCAGGTCGACCATGTGATCTTCCCGGACGGCAAGCGGATCATTCTCTTGGCCAAGGGCCGCCTGGTGAACCTGGGCTGCGGCACGGGCCACCCGAGCTATGTGATGAGCAGCTCGTTCGCGAACCAGACCATCGCCCAGATCGAGCTCTACGCGCACAAGGACAACTACGCCATCGGCCAGGTCTATGTGTTGCCCAAGCACCTGGACGAGAAGGTCGCGCGCCTGCAGCTGACCACGCTGAATGCGCAGCTGACCGAGCTGACGGAAGAGCAGGCCGCCTACATCGGCGTCAACAAGGCCGGCCCGTACAAGCCCGACACTTATCGGTACTGATCGTCGATGCGCGCTGACCAGCTCCTCGTCGCCCAAGGCCTGGCACCGACCCGCTCGGTGGCCCAGCGCTTGATCTCGAACGCCGCCGCCGAATGGGCCTCGCCCACCGGCTGGGCGATGTTGAAGAAGGCCGGCGAGGACCTGCCCGAGACGGCGCAGCTGCGCGTCACCGACGACGCGGAGCTGCGCTATGTGTCGCGCGGCGGGCTCAAGCTGGAAGGCGCGCTCACCCGCGTCGGCTTCGACGTCACGACGCACACGGTGCTGGACGTCGGCCAGAGCACAGGCGGCTTCACAGACTGCCTGCTGGCTCACGGCGCCCGCCATGTCGTTGGCGTGGACGTAGGCCATGGCCAGCTGCATGCCAAGCTGCTGGCCGACCCGCGCGTCACGGCGCTGGAAGGCGTGCATGTGCGCGAGCTGGACGTGTTGCGCCAGCACGCGCCGACGGGCGGCTTCACGCTGATCGTCGGCGACCTGAGTTTCATTTCCATGGTGGGCAGCCTCCCGGAGTTGCTGCCCTGGCTGGAGGTGCACGGCCATCTGCTCGTGCTTATCAAGCCGCAGTTCGAACTGGGGCCACAAGCCCTGGGCAAGGGCGGGCTCGTCAAGGACGAGGCCGACTACCCGCGACTGGAAGCCCGCGTGCGCCTGGCCTGCACGGCCCTCGGCCTCAAGGTGCTGGACTACTTCGACAGCCCCATCACCGGCGGTGATGGCAATCGCGAATTCTTCTTGTGGGCCTCCCGATGAGCACCCTTGTCAGTTTCGAATTTTTCCCCCCGAACACGCCGGTCGGCGTCGAAAAGCTCAAGACCGTCGTGCAGGAGCTGGGCGCGATGTCGCCCCAGTACTTCAGCGTCACCTACGGCGCCGGCGGCTCCACGCGCGACAAGACCCTGGGCGCCGTGATGGACATCGCCGCGGCCGGCTTCAACGCCGCCCCGCACTTGAGCTGCGTGGGCTCCACGCGCGAGAACATCGCCGAGATCCTGGCCACCTACCGTGCCCAGGACATCCACCGCGTCGTCGCCCTGCGCGGCGACCTGCCCAGCGGCACGGCCACGGCGGGCGAGTTCCGCTACGCCTCCGAACTGGTCAGCTTCATCCGCGAGACCCAGGGCAAGGATTGGCATATCGAGGTCGCGGCCTACCCCGAGGTGCACCCGCAGCAGCGCTATGCGGCGCGCGACCTGCAGCACTTCGTCGACAAGATGAAGGCCGGCGCCGATGGCGCGATCACGCAGTTCTTCTTCAACGCCGACGCCTACTTCCACTTCGTCGACGAGGCGCGCCGCCTGGGCGTCACCCAGCCCATCGTGCCGGGCATCATGCCCTTCCACAACTACGGCCGCATCGCCCAGTTCGCGCAGCGTGACGGCATCGACATCCCGCGCTGGGTGCAGATGAAGATGGAAGGTTTCATGGACGACGCCGCCAGCATCCGTGCCTTCGGCCTGGACGTCATCACGCGGCTGTGCGAACGCCTCATCGACGGCGGCGCGCCGGGCATCCACTTCTACACGCTCAACCAGAGCGCGCTGACGCTGGAGTTGTGCAAACGCCTCGGCCTTGGCAACAAGGTTTGATCCAGCTCAAAACCCCACATCGAGTGTGGCGCTGCGAGGCGCCGCCTTGTGTTGCCTCAAACCGCCGTGAGCCGCCGGCGCGTGCAATGCCTCCATCGGGACACGTCCCATTCACTGGAGCCATTGATGAAGTTCTCTTCCGCCCTGCGCCTGGCCGCCGTTGCCGCCGCTGCCCTTGCCCTGCAGCCCGCCTTCGCCGATGAAGGCCCGCTGCTGGTACGCGTGCGGGCGCTGCACCTGGATTCCGCCAACAAGGACAGCACGGGCCTGGGCCTGTCGATCAACAACAAGACCTTCCCAGAAGTTGATTTCAGCTACTTCATCGCGCCCAACATCGCGGCCGAACTGATCCTGACCTATCCGCAGAAGCAGACGATCTACTCCAACGGCAGCGAGATCGGCTCGCTCAAGCACCTGCCGCCGACGCTGACGCTGCAGTACCACTTCAACCCGACCGGCACCGTGCGTCCCTACGTCGGTGCGGGCGTGAACTACACGAACTTCTCCAGCGTCGAGTTCGCGCCTGCCGTGCAGACCGCTCTTCATCCCAGCATCAAGCACAACAGCTGGGGCGCTGCCTGGCAGATCGGCGCAGACGTCGAGATCAGCAAGGGCACCTATCTGAACTTCGACGTGAAGAAGGTCGACCTGCAGACGACGGTCTATGCCAACGGCGCGTCGGCCGGCAAGTTCAAGGTCAACCCGACACTTGCCAGCGTCGGCCTGGGTTGGCGGTTCTGACGGCCGCTTGCGCTCATGTAAATGAGCGCTTTACGTAAGCGAAAGTCACTTCGCTCCGCAAGAATGCGCGGCCATGAGCCGCCTTCTTGTTGCGCTGGCAATGCTGTGTGCCAACGCCCTGTGCGCGGCCCAGACAACGCCCCAAAAAACGCCCCCGCCCCCGCCCGCCGCGCCGGCCTCCGCCGCCAGCGGCGCCGCCAACCGCCTGGACCGCGTCGAGGTCAACGGCGGGCCGACGGCCAACAGCCGCCGCCGCAACAGCACGGCCAGCAAGATCGTCATCGAGCGCGAAGACCTGGACCGCTACGGCGACACGGTGCTGGGCGACGTGCTGCGCCGCCTGCCCGGCGTCACCATCGGCGGCCGGCCCGGGCGTGGCGGCGACATCCGCATGCGCGGCCTGGGCAGCGGCTTCACGCAGATCCTCGTCGACGGCGAACGCGCGCCGGCCGGCTTCGCGGTGGAGGACCTGCCGCCGGACCAGGTCGAGCGCATCGAGATCTACCGCGCGCCCACCGCCGAGACTGGAGCGCGCGCCATTGCCGGCACCATCAACATCATCCTGCGCGAGCCGCTGCTCAAGGCCACGAACGAGCTGCGCCTGAGCCTCGGCCAGGACCGCGGCGAGCCGCAGGCCGACGCCAGCTGGACGCGCAACCTGAAGTGGGGCGGCCCGAACGGCGACGAGTTCGTCGGCGCGGTGTCGACCAACGCCGGCCTGCACCGTCGCTTCAACAACATCGACTCGCACAACCGCGTCGTCGACACCGACACCGGCCAGGTGCTCAACGAGACCGTGCAGCAAGGCACGAGCGTGGGCAACAGCGCCAACCTCAACGGCAATGCGCGCCTGCGCTGGAAATACAGCGACACGCTGAGCTTCAACCTCGCGCCCTTCTTCGCGCTGTCGCAGAGCGAAGGTTCAAGCCAGAACAACGCCGTCGGCTTCACGCGCTTTCGCGACGTGCAAGGCGAAAACGACAGCCGCGTGCACAACCTGAGACTCAACCTGTCGGCCAACTACCGGCCCGCCGTCGGTGAGAGCTGGGACCTGCGCGTGGGCCGTGGCGGCTTCAAGTCCACCAGCAACAGCCAGCGCCGCGAGACGCTGAAGGACATCGGCATCGACCTGGAGCGCATCCAGGACGACCACAACGTCGCCGACGAAGACCAGACCAGCCTGGGCGCCAAGTGGAGCCTCAAGACCGCCAAGGAGCACCAGTGGGTGACCGGCGCCGAGAGCGAGCAGAGCCACCGGGTGCAGGTGCGCCGCACGCTGATCGACGGCGTGGAGTCGCCCGCGCTGCAGAAGTTCGGCGACACGCTGGGCTCGCGCAACCAGCGTTTTGCCGCCTACACGCAGGACGAGTGGAGCCCGAGCAAGATCTGGTCGGTCTATGCCGGCATCCGCTACGAACGCATCGAGACCCGCGCCGATGCCAGCGGCTTGCTGCCCGACACGCGCAACGTCTCGCAGGTCACTTCGCCGCTCTTTCACCTGCTGTGGAAGCCCGAGGCCTTCCCCAAGGACCAGGTGCGGTTGAGCCTGACGCGCAGCTATCGCTCGCCCAACCTCAACGACCTGATCGCCCGGCCCACCATCAACACCACCTACCCCACCGGCCCCAACCTGCCCACCTACGCCGACCGCGCCGGCAACCCCGACCTCAAACCCGAGCTGGCCACCGGCGTGGACCTGAGCCTGGAGCACTGGCTGCCCACCGGCGGCATCGTGTCGGGCAGCGCTTTCGTGCGCGACATCAAGAGCCTGATCCGCAGCAACCTGCAGCTGGAGACCGTGCCCTGGGACGAGTCGCAGCGCTGGGTCAGCCGGCCGCGCAACATGGAAGGCGCGCGCACCATGGGCTTCGAGTTCGAGGTCAAGGCGCGCCTGGACGAGCTGTGGGAGGAAGCGCCGCCCGAATGGCAGTTGCTGCTGCTGCGCTTCAACATCGCCGTCTTCGACAGCAAGGTCAAGGGCATCCCGGGCTCCAACGCCCGCCTGGACCAGCAGCCGCGCGGCAGCCTGAACTTCGGCCTCGACCACCGCTGGAAGGCCCTGGGCCAGAACTTCGGCAGCGGCTTCAACTTCAACTACGTGCCGGCCAGCAGCGTGCAGCAGACCCTCAACCTGAAGCGTGAGGAGACCGCCCGCCGCCAGTTCGACGCCTACCTGTCCTGGGCCAGCGGCTCGGTGCGCGACGGCATCAACTGGCGCCTGTCTCTGGCCAACCTGCTGCCGCGCGATGCACAGGTCACGTCGGAGGCCGTCTACATCGACACCATCACCAGCCACAACATCGTCACCGACAGCTGGTCACGCAACCGCACCTTCCGGGTGATCTCGCTGCGGGCAGACATGCGGTTCTAGACAATGCGGCGCATGAGCACACGCCGCATCCTGTTCTTCTGCATGGGCAACATCTGTCGCAGCCCGACGGCCGAGGGCGTCATGCGCGCGAAGCTGGCGGCCGCCGGCCTCGATGTGGAGGTGGACTCTGCCGGCACGCATGGCTATCACGTCGGTGCGCCGCCCGACGAGCGCAGCCAGGAGCACGCGCTGAAGCGTGGCTATGACCTGAGTCGCTTGCGCGCCCGCAAGCTGGTGGCGGAGGACTTCGCCCGCTTCGACCTTGTGCTGGCGATGGATGCCGACAACCTCACCCATGCGGAACGGCTGTGCCCGCCCAGCCAGCGGCCTCGACTGAAGCTGCTGATGGACTACGCGCCTCACGCAGGCAACCCGCAAGTGCCTGACCCCTACTACGGCGGCGCTGCCGGCTTCGATGAGGTGCTGGACTTGGTCGAAGCAGCTTGTGATGGATTGGTTGAGAGCCTTCGTAAGCGATGACCGTTTCGCCTCGCGCCCGATGCAGTCCGGGCTGTATCGGCGTTCCGCTCTTGAGCGCATGCCGCGCCACATCAAATCAGTAGCGGTGACATCGAGTTTCTTGGGGTAAACCGTGTTTGTTCGCCCAACGAACAAATTACGATGTCGAGCGCTGTCATAAGAAGTGCTGGAGACATGAACCCCATCAAGCCCCTGCTGGGCGCCCTGCTGCTCGCCGCCGCGTCCGCCCAGGCCGCGCCACCCGCTGAAACGCCCTACAGCTGGCATCCGGTCGCCATCAGCGGTGGCGGCTTTGTCGATGGCATCGTCTTCCAGCCTGCGGTGCCGGGCCTGGCCTACGCCCGCACCGACATGGGCGGCGCCTATCGCCGTGACACGGCCACCGGCCCGTGGCAACCCCTGTTGGATTGGCTGCCGCTGGCCGACGTGAACCTGATGGGCGTCGAGAGCCTGGCCGTCGATCCCAACGACTCCGACGCCCTGTATCTGGCTTGCGGCACCTACACCAACCCCGCCGTGCCCAATGGCGCCGTGCTGCGCTCACACGATCGCGGCCGCACCTTCCAGCGCACCGACCTGCCCTTCAAACTCGGCGGCAATGAGGGCGGCCGCGGCAATGGCGAGCGGCTGGCCGTAGACCCCAATGACGGCCGCGTGCTCTACCTCGCCAGCCGCTTTTCCGGCCTGTGGCGCAGCGCGGATGCAGCCAAGAGCTTCCAGCGCGTGGACGCTTTCCCCGACTCGGCCTGGCGCCGCGACGCGGCCGACGGCCCGCCACCCAGTTGGGGCGGCAGCGACGGCAAGGCGACGATCAACTTCGTGCTCTTCGACCCGAGCAGTGGCACACGCGGCCAGCCCAGCCGAACGATCTACGCGGGCGTGTCGGTCATCGGCCGGCCCAGCCTTTGGGTGAGTCGCGATGCCGGCACGAGCTGGCTGCCTATCTCCGGTGCCCCGACGCAGTACCGCCCGATGCGCGCCGCGCTCGCGAGTGACGGCAAGCTCTACATCGCCTATGCCAGCGACCCCGGCCCGCACCGTATGAAAGACGGCGCGGTCTGGCGCTACGACATCCCCAAGCAGGCTTGGGCCGACATCACGCCCGAGCGCCCCAGCGCCGCCCTCCCCTTCGGTTATGCCACCGTCGCCGTCGATGCCGCGAACCCGCAGCGCCTGCTCGCCAGCACGGTCGGCCGAGGCGCGGGCGACCAGCTCTTTCGCAGCACCGATGGCGGCGCGACGTGGAAGCCGCCGTTCCTCGCTGCGAAGTTCGACGCCGCCGCCGCGCCTTACGTTGCCGACACGCCGGTGCACTGGATGTACGACGTCAAGATCAACCCCGCCAACCCCGACCATGCCCTCTTCACCACCGGCTATGGCGGCTGGGAAACGCTGGACCTGACCCAGGCCGACAACGCCAAGCCCACGCATTGGCAGGTCATGAGCACCGGCATCGAGGAGACCGTGGCCCTGGCGCTGCACAGCCCGACCCAGGGCGTCCCGCTCGTCACGGCCATCGGTGACTACTCGGGCTTCGTCCATGCCGACCTCGACGTGCCCGCACCCGGCAACCCCAAGCCGCCCTTCTTCGGCAACACGCACGACGTGACCGGCGCCGAGCTGGCGCCCGAGGTCATCGTGCGCATCGGCCATGCACGCATCGGCAAAAACCTCGGCTATTCGCTCGACGGCGGCAAGACCTGGCGCGAACCCGCGACCGTGCCCGATCCCAAGTCGGGCGACGGCTTCATCGCGGTGTCCGCCGATGGCAAGGCCTGGGTGTGGACGCCCAAGGGGGGACTGCCCCACGTCAGCCACGACCGCGGCGACACGTGGACCGCGGCGCAGGGCCTGCCCGCCGGCACCCGTGTCGTTGCCGACCGCGTGAACCCGCGCCGCTTCCACGCAATGGCGCTGTTCGACGACAAGCTGTACGCGAGTGACGACGGCGGCAAGACCTTCAGCGCCCGGCCGCTGGCCCTGCCCGACGGTGCCGTCGAACGCCCCGCGCCGCGCAACCACGACGGCGGCGACCGCGGCGACCACCGCGGCGGCCAGGACAGGCTCTACGCCACGCCCGGCCGCGAGGGCGACCTGTGGCTCGCGGCCTACCACGGCCTGTACCGCGCCGGTGATGGCAAAGGCTTCAAGCGGCAGCCCGCCGTCACGCAGATCCACGCTTTCGGCTTTGGCCGCGCGGCGCCAGGCTCAGCCGAGCCGGCCCTCTACCTCGTCGGTGTCGTCTCCGGCCAATACGGCATCTTCCGGTCGGCCGACAGTGCAGCGAGCTGGCGGCGCATCAACGACGACGCGCACCAGTGGGGCCTGATCCTGCAGATCAGCGGCGACCCCAAGGTGTTCGGCCGCGTCTACGTCGGCACGCATGGCCGCGGCGTGCAGTACGGAGATCCAAATCCCTAATCAGAGGCGCCGCCCATCGTCAGATTGACGGTCGTGCCCGTCATGCCGCTTGCCTTGTCGGAGGCCAGGAACACGGCCATCTGCGCCACTTCCTCGAGCCTCATGACGCGTTTCGGGTGGCTCCAGTTGGCGAGGAAGACCTGGAACTGCTCCCACGTCATGCCCATTCGCGCGGCCTTGAGCTCGAAGGCTTCCTTCATCACCTGGGTCTCGGGCATGCCATGCGGGCGCAGGCCGACGACGCGGATGCCATGCGGCGCGAGTTCGGTGGACAGGTCGCGCGTCAACGCCTCCTTGGCGGCTTGAGCGGCACCATAGCCGCCGTTCAGCGCCGTGCCGGTGCGCCCCGGCAGCGCAGTGACGGTCATGATGACGCCTGACTTGGCCGCTACCATGCGCCGCGCCGCAAGCCGCGCCGTCAGAAAGTAAGACCTGGCGTAGTCGACGACCGGGGCGGAGAACTGCGCCAGGCCCAGTTCCACCAACGGCACGCCCAGGGCCATCGCGTTCGAGAACCCCGCGGCGTTGAACGAGATGTCCAGGCGCCCGGCCTGCTCAACCACCGCGTGCAAATGCTGGTCAATAGCCTGCTCGTCAAGCGCGTCCACCTCGGCAGCATGGGCGGACCCGCCCGCCGACTCGATCTGGCCAGCCAGGGCTTGCACGCCGCCAAGCTGGCGGCCCGTCACAAAGACCTTGGCACCCTCCTGCGCGAACGCGCGCGCGACGGCCCCACCAATCGCTCCCGCGGCGCCATAGATCACCGCCACCTTGTTCTTCAACAGCATGTCGCTTCCTTTCAGCATGGATGGCCAGCCGCCGACTCAACGGCTGGCGACGGGGGATCCCGTCACTGCTGTAGACACCACGACATCAGCAAACTGGGCGCTCGCCGGACCGCCCAGTTCCGACGCCCGCCGGTGTCTACAGGGATGAAGACAATCAATCCACGAAGCGAGGCACCGATGAACAGGGTGAATCCGGACTTGATCGACAAGGCGAGGGCCGGCGACGGCGACGCCTTTCGCGCGGCGCTCGCGCCCTACCGGCGCGAGCTGCAACTGCATTGCTACCGAATGCTCGGCAATTTCCAGGACGCCGAGGACGCGCTGCAGGACACGCTGCTGGCGGCCTGGCAGGGCCTGGATGGCTTCGAAGGCCGCGCGTCGCTGCGCACCTGGCTCTACCAGATCGCCACGAACCGCTGCCTGAACCTGCGCCGCACCGCCAGCCGGCGGCCGGCCAAGGCCTGGGACGTGCCCAACATCGAACCGCCCGAGCCGACCCGGCTCGGCGAGGTGGTGTGGCTGGAGCCCTATCCCGACGAGCTGCTGGACGGCGTCATCGACGTGGCGCCCGGCCCGCACACCGTCTACGAGCGCAGCGAATCCATCTCGCTGGCCTTCGTCACCGCCCTGCAGCTGCTGCCGCCGCGACAGCTGGCCGTGCTGATCCTGCGCGATGTGCTCGGCTTCAGCGCCAACGAGGTGGCCAACATGCTGGATGCGACGCTGGAGTCGGTGACCAGCGCGCTGAAGCGGGCCCGCGCCGGCCTGCAGCGCCGCCAGCCGACGGGCCGCGCCGCACCTCCTGTGATCGGCTCGCCAGCGGAGACGGCCATCACCGCGAAGTTCACCCAGGCCTACGAGACCGGCAACCTCGACGCCTTGGTGGCCCTGCTGACCGACGACGTGTTTGTCTCCATGCCGCCGATGCCGCTGGAGTACGAAGGCCTGGACGCCGCCACGCGCTTCTTCGCCAGCATCTTCGGCGCCGGCCGGCGCTTCACGCTGCTGCCGACGCGGGCCAATGGCCAGCCGGCCTTCGGTGCCTACGTCCTCGCGCCCAACGGCATCCGCCATGGCGCCGGCCTGTTCGTGATGACGCTGGCGGGCGAGCAAATCTGTGCGCTGACGCGCTTCGAGAGCAACGTGCTGCCGTGGTTCGACCTGCCGCGGTCGCTGCCGCTGGTCACCTAGGTCGTGGTGGGGCGAGCCGCCGCAGCGACGACTTCAGCAGCCGGTCGCTGGCATCGAAGAGGCTGACCAGTTCCAACTGCAACGGGCCGGCCGGCGTCCTGATCTCATGCAGGTGGCGCTGCAACCGCCGACCCGACTCGAAACGCGTGTCGTCGCTGGCGGGGCCCAGGCGCTGCGCGACCTCGGCAGGCGTCAGGCCGGGCGCGAGCGTCAGCGCCGCCTGTGCCCAGCCGCTCTTGAGCGCCTGCAGTTCCACCTCGGGCGGCGAAGGCGGATCGTCCATGGCCTCGAAGACGACGCGCGTGTCGTCCGGCCAGCTCGCGTCGCCCATGGGCAGGCGGAACATGCGCTCGCGCAGCGAGTAGCCCCAGTCGTACTTCGGCCCGCCGCCGTCGCGCAGGCCATGCAGCAGGCGCTCGCTCAGCGTCAACCGCCGCTCGCCGTGCACTAACGTCACCGCAAAGATGGGCGTGTCGGCGAAATTGCTCGGGCTCCAGTCGCGGTCCCAGCAATCGTCGAAGGCGAAGGAGAACAGGCCGCCAAAGAAATCGGTACCTCGTGCGACGCCGCTACCGAAGGCAACGCGGCATTGCAGCCGCAGGTCACCCAACCGTCGCTCGCCCTCGGGCACGCCGGGCGTGCGGATGTCGGGCCGCCAGGTCACACGGCCATCGGCCAGGCGGCTGCGGATCTCGATGCGCTCATCGAGCGCGTGCCACGTCGGGTCGACGACGAAACGGTCCTCGGCATCCAGCACCACCGGCTGGCGGCCACCGCGCGTCATCAGGCCCAGTTCGAGCGCCTGCGTCGTCTCGGCCTGAGTGCGTGCATAGACCTTGAACTTCAGCGCCGCGGTCGGCGCGAGGGCATGGTGTTTGTCGAACAACGACTCGGCCTTGAAGAGCTGACCTAGCGTCTTCCTCTCGCGTGCCGCGGCGGCTTCGCCCTGCACCTCGACGCGGCCGAGCTGGGCCTCGGGCGGTGGCGCGCTGGCGGGCAGCGCGAGCGCGCCGGCCAGCAGCACCATCGAGAGGTTCATCACACCAACGCGAATGCGTCCCGCGTCAGGTTCTCGGGCGCCTCGCCGGCCGTGCGGCAGGCCACGTCATCCTCGATGCGGATGCCGCCGTAGCGCGCCAGCCGGTCAACGCAGTCCCAGTCCACCTGCGCCGCCTGCGGCGATGCGCGCAGCTGGCGCAACAGCGTCGGGATGAAGTACAGCCCCGGCTCGATGGTGACCACCATGCCCGCCTGAATCGGCCGCGTCAGCCGCAAGTAGCGGTGGCCTTCGGGCTTGTCGGCCACGCCGCCGTCCTCGTTGGCCATGAAGCCGCCGACGTCGTGCACCTGCAGGCCCAGCAGATGGCCGATGCCGTGCGGGAAGAAGGGCTTGGTGACGCCTTCGGCCACCATCGCCTCATCGCTCATGTTGACGATGCCGGCCTCGCGCAGCACGCGGGCGATGCGGCGGTGCGTGCTGAGGTGGATGTCGCGGTAGTCGACGCCCTCGCGCACCTCGTCGACCAGGCCGAGCTGCTCACGCTCCATGGCCGCGATCAGCGCCGCGAACTCGTCATGGCCGGGCGCCGCCCAGGTGCGGGTGATGTCGCTGGCATAGCCGTTCACCTGCGCGCCGGCGTCGATGAGGAAGCTGCGCGACTCGGGCGGCGGGCTCTCGTCCTGGTACTGGTAGTGCAGCACCGCGGCGTGCTCGTTGAGGCCAACGATGTTGCTGTAGGGCAGGTCGCGGTCGGTGTGGCCGGTGGCGACCAGATAGGCCCGGTGAATGGATGCCTCACTCTCGCCGCGCAGGAAGGCGGCGCGGGCGGCGTTGTGGCCCGGCACGGCGCGGCGCTGGGCGGCGCGCATCTGCTCGAGCTCATACGGGCTCTTCACGCCACGGGACCAGTGCAGCAGGTTCAGCAGGGTCTCGGGGTTGTTGGGGGTCACGCCCGGCAGCGCGGCATCGGCTTCACCGAGGATGGCTGTGCGCGGCGTGATGCAGTCGGCCAGCGCGGCGGCGGCCTCTTCCGGTTCGCGAATGACGACCAGCTCGACCGCATCCACCCACTCGCCGCTCGGCGCACTGGGCGGCACATGCCAGTAGTCGTCGGGCTGGTAGTAGACGACGCGCGGCTTCCTGCCCGGGCGCACGGCCAGCCAGGAGTGCGGGTGGTTGGTCAGCGGCAGCCAGTGCTTGAAATGCGGGTTGGCCTGGAAGAGATAGGGCCGGTCGTCGAGGAAGGCGTATTTCTCGATGCCGGAGGCGATCAGCAGTGTGTCGAAGCCGGTGCGCTCGAGTGCCGATTCCGCGTGCTGCTGCAATGCGGCAAGGTGGTCGGTGTAGAGGCTCATCGCTCGGCTCACTTGCGCACGTAGGTCAACTTCTTCGCGCCGCCGTCACAGCTGCCGATGACCTTGGCCTCGCCGACCTTGTCGCTGTCGACGACGGCGATCTCATAGCCCTTGACGCCCTTCTCATCGAGCTTGGCGGCGATCTCGGCCTTGAGTTCGTCGCAGGGCTTGGCGGCGGCAAAGGCAGCGGCGCAGCCCAGGGACAGGGCGACGGTCAGCAGGAGGGTACGCATGGCGAGCTTGGGCAGGGGTTGCGAGGCAGCCATTCTGCGGCAGAGCACCCCGGCAATCGAGATGCCCGCTGCCTCAGCCGTCCTTGTCCCAGACCACCCCCTCCTCCGTCAACATTGCATCCAACGCCACATCCAGCTGACTCGGCTTCAACAACGGCAAAAAGCCATGCGCATAGCCGATCCCAACAGCCGCCGGCCTCGGATCCATCTCGGCCAGCGTCTTGTCCATGAAGCCACCGCCATAGCCCAGCCGCAGGCCGGCAGGCCCGAAGCCCAGGCAGGGCACCAGCATCAGCTGGGGCTTGAACTCCTCGGTGTCCTTGGGCTTGGGGATGTGGAAGGCGTCTTCCTCCATCGGGCAGCCGGGGTACCAGACGTGAAAGCGCAGCGTGCCATGCACCTTGTCCACCACCGGCAGGCCGATGCGGCGATGGGGGTGGTTCTCACCCCATCGGTAAAGGGTGGGCAGGGGGTCGAACTCACCCTTGATGGGCCAGTAGGCACCGATGGTGGTCTCGCGCCGGCGCAGCAGCCAGACGCTCAGCACCTCCTGCAGCTCGGCGGCCAGGTCCAGGCGGTTGGGCAGGGCCAGCCGTTGTTCGATCAGCTTGTGCCGGATGGCGGCGCGGTCGTTGGCGTCCAAGAGCGTGGCTTTCTTCCGGACCTGTGAATCTGGCCATTGTGGGCCAAGCGCCGACCTCGCTAGAGTCCCGACCCAACGGAAACGCAGGGAGAACCACCAGTGCTGAACAAGCTCAACCAGCTCAGCGAATCAAGCGGGGCGCTCAAGCCGGGCCGCGGCATGATCAGCGGCGTCATCGCGCTCACGCTGGCCATCCTGTGCTTCCTCGGCGTGCTGGCCTTCCACTTCCCCGAATACCTGACGACGCCGCAGTTGCGCCAGTCCTACGACGTCGACGTGATCCGGCGCCTGCTGTACTGGGCCTTGGTGCTGTCCGGCGGGCTGGCGCTGTTCAACATCGTGTTCAGCCGCATGCGCTGGCTGGCGCTGTGGACCTTCGTGCTGCTGGGCCTGGCATTGGCGCTGGGCGGGCACAAGGTCGAGGTGGACCCGAACTTCCCCGACCACACGCCCTATGTCGGCCTGGACTGGTTCATCCTCGACCTGCTGGGCTCGACGCTGATCTTCGTCTTCATCGAGAAGCTGTTCGCGCTGCGCCGTGACCAGCCGGTGTTCCGCCCCGAGTGGCAGACGGATTTCCACCACTTCATCGTCAACCACCTGGCCGTGGGCTTCGTGATGCTGGCCACCAATCTCCTGGTGCACAAGTTCTTCGGCTGGGCGGCCAAGGACGGCATCCAGGGCTGGGTGCAGGGCCTGCCCTTCCCCGTCGCCCTCTTCCTCATCGTCCTGGTGGCCGACCTGGTGCAGTACTGGACGCACCGGGCCTATCACGAGGTGCCGACGCTGTGGCGCCTGCACGCGGTGCACCACAGCGTGAAGAGCATGGACTGGCTGGCCGGCTCGCGCCAACACATCCTGGAGCTCATCATCACGCGCACCCTGGTGCTGGCACCCATCTTCGTGCTGGGCTTCAGCAAGGAAGTCATCGACGCCTACATCGTCGTCGTCGGCTTCCAGGCCGTGTTCAACCACGCCAACGTCAGCGTGCGCCTAGGGCCGCTGCGCTACCTTATCGTGACGCCCAACTTCCACCACTGGCACCACTCGCAGGACCAGGAGGCGCTGGACAAGAACTACGCGGCTCACTTCGCCTTTCTTGACCACCTGTTCGGCACCGCCGTGCAGTCGGATCGCAAATGGCCGGAGCACTACGGCGTGCTGGGTGACTATGTGCCCGACGGCTTCCTGCGCCAGCTGCACTTCCCGTTCACCTGGAAGGGCTGATCACGCATGGACGCCTTCATCGAGCTCTGCGTCGAGCTGCTGCAGCCCCTCGGCCCGGTGCGGCCGCGCCGCATGTTTGGCGGCCACGGCATCTATGTGGACGGCCTGTTCATGGCCTTGGTCATCTCGAACCAGCTCTATCTGAAGACCGATGACGTGTCGCGTGAGCGTTTCGTCGCAGCCGGCTGCGAGCCCTTCAGCTACGGTACCAAGAACGGCGAGCGCCAGGTGATGAGCTACTACCAGCCGCCCGAGGAGACGCTGGAATCACCTGCGCTGATGCTGCCCTGGGCGCGGCTGGCGCTCGAGGCGGCCTTGCGTGCCGCCAACGCCAAGGCCGCGAAGCCCGTGGCCAGGAAGAAATCAGCGGCCCAAAAACCGGCGGGCAAGAAAACCACGGCTCGCCGAGGCTGACACCGGCGGCACCAACAGCTCGAAGTCGGCGGCGGGCCAGCCTTCCAGCACCGCCGTCTGGCCCGGCGCCAGCGCCACGGCCTCGCCAGCCTCCAGCCACTTGTCTTCGGCCGGCTCGTCGGGGGTGCCCGACAGTGTCAGCCAGACGCGGCCACGGGCCACCGCCAGGCGGCGAGACTCGGCGCCACCGGCCAAGGTCATGGCCCGGCCACCGTCCAAATGCCAAACAGATTGCGCGTCGCTCATGATGAGACTCCTGGGTTGATGTCAGGGATTCTGCTTATTTCACCCAAGGCGGTCCAATGACTCCGCGGCGCCGATTGATACCATTCACGCATGAATCAGCCGAAGCAACCAGTCCGCCAAAGACCCCTGTCCATCGGTCCGCTGCGTGCCTTCGAGGCCGTCGCCCGCTTGCTGTCCTTCCGCGCGGCGGCCGAGGAACTGAGCCTGACGCAGTCCGCCATCAGCCGGCAGATCCAGTCGTTGGAGGAGGAGATCGGCTGCGTGCTCTTCCTGCGCGGCACGCGCAAGGTGGAGCTGTC
The DNA here is from genome assembly GCF_054049255.1 of Roseateles sp. P5_E4. Classification (NCBI taxonomy): domain Bacteria; kingdom Pseudomonadati; phylum Pseudomonadota; class Betaproteobacteria; order Burkholderiales; family Sphaerotilaceae; genus Roseateles; species Roseateles sp. P5_E4. Next base: position 157,198 of record NZ_JBFUMS010000002.1, on the reverse strand, counting down.
CAGCGACGGTGCTGTGCTGCTGCCCACGGCCGTGGCCGTGCTCTCAAGGCTGGACCAGACGGTCCGCCAGATCCGCCGCTCGCGCGGCCGGCGCGTCGTCAACGTCAGCACCTTTGCGTCCTTCGCATCACTGTGGCTGATCCCGCGCATGGAGGCCTTCCAGCGCGAGCATGCCGACATCGACATCCGCGTGTCGGCCTATGACCGCAAGGTCGACCTGGAGGACGGCGAGAGCGACCTGGCGCTGCGCTACGACGACCGCCCCTCGGTGCCGGCGGACGCCGAGCAGCTCTTCGAGGAACTGCTGTCGCCCTGCGTCAGCCCCTGGTATCTGCAGAACCCACCGGCGCCGCTGAAGCGCGCCGCCGACCTCGCCGGCCATGCGCTGGCCGAAGAAGACGACGCCCGCCCCAGCGCCGAGTTCCTGAGCTGGCGTCGCTGGCTGACCGAGATGGGGGAGCACGACCTGCAGCCGCGCCGCTGGCTGTACCTGAACTTCACCTACCAGCAGGTGCAGGCCGCGCTGACCGGTCAGGGTGTAGCGCTGGCCCGCCTGCCCCTGGTGCACGAACATCTGACGCGCGGCGAGCTCGTCGAGCCCTTCGGCAAGGCCGGACGGCTGGGCTGCCCGTTCAGCTACTGGATGATGCTGGGCCCGAACGCCGCGCGCCGGCCCGAGGTGCAGCAGTTTGCGGACTGGGTGCGCGAGCAGGCTGCCATCACGCGGGCACAGGTGGCGGGGGTCTGACCTGTTGCGCTGCCGGCCGGGCCGGTCTGAACATCGGCCCATGCTGAAAACCATCCTGTCCTTCGGCGTCGCCGCCGGCTTGGCTGCAGGCGTGCCGCTGTTCGCCCTGCTCATCCTGAACCGCGGGGCGCCGCCGGCTCACGGCATGGTCATCGGCTACACGCTGATGCTGGTCGCACTCAGCCTGGTCTTCGTTGCCATCAAGCGCCGCCGTGACGACGAACTCGGCGGCGTCATCCGTTTCTGGCCCGCCTTCGCGCTGGGCCTGGCCATCAGCCTCGTCGCAGGCGTCGTCTATGCGGCCGCCTGGGAGGTGACGCTGGCCGTCACCAAGATGGACTTCGGCACCGAGTGGGCCAAGATGTATCTCGCGCAGAACAAGGCCAAGGGCCTGCCCGAGGCCGAGCTGGCCAAGCTCGCCGCCGAGATGGACGAGTTCAAGCGCAACTACGCCAACCCGCTGTTCCGCTTCCCGATGACCATGGCCGAGATCGTGCCGGTCGGCCTGCTGGTGTCACTGATCTCGGCGGCCTTGCTGCGCAACCCGCGCTTCATGGCTTCGAAGCGGATCTGAGGAGACACCCATGCTGCCCACCGGCGCCGCCCTCTACGCCTTCCTGATCGCCACCCTGGTGCTCGCGCTGACACCAGGCCCCGGCGTCGTCTTCATCGTCGCGCGCACGCTGGCGCAGGGGCGCACGGCAGGCCTTGCGTCGGTCGCCGGCGTCGCCCTCGGCAATTTGACGAATGCGGTCGGCGCGTCCATCGGCCTGGCGGCGCTGTTCGCAGCGTCGTCGCTGGCCTTCACCGCCGTGCGCTGGGCCGGCGCGGCCTATCTCGTCTACCTTGGCATCCAGGCCCTGCGCCAGCCGGCCGCAGTGGCTGACGGCACGCCGCCTGCACCCGCCGAGCCACGCAAGCTCTTCCGCGACGGCTTCTTCGTCGCGCTGCTCAACCCCAAGACGACGCTGTTCTTCGCCGCCTTCATCCCGCAGTTCCTGCACCCTGAGGGCTCGCAGGCCGCGCAAGCCTTGACGCTGAGCATCCTCTTCGTCGCGGTCGCCGCGGTGACGGACAGCGGCTATGCGCTGCTGGCCGGCTGGATGAAGCCGCTGCTGCGCGGCGCCAGCGGCCGCGGCCGCTATGTGTCGGCGCTGGTGTACTTCGCGCTGGGCCTGTACGCGGCCTTCGGCGGATCGAAGCAGAAGGCCTAGACCACCACGATCAGCAGCATCAGCAGCGGATACGGCAGAGCCACCGTCGGGCGCAGCGCGCTCTTCAGGTATTGCGTGATCAGGCCCGCGCCGCGCGGCCGGCTGGCGAGCCAGTCGCTGTGCAACTGCATTGCCACCGCCCCCTCGCCCGACTTCAGCCCCGCCTCGACAACGAGCAGGCGATCGCCCAGCCGCCCCTGGAAGGTCTTCAGCACGCCCTCCTGCAGCCACAGCAGGGCCAGCAGCGCCAGGGCCAGGGTGTTGTCCGGCACCAGCACGGTGGCCGCAAACGCCACCAGCTTCACACCCAGGGCCAAGGCCTCGTAGCGCTCGTGCTGCGCCTGCAGGGCCAACCATTCCTGGTGCAAGGCGTTCACTTCGCCTCCAACAGTTCCCACCGCTCCATCAGCACCAGCAGCTCGGCATCGATGTCGGCGGCGCGGTCGGTCACCTCGGCGATGCGGGTCGCGCCCTGCGCGTACAGCTCGCTACCGGCGATCAACGCGTTCAGCTGCGTCTGCTCGGCCTCCAGCGCGGCGATCTGCTTGGGGATCTCGTCGAGCTCGCGCTGCTCCTTGTAGCTGAGCTTGCGCTTGGTCGCGACGACCAACGCGGGCTCGGGCGCGGGCGGCGGTGTCGGAGCAGCCGCGGCCTTGGGTGCGGCCTGCGCCTGCAAAGCTGCGGCGCGCTTGGATTGCAGCAGCCAATCCTGCACGCTGCCCTCGTACTCGCGCCAGCGCGCGTCGCCTTCATAGACGATGGTGGACGTGACGACGTTGTCCAGGAAACGCCGGTCGTGGCTGACGAGGAAGACGGTGCCGTCGTACTCCGCCAGCAGCTCCTCCAGCAGCTCCAGCGTCTCGATGTCGAGGTCGTTGGTGGGCTCGTCCAGCACCAGCACATTGGCGGGCCGTGCGAACAGGCGTGCCAGCAGCAGGCGGTTGCGCTCGCCACCGCTCAGCGTTCGCACCGGCGAGTTGGCGCGTGCCGGCGAAAACAGGAAGTCGCCGAGGTAGCTCTTGACGTGCTTCTTCTGGTTGCCGATCTCGATCCACTCCGAGCCCGGGCTGATGGTGTCGGCCAGCGTCGCGTCGAGGTTCAGCGTGTCGCGCATCTGGTCGAAGTAGGCGACGCTCAGCCGAGAGCCCAGCCGCACCGTGCCGCTGTCCGGCGCCAGCTCGCCGAGGATCATCTTCAGCAGCGTCGTCTTGCCGGCGCCGTTGGGGCCGATCAGGCCGACCTTGTCGCCGCGCAGGATGGTGGACGTGAAGCCGCGCACTATTGATCTGTCGCCGTAGCTCTTGGACACATCCTCCAGCTCCGCGACGATCTTGCCGCTGGCGCCACCGGTGTCAATGTCCAGCCGCACCTTGCCCTGCACATCGCGCCGCGCCGCATGGGCCTGGCGCATCACTTCCAGGCGCTGGATGCGCGCGACGGAGCGCGTGCGACGCGCCTCGACGCCCTTGCGGATCCAGACCTCCTCCTGAGCCAGCAGCTTGTCGAAGCGCGCGTTGAACAGCGCCTCGTTCTCCAGCTCATAGGCCTTGGCGGCCTGGAAGGCAGCGTAGTTGCCCGGGTAGCCGCGCAGCTGGCCGCGGTCCAGTTCGACGATGCGGTTGGCGACGTTGTCGAGGAAGGCGCGGTCGTGGGTGATCAGCAGCAGCGAGCCCTTGAAGTCGTTCAGCAGGCCTTCCAGCCAGGTGATGGCGTCCAGGTCCAGGTGGTTGGTGGGCTCGTCCAGCAGCAGCACGTCCGGTTGGGCGACGAGGGCCCGGCCCAGCGCGACGCGCTTCTTCAGGCCACCGGACAGCGTGCTCACCAGGCGCGAACCGTCCAGGCCCAGGCGGTGCAGGGTCTCCTCGACGCGCTGCTCCCAGTTCCAGGCGCCGATGTGCTCGATGCGCTCCTGCACCCAGGCCAGGTCATCGTTCTCATCATGGATCTCGTAGCGCTCGCGCAGCGCCTTGTGCTCGGCCACGCCCTCGCTGATGACGTCGAAGATGGTCGCGTCGCCGCGCAGCTCGGGCTCCTGCGGCACATAGACGTTGGTCAGGCCTTGCTGCTGCTGCAGCAGGCCGTCGTCGAGCTTCTCGAGGCCAGCCAGGATCTTCAGCAGCGAGGACTTGCCGGTGCCGTTGCGGCCGATGAGGCCGACGCGTTCGCCGACTTCGAGAGAAAAGCCAGCACCGTCGAGCAGGGCGACGTGGCCGAAAGCGAGGTGGGCGTTGGAGAGGGAGAGGACTGCCATCCCTCGATTGTCCCTCGGCGGTTCAAACGACCCTCAGCGACGGCGTTGCCGACAGATGGCCCAGCACCTGCTCCATGACCGCCGGGTCGTTGAGCAGGCGGCGGTGGCCGAGGTTCTCGGTCACGTGCAGGCGGCCCGCCGCCAAGCCGGCCAGCAGGGTCTCGCTGCCGGTCAGTGGCGCCGTCAGATCGCCCCGGTCATGCACCAGCAGCGTCGGCTGGTTCACGCGCACGCCCAGCCAGCCGGGCTCGAAATGCCCCAGCGATGCGCCCTCGCTTTGCTCGATACGGCCGCGCATGCGCGCCGCCAGACCCTCGCCCGTGCCCATGGCCTGGGCGAACCAGCGCAGGAACTGCCAGGGCGGGGGCGCCAGCGCGATCAGCGCCGCCCGCCGCACCGGCAGGCCTCGCGCCAATGCGTGGGACAACGCCATCGCCCCCAGGGAATGCGCGACGACCCCATCCCACGGCCCGAAGCGGGCCGTGACGGCGAACAGCGCCCTCACCCACTGCAGCAGGTTGCTGCGCCAGCCGCTGCTGCGGCCGTGCGCCGGCAGGTCCAGCAGCACGGGCTCGAAGCCGGCCACCGCCAGCGTGTCGGCCAGCGGCCGCAGCTGCTGGGCATCGCCGGCCCAGCCATGGGTCAGCAGCACCTTGGGCCGGCCCGGTTCGCCATGCTCGATATCGCTGCGCTGCCAGACGCTGATGTGGCCACCTTCGAAGGGCAGTTGCCGCTCCACCCAGGGCCGCGGCACGTCCCGCGAACGGGCCAGCCATTTGGTCGGCATGGGCGTGAAGAACAGGCGCAGCGCCACGCGCGCGCCGAGGTCGGGCGACAGGCGATGCAGGCCACGCAACAGCGCCGCGATGCCGCGGGCGGTGGGCGAGGCGTAGAAGGCAGCGGCGGGGTTGTGGGAGTTGGTCACAGGGGCTCCATATTTCGCACGACCGTGCGACGAAAAGGCAAACGAAGAAGATCAGCGGGCAAAGGCGTCATCGATCAGGGAAGGCAGTCGTTCAGCAGGCGCTGCCAGGCACGCTCGGCGCGCTCACCGGCACGGGGGTCGCGCAGGAAGCGGGCGTCGTGCAGCAGGATGATGAAGATGGCGTCCATTTCGAACACCATCTGCTCGGCGTCGAGGTCGGCACGCAGATGGCCCGCTTCAACCGCCTGCAGCACGGTGCGCCGCAGCGTCGCGCGCCAGCGCAGTACACCGTCCAGCAGGTGCTCGCGCACCGGGCCCTCGCGGTCGTCATACTCGAAGGCACCGGCCGTGTAGAGGCAGGTCTTGTGGCGGTCGACGTCGCTGGCCCAGGCCAGCCAGCGGCGCATGACGGCCTGCAGCCGCGGCAGGCCGCGGGCCTCGCTCATGGCGGGCACGAAGACGGTCTGCACAAATCGCCTGTCGAATTCCAGCAGCACAGCCAGTTGCAGTTGCTCGCGCGAGCCCACGCGCGAAAACACGCCGCTCTTGGACAGGTCCAGCCGCTTGGCCACCTCACCGATGCTGATGCTCTCCAGCCCCTCGGTCACGGCCATGTCGAGTGCCGCGCCGACGATGGCGGCCAGCGTGATCTCGGCGCGTTCGCTGCGGGTTTCCATGCCCGCAATTTAGCACGACCGTGCGGGCCTCCGCTAGGGTGCCATGTGCGGGGTCTTCGCGTCCAGCACGGCTTCCGGCTCCTCGGCCTCGGCCGGCGTCTCGTTGTCCAGCACAGCCTGCAGTCGAGGCATGTCCAGGTCACCCGTCCACTTGCCCACCACCACCGTGGCGACGCCGTTGCCCACCAGGTTGGTCAGCGCCCGCGCCTCGGACATGAAGCGGTCGATGCCCAGGATCAGCGCCAGCCCCTCGACCGGCACATGGCCGACGGCCGACAGCGTGGCTGCCAGCACGATGAAGCCGCTGCCCGTCACGCCGGCCGCGCCCTTGGAGGTCAGCAGCAGCACGCCCAGCAGCGTCAGTTGCTGCATCAGAGTCATCGGCGTGTCGGTCGCCTGGGCGATGAAGACGGCCGCCATCGTCAGATAGATGGAGGTGCCGTCGAGGTTGAAGGAATAGCCGGTCGGGATGACGAGGCCGACGGTGGACTTGCGCACGCCGAGGTTCTCGAGCTTGGCCATCATGCGCGGCAGCACCGATTCGCTGGACGACGTGCCCAGCACGATGAACAGCTCTTCCTTGATGTACTTGATGAACTTCCAGACCGAGAAGCCATGCAGCCTGGCGATGGTGCCCAGCACGATGAAGATGAAGATCAGGCAGGTGGCGTAGAAGGCACCCATCAGCTTGGCCAGCGAGACCAGCGAGCCCAGCCCGTACTTGCCGATGGTGAAGGCCATCGCACCGAAGGCGCCAATGGGCGCAAGCTTCATGATCATGCCGACGATGGCGAACAGCACGTGCGAGGTTTTCTCGATGACGTCGAACACCAGCGTGCCACGCCCGCCGAAGCGGTGCAGCGCAAAGCCGAACAGCAGCGCGAACAGCAGCACCTGCAGCATCTCGCCCTTGGCGAAGGCGTCCACCACCGTGGTCGGGATGATGGCGAGCAGGAAGTCCACCGTGCCCTGCAGCTTGCCCGGGCCGGTGTACGCAGCGATGCCCTTGGTGTCCAGCGTCTTGGGGTCCACATGCATGCCGTCGCCCGGCTGCAGCACGTTGACGATGATGAGGCCGACGATCAGCGCGATGGTGGACACGGCCTCGAAGTACAGCAGCGCATAGCCGCCGGTCTTGCCGACACGCTTCATGTCCTCCATGCCGGCGATGCCCACCACCACCGTGCAGAAGATGATGGGCGCGATGATCATCTTGATCAGCTTGATGAAGCCGTCGCCCAGCGGCTTGAGCGCCTCGCCCGTCTGTGGCCAGAAGTGGCCGATCAGCACGCCGATGAGGATGGCTGTGATGACCTGCAGGTACAGCGAACGGTAGAAAGGCTGGCGGCCGGTGGCAGCTTGCATGCGTGTCTCCATCAGTTCTTCGAGCGGAACTGGCTTCGGCGGCAGCTTAGGTGCGAAGGCCGGCGGCGGCGACTGTGGCTTCCCACAAGAATTGCAAAGCCGGCGCCCAACCCCCTAGAACAATTGGCTCGCGTGGTGGCGCAGGTGGTCGCCCATGAAGCTGGCGATGAAGTAGTAGCCATGGTCGTAGCCGGCATGGCGGCGCAGGGTCAAGGGTTGACCCTTGGCGGCGCAGGCGGCCTCGAAGGCTTCGGGGTGCAGTTGCTCGGCCAGGAATTTGTCGGCCTGGCCCTGGTCGATGAGGATGCCCTCCGGGTAAGGGGCGCTGGCCTGTGACTGCATCAACGCGCTGGCGTCGTGGGCAGCCCAGGCGGCCCGGTCCTCGCCGAGATAGCCACTGAAGGCTTTCTGGCCCCAGGGGCATTGCATGGGTGCGGCGATGGGCGCAAAGGCCGACAGTGACGCGAAGCGGCCGGGATGGCGCAACGCCAGAGTCAGCGCGCCATGGCCTCCCATGGAGTGACCGAACAGGCCGACGCGCGCGAGCCCGGTTTCGCGCTGCACCAGCGGCAGCAGCTCTCGCATCAGCCAGCTCTCCATGCGCCAGTGTTTGGCCCACGGCTCGCGCGTCGCATCGAGATAGAAACCCGCGCCGACGCCGAAATCCCAGGCCTCGCTCTCGCCTGCCACGCCGGCACCGCGCGGGCTGGTGTCGGGCGTCAGCAGGGCCAGGCCCAGCTCGGCCGCCAGCGCCTGCGCGCCGGCCTTCGTCGCGAAGGTTTCCTCGGTGCAGGTCAGGCCGGCCAGAAAGACCAGCAGCGCGCGCGGCTCGGGCGGCAGGAAGAGGCCGAAGCGCATCGGCAGGCCGATCTCGGCCGAGTCGTGCTGGTGAAAGCGCTGGGTGCCGGCAAAGCAGCGGTGTTCACTGAGAATCTGCATGCCGCAAGTGTGGCCGTTCCGGCGGGCCTTTGTCCAAGTTCCAGATCGAGCTCTCCGGCAGCCAAGGGCGAGGACCTGGCCGCAGGCGCTGACGACCGGACAGCCGGCGGGCCGATACTGGCGGTATGCCCTCCACTGCCCTGACCGTGCGCGTCGGCCGGCTGGCCCTTCTTGTTGGCGGCGCGCTGCTGACTCTGACGTCCGCCACGCCGGCCGCACCGGCGGGATGCGGCGAAGTGACCATCAAGCACATCCAGGTGGCGAGCCAACGTCCGGCTTCCTGCATCGCCGTGCAACTGCAGCACGCGATCGTCTTGCTCGACAAGGCGCTGGTGGATGCCCATGCCAAGGGATTGGTCGCGTCTCACCCCGACGACGAGCACAGCTCGTGGTGGTCAGCCCGCCGAGCCGGCGCCCTGCTTCAGACCATGACCCCGCGCGCCACACTGGATTCGTGTGCCCGAGTGGACGGCATGGAGAACAGTGGCGACTGGCTGTTCTACGTTGCGCTGCAGATCGACCGCGGCTGGGCCGCGGTCCAGCCGACCGGATCAAATGCCTTGCTCAGCACCGTCGCGGTCCGCGAACGGTCCATGACCTGCTCAACCGGCATCGGCGGCACCTCCACGCGCATGTATGGCATCCCGGGTGGCCACTGGTTCCTTCCCCTCCTGACGGGCATTTCCTGAGCCAAGGCCAGCGACCCATCCATGTCTTCCTCCTTCCAGACCTATCTCGTTGGCGGCGCCGTGCGCGACCGCCTGCTCGGCTTGGCCGTGCAAGACCATGACTGGGTCGTCGTAGGCGCATCGCCGCAGGAGCTGCTGGCCGCCGGCTACCTGCCGGTCGGCAAGGACTTCCCCGTCTTCCTGCACCCCGACACGCGCGAGGAAGTGGCCCTGGCCCGCACCGAGCGCAAGACAGCCGCCGGCTATCACGGCTTCGCCTTCCATGCCGCGCCCGACGTGACGCTGGAGCAGGACCTGGCGCGCCGCGACCTGACGATCAACGCAATGGCCCAGGACGAGCAGGGGCGCCTCGTCGACCCCCACGACGGCCAGCGTGACATCCGCGACAAAGTGCTGCGCCATGTGTCGCCCGCCTTTGCCGAGGACCCGGTGCGCATCCTGCGCCTGGCCCGCTTTGCGGCGCGCTTTGCGGACTTCACGGTGGCGCCCGAGACCGTCGAGCTGATGCGCGCCATGGTCGCGGCCGGCGAGGTGGATGCGCTGGTGGCCGAACGCGTCTGGCAGGAGCTGTCGCGCGGCCTGATGGAGAACAAGCCGTCGCGCATGTTCGAGGTGCTGCGCCAGGCTGGCGCGTTAGCGCGGCTGCTGCCCGAAGTGGAGGCCCTGTTCGGCGTGCCGCAGCCCGAGGCCCACCATCCCGAGGTCGACACCGGCATCCATCTGCTGATGGTGCTGGACCAATGCGCCCGGCTGAAGGCGCCGCTGACCGTGCGCTACGCCTGCCTGTGCCACGACCTCGGCAAGGGCACGACGCGCAAGGAGGAGCTGCCGCGCCACATCGCTCACGAGGTGCGCAGCGAAAAGTTGGCCCGCGAGGTCAGCGCGCGCTGGAAAGTGCCGACCGATTGCCGCGAACTGGCCGAGCTGGTCGCCCGCGAGCACACCCATGTGCACCAGAGCAGCGCCTTCAGCGCCGAGGCGCGGCTGCGCCTGCTGGAGCGCTGCGACGCCTGGCGCCGGCCCGAACGTTTTGCCGAAATGCTGTGGGCCTGCGAATGCGACGCCCGCGGCCGCCTCGGGCTGGAGGACCGCGACTACCCGCAGCGCGAGCGCCTCGCTGCCGACCTGGCGGCGACGCTGAAGGTCGACCTCGCCGCCGCCAGCGCAGCGGCCATTGCGCGCGGCGCCAAGGGGCCGGACATCGGCCGCGCCGTGCAGCGCGCGCGGCTGGCGGCGCTCAATGCCAGCGTTAGTTAGGGCCCTGTGACGCCCAAGCCCGCCTCAGGGCTTTGCGTTGCTTCACCGGCGTGAAAGCGATCGCATGGCTAAAGTCAGTGGTTTTGCTCCCGGCGCCAGAGTCGGCGCCGGAGCGGGCCGTCGAGAAGCAAGTCGAACAGGACGCAATGATGAAGTTGGCATGGGGTAGCAGCGCTCGGCTGGGCATCTTGGTGGCACTGGGCATGGGGCTGGGCGGTTGCGGCCAGTCCAACAGCCAGACTGCGGCGGCCACGCCGCCCCCGCCCGAAGTGGGCGTCGTCACCGTCACGCCGGGCCGTGCCGACCTCGCCGCCGAACTGCCCGGTCGGCTTGAGGCCTTCCGCGTTGCTCAGGTGCGCGCCCGCGCCGCCGGCATCCTGAACAAGCGCCTCTTCAGTGAGGGCAGCGACGTCAAGGCCGGCCAGGCCTTGTTCGAGATCGACGCCGCGCCCTACCGCGCCTCCCTCGCCAGCGCTCAGGCCACGCTCGCACGCGCCGAAGCCAATCTGCTGCAGGCCCAGTCGCTGGCGGACCGCTATGCACCGCTGGCCAAGACCCAGGCCGTCAGCCAGCAGGAGGCGCTGAGCGCCCAGGCCGCGGCGGGCCAGGCCAAGGCCGACGTGGCCGCCGGCAAGGCCGCCGTGCAGACAGCGCAGATCAACCTCGGCTATGCCGCCGTCACCTCGCCCATCTCCGGCCGCATCGGCCGCGCGCTGGTCACTGAGGGTGCGCTGGTGGGCCAGGGCGAGGCCACGCCGCTGGCCATCGTGCAGCAGATCGACAAGCTCTACGTCAACTTCACGCAGTCGGCCGCCGAGGTGATGCGGCTGCGCCAGGCGCTGGCCGACGGCAAGCTGCAACGCGCGGGCGGCAAGGACGCAGCGCAAGTGCAAGTGCTGATGGAAGACGGCAGCGTCTACCCGCAGGCCGGCAAGCTGCTGTTCTCGGACCTCAGCGTGGACGCCGCCACCGGCCAGATCACGCTGCGCGCCGAGCTGCCCAACCCCAAGGGCCTGCTGCTGCCGGGTCTGTATGTGCGCGTGCGTCTGGCCCAGGCCGAGGTGAGCGACGCCGTCTGGCTGCCGGCACAAGCGGTGGCGCGCGGCGCGACCGGCGAGACCGTGCTAGTGGTGGCCGACGACGGCAGCGTCAGCGCGCGGCCCGTGAAGCTGGGCCCGGCCCAGGGCGGCAAGGCGCTGATCCTGAGCGGGCTCAATGCCGGCGAGAAGGTCATCGTCGACGGCCTGCAGAAGGCCAAGGCCGGTGGCAAGGCGCGCCCGGTGCCATGGGCGCCAGCAGCAGCATCGGCCCCCGCCGCAGCCCCTGCTTCGGCCGCCTCGAAGGCCTGACCTCACATGGCGCAGTTCTTCATCAACCGACCCATCTTCGCGTGGGTCATCGCCCTGTTCATCACGGTCATCGGCATCGTCGCGGTCACGCAGCTGCCGATCGCGCAGTACCCGCCGGTGGCGCCGCCGTCCATCGTGCTGTCGGTCAGCTACCCCGGCGCCTCGGCGCAGACGCTGGAGGACTCGGTCATCAGCGTCATCGAGCGCGAGATGAACGGCTCACCCGGCCTGATCTACATGGAAGCCGTGGCGCAAGCCGACGGCACCGGCTCCATCACGATGAGCTTCGACCCGGCCACCAGCCCCGACCTGGCCCAGGTGGACGTGCAGAACCGCTACGCCCGCGCTCAGCCGCGGCTGCCTCAGGCCGTCATCCAGCAGGGCGTGCGGGTGGACAAGGCCAACCCCAACTTCCTGCTCTTCATCATCCTGTCGAGCAGCAACCCGGCCTTCGACCCCATCGCGCTGGGCGACTACGCCTCGCGCACCGTGCTGCCCGAGATCCAGCGCGTGCCCGGCGTGGGCCAGGGCCTGCTGTTCGGCACCGAGCGCGCCATGCGCATCTGGCTGGACCCGGCCAAGCTCGTGGGCTTCCGACTCGCGCCGGCCGACGTCAACGCGGCCATCCAGGCACAGAACGCCCAGGTCAGCTCCGGCTCCATCGGCGACCTGCCCAATGTGCCCGGCCAACCGGTCGCGGCCACGGTCGTCGTGCGCGGCCAGCTCACGAACGTGGAGCAGTTCGGCAACATCATCCTGCGCGCCAACGCCGACGGCTCCACCGTGCGGCTCAAGGACGTGGCCCGCATCGAGCTGGGCGCTGACAGCTATACCGGCCGCTCCACGCGACTGAACGGGAACCCGTCGGCCGGCGTGGGCGTACAGCTTGCCCCTGCGGCCAATGCGCTGCAGACGGCCAAGCTCATCAAGCAGCGGCTCAAGCAGCTGGAGCCCTATTTCCCGGCGGGCGTGAAGGCCACCATCCCCTACGACAGCTCGCTGTTCATCGACATCTCCATCTCGCAGGTCGTCGAGACGCTGGTGGAGGCCGTCGCGCTGGTGTTCCTCGTGATGTTCCTGTTCCTGCAGAACATCCGCTACACCATCATCCCCACGCTGGTCGTGCCCATCGCGCTGCTGGGCAGCTTCGCCACGCTGCTGGCCCTGGGCTTCTCCATCAACGTGCTGACGATGTTCGGCATGGTGCTGGTCATCGGCATCGTGGTGGACGACGCCATCGTCGTGGTGGAGAACGTCGAGCGCGTCATGAGCGAGGAGGGGCTGTCGCCCCTCAAGGCCACGCGCAAAGCCATGGGGCAGATCTCCGGCGCCATCGTCGGCGTGACGGTGGTGCTGATCTCGGTGTTCGTGCCGCTGGCCTTCTTCTCGGGCTCCATCGGCAACATCTACCGCCAGTTCTCGGCGGTGATGGTCAGCTCCATCGCCTTCTCGGCCTTCCTGGCGCTGTCGCTGACGCCGGCGCTTTGCGCCACGCTGCTCAAGCCCGTGGAGGCCGGCCACCACCTGGAGAAGCGCGGCTTCTTCGGCTGGTTCAACCGCGGCTTCTCGCGCACGGCCAAGGGCTACGAGGGCTGGGTGTCCAAGTTCATCTACCGCGGCGCGCGCATGGCCGTGGTCTACGCGGCCGTCATCGCGGCGGCCGTGCTGGTGTTCCAGAAGCTGCCCACCTCCTTCGTGCCCAATGAAGACCAGGGCAACATCCTCGTCAACATCCAGCTGCCGCCGGGCGCCACCCAAGCCCGCACGCTGAATGTCGTGAAGCAGGTCGAGGACTACATGCTCAAGCAGCCCGAGGTGGAGAGCATGGTCGGCGTGGTCGGCTTCAGCTTCTCGGGCGCGGGGCAGAACGCAGGCCTGGCCTTCGTCACGCTCAAGCCCTGGGACGAGCGCCACGGCCCCGAGCACTCCGCGCAAGGCCTGGCCGCCCGCGCCTTCGGGGCGCTGAGCAAGGTGCGCGACGCCATCATCTTCCCGACCAGCCCGCCGCCCATTCGCGATCTGGGCCGCGCCAACGGCTTCGCCTTCCGCCTGCAGGACCGAAGCGGCCACACGCGCGCCGAACTGCTGGCCGCGCGCAACCAACTGCTGGGCGCCGCGGCCAAGAACCCGCTGCTGAACGCCGTGCGCCCCGACGGCCTGGAGGACGCCGCGCAGCTGGAGCTCAGCATCGACCGCGACCGTGCGCAGGCGCTGGGCGTGAACATTGGCGCCGTCAACGCGGTGCTGGGCACGTCGCTGGGGTCCACCTACGTGAACGACTTCCCCAACACCGGCCGCCTGCAGCGCGTCATCGTGCAGGCCGATGCGCCCGCGCGCATGCAGCCCGAGGACCTCGCCCGGCTCAACGTGCTCAACAGCGCCGGCCAGCCGGTGCCTCTGAGCGCCTTCTCGACCAGCAAGTGGGTCACCGGCGCCATGCAGACCGTGCGCTACAACGGCTACTCGGCCATGCGCATCCTGGGCGAGCCGGCCAAGGGCGTGTCCACCGGCGTGGCCATCGCCGAGATGGAGAAGATCGCGGCCACCCTGCCCGACGGCTTCGGCTACGAGTGGACCGGCCAGTCGCGCGAGGAAAAGCTCTCGGGCTCCACCGCCTTCATCCTGTTCGGCTTCTCGCTGCTGGCCGTGTTCCTGTGCCTGGCGGCGCTGTACGAGAGCTGGAGCATCCCTCTCGCCGTCGTCCTCGTGGTGCCGCTGGGCGTGCTCGGCGTGGTGCTGGGCGCGACCTTCCGGGGGTTGGAGAACGACGTCTATTTCAAGGTCGGCATGATCACCATCATCGGCCTGTCGGCCAAGAACGCGGTGCTGATCATCGAGTTCGCCAAGGACCTGCAGGCCCACGGCAAGAGCGTGTTCGACGCGGTGCGCGAAGCGGCCCACCTGCGCTTCCGTCCCATCATCATGACGTCCCTCGCCTTCATGCTGGGCGTGCTGCCGCTGGTGCTCGCCAGCGGTGCCGGCTCGGCCAGCCAGCGTGCCATCGGCACCGGCGTGCTGGGCGGCATGTTGACGGCCACGGCGCTGGCCGTGTTCTTCGTGCCGGTGTTCTTCGTCGTTGTGCGCCGCTTCTTCCCGGGGAGCGAGCGCCAGCGCAAGCGCGATGCCCACGAGGCGGAAGATGACACGGGAGGTCAGGCATGAAGACGTCTCTCTCGCTGATCGCCCTCGCGGCGCTGCTGGCCGCCTGCGCCGGCCCCGAGCCCAAGCGCCCGGTTGCCTCGGAAGCCGCGGCCGCCGCCATGCCGCAAGCCTTTCCGCAAGCCGGTGGCCCTGGCGCGACGGCCGCCACCGAGTTGCCCTGGGCCCAGGCCTTCAAGGGCGCGCGGCTGCAAAAGCTGATCCCGCTGGCCCTGGCCAACAACCGCGACCTGCGCGTGGCGGTGCTCAACATCGAGAGCGCCCGCGCCACCGCTTCGGCGCGCGATGCCGACCTCTGGCCCACCGTCAACGCCGGCATCAGCGGCTCGCGCACGCCGACGGCGGCTGGCGGCATCAACAGCGTCTACCAGGCCGGCCTGCAGGTCTCGGCCTATGAGCTGGACCTGTTCGGCCGCCTGCGTGGCCTGAGCGCCGCGGCCGCCGCGCAGGTGCTGGCGGCACAGTCCAACCAGCAGGCGGTGCGCACGGCGCTGGTGGCGAGCGTCGCCAATGCCGAGATCGCGCTGCAGGCCGACGAGGCCCTGCTCAAGATCACGCGCGACGCCCTCGCCACGCGCGAGCAGTCGCTGTCGCTGACCCGCCAGCGCTTCGAAGGCGGCGTGTCAGGCGAGCTGGACCTGCGCTCGGCCGAGTCCTCCTGGCAGGCGGCCCGCGCCGTGCTGGCTCAGGCTCAGCGCCAGCGCGCGCTGGACGAGAACGCGCTGGCCCTGCTGATCGGCGGCCCGCTGCCGGCCGACCTGCCCGCGCCCACCGGCGACCTGGCGGACTTCGAGCCCCTGGCCGAGTTGCCCGCCGGGGTGCCCAGCGAGGTGCTGACACGCCGGCCCGACATCCGCCAGGCCGAGTTCCAGCTCGGCGCAACGGACGCCAACATCGATGCCGCCCGCGCCGCCTTCTGGCCGCGCATCACGCTGACCGGCAGCGTCGGCACGGCCAGCGGCCATCTGTCCGACCTGTTCAAGAACTCGGCCTGGAGCTTTGCGCCGCAGCTGATCCAGCCCCTCTTCGACGCCGGCCGCAACCGCGCCAACCTGGCCGGAGCACGTGCGTCGCGGGACATTGCGCTGGCCCAGTACGAGAAGGCCATCCAGACCGCCTTCCGCGAGGTCGCCGACAGCCTCGCGGGCCGCGCCACGCTGGCCGAACAGCGCGCCGCACTGGCTGCCCAGGTGGAAGCCGAGACTCGCCGCCTGAACGCGGCCGAGCAGCGCTACACGGCCGGTGTCTCCAGCGCCCTGGACCGGTTGGACGCACAGCGCTCGCTGTTCGCGGCCCAGCAGACCCTGGTGCAGGTGCAAAGCCAGCGCGCGCAGAACCTGGTGGCGCTGTACCGTGCCTTGGGCGGCGGAGGCTGACCCCATGCGCGGGCTGGCGCTTGCCCTTGTCCTGCTGACGCTGCTGCCAACGGCGCAGGCCCAAGGGACGCTGCGAGAACGCATCAAGGCCCGCATCGAGGAGCGCCGCGCCGACAAGGGCGGCGGCCTGCAGGAGCTGCAGGTGCAGGGCCGCAAGGTGCTGGTCCATCTGCCGACGGGTTATGACGCCAGCCGCCCCGCGCCGCTGGTGCTGGCCTTCCACGGCGGCGGCGGCCATGCCGGGTACATGGCCGACGACGAGAAATACGGCTTGCAGAAGAAGGCCGACGAGGCCAGCTTCGTCGTCGCCTTCCCCAATGGCTACAGCAAGCTGCCGGGTGGGAAATTCGCCACCTGGAACGCCGGCGGCTGCTGCGGCGACGCGCGCGACCGCAATGTGGACGACGTCGCCTTCGTCCGCGCCACCGTCATGGCGATCAAGGAAAAATACAGCATCGACGCCAGCCGCGTCTTCGCCACCGGCATGTCCAACGGTGGCATGCTCAGCCACCGCCTGGCCTGCGAGGCTGCCGACGTGTTCCGCGCCGTCGCTTCGGTCGCCGGCACCGATGCCACCGCCAGCTGCGCGCCGAGCAAGCCCATCCCGGTGCTGCACATCCACGCCAAGGATGATGACCATGTGCTCTTCAACGGCGGCGCCGGCCAAGGCGCCTTCCGCGACGAGAGCAAGGTCATGAGCTTCATCTCCGTGCCCGAGACGATCTCGCGCTGGGTGCAGCGCGACCACTGCGCGGTGCCGCCGCAGCGCGTGCTCGACAAGCCCGGCGCCACCTGCGAGACCTACAGCGGCTGCAGCGGCGGCGTCAGCGTGCAGCTCTGCGTCACCGAGACCGGCGGTCATTCCTGGCCTGGCGCGCAAAGCGTGCGCCGCGGCAAGGAGGCGGCCTCACAGGCGCTGGACGCCAATGACGTGATCTGGCGCTTCTTCGAGCAGGCCTCACGCTAGACCCTGCTGGAATCGCTTCCAATTTTCTGACCCATACTGCGCTGCACGAACCAATGCCGCTCCCACCGCCATGCGTTTCCTGACCACCGCCCTCCTCGTTGCCACCAGCCTTTGCGCCACCGCCGGCGGCCCGCCGGCCATCTACGACGAAGGCGTCGACGCCAAGGCCGCGATCCGCACCACATTGGCCGAGGCCGAGAAGGCCAAGCTGCCCGTCCTCGTCGTCTTCGGAGCCAACTGGTGCGGCGACTGCCGCATGCTGGACAACAGCTTCAAGCACGGCCCGAGCGCGCCGCTGATCGCCAAGAGCTTCAAGGTCGTCAAGGTCGACGTCGGCCGCTTCGACCGCAATGTCGACATTGCCGAGAGCTATCGCGTGCCGCTGAAGAAGGGCATCCCCGCCGTCGCCGTGCTGTCGCCGCAAGGCAAGCTGATCTACGCCACCGAAGGCGGCGAGCTGGCCGACGCCCGCAAGATGGGCGACCAGGGCGTCTACGACTTCTTCAGCCGCGTGACTGCCTCGGCCAAGTGACGGTCTCCCTGACCGGCGCCTCGCGGGCCCTGCGCACGCAGTTCTTCGTGCTCGGCGTCATGTTCGCCACCTGGGGCGTGCATGTGCCCACCGTGAAGAGCCATTACGGGTTGGGCGAGCAGGCCCTCGCACTGGCCATGCTGGCCGGTGGCGTTGGTGCGCTGCTGGCCCTGGCCCAGGCGGGCCGCATCGTCGGCCGCTTCGGCCCGAGCGCCGTGGCTGGCACGATGGGCGTGCTGTGCTGCGCCAGCGTCGCCTGCCTGCTGGCCTTTTCGTCCTACGCAGCGCTGCTGATCGTCATGCTGGGTTTCGGCATCACGGGCAGCCTGCTCGATGTGTCAGTCAACGTCGAGGCGACCGAGATCGAGCGCCTGTCCAAGCGGCCGCTGATGAGCGGCTTTCACGGCATGTTCAGCCTCGGCGGCATGGCAGGCGCGGGCCTGGGCAGCGTCGCGCCAGCGCTGGGCCTCACGCCGCAGGGCCATCTCTTCGTGGCCACCGGCCTGGGTGCCGTCTGCGCGTTGGTGGCCAGCCGCGCGATGCTGCCCGTCGAGCCTGGTGCGGCCGATGAAAAGCGACCGCTGAGCATTCCGCGTGGCCCGCTGCTGCTGCTGGGCGTGCTGGCGTCCATGGGCTTGATCGCCGAAGGCGCGATGTACGACTGGAGCGTGCTCTTCATGAAGCAGGAGCGCGGCAGCGAGCCCAGCACCGCGGCCCTCGCCTACGCCAGCTTCAGCGGCGCGATGGCCGTGGGCCGGTTCGGCGGCGACTGGGTGCGAGCGCGCATGTCGGGCACGAAGCTGATGCGGGCCAGCGGCGTACTCGGCGCCGCCGGCATGGCGCTGGCGTTGGCCCTGCCCTCGCCCGTCGTGGCGCTGATCGGTTTCGCGCTGGTGGGGCTGGGCCTGTCCAACGTCGTGCCGGTGATCTTCAGCGCGGCGTCACAAGTGCCCGGCGTGTCTTCGGCCCACGGCATCGCGGCCGTGTCGGGCGTCGGCTACCTCGGCATGATGGCCGGCCCGCCGCTGATCGGGCTGATCGCCGAGCATTCGTCGCTGACCGCCGGCCTGGTCGTCGTCGTCGTGTTCGCCGTCTTCATGGCGTTGTCGGCGAAGCGGGCAATGCGCGGGGCCTGACGCCGGGGGCTGACGGACGAAACGCGGTCGGGTGTCATCGCCCACGACGGGCTGCGCTTTGAGAATTCAACTCGCCTTTATGCAGTCGCTCGCTGGCAGTTTCGGAATTTAATGGATTAGAGGCGGCGAAACCCACAGTTGTGGCATTATTTCGGAATTCAAGTAATCCAACCTTCCAGCAATGACCAGGAAGGCCCATCCCGGGAATTCCGAAATGACTTCCAACCCTACCGCCCCGCCACCCGAACTCCTGCGCGTCGTGGATGCCGGCGCCCTCGGCCCGGCCATCCGAGCCCGTCGTCGGGCACAGTCGCTGCGCATCGACGATGCGGCCTCTTTGAGCGGCGTCTCCGTCGACCTGCTCTCCCGCCTCGAGAACGGCAAGGGCTCCGTGCGACTGGACAAGCTGCTGGCGGTGTTGGACAGCCTGGGGCTCGCCCTCGTGCTCGGCCCCAAGGACCACCCAACGATGCAGTCCGTCTCGCGTCCCGGAGTCGAGCCTCCGGAGCAGCCATGAACTCGGCCGCCGACGCCCCTGTTGCCCCGCATGCGCTCAACCTCTGGGCCGACGGCCAGAAGGTCGCGACGCTGGGCTATGAGGCCCTGAACGACCGGTGGTCGCTGGACTACGAAGCGAACTGGGTCGCGGCGCCGGGAGCGTTTCCCCTGTCGCCTGCGCTGCCCTTCCAACCCCCGGCCGACGGCTATGCCGTCGGTGCCGTAAAGCGCTTCGTGGAGAACCTGTTGCCCGAGGGCCGCGCGCTCGACGTCACGGCCACGACCTATCGTGTCTCCAAGTCGAACATCTACGCCCTCATCAGCGCACTTGGGACCGAGACCACCGGGGCGTTCCGATTCTGGCGCTCGGATGACGTGCCGCCGGCCGCCGCCGCCAAACCGCCGCGTGAGGTGACCCGCGAAGAACTGGACCAACGAATTGCCGAGCGCGACCAGATTCCGCTGGCCGTCTGGGATGGCAAGGTCCGCATGTCCATCGCGGGCGTGCAGGACAAGTTGATGGTCTACCTGGACCGCCCGCTGAGCGACGCAGGACGTCTGTTCCTGGTCGAGCCGCCCCTGGCATCGACTCACATCCTCAAGCCCGACCCCGCGCGTGGTGTGACACCGCATCTCGTCGTCAACGAACACTTCTGCATGTCATTGGCGCGGCGCATGAAGCTGCCCGTCGCGGAGGTCGGCATCTATCGGACACCACGGCCGGTACTCGTCGTCCGCCGCTTCGACCGGGTTGTCGTGCAAGGCGCCGGAGACGGTGCCGCGCATGGCGCCAACGAGCCCACCGTGCGGCGCCTGCACATCATCGACGCCTGTCAGGCCTCGGACCTGCCCGAGAGCTTCAAGTACGAGCGGAACCTGGGGAGTGGCGCGCACGTCCGCAACATCCGGGAGGGCGTGAGTTTCCAAATGCTGTTCGAACGCGTGGAGCAGACCGTCAACAAGGCCGTGGCACGCATGACCCTGCTGAGGTGGGCCCTGTTCCAATTCCTGATCGGCAACTGCGACGCGCACGGCAAGAACTTCTCGTTCTTCGTGCGACGCGAGGGACTGGACCCGGCGCCCTGGTATGACCTGGTCAGTGTGGTTCAGTACGCAGGCATCGACCACCAGTTGGCCATGGCCTGGGGCGATGCCTTCTCGCTGGAAGAGGTAGGAGCGTTTCAGCTGGCCGACTTTGCGCAGCGATGCGGGGTCGACAGGAAGCTACTGAAACGCGAGGCCGCACGGCTGGCCAAACTGGTGGTGGAACACACGCTGGCACAGGCCTTGGCGGACGACTACATCGACGACAGTGAGCGCGCCTTTGCAGGCCAACTCCGTGATTTCGTCGTGGGACAGGCCACCCGGTTGACCAAGCTCGCGGACGAGGCGTCCAAGATGAAGCCTGAGTTTCTGTGACGCCTTGGAGTTCGCGGCGCTGACACAGGGGCACAGAGGCACCGAGAAGCAGCCTTCATGCCTTGCCTCTGTGCCTGCGTGCCTATTTGGTTTGCCTTTGAGCTCCATCTCAAGGCGCCACCTCGCACTGCACCCCCGCTTCCGCCAGCAGGGCTGGAAACGGCGCTGGCGGCACCTGGTCGGTGAACAGCATGTCGACCTCGTCGAGCCTGGCCAGCTTGACCATGGCCGGCCGGTTGAACTTCGAATGATCGGCCGCCAGCCACACCTGCCGCGAGTGCTCGATGATCGCCCGCGCCACCTTGACCTCGCGATAGTCGAAGTCGCGCAAGGTGCCGTCGTCCTCGATGCCGGAAATGCCGATCAGCCCGATGTCCACCTTGAACTGGCTGATGAAGTCCACCGTGGCTTCGCCGACGATGCCCCGGTCGCGGGACCGCACCACGCCACCCGCCACGATGACCTCGCAGGCGGGGTTGTCGCTCAGGATGGCGGCGACATTGAGGTTGTTGGTGATGACGCGCAGGCCCTTGTGGTTCATCAGCTCGCGCGCAACCGCTTCGGCCGTCGTGCCGATGTTGATGATCAGCGAGCAGTCTTGCGGCACGACCGCCGCGATGGCCCGCGCGATGCGCTGCTTGCTGTGCTCGTTGAGCTGCTGGCGCTGCCGGTACGCGATGTTCTCGGTCGTCGAGGTGGGCATGCGCACGCCGCCGTGAAAGCGCGCGAGCAGGCCCGAAGCGGCGAGCTGCTTCACGTCGCGACGCACCGTTTGCAGCGTCACGCCGAACTGTTCGGCCAAGGCCTCCACCGAGACCGCGCCGCGGTTGCGCACCTCCTGGATCAGCAGGGCTTGTCGAGGGTTGGGGATCATGCGCGCAAGGCAGGGTTCAAGCTTGGGGGGCCAGCGTAAAGGCGCGCGGAGATGTTCCATAGGGGTGGATTTGCTCTTGCGCAGCGTTCGCTTGTGACTTAAAAAGAAAAACTTCGAACGCATACGAACAAAAGCGAACCTGCCCGGCGCGCATTGCTCGGCGACCACACGAAGATCGGAGACAGCTTGAACGACTCCCCGACGGGCGTGACACAACCGGCCGCATCTCCCGCCCACCCGAGTGCAGCGCAAGCGTGCGACGTGCTCATCGTGGGCGGTGGCATCAATGGTGCCGGCATCGCACGTGACCTGGCCGGGCGCGGCCTGTCGGTGGTGCTTTGCGAGAAGAACGACCTGGCCGCCCATACGTCGTCGGCATCCACCAAGATGATCCACGGCGGCATCCGGTACCTGGAGTACTACGACTTCCTGCTGGTGCGCAAGGCGCTGGCCGAGCGTGAGGTGCTGCTGCGCAGCGCCCCGCACATCATGCGTCCGCTGCGGCTGGTGGTGCCCCACGACCCGAGCATGCGCCCGGTGTGGATGATGCGCATCGGCCTGTTCCTCTACGACCACCTCGCGCGACGCGAGTTCCTGCCCGGCTCGCGCACCATCCACCTGCGCGGGCACGCATTGGGCGCCCCGTTGAACCCGCGCTATTCCCGTGCCTTCCTGTACTCCGACGGTTGGACCGACGATGCCCGGCTCGTGGTGCTCAACGCGCTGGATGCCGCCGAGCGGGGGGCCCAGGTGTTGCCGGGTTGGCGCTGTATCGACGCCCAGCGCGACAGCACCCATTGGCAGGTCACCCTCAAAGACGGCGCGGGCACCGTCCGCCTCGTGCGCGCCCGCGCCCTGGTCAACGCCGCGGGGCCGTGGGCGGCGCAGTTCCTGAAGGAGCACGCCCACGCGCAGGCATCGAAGATCAAGCCGCTGCGGCTGGTCAAGGGCAGCCACATCGTCGTGCCCAAGCTGTTCGACCACGACCACGCCTACGCGCTGCAAGGCGCCGACAAGCGCGTCATCTTCATCATTCCCTACGAGGGCGACTACACGCTCATCGGCACCACCGACGTCGAGCACAAGGGCCCGGCCGGCGACGCGAAGATCGACGACGACGAGATCCGCTACCTCTGCGAACAGGCGAGCCGCTACATGGCCAAGCCGGTGGCGCCGGGCGACGTGGTGTGGAGCTACTCCGGCGTGCGCCCGCTGATCGAGGACGACGCCGAAGATCCCTCGGCCGTGACCCGTGACTACCTGCTCGAGCTGGACACCGACGCCGCGCCCTTGCTGACCGTGTGGGGCGGCAAGATCACGACCTTCCGCAAGCTGGCCGAGGACGCGGCGGACGGGCTTTGCAAAGGCCTGGGCTTGAAGACGGCCGCCTGGACCGCAGGCACTTGGCTGCCGGGTGGCGACCTAGGCGCCTGGATCGGCCCGGCCACGCGGCCCGACGTCGACTTCGCCCGTTTCGAACAGAAGCTAGGGGAGCGGCACCCGGCGCTGCCGGTCAAACTGCGCCATCGGCTGGCTCGTTGCTATGGCGCTCGCATCGACAGGGTTCTTGGGGCCGAAGGCCTGGGTGAAGAGATCGCACCGGGCCTGCACGAGGGCGAGCTCGTCTACCTGCACGACCACGAATGGGCACGCACGCCCGACGACGTGCTGTGGCGCCGCACCAAGCTCGGGCTGCACATGAGCGAAGCACAGCGCCGGGACGTCGCCCGCTGGTGGGCGACGCGCTGGCCGGGTGAAACGACAACGACAAGCATTGGAGACAGCGTGAGGACGACGACATGGAGTTGACGCTGGAGCGGGTCGGCAAGGTGGTGGGCCCCGAGACCCATCTCTACCCACTGGACCTGAAGCTCGCGCCGGGCGCCGTCACGGTGCTGCTGGGCGCCACCCAAGCGGGCAAGACGACCCTGATGCGCTTGATGGCGGGGCTGGACAAGCCCACGCACGGCCAGGTCCACGTGGACCGCAAGGACGTGACCGGCATGCCGGTGCGCGAGCGCAACGTCGCCATGGTGTACCAGCAGTTCATCAACTACCCGTCGATGAGCGTGTACGACAACATCGCCTCGCCGCTCAAGCTGCGCCGCGAGAAGAACATCGCCGGCCGCATGCAGGAACTGGCCGCCAAGTTGCACATCGAGCCCTTTCTCTCGCGCCTGCCCGCGGAGCTTTCGGGCGGGCAGCAACAGCGCGTGGCGCTGGCCCGCGCCCTTGCCAAGGCCGCACCCTTGATGCTGCTCGACGAGCCCCTGGTGAACCTGGACTACAAGCTGCGCGAGGAACTGCGCGACGAGCTCACGCAGCTCTTCGCCGTGGGCGACTCCACCGTGGTCTACGCCACCACCGAGCCCACCGAGGCCTTGCTGCTCGGCGGCTACACCGCCGTGATGGAGGCCGGCGAAGTGCTCCAGTACGGGCCCACGGCCGAGGTGTTCCACAGGCCGCGGTCGATCCGCGTCGCGCGCGCCTTCAGCGACCCGCCGATGAATCTCATCGCCGGCAACGCCACCCCGTCGGGGGTGAGCCTGCCGGCGGGCGTGCAGTTCACGGTCTCCCTGCCGCCCACCCACGGCGCCACGCTGACCCTCGGCGTGCGCGCAAGCGCGCTGCACCTGCAAAGCCGCCCGGGCGACGTGGCCCTCCCCGGCAAGGTGGAACTGGCGGAGATCTCGGGCTCCGACACCTTCGTGCACGTGGAGACCCCGGTGGGAGAACTGGTTGCCCAACTGACCGGCGTGCACTTCTTCGATCTGGGCGCCAGCCTCACGCTGTACCTGAGCCCTGGCCAGGTGTACGTGTTCGACGAAAACGGCGAGCTGCTGGTGGCGCCGAGCAAGGAGCTGACCTGATGGCCCGCATCGAACTCGACCTGGCCCACGCCTACCGCCCCAACCCGCAGGCGGATGAAGACTACGCGCTGCTGCCGCTGAAGATGGTCTTCCGCGATGGCGGCGCGTATGCACTGCTCGGCCCCTCGGGCTGCGGCAAGACCACGCTGCTCAACATCATCTCCGGCCTCGTCACGCCGTCGCAGGGCACGGTGCAGTTCGACGGCGTCAACGTGACGCGGCAGACACCCCAGCAGCGCAACATCGCCCAGGTGTTCCAGTTCCCCGTCATCTACGACACGATGACGGTGGCCGAGAACCTGGCATTCCCGCTGAAGAACCGCGGCGTGCCACGCGACAGGATCAAGCAGCGCGTGGGCGTCATCGCCGAGATGCTGGAGCTGAGCGGCCAGCTCGACACCCGCGCCGCGGGCCTCGCGGCCGACGCCAAGCAGAAGATCTCGCTCGGCCGCGGCCTGGTGCGCGAGGACGTGAGCGCCGTGCTCTTCGACGAGCCGCTCACCGTCATCGACCCGCACCTCAAGTGGCAGCTGCGCCGCAAGCTCAAGCAGATCCACAAGGAGCTGAAACTGACGCTGATCTACGTGACCCACGACCAGGTCGAAGCCCTGACCTTTGCAGAAGAAGTGGTGGTGATGACGCGAGGCCGCGCGGTGCAGATCGGCACGGCCGGCCAGCTCTTCGAACGCCCGCAGCACACCTTCGTCGGGCATTTCATCGGCTCGCCGGGGATGAACTTCCTGCCGGCAGATGTCGTCCCCGGTGCACCCGCCGGTGCGACGAAGCTCGGCGTTAGGCCCGAGTACGTGACGCTGACTGAGCCCCACGCGGCCGGCGCATTGCAGGCCGTCGTCACGCAGCGGCAGGACGTCGGCACCTACTGGCTCGTCACCGCCAAGGCAGGCGACAGCGTGATCCGCGCGCGCCTCAGCCCCGACCTCACGCCGGCCGCCCTTGGCGAGACCGCGTGGTTCAGCGTCAAGGGCAGCCACACCTGCTATTACAAGGACGAGGAGTTGATGGCATGAAGCCGGTCAATCAGAAGGCATGGCTGCTGATCCTGCCGGTCATCCTGTGCGTGGCGTTCTCCGCCATCCTGCCGCTGATGACGGTCGTGAACTACTCGGTGCAGGACATCATCTCCCCCGAGCGCCGCGTGTTCGTCGGCACCGAGTGGTTCAAGGCGGTGATGCGCGACGAGGACTTGCAAGGCGCACTGCTGCGCCAGGTGGGGTTCTCGCTTTCGGTGCTGCTGGTCGAGATTCCGCTGGGCATCTGCCTCGCGCTCTCGATGCCAGCCCAGGGGTGGAAGTCTTCGGCGGTGCTGGTGCTCGTGGCCATCTCGCTGCTCATCCCGTGGAACGTGGTCGGCACCATCTGGCAGATCTATGGCCGCACCGACATCGGCCTGATGGGCGCCGCGCTCGCCAAACTCGGCATCGACTACAGCTACACCGGCCATGCGACCGACGCCTGGCTGACGGTGCTCGTGATGGACGTGTGGCACTGGACGCCGCTCGTCGCCCTGCTTTGCTTCGCCGGCCTGCGCGCCATCCCCGACGCCTACTACCAGGCCGCGCGCATCGACGGCGCCAGCAAGCTGTCCGTCTTCCGCTTCATCCAGCTGCCCAAGCTGCGCGGCGTGCTGATGATCGCCGTGCTGCTGCGCTTCATGGACAGCTTCATGATCTACACCGAGCCCTTCGTGCTGACCGGCGGTGGCCCGGGCAACGCGACGACCTTCCTGTCGCAATACCTGACGCAGAAGGCCGTGGGCCAGTTCGACCTCGGCCCTGCCGCGGCCTTCTCGTTGATCTACTTCCTCATCATCCTGCTGCTGTGCTTCATCCTCTACAACTGGATGCAGCGCGTGGGCACCCAGTCGAAGGAGGTGGCCCATGGATGAGCGCCGTTTGCGCAAGCGCACGATCTTCCTGATCGCCTACCTGCTGTTTGCCATCCTTCCGGTGTACTGGATGGTCAACATGTCGTTCAAGACGAACACGGAGATTCTGTCCAGCTTCAGCCTCTGGCCGCAGCACTTCACCTGGGAACACTACAAGACCATCTTCACCGACGAGAGCTGGTACTCCGGCTACATCAACTCGCTGATCTACGTGGCCATCAACACGGTGATCTCGCTGCTGGTGGCCCTGCCGGCGGCCTATGCGTTCAGCCGCTACAGCTTCCTCGGTGACAAGCACGTCTTCTTCTGGCTGTTGACCAACCGGATGACGCCGCCGGCCGTCTTCCTGCTGCCCTTCTTCCAGCTCTACACCACGCTGGGGATGATGGACACCCACATTGCCGTGGCGCTCGCGCACCTGCTGTTCAACGTGCCGCTGGCGGTCTGGATCCTGGAAGGCTTCATGAGCGGCATCCCGCGCGAGATCGACGAGACGGCCTACATCGACGGCTACTCCTTCCCGCGATTCTTCCTGACCATCTTCGTCCCGCTCATCAAGGCAGGCGTGGGCGTGGCGGCGTTCTTCTGCTTCATGTTCAGCTGGGTGGAACTGCTGATGGCGCGCACGCTCACGAGCGTGAACGCCAAGCCCATCGTGGCGACGATGACGCGCACGGTCAGTGCCTCCGGCATGGACTGGGGCGTGCTCGCCGCCGCCGGCGTGCTGACCATCGTGCCCGGCGCGATCGTCATCTGGTTCGTGCGGCACTACATCGCCAAGGGTTTCGCGATGGGCCGCGTCTAGCGCCCGGCGATCGACCGAAAGGAGACAAGCATGTTCGAGTGGATGGCCTGGACGCTGCCGGTGGCGGTGTTCTTCTGCAGCATCGTGCTGATGCTGATCGGCATGACGGTCTGGGAGCTGAAGTCGCCCACCACCAGCCGCCGCGGCTGGCTGCCGCTGGAGACGACCCGCGGCGACCGCCTGTTCATCGGCCTGCTGGCGGCGGCCTGGGTCAACCTGGCCTTCGTGGCCTTGAGCGAGAAGATGGTCACGTGGTTCGGCCTCGTGGATGAGCCGTCCATCTGGATCAGCTTCGTGATCTCCATGGCGCTGCTCGCGCTGATCATGCGCAAGGGCTAAGAGGGTGAGAGGACATCCAGCATGCCCGCTTTGACTCCCCAAACCACCCTGCTCGTCGTTGCAAATGCTCGCCGTAGCCCGAGCTACGGCTGTGCTTTGCGCCTAGACCAGGGCGCTTTGGGAAGCCATCTCGGCCACGCCGGATGCCCTCTCACCCTCTGAAGCGACGCAGTTTTTTCAAGAAGGCGGCCGGCCATCTCTTCCCGACCGGCGTGCCAGTGCAAGCAATGGGAAGCCATCTCAGGAGACAGACATGAAATTGCGCTTGAATGCCGTGGCCTTTGCCGCTGCTGCTCTGGCTGTGGGTCAGGGCGCATGGGCCGGCGAGGCCGAAGCCAAGAAGTGGATCGATACCGAGTTCCAACCCTCCACGCTGAGCAAGCAGCAGCAGGCGGATGAGATGAAGTGGTTCATCGACGCTGCCAAGAAGCTGCAGGCCAAAGGCGTGAAGGAGATCTCGGTGGTGTCCGAAACCATCACCACGCACGAGTACGAATCCAAGACGCTCGCGAAGGCCTTTGAAGAGATCACCGGCATCAAGGTCAAGCACGACCTGATCCAGGAGGGCGACGTCGTCGAGAAGCTGCAGACCTCCATGCAGTCGGGCAAGTCAATCTACGACGGCTGGATCTCCGACTCCGACCTGATTGGCACCCACTACCGGTACGGCAAGATCATGAGCCTGACCGACTACATGGCCGGCAAGGGCAAGGAGTGGACGAACCCCGGGCTGGACCTGGCCGACTTCATCGGCACCAGCTTCACCACCGGCCCCGACAAGAAGCTTTACCAGCTGCCCGACCAGCAGTTCGCCAACCTGTACTGGTTCCGCGCCGACCTGTTCGCCAAGCCGGACCTGAAGCAGAAGTTCAAGGCCAAGTACGGCTACGAGCTGGGCGTGCCGCTGAACTGGAGCGCCTACGAGGACATCGCCGACTTCTTCTCCAACGACGTGAAGACCATCGACGGCAAGCCCATCTACGGCCACATGGACTACGGCAAGAAGGACCCGTCGCTCGGCTGGCGCTTCACCGACGCCTGGCTTTCAATGGCCGGCACGGCCGACATCGGCATCCCCAACGGCAAGCCGGTCGACGAGTGGGGCATCCGCGCCTCACCCGACGGCTGCACGCCGCTCGGCGCCAGCGTGTCGCGCGGCGGCGCCACCAATTCGCCCGCGGCCGTCTACGCACTCACCAAGTACGTCGACTGGATGAAGAAGTACGCCCCGAAGGAAGCCACCGGCATGACCTTCGGCGAGGCCGGCCCCGTGCCGGCCCAGGGCCAGATCGCCCAGCAGATCTTCTGGTACACCGCCTTCACCGCCGACATGACCAAGCCCGGCCTGCCCGTGGTCAACGCCGACGGCACGCCGAAGTGGCGCATGGCCCCGGGCCCGAACGGCCCGTACTGGAAGCAGGGCATGCAGAACGGCTACCAGGACGTGGGCTCATGGACCTTCTTCGAGGCGCACGACGCCAACAAGACCGCCGCCGCCTGGCTGTACGCGCAGTTCGTGACGGCCAAAACCGTTTCGCTCAAGAAGACCATCGTGGGCCTGACGCCCATTCGCGAGTCCGACATCCGCAGCAGCGCGATGACCGACCTGGCTCCGAAGCTCGGCGGCCTGGTGGAGTTCTATCGCAGCCCGGCCCGCGTCGCATGGACGCCGACCGGCACCAACGTGCCCGACTACCCCAAGCTCGCGCAGCTCTGGTGGAAGAACGTCGCCGTTGCCGTGACGGGTGAGAAGACCCCGCAGGCCGCCATGGACAACCTGGCCGAGGAGATGGACCAGGTCATGAGCCGCCTGGAGCGCGCCGGCATGGCCCGCTGCGCACCCAAGCTCAACAAGAAGGAAGACCCGGGCAAGTGGCTGTCCGACAAGAGCGCACCGTGGAAGAAGCTCGCCAATGAGAAACCCAAGGGCGAAACGATTGCCTACGACACGCTGCTGAATGCGTGGAAGTCGGGGAAGGTTCGCTGAGCAAGCCACTGTCTGTCGCGACGGCGATGGCGCGTCTGGCCCGGCGAAGCGCCGGGTCAGCACCGACCTGCGCGACGGAGCACCGTGGATCGCTCAGCGGTTTGAAGGTCGCCGCCTCTCGCCTCTGCCGGATAGCGGCTAAGGGCCAGGAGGGGAGCCGCCAGGATTTGCAGGCGGGGGCGCCGCTGGAGCCGGCGAAGAGGGCGCCGCCACCGGACCGTTTAGCTGTTCGTTGATCAGTTCAGAAAGCAATACGTGCAGTGGCCCGAGGTCGAGGCTCGTTGCTGCTGAGGCATCCACCTGCTGAAGAGCTTGCACGTAGCGTGCGCGCTCGCGCACGATCAATTCGGGAAGGATGGTCGTTCCGGGCAGCCACTGCCCTGCCTTCAAGCAGAGCACGAAATAACTCGCCGCTCGCGCCGTACGACCGTTTCCGTTGATGAACGGATGTATCCAATTCAGACGCCACAACACAAATGCCGCCAAAACGACCTCATCTGTAGCCTCCCAGAGGCGATTCACGGTGTTGATGAAGTCTTCCATCAACGCCGGTACGCGGTAATGAGGCGGAGGGTTGTGACTGCCGACAGTCACCAGGCAAGGGCGGTACTCGCCTGCACTCGTGTGAAGGCAGGTGATGGCGTGGAAGTTCAGCGCCCGGATCACCTCGGCAGACAAAAATGGGCGCCCAACCGCGAGGCTGGCGCCCACTACAGATCTTAGAAAATCGTATTGTCGGTTTCCGTTCGCAATGGCAAGGTCAAGGTAGATCGGGTGATGTTCGTTGTCTCCGACAAGATCGAACAGGATCACTTCCGATCTCCGACTGTGCCTCCCGCTTGCTCAAGGATGACCTGACGAACTCGCTCGCGCGTAACCCCGCTGTCTTGGGCCAGCGAGCCGTAGACGAACGAAACGCGCTGCTCAAGAAGATCGCTCGCGGAAGTCTTGATCGTCGCGGCAGTTCTGAGTCTCTTCAGAAGGTCAGGACTTGTCCTGATCGCAAAAAGGTTTGATTGCATTTGCAGCTCCCGGATCTATCAACAATTCTTTTTGTCCATCTGCGCTATGCGCGTCGCAGATGAAACGGATAACGATTTATCGGTCGGAACGCGCCGCATAGCAAGCAGGTTTACATCTAAGTCGCGATGAATGCCGATCAAGCATGGTTGAAAAATCAAGGAGTTACCTTTGATAGTTCACGTCAAACATGGCCATTTCAAAGCTACTACGCACACCAGTCGAACGCACCTCAAATGAAAGTCAGCACAGACTGCGCTGCAGCACCGGCGAACTTTTTGTAGATGACACGCCGATTTGTAGAAAAGCCCCGACCAGTTTCCTGTGCGGGGCTCTCGCCTAAGTACTTGTCAGCCTTAGAAAATTTTGGTGGCCTGGGGCGGAATCGAACCACCGACACGCGGATTTTCAATCCGCTGCTCTACCAACTGAGCTACCAGGCCTTTGTCTCGTTCCCGAACGGCTAGCGCCGCTCAGCGAAGTCCGTGACTGTAGCACAGCGAATAGCGCTGCTATTCGAGTGCGCAACTAGCGCCGCTGTTCAGCCGCCGCTGCCGCGCTTGTTGCGGCTCAGGTCCACGCCCAGCTGCTTGAGCTTGCGGTAGAGGTGGGTGCGCTCCAGGCCGGTCTTTTCGGCGACGCGGGTCATGGAGCCGTTTTCCTTGGCGAGATGGAACTCGAAGTAGCTCTTCTCGAAGGCGTCACGCGCCTCGCGCAGCGGGCGGTCGAGCTCGAAGCTCTGCTCGGACGCCAATGCGTTGCCAGGCATGTGACTGTTGCCCGCGAGGCTGGCGGGTGCGGCCTGCATCGGGCTCATCTCGGGGCGGGCATAGCTGTTGGCCATGCCGACCGCCGCTGGCGCAGGGCGCGGCGGGGCGGTCTTGACCAGCGCCTGCTCGACGGCGCGCAGCAGCTTCTGCAGCGTGATCGGCTTTTCGAGGAAGGCGATGGCGCCAAACTTGGTGGCCTCCACCGCCGTGTCGATGGTGCCGTGGCCGCTCATCATGATGACGGGCATGGTCAGCACGCCGGCGCTGCCCCATTCCTTGAGCAGCGTCACGCCGTCGACGTCGGGCATCCAGATGTCGAGCAGCACGAGATCCGGGCGCATGCGTTCACGCACCGCCCGCGCCTGGGTGGCGTTCTCGGCAAGCTCAATGGTGTGTCCCTCGTCGCTGAGGATTTCGGACAACAGGGCACGGATGCCCAGTTCGTCGTCGACAACAAGAATCGTGGCCATGAATCCTTAGGTCTTGGCGGCCTGTGCACCGGGCTCGGTGGCAGGTGCCAGATTCGAAAATGATAGCGAAACTTGCGCGCCGGTCACGACAGCCTCCTGACTGCCGTCCGGGGGAGAACCCGCATCGGAAGCCGGATGCAGGTTGCGCAAGGAGATGCGGGCGCCGTGTTCGTCGGCAATTTTCTTCACAACGGCCAGGCCCAGGCCGGTGCCCTTGGCCTTGGTTGTCACATAAGGTTCGAAGGCGCGCTTGAGCACTTTTTCGGCAAAACCGGGGCCGTTGTCGACGATGTGCAGGCGCACCGAACGCGGCGTGCCGCTCTCGGTCACGGAGAGCGAGGAGCGCACGGCCACATGGCCATCGGGGCGCTCGTGCACGGCGTCCAATGCGTTCTGCACGAGGTTGTGGATGACCTGGCGCAGTTGGCTGGCGTCACCCTTGATGAGGGGCAGGTTGGACGCCAGATCGGCGGCCAGGCGACCCTTCTCCTGCGGCTCGGCGTAGAGGCTGAGCACCTCATGGATCAGCTCGTTCAAGTCCAGGGGCTTGAGCTGGGCCGACGGCAGACGGGCGTAGTCGCGGAACTCGTTGACGAGCTGCTTCATGGCCTGCACCTGGTTGACGATGGTGGCCACCGAACGCACGAGCATGGCCTGGTCGGTACCTTCGAGCTTGGCTTCGAGCTTGTGCTGCATGCGCTCGGCCGAGAGCTGGATGGGTGTCAGCGGGTTCTTGATTTCGTGGGCGAGGCGGCGCGCCACCTCACTCCAGGCGGCCGAGCGCTGCGCCGAGACAACTTCGGAGATGTCGTCGAACACGACAAGGCGGGCGGCCTGCGGCAGCGGCGCGCCGCGCACCAGCAGGGTCAGCGGGTCCTGCTTGGGGTCGAGCTTGAGCTCGAAGGAGTCCTGCCAAAGCTCGCGGTCCATGTCGCGCTCGCCGCTGTCGCGGCCGAGGTGCTGCTCGAAGCGCTGGTCCAGCGACGCGGAGAACTCGGCCAGCGGGGCAAGGTCGGCCAAGGGGCGGCCGATGTAGGCCGACAGCGGCAGGCGCAGGATGCGCGTCGCGCCGGGGTTGACGGTCTCGAGGAAGCCGTCGGCGTCGATGACGAGGACGCCGGCGGTCAGGTTGTCGAGGATGGTCTGCAGGTGGGTGCGGGCGGCGTCCAGCTCGGCCACGGTGCGCGACACCTGCGCGCGCGCGTCGGCCAGTTGGCCGGTCATGTCGGCGAAGGAGCGTGTCAGGCCGCCGAGTTCATCGCGCGAGGCGAGCACGGGGCGCGCGGAGAGGTCGCCCTGGGCCACGAGGCGCATGCCGTCGGCCAGCATCAGCAGCGGCCGCGCGAGCTGGTTGCCGAGCGTCACGGCCAGCAGCAGGGCCGCGAAGGTGGCCAGGATGAGCACCAATGTCAGCGTGCCCAGGTACATGCGGCGCAGGCCGACGCGCTCCAGCGAGCGCTGCTGGTATTCGGCGTTGGCGGTCTGCACCGCCAGGGCATTGGTCAGCATGCTGGCCGGAATGCGCTGGATGACCATCAGGTAGCGCTCGTCCAGCCCCAGGCGCAGCTCGGTATTGCGCATCCGCGCCAGCGTGCGGATCTGGGCGCCGCCTTCCAGGGCTGCGGCCTCGTCCTCCAGCCCTTCGAGCTGGCTGGCCACGCTGCCACGGGCCTTGTCCAGCATGGCTCTGCTGGGGCGGTCGGGCGTGAGCTGGCGGGTATCGCCGCCGCCCTCCAGCAGGATCTGGCCGTTGGCGCCGACGACGGCGACCGTGCGGGCGCCAAGCTTGTCGCGCAGGCGCTCCAGCGCCAGCAACTGCGGCGTGCTGCTTTCGGCGAGCTGGTCGGCGGCGTCACGCGTCTTGGTGCCGAGGTCGCTCACCATGGCGTCCAGCGTGCCGCGGCCGAGGTTCAGGCCAGCCTCCAGCGCGCTGGCCAGGCGCACGTCGAACCAGGTCTCGATGCTGCGGTTCACGAACTGGTAGGAGACGGCGTAGATCATCACGCCGGGCACGATGCCCACCAGCGCGAAGATGCTCGCCAGCTTGAGCAGCAGTCGGCTGCCGAAGCGGCCACTGCGCACACGCAAAACGAGGCGCACGGCGGCCGTCAGGATGACCAGGGTCAGCACCACGGCGACCCCCACATTGACCCAGTAGAGCCAGTTGTAGTGGCGCTCGAAGAAGGCGCGCTCGGACGTGGTGCCGACGATGAGCACGAAGGCCAGCACACCGGCCACGCCCGTCAGGGTCACCAGGGTGATGACCCAGCCCCAACGCGAAACCTTGGTCATTTCAGAGTGAAGTCGGGCGCGAAGTAGCGCTTCTGCTCGATGCTGAGCGCAAAGCCCGATTGCAGGCCGATCTGCATGGGGCGCGGCAGCTGGGTGACGTCGAGCTTGTAGCTGAACTCGAGGTAGTAGCTGCCGCCGTCCTCGATGTCCTTGGCCTCGGCAATATGCCAGGCGCTCTGGCCGCGCATCGCGGTCAGCGCTTCGTCCAGCGTCGCGAAGCTTTGGTGCAGGCCGCCGTTGGAGACGCGGTACTGCCGGGTCAGGGACTGCCAGGCCAGGCGCCAGGTGCGCTCGGCGCGGGCGACGCGGGCGTCGCGCCAGTACCAGCGGTTGCGCAGCACGGTGGCCTCAACGACGAAATACAGCGGCACGCCCTTGTGCAGCGCATCTTCGGCGGGGTGGCTGAGTTCGAAATGAGTCGTGAAGCTCAGGTCCAGGCCGTCGTCGGCGCGGCGCGCGGACAGCTGGGACAGCTCGATGCCGTCTGCCCGCGCCGGCCCGGGGGTCAGGGCGAGCAGCACGGCAAAGAAGGCGGCGATGGCGATCCGGGCGAACAAATCAGGGTTTCGTGATCAGTGCGTAGAAAAAGCCGTCCAGAGGCGACTGCTGTTGCGAACCATTGTCAGCCAGGGGCAGCAGGTGACCTGTGAACCCGGGCACGGCATGGGACTTGGCGTCAGTTTGGCGTTGCAAAAACGCGTCGAGCTGGGCCTGGCCTTCGGCGCGGAAGACAGAGCAGGTGGCGTAGACGAGGCGGCCGCCCGGCGCGAGCAGCGGCCACAGCGCGTCCAGCAGCTCGGCCTGGATACGGGCCAGGGCGGTGATGTCATCGGGGCGGCGCAGCCAGCGCACGTCGGGGTGGCGGCGCACGATGCCGGAGGCGCTGCAGGGGGCGTCGAGCAGGATGGCGTCGAAAGGCTGGCCATCCCACCAGGTGCCGGTCTGGCGGGCGTCGGCGGCCTTCAGCGTCGCCTGCTGCTGCAGGCGGTTGAGGTTGTCCTGCACGCGGATGAGGCGCTGCGCGTCGGCGTCCAGGGCGGTCAGCTGCAGGTCGGGCTGCAGTTCCAGCAGATGGGCCGTCTTGCCGCCCGGTGCGGCGCAGGCATCCAGCACGCGGGCACCCGGCTTGAGGCCTGCGCCGACGACGAGCGGAGCGGCGAGCTGGGCGGCCGCGTCCTGCACGGACACCAAACCCTCGGCAAAACCGGGCAGGGCCGACACGGGCACGGGCTTGTCCAGCACGACGGCCTGGGGCGTGGGTGCGCCCAGGGCCCTTGCCGCGATGCCGGCGGCCGCCAGGCGCTTCACGTAGTCATCCGCCGTGGCGCGCTGGGCGTGCACCCGCAGCGTCATCGGCGGTGGGCGGTTGTTGGCGGCCAGGAGGGCCTGCCACTGCGCCGGCCAGTCCAGCCGCAGCTTCTCGACCCACCAGGCCGGGTGGTTGAAGGCGCCCAGCGGGCTGCGCTCGGCGGCGGCGACGATGGCGCCGCGTTCGCGCAGGAAGCGGCGCAGTACGGCGTTGATGAAGGCAGCGCTGGCCGGCGCGCGCTGCTTGGCGGCGTGGACGGCCTGGTCGACCAGGGTGTGGTCGGCGTACATGGGCGACGAATCGGGCTCGGGGTCGGGCCAGAGCAGGGCCAGCGAAGTCAGCAGCAACGCGTCGACGCGCGCCGGCGGCGCCTTGGGCGCGAGCTGCTGGCGGGCCGCTTCGGCACCGCCCAGGCGGCGCAGTGCCGTAAAGGCCAGGGCTTGGGTGCCGGGGCGCAGGTCGGCGGGCACGCGGCCCAGCAGCTCGGTCAGGGATTTGCCCTCGCGCACGCCCTGGACGGCATCGGCGGCCTGGGACAGCAGCCGGTGCAGGGCAGCCGACATCGAGCCGGCTTGGGGGCTTTGGGACATCGCGCCAGTGTAGGAGCGGGCTTTGGCCGGAGAATTCGCGCCCATGAATGCACCCGCCCCCGACGCGCCCGTTTCCGAACGCATCCGCTACCGCCTCGTGTCGGCCAACTGCCGCCACCATGCCAACGACAACATCGCCGCCTTCATCGAGCCCGGTGAACTCGACGCGCTGCAGGCTGAGGTGCAGACCCGCATGCAGGAAGTGCTGAAGAGCCTGGTCATCGACACCGACAGCGACCACAACACGCAGGAAACCGCCAAGCGCGTCGCCAAGATGTTCGTGCGCGAGGTGTTTGCCGGCCGCTACGCCGAGGCGCCGACGGTGACCGAATTCCCCAACATCAGCCGCCTCAATGAGCTGATGATCGTCGGCCCCATCACGGTGCGCAGCGCCTGCTCCCACCACCTCTGCCCCATCATCGGCAAGGTGTGGATCGGCATCATGCCCAACGAGCATTCCAACCTGATCGGCCTGTCGAAGTACGTGCGCCTGACCGACTGGATCATGAGCCGCCCGCAGATCCAGGAAGAGGCCGTGATCATGCTGGCCAACGAGCTGGAGACCCGCGTGCGGCCCGACGGCCTGGCCGTCGTCATGGAGGCCGACCACTTCTGCATGCACTGGCGCGGCGTCAAGGACATCGAGGCCGCGATGACCAACAGCGTCATGCGCGGGGCTTTCCTGACCGATCCCAATCTGCGGCGGGAGTTCCTCTCCCTCATGCCGAAAAAGTCGGCAGGCTGAAGCTCAGAGCGTCGGGCTCAGCCAGGATGGTGTGGGGTATTGCGGGCCGA
Source organism: Roseateles sp. P5_E4 (assembly GCF_054049255.1). Classification (NCBI taxonomy): domain Bacteria; kingdom Pseudomonadati; phylum Pseudomonadota; class Betaproteobacteria; order Burkholderiales; family Sphaerotilaceae; genus Roseateles; species Roseateles sp. P5_E4. The sequence goes on along the minus strand of NZ_JBFUMS010000002.1, from coordinate 120,670 downwards.
GCGCCGGGCCGCTCCCTAGCCGGCCCGCGTTGGGCGATGTGCATGCGGCTCGATGCCGCATGCATCGCCGTCCCCGCGGGGGACCGACCAAGTCCACCCGCGTTCAGCGGGGCGGATTGGGCGAGGGGCTAAAGCGACCTTGCTTCGCTGAAGCCGTAGAGATTCGCCAGCACCCGCGTCGGGAACTGGTGCAAGGCCTCGTTGTACTGGCTTACCGCCTGGTTGAACACCTGCCGCGCGAATGCGCGCTGGCGCTCGATCAGTTTCAGCTCGCTGACGAGGCCGTCGATCTCGGTTTCGCTGCGCAGCTCGGGCTGGTGGTCCAGCAGGGACAGCAAGCGGGTCAGCGCCGCGGCGTGCAGCGCGCTGGCGACGGCCAGGCTGCCGACCGGGTCGGGTGCCCAGGGCTTGCTGCGTGAGGCCTGGGCCGCGGCCTGTGATTCCGCCTGGGCGCTTGCCAGTGCATCGAACGTCGCCTGCTCGCTGGACAGCCGCGGCGCCACGGCCGCGAGCAGCTTGTCGCAGACCTCGCCGCGATCCTTCAAGTGGGCATCGAGCTGCACAAAGGCCTCACCGATGACATTGCGCAGCGACATCAGCCGGTTGTAGGCACCAATGCCCCAGAAGAACAGCAGCGCCGCCCCGGCGACGCCGGCCCAGCTCCAGATCGTCATGATGACTGCTGCCCCTCACCAGACGGGTACGCCTGGCGATCCCCCGCGGGGATGTCGGTCCGGCTAGGGACGGCCCGTCGCTCGGACCAAGTCGCCTTGTAGCGTGCGAACCCGCTAGCCCGCAGCTCGCACGCGGGGCAGCGGCCGCAGCCATGGCCCCACTCGTGCAGCTCGCCGCGCTCGCCGAGGTAGCAGGTATGGGTGTCCTCGACGATGAGCTTCACCAGCGCCCCGCCGCCGAGTGATTCGGCCAGGCGCCAGGTGGCCGCCTTGTCGATGAACATCAGCGGCGTGTCCAGCGTCATCGGCGTGTCCAGGCCCAGGCTGAGCGCCACCTGCATGGCCTTCATCGTGTTGTCGCGGCAGTCCGGGTAGCCGGAGAAGTCGGTCTCGCACATGCCGCCGACCAGCACCGACGCGCCGCGGCGGTAGGCCAGCGTCGCGGCAAAGGTCAGGAAGAGCAGGTTGCGGCCGGGGACGAAGGTGTTGGGCAGGCCGTTGGCCTGCAGCTCGATGGCGCGTTCGCTCGTCAGCGCCGTGTCGCTGATCTGGCCGAGCAGGGACAGGTCCAGCAGATGGTCGGCGCCGAGCTTCACAGCCCAGTGCGGGAACTGGCGTGCGATCTCGGCGCGCACGGTGTTGCGGCAGTCCAGCTCGATGCGGTGGCGCTGGCCGTAGTCGAAGGCCAGCGTCTCGACTTCGGCGAAGCGGTCCAGGGCCCAGGCCAGGCAGGTGGTGGAGTCCTGGCCGCCGGAAAACAGCACCAGGGCTTTGCGGTTGTCGGTCATGGCCGGGATGCTACCCGGCCACCCCGCCCATGCTCGGCGCCAGGCCGGGTGCCGGCGCGCCGGTTCGGCACCTTCAAGAGCCGGCCGACAGGCACCTCGGCCGTGCTTGCGCGCCCCCGAATCGCCCTGCGCGGCGCGCCTTTGCACCGCCCGCGTGCGCGTCCAACCCGCCTCGCCCAGGCGGTCGAACTGGCACGCCACATGCTTGTATACCGCATTGAACACAAGCCGGAACTCAACCGGCGCACTTCGTGGGTCAAGCAACTTGAGGAGAGCCAGGATGACGCGATCGCAATGGAACCGCCGGGAATTGTTGGGCAGCCTGGGCGCTGCGGGAGCCGGTGTGATGACCTCTGGCTGGAGCGGCCTGGCGCAAGCCCAGAAGCCGCTGACCGTGGGCTTCATTTACGTCGGCCCGCGGGACGACTACGGCTACAACCAGGCGCATGCCGAGGCCGCGGCGCTGGTGAAGAAGATGCCGGGCATCAAGGTGGTGGAGGAGGAGAACGTCCCCGAAACCAACGCGGTGCAGAAAACGATGCAGGGCATGATCGCCCAGGACGGCGCGGGCCTGCTGTTCCCGACCTCCTTCGGCTACTTCGCCCCGCACATCCTGGCGCTGGCGCCCAAATACCCCAACGTGCGCTTCGCGCACTGCGGCGGGCTGTGGGACGCGGCCAAGCACCCCAAGAACGCCGGCAGCTTCTTCGGCTACATCGACGAGGCGCAGTACCTCAACGGCGTGGTCGCGGCGCACGTGACCAAGAGCAAGAAGCTCGGCTTCATCGCGGCCAAGCCCATCCCGCAGGTGCTGCGCAACATCAACGCCTTCACGATGGGCGCGCGCAGCGTGCACCCGGACATCACGACGACGGTGATCTTCACCGGCGACTGGAGCATGCCGGTCAAGGAAGCCGAGGCCACCAACAGCCTGGCCGACCAGGGCGTGGACGTGTTCACCATGCACGTGGACGGCCCGAAGGTCATCGTCGAGACAGCAGCCAAGCGCGGCAAGTTCGTCTGCGGCTACCACGCCAGCCAGGCCAAGCTGGCACCGCAGGCCTACCTGACGGGCGCGGAGTGGAACTGGATCACCGCCTACAAGCAGATCATCGACGCCGCGCAGACCGGCAAGCCGCATCCGAACTTCGTGCGTGGCGGGCTCAAGGACGGCTTCGTCAAGAGCAGCCCCTACGGCAGCTCGGTGCCCGAGGGCGGGCGCAAGCAGGCCGAGGCCGTGCGCGCCGAGATGCTCAAGGGCAGCTTCGACATCTTCAAGGGCGAGCTCAAGGACAACGCCGGCAAGGTGGTCATTCCCAAGGGCAAGGTGTTCAAGCAGACCGACATGGAGCTCGAAGGCATGAACTACCTCGTCGAAGGCGTCATCGGCAAGGTGTGACCCCGCACCGGGAGCCGCCGCCATGGTCGCCACCTCAAGAGCGCAGGGCTTTGCCGAGGCCCTGCTGCTGCCCGTCTTCGCGCTGACTGCCGCGTTGCTGCTGTTCGGCGTCTTCGTGTGGCTGGGCGGCACGTCGCCGGTGGAGGCCTGGAAGCTGCTCTTCCTCGGCGCCTTCGGCGACGCCTTCTCCTGGCAGAACACGCTGCTGCGCGCCGCGCCGCTGATGCTCACCGCGCTGGCCGTGGCGCTGCCCGCGCAGGCCGGCTTGACGATGATCGGCGGCGAGGGCGCGCTGGTGCTTGGTGCGCTGGGCTGTGCCGGCTTGCCCTATCTCTTCGGCCCACCCGGCAACGTGATCGGCAGCGCCATGGTGCTGGCGGCCGGTGCGCTGCTGGGCGGCGGCTGGGTGATGCTCTCCGGCTGGCTGCGCCAGTGGCGCGGCGTCAACGAGACCATCTCCAGCCTGCTGCTGAGCTACATCGCCATCGCGCTGTTCAAGCACTTCGTCGAAGGGCCGATGCGCGACCCGGCGAGCCTGAACAAGCCGTCCACCCATCCGCTGGCTGAAGGCCTGCGCATCGGCCCCATCATGGGCGACGCGGCCATGGAGTCCTGGCTGGGCGACGTGCACTGGGGCCTGGTCATCGGCGTCATGCTGTGCCTGGCCTGCGGCGCCTGGCTGAGCTTCAGCGCCTCGGGCTTCGCGATGCGCGTGGTGGGCGGCAACGCCCGGGCCGCCCGTCTCGTCGGCCTGCCCACCGACCGCCTCATCCTGCTGGCCTGCGCCCTCGGCGGCGCGGCGGCGGGCCTGGCCGGCGCCATCGAGGTGGCGGCCGTGCACACGGCGGCCAATGCTTCGGTGATCGCGGGCCTGGGCTACACGGGCATCCTGGTCAGCTTCGTGGCGCGACACAACCCCTGGGCCATCCCGCCGGTGGCGGTGCTGTTCGGCGGCTTTGCGGCGGCCGGCAGCCTGCTGCAGCGCCGGCTGGACCTGCCCGACGCCTCGGTGCTGGTGCTGCAGGGCTTCGCCTTCGTCTTCATCCTCGCGGCCGAGGCGCTGCGCGGGCGGCTGTTTGCACCGCGTGCCGTGGCCAAGCGGCCAGCGCCCGTCACTGCGGCGGCTGAACCTCAGGGGGTCGCATGAGCGCCGCGCAGGGCCGCCCCAAGCAAGCTCGCTCCCGCTTGGCGGGACAGGCCGCAGGCCGAAGGGTGCACCAATGAGCCTCACGCTGAACGTCATCCCCGACCTGCTGCTCGCCGTCATCGGCGGCGCGCTACGGGTGGGCACGCCCTTCCTCTTCGTCAGCCTCGGCGAGTGCCTGACCGAGAAGAGCGGCCGCATCAACCTCGGCCTCGAAGGCGTGCTCGTCTTCAGCGCCATGGCCGGCTTCGGCGGCGCCTACCTCAGCGGCTCGCCGTGGCTGGGCGTGTTGGCGGCCAGCGGCTGCGGCGCGCTGCTGGCCCTGCTGCACGGGCTGCTGTGCTCGCTGCCGCGCGTGTCCGACATCGCCACCGGCATTGCGCTGATGCTGCTGGGCGCGGGCCTGGCCTTCTACCTGGGCAAGCCGCTGATCCAGCCGCAGGCGCCGCAGATCCCGTCGCTGCCGCTGGGCGCCTGGAGCGACTCGTCCGCCGTGCAGACCGCGCTGTCGGTCAACGCCCTCTTCCCCATCGGCGTGGCGCTGGCCGCGCTGCTGGCCTGGGGCTTCAAGAACACGCGCTGGGGGCTGGTCGTGCGCATGGCCGGCGACAGCAGCGATGCCGCGCGGGCACTGGGCTACTCGGTCAACGGCGTACGCATCGCCGCCACCACGGTGGGCGGCGCCATTGCCGGCCTGGGCGGGGCGTCACTGTCGCTGTACTACCCCGGCAGCTGGAACGAAGGCCTGTCCAGCGGCCAGGGCCTGATCGCCGTGGCCCTGGTCATCTTTGCGCGCTGGCGCCCCTGGCGCTGCCTGGGCGCGGCGCTGCTGTTCGGCGGCGCGGGCGCCATCGGCCCGGCGCTGCAGAGCGTGGGCGTGAGCGGCGGCTACTACCTGTTCAACGCCATGCCCTACGCGCTGACCCTGCTCATCCTCGTGGCCACCTGCACGCCGAGCCAGTCCCTCAAAGGTGCGCCCGCCGAACTCGGTGTGTCCCGTTGAACCGAAGGAACCCGACCATGCCGACCCTGCGTTCAAAACCCTATGCCTGGCCCTTCGACGGCAACATCAGCCCGAACAACACGGCGCTTGTCATCATCGACATGCAGACCGACTTCTGCGGCATCGGTGGCTACGTCGACAAGATGGGCTACGACCTGTCGCTGACGCGCGCGCCCATCGCCCCGCTGAAGGTGCTGCTGGCCGCCGCGCGCCGCAAAGGCATGCACGTCATCCACACCCGCGAGGGCCACCGCCCCGACCTGTCCGACCTGCCGGCCAACAAGCTGTGGCGCTCGCGGCAGATTGGCACCGCGGGCCGCGGCATCGGTGACGCCGGGCCCTGTGGCCGCATCCTCGTGCGCGGCGAACCGGGCTGGGACATCATTCCCGAGCTCTACCCCGCCGCGGGCGAGCCCGTCATCGACAAGCCCGGCAAGGGCAGCTTCTGCGCGACCGACCTGGAGCTGATCCTGCACACGCGCGGCATCCGCAACCTCATCCTCACCGGCATCACCACCGACGTGTGCGTGCACACGACCATGCGCGAGGCCAACGACCGCGGCTTCGAATGCCTGATGCTGTCGGACTGCACCGGCGCCACCGATCCTGGCAACCACGCCGCCGCGCTCAACATGATCCAGATGCAGGGCGGCGTGTTCGGCGCGGTGGCCGACTCGGCCGCCGTGCTCGACCTGCTGGCGCAACTCTGAGCCGCGGCCATGTCCCACCCGCACGCCCTGCAGCTCGATACCTACCGCCTCACCAAGCGCTTCGGCAGCTTCACGGCACTGGATGACGTCTCCCTCACCGTGCGGCCCGGCACCGTGCATGCGCTGCTGGGTGAGAACGGCGCGGGCAAAAGCACGCTGGTGAAGGCCATCGTCGGCTACCACCGCCCTGACGACGGCGCCGTGCTGGTGGACGGCCGCGAGCGCGAGATCGCCTCGCCCGTCGTGGCCCGCGACCTCGGCCTGGGCATGGTCTACCAGCACTTCACCGTCGTGCCCGGCATGAGCGTCGCCGAGAACCTGCTGCTGGCGCGCGGCCACCTGCCCATGGTCGTGGACTGGAAGGCTGCCCGCGCCGAGCTGCAGGCCTTCATGGACACGGCACCTTTTCGCCTGCCGCTGGACGCCTGGCCCGGCGAGCTGTCGGCCGGCGAGAGGCAGAAGCTCGAGATCCTCAAGCAGCTGTTCCTCAAGCCGCGCCTGCTCATCCTCGACGAGCCCACCTCGGTGCTGACGCCGCAGGAGGCCGACGAGGTGCTGGGCGCGCTGCGCGAGCAGGCGCACGCCATGGCCTGCTCGGTGCTGATGATCACGCACAAGTTCCGCGAGGTGATGGCCTATGCCGACGACGTGAGCGTGCTGCGCAAGGGCGCGCTGGCGGCCACCGGCGCCGTGGCCGACTGCACGCCCGACAGCCTGGCCACTGCGATGGTGGGCGAGGGCCGCAGCGCGGTCATGCGCCCGACGTGGGTGCGCGAAACGCGTCCGCCCGGTGAAGTCAAGCTCGCCATCGAGGCCCTGGACGTGATGGGCGACCGCGGCGAGCCCGCCGTGCGTGCCCTGAGCCTGGACGTGCGGCGCGGCGAGATCGTCGGCATTGCCGGCGTCAGCGGCAACGGCCAGCGCGAGCTGATGCAGGCCCTGGTGGGCCAGCGCGCCCGCCTCGCCGGCCGGGTGATGGTGGACGACCAGCCCTTCCTGGCGCGGCGCGCCGAGAACCGCGCCCGCAAGGTGCGCAGCCTGCCCGAGGAGCCGCTGGCCAATGCCTGCGTCGGCCCCTTGAGCGTGGCGCAGAACATGGCGCTGCGCAGCTTCGACGAGGCACCCTGGGCGCGCGGCGGCCTGGTGCGCTGGGGCGCGCTGCGCCAGCGTGCGCGCGAATGGATCGCCGAGTACGGCGTCAAGACCCAGGGCGAGCGCGCCGCCATCCGCACGCTGTCGGGCGGCAACGTGCAGCGCGCCGTGCTGGCCCGCGAACTGGCCGGCGAGTCCGAGCTGCTGCTGGTCAGCAACCCCGTCTTCGGGCTGGACTTCGCCGCCGTCGCCGAGATCCACGGCCGCCTGACGGCCGCACGCAACCGGGGTGCGGCCGTGCTGCTCGTCAGCGAGGACCTGGACGAGCTGCTGGCGCTGGCCGACCGCATCGTCGTCATGAGCGAAGGCCGCATCGTGCATGACGTGCCCGCTGCGGAAGCCACGCGCCAGTCGCTCGGCGAATTCATGGGCGGAAAGGGGCACGCATGAACACGCTGCTCACGCTGGCAACCGCGCAACCCTTTCCCTACACCTTCAACCCGGCGCACACGGCGCTGGTCGTCATCGACATGCAGCGCGACTTCATCGAGCCCGGCGGCTTCGGCGCCAGCCTCGGCAACGACGTGACGCGGCTGCAGGCCATCGTGCCGGCCGTGCGCCGCATGCTCGACGCCTGGCGTGCCATCGAAGCTGTGGTGCTGCACACCCGCGAGGCCCACCGCCCCGACCTCAGCGACTGCCCGCCGGCCAAGCGGCTGCGCGGCCAGCCGTCGCTGCGCATCGGCGACGTCGGGCCCATGGGCCGCGTCCTGATTGCCGGCGAGCCCGGCGCCGAGATCATTCCCGAGCTGGCGCCGCTGCCGGGCGAACTGGTGGTGGACAAGCCCGGCAAGGGCATGTTCTACGCCACGCCGGTGGACGCGCTGCTGAAGGAGCGCGGCATCACCCACCTGCTGTTCATGGGCGTGACCACCGAGGTCTGCGTGCAGACGTCGATGCGCGAAGCCAACGATCGCGGCTACGAGTGCCTGCTGATCGAAGACGGCTCCGCCAGCTACTTCCCCGAATTCAAGGCCGCCGCGCTGGCCATGCTGACGGCCCAGGGCGCCATCGTCGGCTGGGCAGCGCCGTCGAGCGCAGTCATCGAAGCGATCACATGACCGAAACCCTGCACACCGTCGCCGACTGGCAGGCCGCCTACGCCGCTGGCGCAGGCCCCTACATCCTGCTGACCGACCTGCTGGCCCGGCTGCAACCCACCGACCCTGCGTGGATCCACGTCTGCACGCCCGAGCAGCTCGTCGCCCAGCTCGCCGCGCTGCCACCGCGCGGCCCCGCCACGCCGCTGTGGGGCGTGCCGCTGGCCGTGAAGGACAACATCGACGTCGCCGGCATGCCCACCACGGCCGCCTGCCCGGCCTTCGCCCACCAGCCCGAGCACTCGGCCACCTGCGTGCAGCGCCTGCAAGCGGCCGGCGCCATCGTCGTCGGCAAGACCAACCTCGACCAGTTCGCCACCGGCCTCGTCGGCACCCGCTCGCCGTACGGCGAAGTGCCCAACAGCTTCGCGCCGGAATACGTGAGCGGCGGCTCCAGCTCGGGCTCGGCCTCGGTGGTGGCGCGGGGCCTGGTACCGCTGGCCCTGGGCACCGACACCGCCGGCTCGGGCCGCGTGCCGGCCGGCTTCAACCACCTCGTCGGCCTCAAGCCCACGCCGGGCAGCGTGCCCATGCGCGGCGTGCTGCCGGCCTGCCGCACGCTGGACGTGGTGAGCGTGTTCGCGCTGACCGTGGCCGACGCGGCGCTGGCGTTCTCGTTGTTCGAGGGCGCCGAAGGCGACGAGGCGCGCTTCCACGTCGCCGCGCCGCGCCCGCCCTGGCTGGGTGGCGCCCGCGCGGCGCTGCGCCTGGGTGTGCCGCTGGAGCCTGGCTGCGACGCCGCCCTGGGCTGGCCGGCCGCCTTCGAGGCCGCGCAGGCCCGTGCCCGCGCGCTGGGCGCCGAGCTGGTGGTGCTGGACTTCGAGCCGCTTTTCGAAGTCGCCAAGCTGCTGTACGAAGGCCCCTGGGTGGCCGAGCGGCTGAGCGTTGTCGACACCCTGCTCGCCGCCGAACCCGAGGCCTTCGACCCCACCGTGGCCCACGTCATCACGCAAGGCCGCAACCACGACGCAGTGGCCGCCTTCCGTGGCCGCTACGAACTGGAGACTCTGCGCGCCGAGCTGCAAAGCCTGTGGCAGCAGGTCGATGCGCTGCTCGTGCCCACCGCACCCACCTGCCCCACGCGCGCCGCCGTGGCCGCCGAGCCGGTGCTGCGCAACAGCGAGCTGGGCCGCTACACCAACTTCGTCAACCTGCTGGGCTGGTCGGCGCTGGCCCTGCCTTGCCAGCTGCCCGATGACAAATCCCCGCTGCCCTTCGGCATCACGCTGATCGCCCCGGGCGGCGCCGACGCGGCGCTGGTCGACTTCGGGCTGCGCTGGGAGGCAGCCGGCCCCGCGTCGCTGGGCGCGCGCCTGCGCGAGGCCCGCCCGGCCGACCGCCGCGTGCAAGCCCGGCCGCTGAGCGAGCCGACGCTGCTGCTGGCTGTCGTCGGTGCCCATCTGCAGGGCCTGCCGCTGCATGGCCAGCTGCAGGAGCGCGGCGCGCGGCTGCAGGCCCGCACGCAAACGGCGCCGCGCTACCGCCTGCACGCACTGCCAGGCACCGTACCGCCCAAGCCCGGCCTGGCCCGTGTGCCTGAAGGCGAGGCCGGCCACGCCATCGAGGTGGAGGTCTACGAACTGCCGGTGGCCAGCGTCGGCTCGCTGCTGGCGCTGATCCCGCCGCCGCTGGGTCTCGGCAATCTGGAGCTGGCCGACGGCCGCTGGGTCAAGGGCTTCATCTGCGAAGGCGCCGCGCTGCTGGGTGCACCCGACATCAGCCATCACGGCGGCTGGCGCGCCTTCCTGGCTTCGTCATGATGGACGCCGCTCGCTTCGACGACCCCGCCGTGCTGGCCGAGCTCGGCGCCGTGTTCGACGCCTACGAGCAGGCGCTGATGGGCAATGACGTGGCCGCGCTCAACGCCTTCTTCTGGCAGGACGCGCGCGTCACGCGCTACGGCATCGCCGACCGGCAATGGGGCATCGCCGAGCTGGAGGCCTACCGCGCCGCCACGCCCGCGCCGGCCTTCACGCGGCGGCTGGAGCACCTGCGCCTGCACGCCTTCGGGCCCGACATGGCGGTGGCGCAGGTCGAGTTCGTGCGCAGCGACACGCCGCTGCGCGGCTTCCAGACGCAGACCTGGGTGCGGCTGCCCGAGGGCTGGCGCATCGTGGCGGCCCACGTCAGCATGATTCCCTTCGCCTGCGGCACGCCAACAATCGTGGAGCCCGAGACTCCCGCGACCTTGCCGTGACCCAGCCCGCCCCCACCCCGCCCGCCGAAGCCCCGAGCCTGGCCGACCAGGCCTACGTGCGGCTCAAGCAGATGATCTTTGACTTTGCGCTGATGCCCGGAGACCGCGTCTCCGAGACCGAGTTGGCGCAGCGCGTCGTCGTCAGCCGCACGCCGCTGCGCGCCGCCCTGCAGCGGCTGGAGCGCGAGGGCTTCCTGCAACTGCTGCCGCGCCTGGGCTGGCAGGTGGCGCCGCTGGACTTCGACGTGATGGACGAGCTCTACGACCTGCGCACCCTCATCGAGTGCGAGGCCGCACGCCACCTCTGCGAGCACGAGCAACGGCCCGAGCTGCAGCAACTGGCCGACATCTGGATGGTGCCGCCTGCCGAGCGCCTGGCCGACGCGGCAGAGGTAGGGGCGCTGGACGAGCGCTTCCATGCGCTGCTGGTGCAGGGCAGTGGCAATCGCGAGATGGTCCGCGTGCACAGGGAAATCACCGAACGCATCCGCATCATCCGGCGGCTGGACTTCACCAAACCCGCGCGCGTGGATGCAACCTACGACGAGCATGCCCGCATCCTGCGCACCATCACGCGGCGGCGCACCGACGAAGCCCAGCGCCTGCTGCGCGCCCACATCCAGCAGAGCAAGCTCGAAGTGCGGCACATCACGCTCGACATGCTTTACCGCGCCAGGCGGAGCAGCTGATGCCGTGCGGCTCCTGGGCATGCGAATGGCACATGAATTGCATGAGCCCACGATGCCGGTTCGTGCGAGCGGCCATGGCGATGCCGGCCGCCAAGAGTCAATTCACGCGTTCTTCATCCACCCCCTAGGAGCTTTGCCTTGAAACCCACCGCACGCCTGCTTTGCACCGCCCTCGCCGCCTTCGCCGCCGGCGCCACCCAGGCCGCCGACTGGGCCGACACCTCCATCGGCTACCGCTACGGCACCAAGTTCGCCGAGCCCTTCGGCACGAACGACATCCACAAGAACATCCTCGACCTCAACCATGCCAGCGGCTACGCCTACGGCACCAACTTCTTCAACGTCGACCTGCTGCTGTCCGACAAGAAGGACCCGTCCAGCCCCAACTCCGGCAGCGGCGCCAGCGAGGTTTACATCGTCTATCGCCACACGCTGGACTTCGGCAAGATCACCGGCAGCCCCATCGCCTTCGGCCCCGTCCGTGGCGTGGGCCTCACCGCCGGTTTCGATGCCAATGTGAAGGTGGATGCCGGCTACAACTCGCGCAAGCAGATGCTCGTGCTCGGCCCCACGTTGATGATGGATGTGCCTGGCTTCCTCAACGTCAGCCTGCTGCTGCTGAAGGAAAGCAACGCGCCGTACAACAAGTTCAGCGGCACGGCGACGCCGCGCTACGACTACAAGAGCCATGTGATGCTGACGGCGGCCTGGAGCATCCCGCTGGGTAAGCTGCCCCTGGCCTTCGAAGGCTTTGCCAACTACATCGCCAGCAAGGGCACGGACGAGTTCGGCGGCGCAACAGGCCCCGAGACCAACTTCGACGGCCAGATCATGTACGACGTGGGCGCCGCCACCGGCGCGACGCCGAACAAGTTCAAGGTGGGGCTGGAGTACCAGTACTGGCGCAACAAGTTCGGCAACCCGTACAAGGGTCCGGCCGGCAGCGGCGCATTCGCAAAGACGCCGATGATCCGCGCGGAATACCACTTCTGAAGTTCCCGCGACGTCCGGCATGTCTCGCCTTGAATTGATCGGCATCACGAAACAGTACCCAGGAGTGCGCGCCAACGATGGCGTGCACCTCAAGGTCGCGCCGGGCCAGATCCACGCCGTGCTCGGCGAGAACGGTGCCGGCAAGTCGACGCTGATGAAGATCATCTACGGCGCCACGAAGCCGGACGCCGGGCAGATCGCCTGGAACGGCCGCGAGGTCGAAGTGGCCAGCCCGGCGCAGGCCCGCGCGCTGGGCATCAGCATGGTCTACCAGCACTTCTCGCTGTTCGACACGCTGACCGCCGCCGAGAACATCTGGCTGGGGCTGGACAAGTCGGGCTCGCTGGCCGAGGTGGCCGAGCAGACGCGGGTGGTGTCGGCGCAGTACGGCCTGCATGTGGACCCGGCCCGCCCGGTGCACACGCTCAGCGTCGGCGAGCGCCAGCGCGTCGAGATCGTGCGTGCGCTGCTGACGCGGCCGCAGCTGCTGATCCTGGACGAGCCCACCTCGGTGCTGACGCCGCAGGCCGTCGAAAGCCTGTTCGTGACGCTACGCAAGCTGAGCGGCGAGGGCTGCTCCATCCTCTACATCAGCCACAAGCTGCATGAGATCCGCTCGCTGTGCGACCACTGCACGGTGCTGCGCGGCGGCCGCGTGGTGGGCGAGGTCGACCCGCGCCAGGAAACCAACGCCAGCCTGTCGCGGCTGATGATCGGCGCCGATGCGCCGGTGCTCACCGCCCGCGAAGGCCAGCGCGGCGCACACGTGCTGCGCGTGGCTGAACTTGGCCTTGAGCAGCTCGACCCTTTCGGCGTCACGCTCAAGGACATCGCCTTCGACGTCTGCGCCGGCGAGATCGTCGGCGTGGCGGGCGTGTCGGGCAACGGCCAGCAGGAGCTGCTCGCGGCGCTGTCGGGCGAGGACCCGCGCGCGGCGGCAGGGACCATCCAGCTCTTCGATCAGGACATCGCCCGCGCCACGCCGGGCCGGCGCCGCGCCGCCGGGCTGCACTTCGTGCCCGAGGAGCGCCTGGGCCGCGGCGCGGTACCGACGCTGTCGCTGGCCATGAACACGCTGCTGACGCGCACCGAGGCGGTGGGCCGGGGTGGCTGGATACGCATCGCCCAGGCGCGCCGGCTGGCGGCCAGGCTGATCGACAACTTCCGCGTCAAGGCCTCGGGCCCCGACGCGACGGCCCGCACGCTGTCGGGCGGCAACCTGCAGAAGTTCATCGTCGGCCGCGAGATCGACGCGCAGCCGAAGCTGCTGATCATTGCCCAGCCGACCTGGGGCGTGGACGTGGGCGCCGCCGCGCAGATCCGCGGCGAGCTGCTGCGGCTGCGCAACCAGGGCTGCGCGCTGCTGGTGTTCAGCGAGGAGCTGGACGAGTTGTTCGAGATCTGCGACCGGCTGCACGTCATCGCCGACGGCCGGCTGTCGCCGTCGGTGCCCACGCCCCAGGCCACGCGCGAGCAGGTCGGCGAATGGATGTCGGGGCTGTGGCCCGCGACTGCGGAGGAGCCGGTCCATGCTCAGGCTTGAGCCGCGCACGCAAACCTCCATGCTGCTGGCCGTGGCCGCGCCGCTGCTGGCGCTGGCGCTCACCGTGGCCATCGGCGTGCTGCTGTTCACGGCCCTGGGCAAGGACCCGCTGCAGGCGTTGCGGCTGTTCTTCGTCGAGCCGCTGAAGAATGGCCGGGCACTCTCGGAACTCAGCGTCAAGGCCGTGCCGCTGGCACTGATCGCGCTGGGCCTGGCGGTGTGCTTTCGCGCCAACATCTGGAACATCGGCGCCGAGGGCCAGTTCGTGCTTGGCGCTCTGGGCGCCGGCTGGGTGGCCATGCAGGCCGGGCCCGGCACCTCCGCCTGGTTCGTCGTGCCGGTGCTGCTCGGCGGTGTCGCGGGCGGCATGTTGTGGGCCGGGGTCGTGGCGCTGCTGCGCGACCGCTTCAACACCAACGAGATCCTGGTCAGCCTGATGCTGGTCTATGTGGCCACGCTGCTGCTGAACTACCTGGTCTACGGGCCCTGGAAGGACCCGGATGGCTACAACTTCCCGCAGACCGTGCTGTTCGCGGCCTCGACGCGGCTGCCGCGCCTGGTGAACGGGTTGCGCATGAACGTGGGCGTGATCATCGCGCTGCTGGCCGTGGCGGCCTTCGCGGTGTTCCAGTTCCGCACCTACCGCGGCTATGCGTTGACGGTCGGCGGCATCGCCCCGGCCGCCGCGCGCTATGCCGGCTTCTCGTCGCGCAGCGCGCTGTGGACGGCACTGCTGCTGTCGGGCGGCATGGCGGGGCTGGCAGGCGCCTTCGAGGTGGCCGGGCCGCTGGGGCAGCTGACGCCCTATGTGCCGGTGGGCTATGGCTTCGCGGCCATCATCGTGGCCTTCGTCGGCCGGCTGCATCCGGTGGGCATCGTCTTCTCGTCGGTGCTGATGAGCATGTTCTACATCGGCGGCGAGCTGGCCCAAAGCCGCATGGGCCTGCCCAAGGCGTTGACCAGCGTCTTCCAGGGCGTATTGCTATTCACGCTGCTGGCCTGCGACCACGGACTGCAATACCGCATGCGCTGGGTGGCGGCGGTCAAGGCGAGGGCGGCGGCATGAGCGCCGCGCCGGGCCGCCCCAAGCAAGCTCGCTCCCGCTTGGCGGGACAGGCCGAAGGCCGAAGGGTGCATCAATGAACGAGATTGCCTTGCTCATTGCCGCCACGCTGAGCGCCGGCACCGTGCTGGCCATCGCCGGCCTGGGCCTGCTGATCAATGAGCGGGCCGGCATCGTCAACCTGGGCACCGAGGGGCTGATGCTGGTGGCGGCCATCGCCGGCTTTGCCACCGCGGTACACAGCGGCTCCGACCTGCTGGGCTTCATCGCCGGCATGGCGGCGGGCGTCGTGCTGTCGCTGTTCTTCGGGCTGCTGGTGATCTGGCTCAACACCAACCCATACGCCACCGGGCTGGCGCTGAGCCTGTTCGGCGCCGGCTTCTCGGCCTTCGTGGGCATCGAGTACACGCAGCAACGGCTGGCCGAGCGGGCGCACTGGGCCCTACCCGGCCTGGCCGATTTGCCGGTGCTGGGCAAGGCGCTGTTCGAGCACCACCCGGTCGTCTACCTGGCCATGGCGCTGGCGGTGGCGCTGCACTTCTTCCTGTACCGCACGCGGGCGGGGCTGGTGCTGCGCGCGGTGGGCGAGTCGCCTGAGTCGGCCCATGCGCTGGGCTACCCGGTGCGGCGCATCCGCCTCGCCGCCGTGGCCGCCGGCGGCGCGCTGTGCGGCCTGGCCGGCGCCTACCTGTCCCTCATCTACACGCCGCTGTGGGTGGAGGGCATGGTGGCCGGCAAGGGCTGGATCGCACTGGCGCTGACCACCTTCGCCACCTGGCGGCCGGCCCGCGTGCTGCTCGGGGCCTACCTGTTCGGCGGCGTGACGATGCTGCAGTTCCACCTGCAAAGCGAAGGCATCGCCATCTCCAGCCACTGGCTGAGCATGCTGCCCTACCTCGCCACCATCGCCGTGCTGGTGCTGATCTCGCGCAACCCGGCCTGGATCAAGGCCAACATGCCGGCGTCGCTTGGCAAGCCTTTCAAACCCGGCCATTGAATTCCTTGTCTCAACCGCTCACCCAGGAGAAACGCATGACATCCCTTGCCACCCGCCGGACCTTCGCGCTTGCCGCACTGGCCGCCGCCGCACTCGCGGGCTGCTCCAAGAAGGAAGAGCCCCCCGCCGCCGCGCTGCCCGCGTCCGCCGCCGTCGCCAAACCCGAGCCGCTGAAGATCGCCTTCGCCTACGTCGGCCCGGTGGGTGACGGCGGCTGGACGTTTGCGCACGACAACGCCCGCAAGGCGTTGGAGAAGGAGTTCGGCGACAAGATCGCCACCAGCTTCGTCGAGAAAGTGCCCGAGGCCGCCGACGCCGAACGCGTCTTCAACGACCTGGTGGGCCAGGGCAACAAGCTGGTGTTCGGCACCACCTTCGGCTACATGGAGCCCATGCTCAAGGTCGCGGCCGAGCACAAGGACGTGAAGTTCGAGCATGCCACCGGCTACAAGACGGCCGAGAACCTGCGCACCTACGACAGCCGCACCTACGAGGGCGCCTACCTGGCCGGCGTCATCGCCGGGTCCATGACCAAGACCAACACCCTCGGCGTGGTCGGCTCCATCCCCATCCCCGAGGTCATCCGCAACATCAACAGCTTCACGCTGGGCGCGCAGAGCGTGAACCCCAAGGTCAAGACCAAGGTGGTCTGGGTCAACGAGTGGTTCGACCCGCCGAAGGAAACCGAGGCCGCCACCGCGCTGATCAACGGCGGCGCCGACGTGCTGATGCAGAACACCGACTCCGCCGCGGTGCTCAAGACCGCCGAGGAAAAGGGCAAGCGCGCCTTCGGCTGGGACTCCGACATGAAGGCCTACGGCCCCAAGGCCCACCTGGCTTCGGCCGTCATCAACTGGGCACCGTACTACATCAAGGCCACGCGTGACGCGCTGGACGGCAAGTGGGCCACCGGCAAGGCCTGGTGGGGCGTGAAGGAAGGCGCCATCGACATCGTCTCCCTCGCCGACGACGTGCCGGCCGAGGCCAAGGCCAAGGTCGAGCAGGTCAAGGCCGGCCTCAAGGACGGCAGCTTCTCGATCTGGAAGGGCCCGCTGGTCGACAACACCGGCAAGGAAGTGCTGGCCAAGGATGCCGTGGCGGACGATGCCTTCCTGGGCGGCATCAAGTTCTTCGTCAAAGGTGTCGAGGGCAAAGTCCCTGGCGCGAAATGAAGCCCCTCGGCCAAGGAGTACCTTGGCCGGTCCCCCGAGGGGACGGCGATGCTTGCGGCATTGAGCCGCAAGCACATCGCCAGACGGGCCGGCTTGGGAACGGCCCGGCGCTCGGCCCACAAAGACACTACGGCCATGAGTACTGAAATCGACTTCGACCGCATCCCGCGCTCAGCCCTTTCCGGCCTGCTGGCACGCAGCCCCAAGGCCGAGCTGCACATCCACATCGAGGGCTCGCTGGAGCCCGAGCTGATCTTTGCGCTGGCGGCACGCAATGGCGTGGCCCTGCCCTATGCCAGCGTGGAGGCGCTGCGCGCGGCCTATGCCTTCACCGACCTGCAGAGCTTCCTGGACATCTACTACGCCGGGGCCAGCGTGCTGCTGCACGAGCAGGACTTCTACGACATGGCCTGGGCCTACTTCGAGAAGGCCGCACGCGACCACGTCGTCCATGCCGAGCTGTTCTTCGACCCGCAGACGCACACGGCGCGCGGTGTGCCCATGGGCACGATCATCCAGGGCCTGTCGCGCGCCTGCACCGATGCGCGCGAAAAGCTGGGGGTCAGCGCCGCGCTCATCCTGTGCTTCCTGCGCCATCTGAGCGAGGCTGACGCCTTCGCCACGCTGGAACAAGCCCTGCCCTACCGCGCGCATTTCATCGGCGTCGGGCTGGACAGCTCGGAGCGCGGCAACCCGCCAAGCAAGTTCACGCGCGTGTTCGTGCGCTGCGCCGAGCTGGGCCTGCACCGCGTTGCCCATGCCGGCGAGGAGGGGCCACCGACCTACATCGAAGAGGCCCTCGACCTGCTGCGCGTGGAGCGCATCGACCACGGCGTGCGGGCCATAGAGAGCCCGGCGCTGATGCACCGCCTTGCGCTTGAGCGCATGCCGCTGACGGTCTGCCCGCTGTCCAACGTCAAGCTCTGCGTCGTGCCCGACCTGGCCATGCACCCGCTGCCACAGCTGCTGGCCGCCGGCCTGGCCGTGACCATCAACTCCGACGATCCGGCCTACTTCGGCGGCTACCTCAACAAGAACCTGTCGGCGCTGTTCGACGCTCTGCCTCAATGGGGCGCGCGCGAGGCTTATCAGCTGCTGCGCAACAGCCTCGAAGCGAGCTTCCTGCCACCGCCGGCCCGCGCCCCCTGGGTGGCGGCGCTGAACGCCGAGTTCGCGCGGGCGGTGGTCTAGGAGCCGCCCACTGCGGTTCGCCGCGGCCCGCCTCACCAGGTGGTAACTTCCGCGCCGCGTGGGCGCCTTCGCCTGGGGAGCAACAACATGAAATCGACCGTTTTCAGCCTGGCCACCGCCCTGGGAGCTGGCAGCGTACTGGCAGCCGCACCGGCATCACACATCGACGAAGTCCTCGTCTACCCGGGCGGCGCCCAGGTCACGCGGCTGGCCACCGTCGCGGCCGGCGCGCGCGAGCTGGTGCTGAACTGCCTGTCGGCCCGCTTCGACCCTGACTCGCTGCAGATCGAGGCGCCCGCCAGCGTCAACCTCGGGCCGGTGCAACTGGAAACGCTGCCGCGCGAACGCGTGCCCGAGTGCGCGAACAGCCCGCTGGATGAGCAGGTCCGCAAGCTGGAGGGCCAGCGCGACACGCTGACCGCCGAGTCAAGCGCACTGGACACCGGCCTCGGCTACCTCAAGGCCCTGGGCGCTGGCGAGGCACGGGCCACACCGGCCACAGGCATCGGCGCGACGGCAGACACGATCCGCAAGACCGCGTTGGAGGGCCTGCTGCGCCAAGCCGCCATCCGCCGCCAGCTGGAAGACCTGGACAAGCAGCTCGCCCCGCTCAAGGCCGAGCGCGACCACGTGGCCGCAGCCAACCCGCAATGGCGCAGCCTGCGCCTGCGGCTGTCGACCGCTCGCGAGGCCGAGCTGAAGCTGAACTACCGGGTGACGCAGGCCGGCTGGGCGCCGAGCTACCGCGCACTGCTGGACACCACCTCGGGCGCGCTGAACCTGGAGCGCCTGGCCCAGGTGTCGCAGCAAAGCGGCGAGGACTGGAAGAACGTGAAGCTGCGGCTGACAACGGCGCAGGTGGCTCAGAAGGTCGGGCCCGGCTCTCCCCGGCCCTGGCAGCTCGACCTGGCGACCGCCCGCGTGCCGGCACCCGCGATGTCAGTTGCCGATTCGGTGGTCGTGACAGGCCAACGGGCCAACCTCGTCAGCCGGACCGCCGCCGAAGAGGCGGCAGGCAAGCTGGAGCGCTTCGACCTCGGGGTGTTCGAGGGCAGTTACGCGACCGAGTTCGTGCTGCCGCTGCGCGTCACCGTCGACAGCGGCACCCAGCGCGCCAGCCTGACGCTCGGCAGCGAGAAGCTGCAGGCCAAGGTGCTGGCACGCGTGCAGCCGCAAAGCGAGACTGCCGCCTATCTCGTGGCCGACGCCGCCAAACCCGCCGGCGCCTGGCCACGCGGCGCCGTGCAACTGGTGCGCGACGGCGCGMTGGTGGGCAGCACCCTGTTCAATATCGCCAGCGGCGACGAGCGCCTGGAGCTGCCCTTCGGCCGCGACGACGCGCTGCGCGTGCTGGTTGAGCCCGAGCAGCGCAATGCCGGCAACACCGGCTTCATCAGCACGCGAGCAGAGCACCGCTATGGCCGCGCCTACGTCGTCGAGAACCGCCACACGGCGGGCACGGTGACCCTGCAGCTCATCGAGGCCGCGCCCGTGTCGCAACACGAGGACATCAAGGTGCAGTCTCAGTTCAGCCCGGTGCCGACGACTCAGGCGTGGCGCAAGCAGGCAGGGCTGGTGATGTGGGAACTGCCGCTGGCGGCGGGAGCCAGCCAGCGGTTCATGGCGGACTATGTGATCAGTGCGCCGAAGGAGGCGCAGGTGACGGGGTTGCGTTGAGCGGTTCGGGGTAGGCAAAAAGCTCTCCCCTGCAGCCGCAACAGTCAAACCCGAAAGCAGGCCGCCACCGGGCTGTTCAATCACCCCCCCTTTGAGCCCGCCGAGCAGCGCAGGGCCTTGAGGGCGTGCGCGCAGCGCACTTCAAGAACTGACTCCGCGCAACTGTTTGAGCAGAGCGTAGCGGCGCGAGTTTTGCGCGGGCCCTCAAGGGCTGAGCAGCGCAGGGAACCCCTCAGCGCAGCGGWGGGGCGGGCGGATCGGGGGCGACTTTTTGCCTTCTTTTTGGTCGCTCAAAAAGAAGGTCGCCCGCCGGGGCGAACTCCCGGCATGGGCCTCTCGCAGAAGCCAACCGTCGGAAAGTCAGAGCGATGGCGGGCCTGGACCCGCCAGGCTACCGAGCTATCGACCCTCAACAGACGATGTCTTGCAGACTGTCCCACCACCAGACTTGCTCCGGCAACTATGTCCGGCGGCGCAATCCGAGTCCCCATGGCAAGCCATGTTCAATGCCGGCGAAGCGTTTCTATCAATCTTGTTCGCCTGGATAGCACATAGCGCTGCAGAACTAGTGAGTAGTTGGTCTCGCACCTCAGGTCGATTTCGCGAGGGGAAGGAATCGACTGCGGCTGCTGCCAAGAGCAACTCCGCGTCATCTGGAGTCTGTCTGCCCCACTCGTTCGTTTTTCTCACTTTGTCGAGAGTGGACCTCAGAAGGCGGTCACGCAACTCTTTGTTATCTGAAAAGGCTTCGTCCGCCTTCACCACCATCCGGACTGCTTGTCCGCATCGTGCCGCTGCATCTAGTTCCGATTGAAGACGAGAAACTGGCTCAGTCGCTGGCTGCGCCGCCACGGCCGCAGCAAGCAACAAAGAACCTAAAGAAAGAAGACTTTTCATTCACGCCCTCAACTGAAATGGCGCCACATGCGCCGACCCTCAGCCCCTCACCTCACCCTGCCCCAACACCACCCACTTCATCGACGTCAGCCCCTCCAGCCCCACCGGCCCGCGGGCGTGGAACTTGTCGGTGGAGATGCCGATCTCGGCACCCAGCCCATACTCAAAGCCATCCGCAAAGCGCGTGCTGGCATTGACCATCACGCTGGCCGAATCCACCTCGCGCAGGAATCGCATCGCGTTGGGATGATTCGTCGTCAGGATCGCATCCGTGTGATGCGATCCATAGCGATTGATGTGGGCAATGGCTTCGTCAAGTGAATCGACCACCTTGATGCTGATGATGGGGGCGAGGTATTCGGTGGACCAGTCTTCCTCCGTCGCCGGCACCGCACCAGGCACCAAAGCCAAAGTCCGCAGGCAGCCGCGCATCTCCACGCCCTTGGCCTTGAAGATGGCCGCGATGCGCGGCAGGAAGGCCGGCGCCTGGGCCGCGTGGACCAGCAGCGACTCGGTCGCGTTGCAGGGGCTGTACTTCTGCGTCTTGGCGTTGTCGACGACCTTGAGGGCCTGCTCCAGGTCCACCTCGGCATCGACATAGCTGTGGCAGTTGCCGTCCAGATGCTTGATGACGGGCACCTTGGCCTCGGCAGAGATTCGCTCGATCAGCCCCTTGCCGCCGCGCGGAATGATGACGTCCACCCATTGCGGCGAGCTGATCAACAGCCCCACGGCGGCGCGGTCCGTCGTGTTGACGAGCTGCACGGCGGCGCGCGGCAGGCCGGCTTCTTCCAGTGATGCGGCCACCAGCTCGGCCAGGGCAAGGTTGGAGTGAATCGCCTCCGACCCGCCGCGCAGAATGCAGGCGTTGCCGCTCTTGATGGCCAGCGAGGCGGCCTCGATCGTCACGTTGGGTCGGCTCTCGTAGATCATGCCGAACACCCCCAGCGGCACGCGCATGTGGCCGACGCTGATGCCGGTCGGGCGGCGCTTCACGCCGGTGATCTCGCCGATGGGGTCGGGCATGGCGGCGATCTGCTCGCAGCCTTCGGCGACCGTCGCCAGCGTCTTGGCGTCGAGTTTCAGGCGGTCGCGCAACGGGCCGCTGAGCTCGGCGGCGCCAGCCAGGTCGCGGGCATTGGCGTCGGCGAGCGCCGGGCCGGCCTCGCGAAGGCGGCGGGCCAGGGCCAGCAGTGCGGCGTTCTTGGCGGCCGTCGGGGCGGCGGCCATTGCGGTGGCGGCGGCGCGGGCGGCGCGGCCGAGGTCGTCCATGTAGGCAGGCAGGCTCATGGCCGCCATTTTCGTCGACGACCCTCGACCTACAGCTTCGTAAGGTCTGGGCCGCCCTCCGCGCCGAACCAAGCCTTGCTCAACGCCTGGCGAGCGCTGTTCTCGGCGGCCGTGTCGCCGCGCTTCCTGTAGACCTCGGCCAGGGCCGCCAGCGCCCAGCCGTTGTTGCGCACGCGGGCGAGCGAATCCCGCAGGGCTTTCTCGGCCTCGTCCAGCCGGCCCTGGCGCAGGCGCACGGCGCCCAGGGACTGGCGCACGGGGTAGTACCAATAGGCCGGCTCGGTGTAGGCCAGGCCCTCCTCGATGGCGACGGCCTGCTCCAGCGCGGCAGCGGCACCGGCCAGGTCGCCCTGGGCATCGGCCAGGCGAGCGCTGGCGACGAGGCGGGCCGTCTGCGCGATGGCCTGGGCCGGGATGCCCCAGGCATCGAAGGGCTTGAAGTCGGCGCCCTTCTCCAGCGCCGTGATGGCGTCGATCTCGAGCCGGGCCGCCGCCGCGTCGTGGCGGGCCGCCTGGGCCAGCGCGCGGGCGTAGTGGTACATGACGCGCACCAGCACCAGGTCGTCGGGTGGCGCGGCCAGCTTCAGGATGACATCGGGCGGGCTGAACTGGGCGTGCGTCGTGTAGGGCGCGGCCTTGACGGGCTGCATGATGGGGAAGGCCTTGACGACGTCGACGGGCATGGACGCGTCGAGCTTGGCCGCCGCGTCGATGGCTGTCTTGGCCGCACCACCCATCTGGGCCGACACCATCAGGAAATGGATGTTGTGCGGGTAGTAGGCCGAGCGGTAGAGCGGGTCGGACGGCGAGCTCTTGAAATAGGCCTCGTCGACGGCGATGGCCTGGCGGTTGGCATCCAGTGACTCGCGGTACAGGCCGACGCGGTAGTAGATGTGGGCCGGCATGTGCACGATGTGGCCGGCGCCGGGCATCTGCGCGGCCAGGCGGCGCGCGGACTCCAGCGCGCGCTCGGGCCGTGTCGAGGCCTCGACGGCATGGATGTAGAGGTGGATGGCGGCGGCATGGTTGGGGCGGCGCTTGAGCACGGTCTCCAGCGCGGCCACGATGTCGGCCGTGCGGCCCTTGGGCTTTGCGCCGGCGGCCTCCCAGTAGTCCCAGGGCTGGGTGTCCATGGCGGCCTCGGCGTAGAGCACCTGCATCAGGTCCTCGCCGGGGAACTGGGCGGCGACGCGCTTCATCGCGTCGGCATAGGCGGCGTCCAGGGCACTGCGATCGGCCGGTGGCTCTGCGGCATAGCGCTGCTGCAGGGCTTCGATGAGGACGCGTTCACGCGGCGGCAGCTTGTCCTTGAGCGCGATGGCGCGCTGCAGTGCAGCCCAGGCAGGCGCGTTGGCCTCGACCTGCATGGGCACATTGATGTTGGGCCCCAGCACCAGGGACTCGCCCCAGAAGCACAGGGCGCAGCCGGGGTCGAGCTTCTGCGCGGCCTGGAAGGCACGCTGCGCCTCGGCATGGTTGAAGGCGAAGGACAGGCGCAGGCCCTGGTCGAAATAGGCCTGCACCTTGGGCGACGCATGCTCGAGCTTGAAGCTCATGCGCCCCAAGTCCTTGTAGAGCGGCACGTCGCCCGGCGCCGCCTTCATGGGCGCGGGCTGGAAGGGCGCGGTCTCCGTCCTGGGTGCGGAGGCGGCCGAGGCCAGCAGGGCCTGCAGCAGCACGGGCCGACCGGCCACTGACGGGGCGCAGACGCCACCGGGGCTACTCAGCAGCGGGTCAAAGGCGGCGGCCGTATCGGCACTGCCGGTCAGGGCAACGAGGCCCAGCGCGGCAAGGGCCTGCAGCAGGCGGGTGGCGGGGTGATGGCGTGATGGCATGCGACCTCCAGGCCCGGCAGGGGCCAGGAGGGCATGCTCGCACCAGCGCCGCGCGGCCGCAATCAGGGCCGGATCAGGGCAGTGGTTTGCCCTCGGCGTCGCGAACCTCGGGCTTGCGGCCAATCGCTTCCAGCTGCGGCACGATCTTGGCCTTGTCGCCCACCGCCACGACGATGAGCTGGGCCGGGTCGAGGTGCTGTTGGGCGGCCTTCAGCGCGGTGGCAGCGGTGACGGCACCGACCTTCTTCGGCAGCTCGGTGATCGCGTCCAGCGGCCGGCCCGCGGACCAATTGCCCGAGTAGCCGGCCACGACCGCGAGGTTGGTGTCGAACAGGCCCGGCAGCGACAGCAGCTGGGCGTTGCGCACGCGGCCCAGTTCGGCCGCGCCCATGGGCTTGGCGCGCATGCCCTCGATCTCCTTCCACATGTCGACCAGGGCCGGGCCGGTCACGTCGGTGCGCACGCTGCCGCGGATGCCGAACTGGCCGCGCTCGCGGCCCATGGTGTAGCCGGAATGGATGCCATAGGTGTAGCCCTTGACCTCGCGCAGCTGGTTGTTGATGCGCGACGTGAAGAGGCCACCCAGGGCCGCATTCATGACATTGATGGCGGCTGCATCGGGCGCGGCGGCGAAGGGGCCGGGCGAGACGACGGCCAGGGCCGTCTGCGGCGCGCCGGGCTTGTCGACGACGACGGTGCGCGCGGCGATAGGCCTGGACGCGGGCAGCGGCGCGGCGGCTGCAGCGGCGCCCTCGCCCTTCCAGGCGCCGAACAGCGGTTCGATCAGCGCCCGCAGCTCGGCCTCTGTCAGGTCACCGGCAACCACCAGGGCCGCGCGCTCGGGGCGGTAATGGGCCTGCCAGAAGGCACGCAGCGCAGCGCCATCCACGGCCTTGATGCTGGCCTCGGTGCCCAGCGCATTGGCGCTGAGCGGGTGGCCCTCGCCATAGGTCACGCGGTTGCCGACGGCATTGGCCAGCAGCGGCGCCTGCTCGCGCATCTGGGCCAGGGCGGCCAGGCGCTGCGCCTTCAGGCGCTCGATCTCGGGCGCGGCAAAGGCCGGATTGAGCGCCAGGTCGGCCAGCAGGCCCAGGCCTTCCTTGGCACTGGCCTTGAGGCCGGAGAAGTCGATGCGCGCCTCCTCGCTGCCGGCCTGGGCGTTCAGCGTGGCGCCCAGGACCGCGGCAGCTTCGGCAATCTGCTGGGCGCTGCGCGTCTTGGTGCCCTCGGGCAGCATGGCGGCGGTGAAGCCGGCCAGGCCAGGCTTGTCCGCCGGGTTGGCGCCCTGGCCGGCACGCACCACCAGGGCGGCGCTCACCAGCGGCAGGCCGGGCTTGGGCGAGTAGATGACGGTCAGTCCATTGGCCAGCGTGAAGCTCTGCGCGGCGGGCAGCGTCAGCGCCTTGGCCTTGGCGGCACCGGGCGGCTTGGCGCGCCAGGCCTCGGCCGCGTTCAGCGACTCGCGCTCACCCTTGGCGGCCTTGGTGGGCGCCGGCGGCGTGGCCACCTCGGGCGGCAGCACCTGCTCGCCAGGCTTCGCTTGCACGACGACGCGGTGGTCCTTCTTGAGCCATTGCGTGACGGTGGCACTGACGTTGGCCGGGCCCAGCTGCCCATAACGCGCCAGGTCCTTGCCGACAAAGCCGGGGTCGCCGGCCATCTGGTTGTAGTGGTTGATGAGGTCGGCCAGCGACGTCACCTTCTCCATGCGCTGCAGCAGCTGGGTCTGGATGGTGGCGCGGGCCTGGCCCAGCTCGGCCTCCGTGGGCGGCGTGGCGGCCAGTTTGGCGATCTCGGCGTCAACCAGCTTCTCGATCTCGTCCAGCGACGCGCCAGGGCGGGCGACGATCTCGATGTTGAAGATCGAGCTCAGCGACTGCGAGTCCTGCCCCACCTGCACGCTCTGGGCGAGCTGCTTGTCGCGCACCAGCAGGCCGTACAGGCGGCTGGCCTTGCCACCACCCAGCACATGAGCGGCGACGTCCAGCTCGGCGTCACCGGCTGCGAACATGGGCGGCGTGTGCCAGGCGAGGTTCAGGCGCGACAGCTCGATGCGGTCGGTCACGACGAGGCGACGCTCCTTCGTGATCTCGGGCATGGCGACCTTGACCTCCGGCACCTTGGCGCCGGCCTTCAGCGAGCCGAAATACTTCTGCACCAGGGCCTTGGCCTGCTTGGGGTCGAAGTCGCCGGCCAGCACCAGGGTGGCGTTGTTGGGCCGGTAGTAGGTGCGGGCAAAGTCCTTCACGTCCTTGAGCTGGATGCCCTGGATGTCGGCATGCGAGCCGATGACGGCGGCGCGGTAGGGGTGGCCTTCGGGGTAGAGGGCCTGGTACATCGCCTCCTCGACGATGCCGTAGGGCCGGTTCTCGAAGCTCTGGCGGCGCTCGTTGCGCACCACGTCCTGCTGGTTGGCCAGGGACACCGAATCGACCTCGTCGATCATGTAGCCCAGCATGTCGGCCTTCAGCCACAGGCCGAGTTCGAGCTGGTTGGACGGCAGCGTGAAGAAGTAGTTGGTGCGGTCGAAGTTGGTCGAGCCATTGCTGTCGGTGCCGCCGGCGGCGTCGACGAATTTGTCGAATTCGCCGCGCGGGATGTGCTTGCTGCCGGCGAACATCAGGTGCTCGAACAGGTGGGCAAAGCCGGTCTGGCCCTTGGCCTCGTTGCGCGGGCCGGCATGCACCCACAGGTTGAAGGCCACCAGCGGCAGGCGGTGGTCCTCGACGAGGATGACCTCGAAGCCATTGGCCAGGGTGAGCTTCTCCTGGCGCACGGCGAGCTGGCCGGCCTCGGTGTTGACCGCACCCTTCATCGCGGATTCAGGGGCGGCGCCCGCGGGCAGGGCGGCCGAGAGGGCGCCGGCCAGGGCCAGCAGCGCGACGAGACGGCGGGGGGCGGGAGCTTTCATTCGTATCGGTCCTCGAAGGGCAATGCGGGATTGGGCGACGTGTTCAACACGGTGCGGAAGTGCCGGGAGTCACCATGAGCCTACCAAGGCGACAGCCAGGCGAGCAGTGCCAGCCAAAGTGGCGCCGTGGCGACGTAAAGGATGGTGGAGACGACGGTGGCGGCCGTGACCTCGGCCTCCAGCGCGCGGTAGCGCTGGGCAAAGATCAGCGCGTTGGAGCCGGTCGGCAGCGCCGCAATCATGACGATGACGGCCAGCGGCATGCCATTCAGCCCCAGGCCCCAATGCGCGACGCCAAGCACCACGGCCGGCATCAGCAGCAGCTTGGCCAGCACCAGCCCGGCCAGGCCGCGCCAGGTGCGTGGCCAGCCGTAATAGGCCAGGGACATGCCGATCAGCGTCAGGCACAGCGGCACGACGGCCGTGCCCAGGCTTTGCAGCGCCTCGTCGGCCACGGCGGGCAGGGTGAGGCCGGTCGCGTTCCAGGCCAGGCCGGCCAGCACCGGCAGCACGACGGGGTGGATGACGGTGTTGCGCACGGTCTGCAGCAGCGTGCCGGCCAGATTGCCGGTGCTGCGCTCACGCGCCAGGTCGAGCTCGACGATGGCGGTCAGCAGCGTGAGTATCGACAGCGCATGCAGGCTCACCACGGCGATGTGGATGGCCAGGCCTTTCTCGCCGAACACGCCGGCCGCAACCGGCAGGCCCACCTGCAGCGTGTTGCCAAAGCCTGCCGTGATGGCCCTGACGCTGGGCGCGACGACGTTCTCACCCGGCTTGCGCAGCCCGCGGTACAGCACGTAGAGCAGCGCGATCAGCACCAGCACCGGCACGAAGAAGGCGAACAGGAAGGCCCAGGGCAGCGCCGCCGTATCCAGCCGCGCCGTGGTACGGAACAGCAGGGCCGGCACGAAGATGTAGAAGGCCGCATTGGCCAGCACGCGGGCCGGGTCGCTGTCACTGCCCGCCTCGCCACCGCCCAGCCAGCGCATGCGGCCGACGGCCCAGCCGATGGCCACCGCAACCAATATCGCCAGCAGCTTCGCCGCAATTGCCCAGGTCATTCAGGCCCCTCGCCTGGTCTCGCCGCGCTGAACGCCGGCGCGCCCAATCGGTCCCCCGAGGGGACGGCGATGCTTGCCGGATCGACCGGCAAGCACATCGCCAAGGCGGGCCGGCTCGGGAGCGGCCCAGCGCTCGGCCCGAAATGCGTCAAAGAAGCTCACGCCAGAGGAAGACGAAGTTCGAACACAAAGCTGCTGCCCTGCCCCGCCGTGCTCTGCACCAGGATCTGGCTGCCCATCAGCCGCACGAGCTGCTGGCTGATGGACAGCCCGAGGCCCGTGCCGCCGAGGTGGCGCGAGGCATCGGACACCTGCTCGAAGGCCTGGAAGAGCCGCGCCTGCTGGGCCGGTGTCATGCCGATGCCGGTGTCGCTGACCTCGAAGCGCAGCCGCGTGTGCCTGGCATCGAGCTCGACGACGCGCGCGTCGAGCTGCACGCTGCCGCTGTCGGTGAACTTGACGGCGTTGGACAGCAGGTTGAGCAGCACCTGGCGCAGGCGCTGGCCGTCGGCGATGACCTGGGTCGGCAGGCGGGCGTCGATGTCCAGCCAGAAGGCCAGGCCCTTCTGCTCGGCGCGCAGGCGCACGCTGTCGCAGGCCATGTCGATGAGGGCGCGCAGGTCCACGGACCCGGCTTTCAGCGAGACCTTGCCGGCCTCGATGCTGGCCATGTCCAGCACGTCGTTGATGAGCTCCAGCAGATGCAGGCCGGAGTCACGCATCAACTGCAGCTTGGCCTGCTGGCCGGCGGGAATGGCGGCATCCATCTGCATCAGCTGCGTGAAGCCCAGGATGGCATTCAGCGGCGTGCGGAACTCGTGGCTCATGGTCGCCAGGAAACGGCCCTTGGCCTGGTTGGCGCTTTCGGCGCGCAGCTTGGCCTCGCTGAGTTCGGCGGTGCGCTCGTTGACGAGTTCTTCGAGGTGGTCGCGGTGGCGGGTCAACTCGGCCTCGGCCTGGCGGCGCAGCGAGATGTCGCTGACCATGCCCTCGATGCGACGCTGGCCGCTCTCGCCCTCAACCCAGTGCGCGTTCAGCTCGACCCACAACGGCCGGCCACCCGCGCCGCGGAGCTGCAGTTGGCATTGCTGGATCTTGCCCTGCTCGTTCATGACGGCGGCGACGCGCTGCATCTCATGCCGGTCAATGCCGGACAGCTCGCGCAGCCGCCGCCCCACGGGGCTTTGCGAACCCAGGCCCAGCATCTGCGTGAAGGCGCGGTTCATGCTGAGCACGCGGCCATCGGCGTCGGCCTGGAAGACGCCCTCGGTCGCGTTCTCGAACAGGCTGCGGTAGCGCGCCTCGCTGGCGCGCAGGCCTTCGGAGCTGAGCTGCACCTGGTCAGCCGCGCTGCGCAGCTTCAGGCTCATGGCGTTGAAGCGCATCGTCAGCTCGCCGATCTCGTCGCCGCGCTCCACGGTCTCCTGCGCACCGAGGTCGCCCTTGGCAACGCGCTGGGCCAGGGCGCCCAGCTTCAGCACCGGCCGGCGCACCAGCCATTGCACGAGCAGGGAGCTGGCGATGACGATGCCGATGACGACGACGGCCAGCAGCTCGACGACGAAGAGGCGGGTGCGGCTGATCTGCTCGTCGATGAGATCACGCGTAACGGTGAGAACGGCCGAGGCGACCTGGGTGCCGGCCGTGTCAGCCGCGGGCTGGTAGGTGATGGCGAACTCGCGTCGCAGCGGCCCCACGGCCGGGGTGTCGCGGCCGCGCCGCGCCTGGCCGCCGCGCAGGCCCAGGCCCTTGAGCTCGATGGCATGCACCTCGGGGTCGGCCATGACGGCGTCGAGCAGGTTCTCGATGGCGACATGGTCTAGGTTCCAGATCGGGCCCGCGAAACCGCGCTCGATGAGGCCAGCCATGCGCGCCTCGCGCTGGCGCAGGCCGGCCATCAGCTCGGCCTCTTCGTGTGTCGTCCAGTACCAGCCCACCGCCAGCACCAGCAGGCTCGCAACCAGCGCAATGCCGGCCGTCAGGCGCGTCTGTATGCCGATGCTGATCGGTGCCAACGCCATCCCTTCTCCCCCGGTGCAGCCTTGTCAGGCCATGCGGCGAGCATAAATGCTGTGGCGCCGCGAATTTGCTGCCCGCTCAGCTCTTGGCCGCCGCCTTCTTGGCTGCCACCTTCTTGGCAGCAGGCGCCTTGGCAGCGCGCGGCTCGAACTCGAAGATGACCTTGCCTTCCTTCTTGTCATAGGCCAGGAAGGCCTTGAACTTGCGGCGCGTCTTGTTGGAGACGAAGTTTTCCAGCAGGTCGGTCTTGCCGTTGGCCAGCAGCTTGTGCACCTGGGCCGGCTCGATGGGCTGGGTCAGGATGACCTTGCCGGTCTTGAAGTCGCAGGTGACGGTGGCACCGACCGAATGCTCACAGACGTAGTTGGCGCCGTGCTCGTAGACGTGGCCCTTGCACTTGGGGCAGGCCCCGAGCGAGTTCTGGCCGGAGAAGTCCACCGGTTCGCCATCGCCCTCGGCCTTCTTGGCGTCCTCGCCGAAGTCGAATTCCAGCTTCCAGTTCTGGATCTCGTCGTCATACACCAGCGCCAGCTCGGCCGTGAAGGGCCAGCCCGCCTTGGAGCGGAAGCCTTCCAGCGGGCCGATCTTCTTGTTCGCCAGGAAGGTCTCGACCTCGTTCAACTCGAAGCTGCGCCCACCCGGGATTTTGCCGATGGAGAAGCCGCAGGCGTCCTCACCCGTGCCGCTCTTGCCGGTGCAGGTGAAGCGGCGATAGTTCTCTTTCACGATGCCGCCGCACTTGGGGCAGGGCGTCTTCAGCGTCGCATAGTCGCCGGGGATGGTGTCGCGGTCATAGCCCTTGGCCTTGGCGACCATCTTCTCGGTCATGGTCGCGATCTCGGCCATGAAGACCTCGCGCTTGAGGCGCCCCTTCTCCATCTCGGCCAGCTTGTATTCCCAGTCGCCGGTCAGTTCGGGCTTGGTCAGGTCCTCCACGTCCAGGCCGCGCAGCAGCGTCATCAGCTGGAAGGCCTTGGCGGTCGGGATCAGCTCGCGGCCCTCGCGCAGCATGTACTTCTCGCTGATCAGGCCTTCGATGGTGGCCGCGCGCGTGGCTGGCGTGCCCAGGCCCTTCTCGGCCATGGCCTCGCGCAGCTCGTCGTCGTCGATGAGCTTGCCAGCGCCTTCCATGGCGGACAGCAGCGTCGCTTCGGTGTAGCGCGCCGGCGGCTTGGTCTGCAGCGCCTTCACGTCCACGCTCTCGGTGCGCACGACTTCGTTCGGCTGCACCGGCACGAGGTTGGCGTCTTCATCGTCCACGTCCTTGCCGTAGACGGCCAGCCAGCCCGGCTTGACCAGCACCTTGCCGTTGGTCTGGAAATGGTGCTTGTTGTCGATTTTCGAGATACGCGTCGTGACCAGGAACTCGGCCGGCGGGAAGAACACCGCCAGGAAGCGCTTGACGACCATGTCGTAGAGCTTGGCCTCGATCTCGGTCAAGGCCTTGGGGGCCTGCAGCGTCGGGATGATGGCGAAGTGATCCGACACCTTGGCGTTGTCGAAGACCTTCTTGGTGGGCTTGATATAGCCCTCCTTCAGCGACGTGGCGGCATGCTGGGACAGCGCGGCCAGCGGGCCGGGCAGGTCCTCGGTGGCCAGCATCTTGGCCGTGTCCTTGGCCACGGCCACGTAGTCCTCGGGCAGGAAGCGCGAGTCCGTCCGCGGGTAGGTCAGCACCTTGTGCTTCTCGTACAGCGCCTGGGCGATGGACAGCGTCGTCTTGGCCGAGAAGCCGAAGCGCGAATTGGCCTCGCGCTGCAGCGTCGTCAGGTCGTAGAGGCCGCCGCAGCTCGTGGTGCTGGGCTTGCTTTCCTCGGTGACGACGGCGGGCTTGCCGAGCATCGCCTTGGCGATCTCGTCGGCCTCTCCTTGAGTCCAGAGCCGGTCGGCCCGGCGCTCCAGGTCGTCGTTCTTCTTCCACGCGGGGTCGAACCACTTGCCTTCGTACTGGCCGGCCTGGGCGTCGAAGTTGGCGCGCAGCTCCCAGTAGTCGCGGGCGACGTGCTTGCGGATCTTTTCCTCGCGCTCGACGACGACCGACAGCGTCGGCGTCTGCACGCGGCCCACCGTGGTCAGGAAGAAGCCGCCGTCGCGCGAGTTGAAGGCCGTCATGGCCCGCGTGCCGTTGATGCCCACCAGCCAGTCGGCCTCGGAGCGGCAGCGCGCGGCGTCGGCCAGCGGCAGCATCTGCGCGTCGCTGCGCAGCTTCTCGAAGCCCTCGCGGATGGCGGCGGGCGTCATGGACTGCAGCCACAGCCGCTCGATGGGCTTGTTGAGCTTGCCCTTGGCCGGCTGGGCGTACTGCTCGATGAGGCGGAAGATCAGCTCACCCTCGCGGCCCGCGTCGCAGGCGTTGATCAGCGCCGTCACGTCCTTGCGGCGGATCAGCTTGGCCAGCGCGTTGAGCCGGCCCTTGTTCTTGTCGATCGGGTTGAGGTCGAAATGCGGCGGGATGACGGGGAGGTTGTTGAAGCTCCACTTGCCGCGCTTGACGTCGAACTCCTCGGGCGCCGCGATCTCCACCAGGTGGCCGACGGCCGAGCTGACGACGTACCGCTCGTTCTCGAAGTGGTCGTCGTGCTTGTCGAACTTGCCAGCCACGGGTGTCAGCGCGCGGACGATGTCCTGCGCGACGGAGGGCTTCTCGGCAATGATCAGAGTCTTGCTCATCGGTCTTTCAATCAGTTGTCAGTTCGTCTTCCCGGGCCGAGCGCCGGGCCGTTCCCAAGCCGGCCCGCCGGGCGATGTGCACGCGGCTCGAAGCCGCGTGTATCGCCGTCCCCTCGGGGGATCGGCCAAGGTAGTCCTTGGACGAGGGGTCTCATTCTTGCTGCCTACAATCCGGGCCTCGCGCGCACGCCTACGCACACGCGCACCCATGAAATCACCGTACCACAGCGCCGATGACCGCCAAATCCCCGCGTCCTGCCCCGCGCCGCAAGATCGAAGTCCGTGATTCCGGCGTGCATGGCCGGGGGGTTTATGCAGCAGCTCCCATCGCCGCCGGTGCGCGCATCATCGAGTACACCGGCGAGCGCATCACCTGGGAGCAGGCGGTTGACCGCCATCCGCACGACCCGGCCCAGCCCAACCACACCTTCTACTTCCACCTCGACGGCGGCCTCGTCATCGATGCGCTGTATGGCGGCAATGACGCGCGCTGGATCAACCACGCCTGCGAGCCCAACTGCGAAGCCGACGAGGTCGATGGCCGCGTCTTCATCCAGGCGCTGCGCGATCTGGAGCCCGGCGAGGAGCTGTTCTATGACTACGGCCTGGTGCTGGACGACCGCCACACGGCCAAAGTCAAGAAACAGTTCGCCTGCTGGTGCGGCGCGCTGACCTGCCGCGGCACCATGCTCGCCCCCAAAACCCGCAAGTCGGGGCGCTGACCTGATGGAACGGCGCCACCTCGCCGAATGCGGCTCGACCAACACCGAGGCGCTGGCGCATCTGCGTGAGGGCGGCAAGGCGCTGCTGGTTTCGGCCTCGCGCCAGACCGCGGGTCGTGGGCGCCTGGGCCGGGCCTGGCTGACTGAACAGGGGGGGGATGACGCCGCGCTGACTTTCTCCATCGCCTTGCCACTGCCGGCCGCGCTTGACCTGAGCGGCCTGTCCCTCGCCGTGGGTTGCACGGTGGCCGATGCGCTGGACCCGGCGGGCCGGCACATCCAGCTCAAATGGCCCAACGACCTCTTCCTGGATGGCGCCAAGCTCGGCGGCATCCTCATCGAGACCGTGCCGTTGCCGGTGGACCAGCGCGGCGTCGTCATCGGCATCGGCCTCAACCTGCGGCCCTTGCCCGAAGGCGCCGACCGCACCGCCTTTGCCAGCGGCCACGCGGCGCTGCAGACGCTGGACCCGGCCGCCACCACGCATGCCACGCTGGACCGCCTGGCTCCTGCGCTGCGTGGCATGCTGGCTGATTTTGAAACTCTGGGCTTTGCGCCCTGGCAGGCGGCATTCGCGCGCCGCGACCTCGCCGGCGGCCAGCGTGTGCGCGTCGGCGAGCAGGCCGGCACCGCACGCGGCGTCAGCGAGCGTGGTGAACTGCTGCTGGAAACCGCCGCTGGCCTGCTGCCGATCAGCGGAGGCGAACTGAGTCTCAGATTGGAGAAATCGCTGTGATGCGCGTGGTCGTGCTGGTACTGCTGGCGGTGAACGCCCTCTTCCTTATCTGGTCGCGAGGCTGGCTGGACACCGTCACGGGCCTGCCGGCCGAGGGCGGCCGCGAGCCGCAGCGC
Organism: Roseateles sp. P5_E4; assembly: GCF_054049255.1. Classification (NCBI taxonomy): domain Bacteria; kingdom Pseudomonadati; phylum Pseudomonadota; class Betaproteobacteria; order Burkholderiales; family Sphaerotilaceae; genus Roseateles; species Roseateles sp. P5_E4. The sequence goes on along the minus strand of NZ_JBFUMS010000002.1, from coordinate 86,918 downwards.
GTCAAGGCCCAGCAGCATCCCGAACGCATCCAGCCCCTGGCCGCCAGTGCGGCCGCCGTCGCCGCCCAGCGCAGCTGCCTGGAACTGGGCCCGCTCGACGGCGATGCGGCCCTCGCCGCCGCCCAGGCCGCCTTGAAGGCTGCCGGTGCTGAGGCCCAGGTGCGCAGCAGCGAGCAGCCGGGCGTGTGGGTGGTGGCGACCATCAAGCTCGCCGACCCCGAGTTCCGCGCCCGCAAGGAAGCCACCTACAAGCAGCTGCGCATCAACTTCGAACCGCTGGACGGCCTGCCCGCCGAGCAACCGGCCTTCGTGCTCAGCAAGCACCCCAGCCAGGCCGAAGCGAACGCCCAGGCCGAGAACTTCGACAAACGCGGCCTCAAGGGCCTGCGCGTGCTGACGCTGAAGGCGCCGCTGGCTCGCCACAGCCTGGTCATCAATCAGGCCGACGGCCTGCTCGCGGCCCGGCTCAAGGCGTCCAAGGACGCGGCCCTGGCCGTCGGTTTCAAGGCCTGCAGTGCGGCGCCCGCCGCAGCCGCATCAGCGGCCAGCAGCTGAGCGTCGCAGCGCCGACGCCGCCAGCAACAGACCAGCCAGCCAGGCCGCGCTAGCTGCGCCGCCGCCGCCACCACCCGACGAGCCGCTCGACGAAGACGCTGCCGCGACGCTGATCGTCGCCGACTGGCTGTAGACGACACCGGCGTTGTCGGTCAGGTCGGCGCGCACCGTGAAGCTGCCGGCCGCCGTCGGCGTGATCGTCGCCGCGGCCGTGCTGGCGCCGGAGGCAAAGGCCGTCACGATGCCGCCGCCATCGACCAGCACCCAGGCCGTGGAGGCGACCGAGCGGTCCCCGGGCAGGCCGGTGGCCGTGACGGTCAGTGTCAGCGTCTGGCCAGCGGTCAGGCCGCTCGCCGGGCTTGGCGTGATGGTCACCGTCGTGCCGTTCAGCGCCTGGGTCGCGGCCACGGCCGCAGCGGCGTCCACCATGCCGGCGCCGCAGGTGCTGGTCGTGCAGTAGCACTCGTCCTGCGCCGTGGCACTGGGTGCCTTGCATTGCGGCGGGTTGCCATCCGCGGCGCTGCCGCCCCCGCTTGTCGGGAAGGGGCGCGCCGTGCTCTTGAGGATCTGCGTTGCCTCGGCCGAGGTCAGACCCGGACGCACGGAGGCCATCAGCCCGACGATGCCACTGACGATGGGTGCCGAGAAGCTCGTGCCCACCGAGGCGCCGCTGCCGGTGTAGGTGTCTGCGCCCGCCACTGGCGTCGTCGTGCCCGAGTTGGTCGTGCTGACCATGGGATAGAGGCAGGCTTGGTTGGTCAGCGTGTTGATGCAGTTGCCGCCCGGCGCGGCGATGGTCACCTCCGTACCGAGGCTGGAGAAGCCGACCTTGGTGCCGACATGACGCAGCGCCGCCACCGTGATGACGCCGGGGCAGTTGCCCGGCAGGCCGACGGCCTGGCCTTCGGAATTGCCGGCCGCGACGACGATGGTGGCACCGGCCGCGTTGACCTGGCTGATGACGTCACGGTAGAGAGCGCCCGTGCCCGTGGTGCCACAGGTCCCGCTGCCGCCCAGGCTCATATTGAGCACCTTGGCCTTGTTCGCATTGGCCGGCAAGCCCGGCACGGCAATGCCGGCAGCCCACTTCATGCCAGCCATGATGTCGCTGTCATAACCGCCGCATTTGCCCAGCACACGCACGGGCAGGATCTTCAGGCCCCAGCCGACGCCGGCCATGCCCAAGCCATTGTTGCTGCTGGCGGCGATCAGGCCGGAAACACGGGTGCCGTGCCAGGAGCTGTTGCCGATGTCGCTGCTGTCGCAGCCACTGCCCAGGGCGCCGCCGTTGATATCGGTCTGGCTGACCCAGTCGCCCGGGTCGGACGGGTCGTTGTCAGCACCGCCACCGTCATTGGCGATGGCAATCGACGTCGCTTGCTGGCTGTTGCCGGCGCTGCCGAAGCCGATCATGTCGTAGCCGCTAACGAATTGACCCGACAGGTCGGGGTGATCCAGGCGCACGCCGGTGTCCAGCACGGCGACTATCGTTGTGGCGGTGCCGGTCGTGGTGTCCCACGCTGCCGGCGCATTGATGCTGGAGACAACCTGGCCCGGCGTGGCGCTGGGCTTCTTCAAATACCACTGGTCGATGGTGCGGGCCTGCACACCACCGACGGTCGATTCAGGGTTCACGTCCGCGCCACCGAACAGCGGGTCGTTGGGGAGGCGGGCATGCTTGCGGCGTTGGTCGACGACCACCAGTTCGACCTCGGCATCGGTGGCCAGCTTCTTTGCCAGCGCGGCACCGGTCATGCCCTTGGCGATGACCACATGGGTGCGCTCGTCCAGGCTGATGCCGGCCGCCAGCCGCTGGCCGCTGCGCAGGCCCAGGGCCGTCGCGCGCGTCTGCGCCACCTCGCGCGCCTCGGCCCGGGTGGCCCGCAAGGCCAGGGCCTTCGCGCGCACGCTGTCGGCCTGAGGCTTGAAGCGCACGATGACGCGGGCTTCGGTGTCTGCCGTCTGAGCCAGCACGGGCGCGGCCATCACGGTCAGGGCAGCGATCAGCAGCGGACGCAAGGACTTCATGACGGCGAGCTCGAACGGGCGGGGCGGCCAGTTTAGGCGCGCCCTTGTGAAGCAATCGCAAACAAGTGTGGGGCGCAAGAAAGCAGAAAGGCCAGCCGATCGCGAGATCGACTGGCCTTCATCAAAGCCCCGGCCCGCGTTCAGCGCGGCCAGACTGTGCGAGCGGCTCGTCAGCCGGCGACAACGCGGGCCATTTCGAGGACCTTGTTCGAATAGCCCCACTCGTTGTCGTACCAGGACACCAGCTTGACGAAGGTGCTGTCCAGCGCGATGCCGGCGTCGGCGTCGAAGATGGAGGTGCGGGCGTCACCGCGGAAGTCGGTCGCAACGACCTTGTCCTCGGTGTAGCCCAGCACGCCCTTGAGCGCGCCTTCGCTTTGCGCCTTGAATTCGGCGCAGATCTCTTCGTAGCTGGCGTCCTTCAGCAGCTCGACGGTCAGGTCGACGACCGACACGTCGCTGGTGGGCACGCGAAAGCTCATGCCGGTCAGCTTCTTGTTCAGCTCGGGGATGACCTTGCCGACGGCCTTGGCGGCGCCAGTGCTGCTCGGGATGATGTTCTCGAGGATGCCGCGGCCGCCGCGCCAGTCCTTGTTGCTCGGGCCGTCGACGGTCTTCTGCGTCGCGGTGGTGGCGTGCACGGTGGTCATCAGGCCGCGCTTGATGCCCCACTTGTCGTTCAGCACCTTGGCCAGCGGGGCCAGGCAGTTGGTGGTGCACGACGCGTTGGAGATGATGGCTTCGCCGGCGTACTTGGTGTGGTTGACACCGAAGACGAACATCGGCGTCTCGTCCTTGGAGGGGGCCGAGAAGATGACCTTCTTGGCGCCAGCGGCCAGGTGCTTCTCGCCGCCGGCCTTGTCCAGGAAGATGCCGGTGGCTTCAATGACGATGTCGGCACCGGCCTCGGCCCACTTCAGCTCGGACGGGTCCTTGACCGCGGTCAGGCGGATGCGCTTGCCGTTGACGATCAGGGTGTTGCCGTCCACGGCCACTTCACCGTCGAACTTGCCGTGCACGCTGTCGTACTTGAGCATGTAGGCCAGGTAGTCGGGCTCGAGCAGGTCGTTGATCGCGACGACCTCGATGTCCTTGAAATTCGCCACGGCGGCACGGAACACCATGCGCCCGATGCGGCCGAAGCCATTGATGCCGATCTTGATGGTCATGGAACTGTCTCCAGAGGATGAAAAATTCGGTGCGGGCGCGATTCTCGGCGATTCGCGGTACGGGGTGGTTTCAGGGCGATTTCAGCCCGCCGGCGCTTGGCGCATCGCCGCGCAGATTCAGCGTGCCGCAGGGCACGTCGATCTGCAGCTGGCTACCGAACAAGTCCCGGGCCTGCTGTTCATTCTTGAACGCGAGGTGCAAGCCGGCCAGCCAGGTGAGGAAAGGTAGCTTGTTGGGGTCCGCCGGCTTGCCGACGGTGGCCTCGTTGGGCACGGCGCCACCGTAGATCGTGTAGTCCACCTTGAACGGGCAACCCATTGTCTTGAAGTCGTAGAACGCGCTGAGCTTGGTCGGCTCGCGGGTCATGCCGAGAAACTCGGCCAGCCCGAAGGCTTCGCGCTTGAATCCGTAGCGGGACTGATCGGTGGGGAACATCGTGAACTGTTGCTGGAAGGATTGCGGCCCCTCGCTACCGCTGCGGCAAGGCATGCGGTAGTCGGCCAGGCGCTTTCGTACCGCAGCCTCGAACCGGCTGGACCCGGTGGAATGCAAGATCTTGACTTCGGGCGGCTGGCGACCATCGCCGGTAAAGGTGGCCGCAATGACGACATGCTCGACCTCCAGCCGGCCCAGGCCCCTGAAACCGTCCATGTCATGGCGTGGCATCACGAGGCAGAACGGCGGTTCGCCGGCGGCTCGATCTGGCGGCAGCGGCGTGGCGTCGCGGTCGGTATTGGCAAAGCTGAACTCCTGCACCGCACTGACGACGCCATCCGTCGGCGTCAGGCAAGGCAGGCGCAAGCGCTCGAGATAACGGTGCGCCTCGTCCTGCATGTCCTGCCGAGCCGAGTTGAACAGCACCTCGACCTCGGGAGCCGCATCCGGCTTGTTGAACTTGAGCAGCACCCGCATGGCGCCAAAACCGCGGTCCAGCTTGTCCTGCTGGGGAAAGCGCGGAGGTTTGACGGGCTTGACGAGGCAGGCCAGCGATTGCGCTGGCGACGGCGTACGCACCTCCGTCTGCGCTTGTGCAGCGCAGGCGGCCCAGCCGGTGACGAGGGCGACGAAAAATGGGCGCATCAGATCCTCCCTGATCTTCAGGATGCAGGCGGGTTTGTAGCGCAGGCGGTCGACGAGGCACGCGGGCAGTCACCCGCTTCTGGGACGCCGCCGCAAAGCAACAGGACCGCGAATGCGGCCCTGGCGTCATGCGGCGCGGTAAGCGCATCATTTCTTCTTCAGCACCGCCTTGACGGTCGCGGCCACGTTCTTCGGCGTGCAGCCAAAGTGCTTGAACAGCACACCGGCCGGCGCGGTCTCGTCGAAGGTGTCGATACCAACGACGGCGTCGACACCGTATTACCACCAGAAATCGCTGACTTCAGGTCAAGCCCTTCTCCTGCAAACTGGCCAGCACGGCCGAGAGCTCGCGCTCCACCGCCTGCAGCAGCGGCTCCAGGCCCACCGCTTCGACGCCCTGGCTGCAGGCTTCCTCCAGCGTGGTGGCGGCACGCTGGAGGGCGGGCATGCCCAGGCTGCCCGCGACGCTCTTCAGGTCGTGCGCGCAGCGCAGGGCGGCCTTGCCATCACCGCGCTCACGGGCGGCCCGCAAGCGCACGACGATGTCGCTCTCACGCTCGCGGAACAGCGCCAGCAAGCGCCGATACAGCGCCTCGTCACCCATCAGCGCGGCCAGGCCGGCGCCCATGTCCAGGGCCGCGGGCGGCGCCTGCGGCGCGGGCGCGGGCAGCGCCGGACGCACCCAGCGCGCCAGCGTGGCGAACAGCTCGTCAACGCGGATGGGCTTGGGCACATGGTCGTTCATGCCCGCCTCCAGCGCCTTCTGGCGGTCGCCGGCCATCGCGTTGGCCGTCATCGCGATCACCGGCAGGTCCTGCAGTTCGGGGCGGCGGCGCAGTTCGCGCGTCGCCTCGTAGCCGTCCATCACCGGCATCTGGCAGTCCATCAGCACGGCCTCGAAGCGCTCGCGCGCGAGGATCGCCAGCGCCTCCTGGCCGTCGCCGGCGATGTGCACGACGATGCCGGCGCGATTCAGCAGGTCACGCGCGAGTTCCTGGTTGATGGGGTTGTCCTCGACCAACAGGACGCGCGCGCCGGCCAGCCCGGCCTGGCGCGCCTGCAGCAGTTCGTGGCGCTGCACGTTGCGGCTGAGCCCGGCACGCGGACGGCCCAGCGCATTGGCGCAGGCGTCCAGCAGGCCCGAGGGCGTGACCGGCTTGGCCAGCAGCCCTGCCACCAGCAGCCCGCGTGCGGTGAGCTGGCGTTCGGCCTCGTCGCGGTTGAAGGCAGTCACCATCAGCACCGTCGGCGGAGCGTGCCTGCCGGCGGCCTGCCCCAGCCGTTCCAGGCAGCCGATGCCGTCCAGGACCGGCATGTGCCAGTCCAGCAGCAACAGCCTGAACGGCCGGTCCTCGGCGTCGGCCTGCGCCACGGCCTGCAGTGCCGCAACGCCATCGGCCGCCGTCTCGGCCTCCAGGCCGAAGGCCGTCGCCAGCGTGTGCAGCAGCTCGCGCGCCGCCGGGTGGTCGTCGACGACCAGCATGCGCATGCCGTGCAGTTCGTTGTCCTGCGGCGCTGGCGCCGCCCCGGGCTGCAGGCCCAGGGGCAGGCTGAAGTGGAAGCAGCTGCCGCGCCCGGGCTCGCTGTCCAACCCGATCTCGCCGCCCATGCGCTCCACCAGATGGCGGCAGATCGCCAGGCCGAGCCCCGTGCCGCCGTAGCGCCGGCTGGTCGATGCATCGGCCTGCGTGAAGGGCTGGAACAGGCGCGCGACGGCCTCGGGCGCGAGGCCGATGCCGCTGTCGCGCACCTCGAAGCGCAGCGTCACGCGCTGGCCTTCGCGCGCCGTCTCGGCCACCGCCACCGTGACCTCGCCCTGCTCGGTGAACTTGACCGCGTTGTTGCTCAGGTTCAGCAGGATCTGGCCCAGCCGCGAGGGGTCGCCGACGAGCGCGGTTGGCAGCGTGGGCGACAGCGCGAACAGCAGCTCCAGCCCCTTTTCCTCGGCGCGCATGCCCACCAGCGTGGCGAGCTGGTCCAGCACGTCGCCGAGCTGGAAGGGGATCTCCTCGATCTCCAGCCGGCCGGCTTCGATCTTCGAGAAGTCGAGGATGTCGTTGATGATCCCGAGCAGCGACTCGGCGGCACGGTGCACCTTGTCGACGTAGTTGCGCTGGCGCGCGTCCAGGCCGGTCTGCAGCGCCAGGTAGGACATGCCGAGGATGGCGTTCATCGGCGTGCGGATCTCGTGGCTCATGTTGGCCAGGAACTCGCTCTTGGCCCGCGTGGAGGCCTCGGCGGCGTGCTGGGCGCTGGCCAGCTCTTCGGTGCGCTCGCGCACGCGCTGCTCCAGCCCTTCGGCCACCTCGCGCGCGACGCGGGTGCGCTCGTCGAGCCGCGCCTGGAGCGCGATCTCGAAATGGCGGTGCAACTGGCGCATGCGCAGGCGGTAGGCCAACCACAGCGCCGTCAGCAGCAGCACGGCGACCGCGGCGCGGAAGTACCAGGTGGCATACCACGGCGGCGGAACATGGATCTTGAGCGGCACCGCGCTCTCGCTCCAGTCTCCGCGGGTGCCGCGCGCCTGGACGAGGAAGGTGTAGTCGCCCGGCGGCAGCATCGTGTACGTCGCGTTGCGCCGCGCGCTGTCCGTGTCGTTCCACTTCGTCTCGAACCCTTCGAGCCGGTACCGGTAGCGGGTGTGCGCCGGGTCGACATAGTTCAAGGCGGCGAAGTCGAAGGACGCGATGCTGCGCGGTTCCAGAGCCAGCGCAGAAGCAGACCAGATCGGCTGCTGCAGCGGCGTGCTGCCTGGCAGCACCGACTCGCCGAACAGGCGGAAGTCGGTCAGGAACACCGGCAGCGTGCGCTTGCGGTCGACGACCTGGCCGGGGATGAACGCCACCAGCCCCTTCTGCGAGCCGAAGAACAGCTCCCCGCTCGAACTCCTCGCGGCCACCACGGGGTTCGCGAACCGGTCGGTCAGCAGGCCGTCGGACGCGCGGTAGTTCGTGAAGGTCCCGGTGCGTGGGTCAAAGCGCGACAGCCCGTTTGGCGTGCTGACCCACAGCTGTCCATCGTCGTCTTCCAGGATGCCGAACACGCTGTCCGCGGGAAGGCCGGCGCGCGAGTCGTACGAGGTGAACGTGCCGTCGCGGGGATCGAGCTTGACCAGCCCGCGGAAGGTCCCGGCCCACACCGTCCCGGCGCGGTCGACGTGGACCGCATTGACGCGTTGATGGCCCGGCGGACGCGCGGCGCGGAGTTCCGCATCGAAGACCTTGAAGGTGCTCGTGCGGGGGTCAAAACGGTGCACGCCGTGAGATGACGTCGCCAGCCACAGCACGCCGCTGGCGTCCTCCGCGATCGAGCGGTACTGGACCAGGGTGCCAGGCTGCGGGCTGAAGGTCGAGAACTTTTCAGTCGCCGGCTCCCAGCGGCTCAGGCCGAAGTCCGTGGCGACCCACAAGGTGTTGCCGCGATCAACCCACAGTGCCGTGATGCGGTCGTGGTTCAGCGAGCGCGGGTCCGATGCGACGTGGGTGTACGCCGTGTAGCGCTGCGTGCGGCGATCAAAGCGGATCAGGCCGTTGCCATACGTGCCCAACCAGAGGTCGCCCGCGTGATCCGCAATCGCCCGGACGCCCCGCGCGAACACCGGCAGGTCGATCTGCGTCGCCTGATCGGTCGCGCGGTCGACGCGGTTCAGGCCGCGGTCCGTGCCGATCCACAGCGTCTGGTCGTTCTCGGCGTAGGCGGCGGTCACCGGGCCCTTGCCGAGGCTGCGCGGGTCCGCCTGCTGGTGGCGGTAGGACCGGAAACGCGGACGCTCGGTGTCGAAGCGGTAGACGGCCCCCGCCCTCGTCGTCGACCAGAAGCTCCCGTCGCGGTCCCGGAACAGGCCAACGACGAGGTCGCCGCGCAAGCCGTCGGGGTCGTCGGGGTCGCTCTGGTACCAGAGCGCCTGAGTGCGGTCCGGCGTCAGCTTCACGAGGCCCAGCTTGCTGGTGCCGAGCCAGAGTGCGTGGTCGTCGTCCTCCTGGATCGACAGGACGCCGGAAGAGGCGTTCGGCGCCAGCCCGCCGCCCCGGAACACATAGACGGTGACTTCGCCGCTGGCCACATCGACCGAGGCAAGATCCCCGCCGGAAGACAGGCCAAACCACAGCATGCCCCGGCTATCCAGGAACGGCTTGGATGGGTAGCCCGTGGCGACCAACTTGCGCCCGGAGCCGTTCTGCAGCCTGATGTGTCGCCTGACCTCGCCCGAGCGCCGGTCCAGCACGTAGAGCCCCTCGGAGCTCGTGACCCAGAGCGTGCCGTCGCGCAGCGCCAGCGTGGCGATGACGCGCGTCTCGCCGAGCCCGGGCGTGTGGCGCGGCCGATGGCAGGTCGTCTTCGACGTGACCGGGTCCAGGGCCGTCACGCCGTCGTCCGTCGCGAGCCAGATCAGGCCGTCCGGGTCCTCGCTGATGTCGTGGGTGATCGCCACGGTGCCGCAGGCTTCGTTGGGTGACCGGTACTGTTTGAAGCTGCCGGTCGCAGGGTCGTAGCGGCTGAGCGAATCGTCGGCCCCGATCCACAGCCGGCCCGCGTGGTCCTTGAACAGCGACTGGCCAATGATGAAGCCGACGCTGCTCGCGCGCTGGTCCGCCGGGACCTTCATGAAGTCGTAGCCGTCGTAGCGCCGCAACCCGTCCTCGGCGCTCAGCCACAGGAAGCCGAACTCGTCCTGCACCATCCGCTGGACCGCCACGGACGCAAGGGGCGACGGCAGCGGGTAGAACGGCATTGGCGCGCCGGCGACGAGCGGTACGTCGACGACGCGGATGTCCTGAGCGCAGGCGGCCCTGCAGGTGGCGAGCGCAGCAAGCGCGGTGAACAACGCGACGAAATTGCATAGCCGTGCGCTGATGGCGCGCCAGCCCCTCGAACGCGCACGAAACAAATCGCCAGTCGCCAACGCCAGCCCTCCAGAGCCCCCGGAATCAAGGGCCATTGGATGTCTGTCCGGGAACCCCGGCTATCGGCATTCACCCGCTGCGCCGGGCAGGCCCGCGGCGGCGCCCCCGAGCCCCTGATGTCCATCGCCACCCCCTGACCGCACATGGCCCGGGGCGCGACGGCATCACTTCTTCTTCAGCACCGCCTTGACGGTCGCCGCGACGTTCTCGGGCGTGAAGCCGAAGTGCTTGAACAGCACGCCGGCCGGGGCGGACTCGCCGAAGGTGTCAATGCCGACAACCGCGTCGACACCGTACTTCCACCAGAAGTCGCTGACGCCCATCTCGACGGCCACGCGCGGCAGGCCCTTGGGCAGCACGCTCTTCTTGTAGTCCTTGTCCTGGCGGTCGAAAACGCTGGTCGACGGCATGGAAACCACGCGCACCTTGATGCCCTCGTCGGCCAGCAGCGCCTTGGCGGCCATGGCCAGCTGCACCTCGGAGCCCGTGGCGATGATGACGGCCTCGGCCTTGCTGTTGCCCTTGGCGCTCACGGGGTCGAACAGCACATAGGCGCCCTTGGCGATCTCGTCGACATTGGTCTTGGGCGAGTAGGCCAGGTTCTGGCGCGACAGGGCCAGCAGGCTCGGGCGCTGGGCGTTGCCGATGGCCATGGTCCAGGCGACGACGGTCTCGGTCGTGTCGGCCGGGCGCCAGACGTCCAGGCCCGGGATCAGGCGCAGCGAGGCGACATGCTCGATGGACTGGTGGGTCGGGCCGTCTTCGCCCAGGCCGATGGAGTCGTGCGTCATCACGTGGATGACGCGGGCCTTCATCAGTGCGGCCATGCGGATGGCGTTGCGGCTGTAGTCGCTGAAGGTCAGGAAGGTGCCGCCGTAAGGGATGAAGCCGCCGTGCAGCGCGACGCCGTTCATGATGGCGGCCATGCCGAACTCGCGCACGCCGTAGTTGATGTGGCGGCCGTTGTTGGGCGTGCCGTCGGCGGCGATGCGCAGGGCCGGCGTGCTGCTGGTGTTGGTCAGGTTGGAGCCGGTCAGGTCGGCGCTGCCGCCGAGCAGCTCGGGCAGCGCGAGCGTGAAGGCTTCCAGCGCCAATTGGCTGGCCTTGCGGCTGGCGACGGTCTGCGCTTCGGCATGGGCCTTGACGACGGCGTCGACGGCGATCTGCGCGAAGTTGGCGGGCAGCACGCCGGCCATGCGGCGCTGGAACTCGGCGGCCAGTTCGGGGTGGGCTTCGGCATAGGCGTCGAAGCGGCTGTCCCACTCGGCCTCAACCTTGTCGCCGCGTTCCTTGGCATCCCAGGCGGCATAGACCTCGGCCGGCACGGCGAAGGGCTCGTGCTCCCAGGCGAGGGCCGCGCGGGTCAGCTTGATCTCTTCGGCGCCGAGCGGTTCGCCGTGGGCCTTGCTGGTGTTGGCACGGTTGGGCGAGCCCTTGCCGATGGCCGTCTTGGCGATGATCAGCGTGGGCTTGTCCTGGCTCTCCTTGGCCTTGCCGATGGCGTCGTCCAGGGCGTCGACGTCATGGCCGTCCACCGGGCCGATGACGTGCCAGCCATAGGCCTGGAAGCGCTTGGCGGTGTCGTCGGCGAACCAGGGCGCAACCTGGCCGTCGATGGAGATGCCGTTGTCGTCGTAGATGGCGATCAGCTTGTTCAGCTTCCAGGCGCCGGCCAGCGACGCGGCCTCGTGGCTGATGCCTTCCATCAGGCAGCCGTCGCCCAGGAAGGCGTAGGTGTGGTGGTCGACGATCTCGTGACCTTCGCGGTTGAAATCGCGCGCCAGCAGCTTCTCGGCCAGGGCCAGGCCCACGGCGTTGGTCACGCCCTGGCCGAGCGGGCCGGTGGTCGTCTCGATGCCCGGGGTGATGCCCACTTCGGGGTGGCCCGGCGTCTTGCTGTGCATCTGGCGGAAGTTGCGCAGCTCGTCGATGGGCAGGTCATAGCCCGTCAGGTGCAGCAGCGCGTAGATCAGCATCGAGCCGTGGCCGTTGGACAGCACGAAGCGGTCGCGGTTGGCCCAGTGCGGATTGGCCGGGTTGTGCTGCAGATGGTGGCCCCACAGCGCGACGGCGATGTCGGCCATGCCCATGGGTGCGCCCGGGTGGCCGGAGTTGGCCGCCTGCACCGCGTCCATCGCGAGGGCGCGGATCGCGTTGGCCATGAGGGTGGGGGAAGCGGTCGATGCAGTCATGGCCGGGGCTTTCTTGGGCTGGAAGAGGCAAAACCAGGGATTTTACGGGGGTCCCTCGCCGGACTTGATCCAGCGCAATGCCCGGCAAGTGGCAAAGCGCGACGCTTGGCGCATGACCACGCCCATGCCCCTGGCCGTGCGCATCATCCGCGCCGAGCACGACGCCCTGGCCGCGATGCTGCGCACCTTGCCCCTGCTGCTCGAAGCCCAGCAGCGCGCCGGCACGCCCTGCGACTTCGGTGCGCTGCGGGCGATGCTGTTCTATGTCGACGAATTTCCAGAACGCTTGCATCACCAAAAAGAAAGCGAGCTGCTGTTCCCCAAGCTGCGCGCGCTGGCGCCCGAACTGCGCGAGACGCTGGACGAACTCGACGCCGACCATGCCCAGGGCGAACGCGCGGTGCGCGAGCTGCAGCACAGCCTGCTCGCCTGGGAGCACATGGGCGAGCCGCGGCGCATGAAGTTCGAGCAGCAGCTCAAGGTCTACACCGCCCGGTACCTGCGCCACATGCGGCGCGAGGAGACCGAGATCCTGCCGCGCGCGGCACGGCTCCTGAGCGCAGCGGACTGGGCCGACCTGGACGAAGCCTTCAGCAGCCACCAGGACCCGCTGGCCCCGCGCCCGGGCCAGCCGGTGGACGAGGCTTACGCGCCGCTGCGCCAGCGCATCCTGGCCGCGCTGCCGGCGCCCCTGGGCTGGGGACCGGCGCTGGGTCAGGCAGGTGGCTGATCCGCGGCGGCCTGGGCCCGCAGGATGAAGCGAAAGCCCACGTCGTCGCGGCGCTGATCGCGGGCGATACGGTCGACGGCGGCCGAGCGGGTCTGCTCGACGCGGCTGCGGAAAGACCCGCCGCGCAGCGCGTGCCAGCCGGTTTCGGCGCCCGGCCGCCCTTCGGGATCGACCCAGGCGGCTTCGGCGCTGCGCTGTTCCGGCGCCAGCAGGTCGCGGCAAAGCTCCGCGACGTTGCCGTGCATCTGGCGCAGTCCCCAGAAATTGGCGGCGCCCGCGGCGACCGGGAGTGGCGCGTCGGCCTCGGCATGCACCCTCTGCTGGCCCGGCTGGTCGCTGAAGGCATAGGCCGTGCGCGTGCCGGCGCGGCAGGCCGCCTCCCACTCGGCCTCGCTGGGCAACTGGATCTCGCAATCAGGCAGGCCACGGGCCAGGCGCGCCAGCACCTCCTCCACCTCGGCCGCAGTAACGCCGACGACGGGGAAGCTGCCGTCATCGCTGCGTACGCTGCGCCCGCCCAAACGCCGCCAGAACGCCCAGGAACAAGTGGTGTCGGCAATCCAGAAGCCGCGGCTGAGGGTCACCGTGCGCAGCTCACCCTCCTCCTCCGGGCCGTTGGGCGAACCCATGGCGAACTTGCCGGCCGGCACCCACCGCAGATGCTGCAGCGCCTTGTCATACCCCTCCAGCGGCGCCATGCGCAGCCGGGCATAAACACCGTGAGCTGCATCCGACCCCAGCACGACGCGGGCCTCACGCGCCTGGCTGGCACCGTACTGCTCCGGGCAGACCCACCCTCTCGGAATCGCCCAGGTCGCCGCCGCATCGGGCGGCCCGGTCGGCAGCCAGATCGCCTCACCGCGGCGCAGCGGCGGTGTCAGCAGCGTCGCGGTGCCGTCCTCCGCGCGCACCTCGGCGGCCCAGTCCGGGCGCTTCAGCACCTTGAGTACCGGCGTCCCGAACTGCCGGAGCAGGTCCAGGGCTGCCGCCTGCGACAGATGGGGCCGCAGCTCCTGCAGCAGGAACTGCGTGGCATCCGCGGGCGCACCGCGGTCGACCCAGGCGCGCAGCTGATCCATCAGCCGGCCGCTGCTCAGCAGGCTCCACAGCGACGCCGGCAGCACGCGGTCCCGCAGTGCCGCGCCCTCGCGCGACAACGCCACGCGCACCAGCTCCAGCTCGCCCGAGTTGACCGCCTCCACCAGAGCGCGCTCGTTCTCCAGGCGCGCCTCCTGGGGCGCGTTCGCCAACGCGACCGGCTCGTCGCTCTCGGTGCCGCCGGCCTGCGGCTCGACCGGCTCCGGCATCGCGACCGCCACGGCCGGTGGAGCGACCGGCGCGGTAGCGGCCGGCATCTCCACCATCACCGCCGGCACCGCGGCGTCCGGCGGCTTGGGCGTCGTGGCATCCGGCGCGACCGGCATCACGGCGGGCGCGCCGGCCGCGGTCTCCGTGCCTTCCACCTCCGTGAACACCATCAGCGCGCCCAGCTGCGCCCCGGTCAACGCCGCCTTCTCGTGCAGCTCGCCGACACGCGCCAGCAACTCCAGCAGGTCAAAGCCCGAGCGGTTGTGCATGGCCGCTTCGCACAGGTCGGGCAGGCGCAGCAGTACGAGGCGGTATTGCAGCTGGGCCGGTGAATCGACACCCAGCACCTGCAACTGCAAGGCCTTGCGCAGGCCCGTCACATCGCGGAACAGCGCATCAGTGCGCCAATCGGCCAGCGTGATCAGCAGCCTGGCGCCGTGCAGGCGCAGATAGCGGTACAAGGCCGGCGCAAACAACTGCAGCGCGCAGATGATGGCCAGCCATTCCCGCTTGCGCGGCGTCTTCGCGTCGCCGGCACCCAGAGACTCGGCCAGGGCCAGCAGCGAGGTCATGCGGTGCAGCTTGCGTGGCACGCCGGGCGTGATGGCAGCCACCAGCGTGGCGAGGTCGTTGGCCTGCGCGGACGCGTCGGCGAACCAGGCCGGCCACTTGTCGGCCAGGAAGTCGCGCGCCGCCGCGCCGGTGGGCCGCGGCAGCCGCACCGGCAGGTGCACGAGCTTCTCCAGGTACTCCGCACCGGTGATGGGCGTCATGCCCTCCTTGCCCTGCAGCGCGTAGTCGCGGTAGCGGTGCGCAATGCCGCGCTCGATGACCTCCTCGTCCAGCGCCAGCACGAAGGCGCAGCCCTCCACCTCCAGGAAGAGCTTGATCGCCTCCAGGACCTCGACGGCCTTGTCGGGCAGGCAGCGGTCGAGGTCGTCGACGAGGAAGACGAGGTTGAGCCGGAAGTCCGCCTCTTGCGGCGGTGACTCGCCGGTCATCAGCCAAGCCCACTTCGTGCTGAACCAATATTGCGTGCGAGGCCACCAGCCGACGCCACCGTATTTCAGACGTTCACGGTGCAGGGCCAAGGCACTCGGATTGCGACCGGTCACCGCCTTGAGGTGCTCGAGAAAGTCGTAGTAGAGGCTGTGCAGTTGATCGCCCGGCAACTCCAGGCGGCGGGCGCGCTTCAGCGCCTTGCCGTGCTCTGACCACCGCCGCCACACAGAAGGCTTGGCCTGGCCTGCTTCGGTCTTCAGTTCCGGCAGCTTGAGTGCCACGCCCTGAGTGGTCAGCGCCGTCTGCAGCAGTTCACGGCCGCCGTGCTGATAGACGGTTTGCGCCAGCTCGCCGAGCAGCAACACCCGGTCGGACAGCTTCTCATTGCGGCGAATGCGTTCGTCGACGCTTTCGTCCAAGGCCTTGCGCAGGCATTGCTGAGCCACGCGCAGCAAGGGCACCAGCAAGTGCTCCTCCCGCTCATAGCGCCAGGCGTTGAAGGACACGACGACATTGAGGACTTGCTTGCCATCGCCAGGATCGAGCGCGGCAGCCACCGTCTGCAGCAGCCGGCTCTTGCCCGCACCCCATTCGCCGAAGACACCGATGACCAGCGCCGGCTCGGTGCTGCTGCCAGCGCCGGGCCTGAGGCTGGCCTCCAGCTCGCTCACGAGGCGCCGGGCCAGAGCTGCGTGCCCGAAAGAAAGCGGGGCGGCGGGCTGCATGGCGTCGTTTCGCAAGCCGCCGCCGCGGGCCTCAGCTGCGACCTGAACGCTGCAGCGTCAGTCGGCCACTGCTGGCCCAGCTGTCCAGCGGCCGGCGCATGTCCTGGCGCAGCTCGTCCTCGCCATCGGCTTTGGCGTCCAACAGGCCGACCCAGGCGTTGCGGCCCGTGTCCTTGGCGTCGTACAGCGCCGCATCGGCCAGGTCGATGGCGGCATGCCAGTCCAGCGCGCGCGGCAGCCTCGGGCACAGCGGGAAGGCCGAGAAGCCGACCGAGCAGGTCAGGGTCAGGCGCAGCCCGCCGTCGAGCTCGAAGGGCTGGGCCATGATGGCCTGGCGGGCGCGTTCGGCCAGCTCGGCCGCGCGGCGGCGCGGCGTGCCGCGGGCGACGATGAGGAACTCTTCGCCGCCCCAGCGCACCAGGTAGTCCGTGGCGCGAAAGACCTGCTCCAGCCGGCCGCGCATCTGCATCAGCACGGCGTCGCCGGCCATGTGGCCATGAGCATCGTTGATGCGCTTGAAGTGGTCGATGTCGATGAGGAAGAACAGCAGGTCCTGGTCGCTGTCGGGGTTGGCAACGAGAGCGCCCGAGGTCGGCTCGTAGTGGCGCAGAACCATGGCGACGTCGGCCGGCATCTGGCGGTCCAGGAAGCGGCGGTTGCGCAGGCCGGTCAGCGGGTCGGTGAGGCTGGCCTCTTCCAGCTCGACGGACTTGGCCGTCAGCGCGGCAGTGGCGGCCTCCAGCGCTTCGGTGCGCTCCTGCACGCGCAGCTCCAGCACGCGGCGGTGGCGCAGCAGCAGCCGCGTGCGCATGCTGACGATGGCCGCCACCAGCCCCACGGCCGCGATGACGGCCAGGGCCAGGGCCCAGCGCGTCTGCCACCAGGCGGCGCGCACGTTGACACCGATCTTGATCTCGGTGGGGCTCCAGGCGCCGTCACGATTGCTGCCCTGCACCTGCAGCTGGTAGTGGCCGGGTGACAGGTTGGTATAGGCCGCCGTACGGCCCAGCATGCCGGCGTCGATCCAGCCGGCGTCCAGGCCCTGCAGCCGGTAACGGTAGCGGTTGCGGCTGGGCTGGCTGTAGTCCAGCGAGGCGAAGGCCAGGCTCAGGCCCCGCTCGCCGGGCGCGAGGACGATGTCGCTGCCGTTGGCCGGCAGCGCGCGCTCCTCGCCATCGACGCGCAGCTCCGAAACGACCAGCGGCGGCTTGTACGTCCAGGGCGAGAAACGGTCAGGGTCGATGACGAGCAGGCCGCGTGCGCCGCCGAACAGCATGCGGCCGTCGTCGAGCTTGGCGTAGGCGCGGAACCAGCCGGTGCCCAGATCAGCGCCGTCGGCCGCGCCGAGTTCGCGGCGCTCGCCGCTGCGCGGGTCGTACATATTGCGCTGCGACCAGATGCGGCCCTGCTTGTCGAACAGCAGGTTGGCGCCGAACGCCCCACCGATGTCGGAGGCGCCGACGACTTCGAAGCGCGCCTTCTTGCCGTCGCTGTCGATGAGGCGGTGCAGGCCGGTGCCGGTGTCCACCCAGAGGCGCCCGGCCAGGTCGACGGCCATGCCCAGTACGGTCTGGCCGGTCAGGCCCACGGGCTCGACCCATTCGGCCACGGGCTCGTCCGACCCCGGCTTGGCGACGCGGAACAGGCCGGCCGCGCCGCCCGCCCACAGGCTGCCGTCGGGCAGGCTGGCGAAGGCATTGACCTCGCCGGTGCCGCCCACCAGGCCGGCGGTCGGGATGGCGCGCATCTGCGGGTGCTCGGGCGTCCAGCGCATCACGCCGTCCAGCGTCGCGATCCATAGCGAGCCGTCGTCCAGCGCGTGGAAGCGCCGCGGCACGGCATTGCCGCTGCGCAGGGTTTCCTTCCAGCGGCCCTGGGTGTCGAAACGAAGCAGCTGGGTGTCGATGGCGACCCAGACGGAGCCGTCCTTGCTCTGCCCCAGTGCATTGACCCGCCCTGACGGCAGGCCGCCACTGCCCTGGGCGACCACACCCAGCGGCATCAGCTGGCGGTCGCGGCGTTCGATGCCGCCGGCCAGCGTGCCCAGCCAGATCTCGCCGTTGTCCAGCTGCAGGATGCTGCGCACGTCCAGGCCGCCCGAGACCGAGCCGATGGCCTCGCGCACCATGGACAGGCCAGGCAGCGACGGCACATGGCGCATCAGGCCGCCACCATAGCTGCCGGCCCAGACCGTGCCGGACGGATCGCGCATCAGCGCGCGCACATCGCTGCGCGGCGCGGTGCCGGCACCGGTGGCGGGCAGGCGCTCGATCAGCGCGCCGTCAACCGCGCGACGGCGCGACACGCCCGAGGCGTCGCCGAACCACAGCTCGTCGGCATCGGGCTGGGCCATGGCCATGACGGGCCAGACGCCCGAGGTGGCGCCTGGCTGGGCGCCGGGGCTGAAGGGCAGCGGCTGGCCATTGGGCGACAGCGCGCGCAGCCGCCCCTGGGCCGTGCCGACGATGATGCGGCCGTCCTGGGCCTCGCTGATCAGCGTGACCAGCTGGTCGCCGATGCCGACGTCCAGCGCTTCGATGGGGCCGTCGGGCGCCTTGCGCGCCAGGCCCCGCCAGGTGCCGATCCACAGCGTGCCCTGGCGGTCGACGAGCAGGGTCTGCACGCGCGGGTCGGGCAGGCCGTCCTCCTTGCCGCGGTGGTGGGTGAAGCGCTGGCTCTTGACGTCGAAGCGGTCCAGGCCGCCGCTGCCGCCTATCCACAGCGTGCCGTCCTTTTCCAGCGCGAAGGTGCGCACGGTATTGGCGGCGGGCGCGGTCTCGTCGGCCGACTTGCCGTCGCGCGCCCAGCGATCCCAGCGACCGGTGGCCACGTCCAGGCGCACCAGGCCGCTGTTGCCGGCGGCCACCCACATCCAGCCGCGCGGGTCGGGCAGCATGGCGCGCACGAACTGCTCGGGCAGCAGCTGGCCGTCGGGGCCGCTCAAGGGGTAGCGGCGGAAGGCATAGCCGTCAAAGCGCAGCAGCCCCTCGGGCGAGCCGGCCCACAACACGCCGCGGGCATCCAGCGCCAGTGCGGAGACAACGTTGTCCCTTACCGCGCCCGCTTCCCCGATGGGCTCGAAGCGCGGCACCACCGCCTGTGCCGCGGTGGCCAGCAGCGCCGCGACGATCAGCAGCGCTGCAGCGCACCCTTTTGTTGTCAAGACCCTCATAACGGCATTCTCAGGCACCCAAAGGGCCTGCTTTGCCGGGTCTTGCCCTCAGAGAACGTGAATGATCACTGCGCAAGAGGCTTGGCGATGCTGTCGATGCGTTCGATGACTTCCGGGGTCAGCTTGGGCGTCACGGCCAGGGCGCCGAGGTTGTCGCGCAGCTGCTCGATGCGGCTGGCGCCCAGGATGACGGTGGACACGCGCGGGTTGCGATTGATCCAGGCGATGGCGAGCTGGGCCATGCTGCAGCCCAGCTCGGCGGCGATCTCGGACAGCTTGCCGACAGCGTCGTTCCTGGCCTTGTCCTGCAGTTGCTCGCGCATCCAGCTCATGTTCTCCAGCGCGCCGCGGCTGCCGGCGGGAATGCCGCTGCGGTATTTGCCGGTCAGCAGGCCCGAGGCCAGCGGGCTCCAGGTCGTCAGGCCCAGGCCGATGTCCTCGTACAGGCGGGCGTAGTCCTGCTCGACACGGCGGCGGTGGAAGAGGTGGTACTGCGGCTGCTCGACGACGGGCTTGTGCAGGTGATGGCGCTCGGCAATTTCCCAGGCGGCGCGGATGTCGGCGGCGCTCCATTCGCTGGTGCCCCAGTACAGCGCCTTGCCCTGGCGGATGATGTCGCTCATCGCCCAGACGGTTTCCTCGATGGGCGTGTTCGGGTCGGGGCGGTGGCAGTAGATCAGGTCCAGATGCTCGAGCTGGAAGCGCTTGAGTGACGCGTCGACCGCCTGCATCAGGTATTTGCGGTTCAGCGTGTCCTTGCGGTTGACCGTCACACCGTCGCGCGCCAGGCCCCAGAAGAACTTGCTGGAGACGATGTAGTCCAGCCGGTTCCAGCCCAGCGCCTTGAAGGCCTGGCCCATGACGACCTCGCTCTCGCCCTGCGCATAGACCTCGGCGTTGTCGAAGAAGTTGACGCCGGCGTCGAAGGCGGCGGCCAGCATCTCGGTGGCGGCCTTCGTGCCGACCTGGTTGTGATACGTGACCCAGGAGCCGAGGGAGAGTTCGGAAACCTGGAGGCCGGCGCGGCCGAGACGGCGGTATTGCATGGAGCGTTCCTGTGCGGGAGAGGCGGAAAAGCCACAGCTTATCGGGGCCGCCCGGCCCGGCCGGTGCATGGCCACAATGGCCCCGAGCACGCCGGGGGCGAGGCGCCCGACACCCCGGGTCGCCGCGCAGCTGCATCGCCGGCAGTTATCGTTGAGCCCATGAAGCTCGCCGTCATCGGCGCCGGTCCTGCCGGCCTCGCCCTCGCCCTGCTCGCCGCCGAGCGCCTGGCAGGCGCTGAAATCCATCTTTTCGACACCCGGCCGCTGGACCGCGACATCAGCGGCGACGCCCGCACGCTGGCGCTCAACCTCGGCAGCATCCGGCTGCTGCAGCGCCTGCACGCCTGGCAGCCCCAAAGCGCCCAGGCCATCCAGACCGTGCATGTCAGCCAGGCACCGCCCGCGCCGATTGCCGGTGAGGTGCGCATCAGCGCCGCCGAGCAGGGCCTGCCCCAGCTTGGCGCCGTGCTGCCCTATGGCGCCCTGGTCGCGCCGCTGCAGCAGCGTTGGCTGGAGTTGGCCACCGCCCAGCGCGAGCGCCTGTTCACCCGCTTCGGGACCGCCGTGCATGCGATTCGCTCGAACCTGGCTGGCGTGGAGCTGGACTGCGGCGAAGGTCCGATCGTCGACAGCTTTGACCTCGCCGTCGTCGCCGAGGGCGGCGTGTTTGCCGAGCAGGATAGAAAGTCCATCACCAGCGACTATCACCAGAACGCCTGGGTCGGCACGATGCGCCTGGCGCCGCCCGGCCTGCAGGGCCTGGCCATCGAGCGCTTCACACGCAACGGGCCCCTGGCCCTGCTGCCCCTGCCCGACGACGCGCAAGGCCCGCGCGCGGCCATCGTCTGGTGCCTGCCCCAGGCCGAGGACGACATCGCTACCTTGAACGACGCCCAGCGCCTGGTCGTCATCCAACAGCAACTGCCCGCCGTGGCCGGCCGGCTGACCGGCATCTCGGCGCTGAAGTGCTTTCCGCTCGGGCTGAACGCCGAGACCCGGCTGCTGCAAGGCCGGGCGCTGCGCATCGGCAATGCGGCCCAGACCCTGCACCCGGTCGCTGGCCAGGGGCTGAACCTGGGCCTGCGCGACGCCCAGGCGCTGATCGATGCATTGCGCGATGCGACGGAAACCGGCCTGGGCCTGGACGCCGTGCTGGCCCGCGTCGACTGGCAGCGCGCCCCCGACCGCTGGCCCATGATTGCCGCGACCGATTTCCTCGCCCGCAGCTTTGCCTGGCGGCTGCCGGGGCTGCCGGCGCTGCGTGGCCTGGCCCTGGCCGGCCTGGAGCTGGCCACGCCGCTGAAAAAAGCGCTGGCCCATCGCATGATGTTCGGAGGCTGATCTGGAGATCCGACCCATCCAGCCTGCCGAGGTCGAAGCCGCGCGCGAGCTGCTGATCGCCAACCACTGGGGACCGCGCGTGGCCGATGCCGACGTCTTTGCGGAACTGGTCCGGCGCTCCCAGGTGGCCCTGGCTGCCGTGGACGACGACGGCGAGGTCATCGGCTTCCTGCGCGCCATCACCGACGGCCTCTTCAACGGCTATATCTCCATGGTCGTCGTGGCGGACTCCCACCGCGGCCGCGGCGTCGGCAGCGCCCTCGTCAAGGCGGCCATCGGCGACAACGACGAGATGACCTGGGTGCTGCGCGCCGGCCGCGACGGCGTGGCCACCTTTTACGAAAAACTCGGCTTTCAGGTCTCCCAGGTGGCCATGGAACGCAAGCGCAAATCCTGAAAGCATCGATGCGACACGCTCTCCTTCTGACCCTGCTGCTGGCCACGACCGTGCCGACCCAGGCCCAGGCCCAGCTCATCCCGCCGGGCAAGGCTATCGCTGGCGCCACGCAGGAGGAATGGTCCAAGCGCTGGTGGCACTGGGCCTTGTCCTTCGACGAAGAGGACAGCCCCGTGGCGGACACCGACGGCAGCCTGTGCGCCAGCGGCCAGTCCGGGCCGGTCTGGTTCCTGGCCGGCACCTATGGCACAAAGCGCACGGTGCGCCGCTGCAGCATCCCGGTGGGCAAGACGCTGTTCTTCCCGCTGATCAACTTCATCGCCTTCCCGCCCGACGATGAGCGCGAGGCCTGTGCCTCGCTGATGCTGCGCGCCGAGTCCCTGACCGAGGCGCCCGCGGCCCTGGTGCTGGATCTCAACGGCAAACGCTTCGCGGGGCTGGAAGCGCACCGCCAGGCCACCAAGGGCTGCTTCCTCGTCGCGCCTGACGACGACGCGCCGGCTGCCGGCAATGGCTACTACGTGGCCCTCGGGCCGCTCAAGCGCGGCCGCTACACGCTGAACTTCGGCGCCATCCTGCCCAGCATGTCGCAGGCCGTGACCTATACGCTTGACGTGAAGTGACCCCGTCATGCCGCGGGTGAAAACTCCCGCCAGCGGCACGGTCATGACGCACCGGCTGTTTTCCGAGGCCTGAAAAGCCGGGCAGAGCGGCCGCTTTTGTTGCCCTGCCCAGCCGCGCCTGGGCCTAGCATGGGACACCCATGTCGCGCCCTGCCCTGCTTCCCGCCGCCCTGCTGGCCCTGTTGCTGGCCGGCTGCGGCACGCCCAGCCAGCCCCTGCCCATGGCGATCAGCCCGGCCGAGGCGCTGCAGATCCGCGGCTGGGTGCCGGATGCGCTCAAGGCCCAGGTCGGCGTCGCTGCCGTCAAGGGCGGCCAGGAGACCGGCCGCTGGTGGGGCTCCAAGGTCAGTGCCCTGGCACTGCAGCAGGCGCTGGAAGAGTCTCTGCATGCCGTCGGCATGAAGCCGCTGTCGCCCGAGCCGGCGCCGCGCTTCGAGTTGCAGGCCGAGCTGCTGCAGCTGGACCAGCCCCTGGTGCCCGCCGTCGGCGTGACCGTCGGCGTGGCGGTGAGCTACACCCTGGTCGACAAGGCCAGTGGCAAGCCGGTCTACCAGCGGCGCGTCGCCAACACCGACGAGGCCCGCTTCAGCGAGGCCATCGTGTCGCCCAACGAGCGGCTGCGCATCGCCAACGAGCGCGCGCTGCGGGCCAACATCGACCTGCTGCTGCGCGACCTGGTCACGCTGCGGCCGTGACCTCGTGCCGGCGCCGACCGGCCGTCAGCCACAGCGCCAGCGCACACAGTAAGCCCAGCGCGCTCGCGGTGCCGAAGAAGGCCATCATCGGCCCGTAGCCCGCCGGGTTGGCCGCACCGGCGCCGGCCTGGTCGTTCAACCAGCCGGCCATCAGGTTGGCACCGCTGACACCCGCGTTCTGCGCCACCCACATGAGGCCGATGGCCGTGCCGAAGCGCGCCGGGGCAACGAGGCGACTGGTCAGCGGCCACATGACGGCGGGCACCAGCGAGAAGCTGACGCCGATCAGCGCAGTCGACACCCACAGGGACCAGTCCGTCAGTGCCATGACGGCCAGCGCCAGCGGCAACAGCAGCGCCCCCAGGGCCAGGAAAGGCGCATAGCGGCCAAGCCGGTCGCACAGCCAGCCGAAGGCCGGCGTGGCGAACACCGCGGCCAGGAAGACATAGCTGTTCATTTCGCCTGCCGTGGCCAGGTCCAGACCATGCGTGTGCTGGAAATACTTGATCGAGAAGGTGCTGCGAAAGGCCAGGATGACCGAGTACCACAGCACGCACAGCGCCAGCAGATACCAATAGGCCTTGCCGAAGTGCAGCAGGTCGCGCAGCACGAAGCGTTCGGCCGCCGGTGCGGCTGACACCCCACGCTGAGCGCCACGGTCCACCCACCAGTAGGCCAGCGACGCCACGAACGACGTCGCAGCGAGGGTGGCGGCGATGACCAGCGGCGGCTGCCAGCCCTGGGCGTAGGCGCTGGCGAACCAGGTCGGCGACATGTCGGCGCCAAAGGAGCCCAGGCGCCCGATCGCCAGCGCCAGCCCCATCGCGAAGGCGACGGTGCCGCCGGCGAAATACTGCGCGATGGCCGCCAGCGTGGCGATGCCGAAGGTCTCGGCGCCGATGCCGAACAGCAGCCGGCCGGTCGCCATGCCGGCGAAATTGGGGCTGAAGGCGGTCAAGGCCGCGCCAGCCAGGCAGATGGCCGCCGTCCACAGCGTCATGCGCGCGGCGCCGAAGCGGTCCACCAGCACCCCGCCGACAAGGATGAGCACGATATTGGGCAGGCTGTAGATCGCGTTCAGCAGGCCGATCTGGCTGTCGCTGAAGGCGCGCTGCTGCTGCAGCAGGTCGGCCACCGGGCCGATGGAGTCGTAGACGTAGTAGTTGCCGAACAGCGCCAGCGCCACCAGCGCACCCACCAGCCAGGCCGTGGAGCGGCTGGCCATCTTGTCAGTCATGGGGAATCCTTTGCAGACGCCGCTCGCAGGCCCGGAGCGGCGGAGTGCGCCGATTCTCGACGCGCCTGCTCAGAGCTTGCGGTGGGCCAGGGCCGGCAGCTGCTGGCGCACCTGAGTCAGACGCGCCGGGTCCACGTCGGCGACGACGACGCCCTCGCCTTCGGCCAGCACGCTGAGCACCTGGCCCCAGGGGTCGATGACCATGCTGTGGCCCCAGGTGCGGCGGCCGTTGGCATGCTGGCCGCCCTGGGCGGGGGCGACGACGTAGCACTGGTTCTCGACGGCGCGGGCGCGCAGCAGCAGCTCCCAGTGCGCCTGGCCGGTCGTGTAGGTGAAGGCGGCCGGCACGGCGAGCAGGTCACAACCGGCATAGGCGCGGTAGAGCTCAGGGAAACGCAGGTCATAGCAGACCGACAGGCCGACCTTGATGCTGCCGGTGTCGAAGCTGGTGGGCTGGTTGCCAGGCTCCAGCACGCGGCCCTCGTCATAGCTCTCGCGGCCGTTGTCGAAGGCGAAGAGGTGGATCTTGTCGTAGCGCGCGACGCGCTCGCCGTCGGGCGAGAACACCAGTGTCGAGTTGCGCACGCGCTCAGGCGTTGTCGACCTGATCGGCAGCGTGCCGCCGATGAGCCACAGGCCCAGGTCGCGCGCGGCGCTCGCCAGCATGGCCTGGATGGGGCCTTCGCCCTCGGTCTCGGCCAGTGCCAGCTTGTCGCTGTCGTGCATGCCCATCAGGCAGAAATACTCCGGCAAGGCCGCGAGCTGGGCGCCGCGGCGGGCGGCGTCCTCCAGCAGGCGGCGCGCCGCGCCGAGGTTGGCGGCCACGTCGGGGCCGGAGACCATCTGGACTGCTGCGATCTTCATGTCAGCGTCGCCCGGCCGCCCGTAGGCGCTGACGCGCCCCCTCGGGGGGCAGCGAATGAAATGAGCGTGGGGGCATTCATAGCGCTGATGCTAGCCGCTCGATGTCCGCTGGGTTGTTAAGCCAGGAAAATGAAGCGCGCACGATGCCGTCCAGGCCACGGGCCTGCATGTCCAGCGGCGTGTAGGGCACGCCGTTGGCGCCGACATGGATGCCTTGCTGAGCCAGGCGCGCGCGGGTCGCCGGGGCTGCCTCGCCTTCGACGGTGAAGCTGACCAGGCCCGAGCGCGTGCCGTTGCCGAGGTCGTGCACGCGGACGTGGGGCAGCTCGGCCAGGCGTTGGCGCAGCCGGGCAGCCAGGCCCTGCACATGCACGGCGATGGCTTCGATGCCGATTTCCAGTGCTTCGGTAATGGCCACCTGCAAGGCCAGTCGCAGCGCCACCGGTTGCTCCGCCGTTTCGAAATACCCTCCCGAGACGTCCACCCAAGGCGGTTCCAGCTGATTCAGGAAGCCTTTGCGCACATACAGCAACGCCGTGCCGCGTGGCCCGCGCAGATGCTTGCGGCCGGCGCTCTTCAGCACATCGCAGCCCAAGGCCTGCACATCCACCGGCAACTGCCCCACGGCTTGGCCGGCATCGATGAAATACGGCACGCCGGCCGCGCGCGCCACCTGGCCCAGGGCGGCAGCGCCGTTGATGAGGCCGCCATTGGCGGGCAGCCAGGTCAACGAGATCCAGCGCACGCGCTCGTCAATCAGCGCCGCGCTGGCCTCGACGTCGACGCTGCCGTCTTCACGGCAGGGCAGCACCTCGACGCTGGCACCGCTGCGCTGGTAGGTCGCCAGATTGCCGCCCCATTCCTGGCGACCGACCAGGATGCGGTCGCCGGGGCGCAGCGGCGTCTTGTGCGTGAAGGCCGACCAGGCCGCGCCAAAGGCGGCCGAACCGCTGCTGAGAAAGGCCACCTCGTCCGTGCCAGCGTTCAACAGCCGTGCGGCGTCCTCGCGCAGGCGCTGCAGTTGGGGCGCGACCGCGTCCCCGGCCTCCATCGGCCCGAGGCGAGATTCCAGCGCCAGATGTGCCTGCAGGGCCGCGAGTGCCGCCGCCGACATCGGCGAGGCGCCGGCATGGTTGAGCAGCAGGTGCCCGGTCACGACACCAGCTCCACCAGCGCCTCGACCTCCACCGCCGCACCCGCCGGCAGGCTGGCCACACCGATGGCCGCGCGCGCATGCCGGCCGCGCTCGCCCAGGGCGGCCACGACAAGGTCGGACGCACCGTCGGCCACGGTGCTGTGTTCGGTGAAGCCCGGCGACGAAGCGATGAACACGCCCAGGCGCAGCACCTGGCGCACGCGGCCCAGGTCGCCACCGACAGCCGCGTCCAGCACGGCCAGCAGCTTCAGCGCGGCGACCTCGGCCTCGGCGCGGCCGGCTGATGCGTCCAGCGCGCCGCGACCGGGCGTACCGATCTGGCCGGCGATGACGAGCAGGCCTTTGCCTTCGCGGTGGTGCAGATAGTTCGCAGCAGGTTCGCCGAGGTCGGGCAGGGTGTGGCCGAGGCTGGCCAGGCGGTCTTGCAAGGTGGTCATGGCTTGAGCAGCAATTTGCCCTGCGTCGCACGCGACGCGAGCAGTTCATGGGCGCTGGCCGCGTCGGCCAGCGGGAATTCGGCATGGATGCGCAGCTGCACGGCGCCGCTGAGCAGCGCATCGAACACGGTTGCCGCACGCGCGCGGCGCTTGGCCGCATCGGGCAGGAAGTGGGGCAGCACGGGCCGCGTCAGCGTCAGGCTCTTCTTCTGCAGCGCCAGCACGTCGACCGGCTCGGGCTGGCCGCTGGCCGCGCCGAAAAGCACGAGATGGCCGCCCATGCGCAGCACATCCAGGCTGCCGGCGAAGGTCGAGCGGCCGACCGAATCAAAGACGACGGCGACGCCGCGGGCGGCGGACACCCAGTCGCTGTCCGCCAGCAGCGGCGCGGCGCCCAGGCCGCGCAGCCAGTCGGCCTTGGCAGCGTTGGACACCGTGCCGAAGACCGGATGGCCGCGTGCAATCAGCCACTGCACCAGCCAGCCGCCCACGCCACCGGCCGCGGCATGCACGAGGACGGGCTCGCGCGCCGGCAGCCGCGCGACGTCGTCGAGCAGCATCGCCGCCGTCAGGCCATGCTCCAGCGCCGCAGCGGCGTCACGCAACGACAGCGCATCGGGCACACGCACCAGATGCTCCAGCGGCACGGCGAGATGGCTGGCATAGGCACCTTGCACGCCGGTCGTGAAGGCGACGCGATCACCGAGCTGGAACTCGGCGCCTGGCGTGACGTCGACGATCTCGCCCGCCCCCTCCAGGCCGAGGCGCCAGGGCAGGCTGATGTTGGGATAGCGGCCTTCGCGCTGGTAGAGGTCGACAAAGTTGATGCCGGCGTAGTCGATGCGCACGACCGCCTGGCCGGGCATGGCCTCCGGCATCGGCAGCTGCTGCAATTCCAGCACCTCGGAGCCACCGAACCGGTGGACAAGAATGGCTTGTGCGGGCATGGCTTTGATCTCCAGCGTTAACGTCGCGCCACTGTCGGCCCCACCCGCCCGCCACACCAGCGAGGCTTTGGCACACCGGCTGTGCCGATTTCTCAACACCATGCGCGAACGCCTGCCACCCCTGTTTTCCCTGCAAGCCTTCGAGGCCGCCGCCCGCCTGGGCAATTTCAGCCGCGCCGCCGCCGAGCTGCATCTGACGCCCGGCGCCATCAGCCGCCAGGTGCGCCAGCTGGAAGACTGGTGCGGCCAGACCCTGTTCGAGCGCGTGGGCAACCAGATGCGGCTGACGGCCGAAGGCCGCGAGCTGCTGGCGCGCCTGGGTGGGCCGCTCGCGGCCCTGCACGAGGCGGTCTACCCCGAGCCAGACGAGGCACGCACGACGCTGCAGATCGCCACGCTCGGCTCGCTGGCGCGTGCCTGGCTGCTGCCGCGGTTGCACGGCTTCATCGCGGCCGCGCCGACGGTGCGCCTCATCGTGCAGACCGACTACGCGCTGGTGCGCCCGGCGCCACGTGTGGCCCTGGTGGCGCTGCGCCATGGCCGGCCCGAGGACGGCGGCGAGCTGCTGTTCGAGGACAGCCTGCTGGCGGTCGCCGCGCCAGCGGTGGCCCACGCGCTCGGGCCGGATGCCATGCGCTGGCCTGCAGCGCAGATGCTCAGCCATGTGACCGGCGACGCGCCGCTGTGGCAGGCCGCGGCCGGTGCCACCGCTCAAGCCGAAGGGCCGGCCTTCAACGATGCCGGCGTCACGCTGGACGCGGCCGAGGCCGGCCTGGGTGTGGCGGTCACGCGCCTGTCGCTGGCGCTGCCGCGGCTGCGCGTGGGCACGCTGGTGCAGGCGCACGCGCTGCTGCTGCCGTCGCCGCGCGCCAACCTGCTCGTTGTGCGCGAGGACGCCGCCGCCCTGCCCGTCGTGAAGCGCTTCGCGGCCTGGTTGCGCCAGGAGGCTGCACAAACGGCCGCCGACTTGAAAGCCTACGCACCGGCCTGAACTGACCTCGATGAGCCAGGCCGGACTGTTCGACGATCTTGCGCCGTCGCCGGGCGCACTGCCCGCCGGCTTGCGCTACGACGCAGGCTTTCTGTCCGCCAGCGAAGAAGCGACCCTCATCGCCATCGTGCAGGCGCTGCCGCTGCAGGAAGCGAAGTACAAGAGCTATACCGCACGCCGCCGCGTCGTCAGCTTCGGCGGCCAGTTCGATTACGACAGCAACGAACTGCGGCCGTCGTCACCCCTTATCGCCGAGCTGCACCCGCTGCGCGAGCGGGTCGCCCGCTGGGCTGGTGTCGACGCACAAGCCCTCGTGCATGTCCTCGTGGCCGAGTACGCGCCCGGCGCGCCACTGGGCTGGCATCGCGACGTGCCGGATTTCGAGGACGTCTTTGGCGTGTCGCTGGGCAGTGAGGCGCTGCTGCGTTTCAGGCCCTATCCGCCACACAACCCGAAGCGCGAGGACATCATCAAGCTGAACGTCGAACCGCGCTCCGTCTACGCACTGCAGGGCGCGGCGCGCTGGGGCCGGCAGCACAGCGTGGCGCCGGTGGACGCCCTGCGCTGGTCGATCACGTTCAGGACTGCGCGGCAGAAGTCACGCCCGCCGGCATGACGCCCCAGGGGCTGCGGCATGAGAATCGAGCGGACATGCAGCTTCCCTCCCGCCTGCGGCGCCAACTGCTGGCGCTTCCCCTCGCCGCCGCGCTACCCGCCGCGCTGTCGCCAGCCCATGGTGCCGGCACGCCGCTGACGCTGCGACTGCCCGACCCCAATGCCTACAGCGCCCACGGTGACTTCTTCATCGAGGCGTTGAAGCTGGCCCTGAGCAAGACGGGCGACGGCGAGCCGGCGCCCGTCCTGGTTCACGCGGCACCTGACCTGCCACGGCCGCGCATGCGCCAGATGCTGCAGGACGGCCTGCTGGACCTGATGTGGAGCACGACGACACCCGAGCGCGAGGCGCAGGCGCTGCCGGTGCGCTTCAACCTGCTCAAGGGCATCAACGAGCTGCGCTTCCTGCTCGTGCGGGCCGCCGACCTCTCCCCCCTGCGATCGGTGCGCACGCTGGAGGCGCTGCGCCGCTTTCGCGCCGGCGCGGGCACCTACTGGAGCGACGCGCAGATCCTGCGGGCCAATGGCTTCATCGTCGAGACGGCGACCAAATCCGAGCTGCTGTTCCGCATGCTCAAGGCCGGCCGCTTCGACTTCATCCCGCGCACCCGCGAAGAAATCGACGCCGAGCTGCTGCAATTCACCGACCAGGGCTTCGCCGAGCTGCCGGGCGTGGCGCTGCAATACAAACAGCCGCTCTACTTCTTCGTGGCGCGCGACAAGCCGCAGCTGGCCGAGCGGCTGATGCGCGGGTTGAGCCTGGCGGCGGCCGATGGCAGCTTCGACACCCTCTTCATGGCCGAACCCGGGCTGAAGACCGCGCTGATGCAGCTGCGCGGCTACACGGGGCTGCGGCTGCAGCTGAAGGCGCTGGATTAGGGCGCGCTCGCCGCCTTGGCCGGCAACGCTTCGACCTTCTCCACCTTGGGATCGTCCCAGGTCCCGGTGATGTGGAACTCGCGCGTGTTGGCCGCGGCCACCGGGCGGCTCAGGATGAGCTGGGCCAGGAAGGCACCGAGCGCAATGGCCGGGTTGATGGCCGCATAAGCCAGCGATGCACCGCCGGCCGACACCTCGGGCACCACGACGACGCGCAGCTTCTGCGTCTCGGCCGCCAGGTCGGTGCTGCCGTCCACCAGCACGGCCGCCTGCAGGCCGCGGATGCGGATGTTGTCGCTGCGGGCCACGCCGGCGGTGATCTTGACGTCGCCGGTCACGCCGTCGAATGTGAAGCCCTCGGCAAAGACGTCGCGGAAGTCCAGCAGGAAGCGGCGCGGCAATGATTGCAGGCTCAGCACGCCCAGCAGCCGCCCGACGCCGGGCTCGGCCTTCAGGAAAGTGCCCGTGTCGAGCTGGATGTTCAAGGCGCCCGCCATGCTGGCGTAGTGCGGGGCCAGCGGCGAGCCGTCCCAGCCGACCTGGCCGGCCAGCACGCCCTTGCCGCCGCGCAGCACGGGGGCGTCCTTCTGGCCTTGGCCGAGGCGCTCCAGCAGCTTGCCGGCGTCGGCGATGTCGAGCTTCCAGTCGAGCTGGGTGCGGCGCCGGGCGTTGCCGTCGCCACCCCAGTGGCCGGTGGCCATCAGCGTCGCCTCGGGAGAGTGGATCTGCAGCTTCTCCAGCTTCCAGTCACGCGCGGCGGCCGGCGCGTGGGCCAGCACCTCCAGCCGGCCCAGACGCTTGCCGCGCAGCTCGAAGTCGTCGACCGCGATGTCCAGCGACGGCAGCGGGCCGCTTCCCGCGTCGGTCTTGCCCGGATCGATGAGCTCGCTGACCGACTCGGCTTCCTGGCGCGGCAGCGACAGCCGGGTCAGCCGTGCCTGCACGGCGTCGATCTGCCCGCCCTTGACGCCCTTCAGGTCGATGCGGCCGGAGAGCTGCTCGGCGTCGATGTTGACGCGCCAATTGGCGCCCTCGCGCGCCACCACCGCGGACGCGCGGCCAAGCTGGCGGCCACCGACCTTCAGCGCCTGGCTGCGCAGCGAGATCTGGCTGGGCAGCAGGCCCGCGTCGTCAGCACCCTCGCCGCCGCTGCCACCGCTGCCACCACCCGCCAACCCGCCCAGGCGCTGCTGCCAGGCGTCCAGGTCCAGGGCCGCGACATTGACCTGCAGCAACACGCCGGTGGCCGGCAAGGCCGGCAACTTGTCCT
Organism: Roseateles sp. P5_E4; assembly: GCF_054049255.1. Taxonomy (NCBI): domain Bacteria; kingdom Pseudomonadati; phylum Pseudomonadota; class Betaproteobacteria; order Burkholderiales; family Sphaerotilaceae; genus Roseateles; species Roseateles sp. P5_E4. Next base: position 55,554 of record NZ_JBFUMS010000002.1, on the reverse strand, counting down.
GCACGGCCAGGGCGCCACGCAGCACCTGGGAGCTGGGGCCGGAGATATCGCGCTGCAGCTGGGCCTGCAACAGCGGCGCTGCGGGGGTGCCGACTTCGAGGCGCAGCTCGTCGCGGCCGGCGGCGGTTGGCGTCATCAACAGACGCAGCGGCAGCACCGCATCGGCCTCCTTGTGGCCGGGCGCGGGCAGGTCCAGGGCCAGGCCCTGCAGATTGCTGGTGACGCTGAGCTCGCTCTGGCCATCCTTCGGGATGGCGAGCTGGAAGCGGTAGGCGGCCTGGCCGCTGGCCGCCTGCGCCAGGCGGGTGACGGCGCCCAGCTCCGTGGCGCGGCGCAGGCCCTCGGCCGTGGCCTGGCCCTGCACGGCGAAGCGCATGCCGCCGTCGCGCTGGGTACCGCCCTCGATGCCAGCGTCGCCGCCGAGCAGGCGGGCCGTCATGCCGGTCAGCTGCAGGCCCTTGCGGTCGAAGTCGACCCGGCCACGTGCGCCGCTGAGCGCCGGCAGTTCGGGGCGCAGCTTGAGGTCGACGCCACCAAGCTGGAGCTGGCCTTTGACCGCCGTCTGGTGGGTGTCGTCCAGCGGGATGGTGATGCCAAGCTTGAGCCCGACCGGGCCCTGGGCTGTCGTGGTGCTCAGCGCATGGCCCAGCCACTCGTCCAGCGGCGAAGCGCGCACGAAGCGCAGCAGGTCGGCGCCGGCGCCGCGGCCGTTGCCATCGAGCTGCAGCACGCGGCCATGGTGCAGGTCCTTGATGCCACCGTTGACGCCGCTGAGTTCATAGCCGAGCACCTTGGCATGGCCCTCCTTGATGAACATGCCGGCGCGCTCGAAGACGAGTTCGGCGTCCACGCCCTCCATGGCCGGCCAGTTGCCGCCGTTGTCGCTCGGCGGCACATAGGCCAGCGTAACGCCCTGGGCTTGCGTGGCGACGCGGAAGATGCCGGGGGACTTGGGCGCCGCGAAGGGGAAGTCGCTCAACTCGCCCTTGAGCCTCACACTGGTGTTGCGGGCCTCGCCGCCGAGGATGGCGCGCGCCACATAGCTGCGCGTGGCCGGCAGGCCCTGCGGGATGTAGCGGGCCACGCGCGTGGCCTCCACGCGCTGCACGCGGCCGCTGAGGTCCAGGAAGCCCGGCGTGGTCGCACCGGCCGCGCGCCGCCAGGTGACATCGAACTCGCCGCTCAGATCGGGCGTCTGCAGTTGCAGCTCGCGCAGCTTCAGCTCGACCTCGCCGGGCGTCTTGCCCTTGGCTTGGCTGTCGGGCTGGGGCAGCTTCCAGGTCAGCTGTGTGGACAGCCGCGTGATCGGCAGGTGCGGGTCCTCGAACAGGCCCGGCAGCTCGACCTCGCCCTGGTGCACGGCCAGCTTGGCGGTGCCGCCACGCTCGTTGGCGTCGAGTTCCAGGCTGGCGCCGTGCAGGCCGGGGCGGCCGAGGTGGTCCTCCTGCGCGCCGGCCTTGGCGGCCACGGCCAGGCCGTCGATCTGCGCCTTGACACGGTAGCTGCGCGGCGCGTCCAGTGCGCCCTGCCATTGGCCGCTGAGGGCCGTCAGCACGCCGCGCGGCTCCAGCTCGTCGAGCAGCTGGTGCGCGCGCTCGCCCAGAGGCAGGCGCTGAGCAATCTGGGCCATCAGCGCGAAGTCCAGGCGCTGGGCGTTGACCTCGCCACCCAGCACCTCGTCGGCCTTGCCGAGCTGCAGGGCCACGCCCCAGTCCGAACGCGGCCAGACCACGACGCTGCCGTCGTTGTCCCGGCTGACAAAGCCGAGCTGACGGGCCTGGACGCTCAACGCGCCCTTGGCGCGGGCCAGGTCCAGCCGGCCCTCGATGTGGTCCAGGTCCAGCTCGGGCGCCGATTCCAGCAGCCTCAGACGCACCGAGCGCAGCGCCAGGTCCAGCGTCGCCGCCACCGGCTGGCCGTCCTTGATCTGGCCCCAGGCGCGCACGGCACCGTCGCCCTCGCTGAGCTGGAAGGGCAGGTCGACATGGCGCTTGAGCTGGCTCAGGTCGGCGCGCGGCAGCTCGGCATAGAGCTGGCCACTCCAATGCTGGAACTCGCCGGGGCGCTTGAGCAGGCTCTGCGTGAACTGGCCACGGAGCGTGAAGCGCCGACCCCAGTCGGCGGGCGGCGTGGCGTCCAGGCGCAGGTCATGGCGGCGCAGGCCGTTGCGCATGACGAAGTTCAGCGCCGACAGCTCCAGCGGCCGGGTGTCGGCGCGCTTCTCGTCCACCCAGCGCACCCGGCCGTTGACGATGGCCAGCTCGGGCTGGCTGAACAGCCAGTCCATGCCGGCCTCGGTGGTGCCGGCGTCAGTCTTCTCGGCCTCGTCCAGGCCCAGCCCGGCGATGAAGATGCGGCCCTGGGCGTCGCGGCGGATGATCAGTTCGGGCGCGTCGACGAGCAGTTGCGAGAAACGCGGCTCCAGCGCGAGCAGGGACTGGGCCGACAGCACGGCCGCGACGCGCGGCAGGCGCAAGGCCGGCCGGCCGGCGGCGTCCAGCACCTGCACATCACCCAATTCCATGCGCGGCAGCCAGCCACTGGATTCGACGCTGATGCGGCCGATGCGCAGTTCTACCCCCAAAGCCTTTGAGGCTTCCTTTTCCAGCCAGGGGCGCCAGTCATTGGCGTGCGGGAGAATGGCCCAGTGCAATACCGCCCAGGCCATCACCCCCAAAGCCCACAACAGGGCCAGCAGCAGCACTACCCAGCGCAGGCTGTGCCAGCACAGGCGCAAGGGCCAGCGCGAAGCGCGGGTGCAGCGGTGGAGGGCGGCCGAGAGGAAGTCAGACACGTTGTCTTGGGGCACGTGAAGAAGAACCGGCCGGCAGGCAATCTAGCACAGGGTCATGAGCGCACTGTTTCCCGTTTTTGCTGAGCACAGCCGCTATGTGCAGCGGGTTCGCCGCCGCTATGCGGCCGAGCTGGCGCTGCTGCAACCGGGCCTGCCCGACCGGGCCGTCATTGCCGCACTGATCGAGACATTGGCCGCGGATCGGTCGTTGGGAAGCGCCTTGCGCGTCGCTCGCCACCTGGTGCTGGAGCGCCTGGCGGTGCTGGACATCGAACAGGGCGCCACTGTGGAAGATGTCACGCTGGCCATGACGCATCTGGCCGAGGTGACGCTGGACAAGGCGCTGGCCGACGCGCGCACCGAGCTGGACGCCATCCACGGCGAGCCGCGCACCGCGGAGGGCGGCGACATCGCCTTCTGGGTGCTGGGCATGGGCAAGCTCGGCGCCCGCGAGCTGAATGTCTCGTCCGACATCGACCTCATCTACGTTTACGAAGACGACGGCCAGACGCAAGGTTCACGGCCGGTCAGTGCCCACGAATACTTCTCCAGCGTGGCCAAACGGCTCTACACGCTGATCGGCGACGTGACCGACGACGGCCAGGTCTTTCGCGTCGACCTGGCGCTGCGCCCCAACGGCAAGAGCGGCCCGCCGGTCGTCAGCCTGGGCATGCTGGAGGAGTATTTCCTCGTGCAGGGCCGCGAGTGGGAGCGCTTTGCCTGGCTGAAGAGCCGCGTTGTCGCGCCGCTGTCGGGCATGGGCGCGCCGGGCGACGCCCGCACCCTGCAGTTGCGCAACCTCGTCACGCCCTTTGTCTACCGCCGCTACCTGGACTACGGCGTCTTCGAAGGCCTGCGCCAGCTGCACGGCAAGATCCGCAGCGAGGCCAAGGCCCGCGCGGCCGGCCGGCCCGAGCGTGCCAACGACGTCAAGCTGTCGCGCGGCGGCATCCGCGAGATCGAGTTCATCGTGCAGCTGCTGCAGGTGGTGCGCGGCGGCCAGTTCCCGGAGATCCGCACCCGCTCCACCGTCAAGGCGCTGGCCCAGCTGGCGGCCGGCGGGCTGATGAAGGCCGAGACGGCGCACAAACTCAGCGAGGCCTATGTCTTCCTGCGCCGCGTCGAGCACCGCATCCAGTTCCTGGACGACCAGCAGACGCACTGCCTGCCGCAGGGCGATGCCGACCTGGCATGGATTGCCGCGTCGCTCGGATTGAAATGTTCGCGCGAGGCCTGCGAGCTGTTTGAAATGCTCGGCGAGGTGCGCGAGCTGGTGGCGACCGAGTTCGACGCGCTGCTGCACGAAGGCGGCAAGCCCAAGGGCGGCTGCAAGGGCGGCCAGTGCGGCGGGCCCAAGCCCGCCGTCGATGGCGAGGACTTCCTGGCCGGCCTGCCGCCGGAGCTGGCCACGGCCGTGCGCGCCCTGGCCGACACGCCACGCGTGCAGGGCCTGCGCGAGGAATCGCGCCAGCGCCTGGCCAAGCTCTTCCACCGCGCAGCGCAAGCCGTGGCGGCCGACGAATGCTCGCTGGACGCGGCGCTGCGCTTTGTCGACTGGGTCGGCCCGCTGCTGCGCCGCGAGAGTTACCTGGCCCTGCTCGTCGAGCGCCCGGCCGTGCAGCAACGCCTGCTGCGCCTCTTGGGCCTGGCGCGCTGGCCCATGCGCTACCTGATGCAGCACCCCGGCGTCATCGACGAACTCGCCGACCCGCTGCTGCTGACCGCCCGCTTCGACCGCGAGGCCTTCATCACCGACCTGCTGGAGCGCGAGCAGGGCTGGGAGCGCAGCGGCGAGGCCGACGAAGAGGCCCTGCTGGACACGCTGCGCCGCGCCCACCATGCGGAAGTCTTTCGCACGCTGGTGCGCGACGTCGAGGGCCGCATCACGGTCGAGCAGGTGGCCGACGACCTCAGCCTGCTTGCCGACGCGGTGCTGCAGATCGCCATTACCTGGGCCTGGGCGCGTTTTGGCAAGGCGCATCGCCCGCAGCCGCGCCTGGCCGTCATCGCCTACGGCAAGCTGGGTGGCAAGGAGCTGGGCTATGGCGGCGACCTGGACGTGGTGTTCGTCTTCGACGACGAGGACGAGAACGCGGCCGAGATCTACGGCGCCTTCGTGCGCCGCCTCATCACCTGGCTGACGCTGCGCACCGCTGCCGGCGAGTTGTTCGACATCGACACCGCCCTGCGGCCCAATGGCAATTCGGGGCTGCTGGTCACGTCGCTGGCGCACTTCGAGGCCTACCAGACCGGCCGGGGCAGCAACACGGCGTGGACCTGGGAACACCAGGCCATCACCCGGGCGCGTTTTTGCGCCGGCAATGCTGAGCTGGCCGATCGCTGCGAGAGCGTGCGCCGCCAGGTGCTGACGGCGCCGCGCGACGCCCAGGCGCTGAAGACCGAGGTGCAGGCCATGCGCGAGAAGGTGCGCGCGGCGCGGCCCGTGAAAGACGGTCTCTTCGACGTCAAGCACAGCGAGGGCGGCATGATGGACGCCGAGTTCGCCGTGCAGTTCCTGGTGCTGGCGCATTCGGCGACGCACCCGCAGTTGCAGGATGACCTCGGCAACATCGCGCTGCTGCGCATTGCGGAGTCAGCCGGTCTGCTGCCGGCCGGCGTGGGTGTCGCAGCGGCCAACGCCTACCGCGAGCTGCGTCGCGTGCAGCACAAGGCGAGGCTGGACGAACAGTCCACGGCGCTGGATGCCGAAGCCGCCGCGCCGCTGGCCGCGCACCGGGACGCCGTGCGCGCGCTATGGCAAGCCGTGTTTGGCTGATGCTGTGCGCGGCGCTGGCCGCGCTGTCCCTGCTGGCCTGGCCGCTGCCGCGCGAGGCGCTGGACTGGCAGCCAGCCCTGGCCGCTGCACAGCCCTGGCGCGCCCTCACGGCCGCCTTTGTCCACTGGACGCCCATTCACCTGGCCGCGAACCTCACCGGCTGTGCCGTCCTCGCCCTGCTGGGTTGGCGCGCAGCACTGGGCTCGGGAGAAGCCCTCGCCGGCCTCGCCGCCCTGCCGCTGACCCAGCTCGGCCTGCTGCTGCGCCCCGAGCTGCGGCACTACGCCGGCCTGTCAGGCGAGCTTCATGCGCTGGTAGCCATCGCGGCGATGGCTTTGCTCACGCGCGGGGGTCGCGAACGCTGGGTTGGCGCCGGCATTGCGCTCGGTCTCGTCAGCAAACTCTTCCTTGAACACCCGCTCGGCCCCGTGCTGCGCGACACGCCGGGATTCGACTTTCCCGTGGCGCCATTTGCTCACCTGACGGGCGCTGTCGCCGGCGCGCTGGCCTGGCGGCTGACAATGCGCCGATCTGACAAATAAAACCTGAGGACGCCCCATGGGACGTGAAGCCAGCTGTACCGCCCGCGTGGGCACCGAGACCGAAGAAGTCGCGGCCCTGCTCGAATCCACCACCGTCGTGCTGCGCGGCGCCATCAAGCGCAAATGGGACATCGCCGCGCTGCAGAACCTGCGCGTCGAAGGCGAGGAGCTGCGCTTCGAAGCCGGCGAAAACGGGGAAGAGGCCGTCGCCCTGGTGCTGGGCGAGAAGGAAGCCGGCAAGTGGTTGAAGAAGCTGCAGACGCCGCCGCCCACGCTGGCCGCCAAGCTCGGCGTCAGCGCCGACAACCCCGCCCTGCTGATCGGCCCCACCGTCGGCACGCTGGACCCGGCCCTGGCCGAGGCCCTGGCCGGCGGCATCACGACCAATCTGCGCGAGGCGCGCATGCTGGTGGCCGTGCTGAGCAACCCGTCCGAACTGCCGCGCATGGCGGAGTTCCATGCCGACATGATCTGCAAGACGGTCTGGGTCGTGCACCCCAAGGGCCCGGAAGCCAGCCCGTCGGACACCGAGGTGCGCCTGGCCATGCGCAACTGGGGCTATGTGGACAACAAGACCAGCGCGGTGTCGGACAAGCTGACGGCGACGCGCTATGTGCTGACCCAGCCGCCCGCCAAGAAGCGCGTGCGCAACAGGTAGCCCGGCGCTAGATGACGTTGGCCTCGATCAGAGGCCGTCCGTCCAGCAGCCGCTGCGGCGTCAATGCATCGATCAAAGGCGCATCCAGGCCCGCGATCAGCCGGGCCATCGAATGGCCTACCGCCGGCGACTGCTGCATGCCGTGGCCCGAGAAGCCGCAGGCCGTGAAGGCATTCGCATAACCCGGCAATCGGCCGGCCAGGCCGTTGTGGTCGAAGGCGTTCATCTCGTAGTAGCCGGCCCAGGCCGAGCGCACGCGCAGCGCCTCGAGCGCCGGCACGCGGGCGGCCAGCGTCGGCCACAACAGTTCATCGAAGAGGCCATGGTCGATGTCGTGCAGCGGCGCTTCGTCGGCGTCGTCCCCGCGCGGCGGGCCACCGGCCAGGATCAATGAACCCTCCGTGCGGAACCAGAAGCCGCTGGGGTCGATGACCAAGGGGCAGCCGGGCAAGGTGGCCGGCGTTTCCAGCACGAAGACATCGCGCTTCTTGGCGCTGACCGGCAGCGTGAAGCCGAGGGCCGCGCCCAGCGGCGCACTCCAGGCGCCGGCCGTGATGACAAAGGCTTCGCCACCCACACGCGAGCCGTCTGAGCAGCGCACCGCGGTGACGTGGTCGCCAGTGGCGTCGAAGCCCACCGCCTCCGCTTCGACAAAGCGCACACCGCAGGCCTTGGCCTTGCGCCGGAAGGCACGATGCAGAGCCGGTCCGTCGAACCAGCCCTCGCCGCTCAGGCCCAGCGATCCGAGCACGATGTCGTCGACGGCCAGCCAGGGGAAGCGCGCAGCAAGCTCGGCCGGGCTCAGCAGCGCGACATCCACGTTCTGGGCACGCTGCAGCGCATGCACCTCGCGCAGCGTCGCGGCACCTGCCTCGGTCGCGAGATACAGATAGCCCGGCTCGACCAGGCCGATGGCCGGCCGGTCATCCGCCGTCGCCAGCTCGTCCGCTGCGCGGCGCAGGAAGTCGATGCTCCATCTGGACAGGGCCATGTTGACGGGCTGCGAGAACTGCTGGCGGATGGAACTCAGCGACAGCGAGCTGGAAGCTTGCGCATAGGAGGCATCGCGCTCGACGACGGTCACCGCCGCGCCATGGTCGCGGGCCAGGAAGCAGGCCGTGGCGGCGCCCATGATTCCCCCGCCAATGATGGTCACCTTGAACATGCTGGCAGCATAGGGGCCATGAGCTCTCCGATCAGCCGCCAGACCCATCTCGATCCCCGCGCCGTTTCATTGCTGCTGTTGTGCTGCTTCCTGTGGGGCATCAACCAGGTGGCCGCCAAGGCCGCACTGACCGAGATCTCGCCGCTCTGGCAGGCGGGGCTGCGCTCGGCTGTGGCGGGCCTGCTGGTGTGGCTGTGGTCGATGTCGCGCGGCATCCGCCTGTTCGAGCGTGACGGCAGCTTGGGCGGCGGCCTGCTGGCCGGCCTGCTGTTTGCGGCCGAGTTCGGCTGCATCTTTGTCGGCTTGCAATACACCAGCGCCTCGCGCATGGTGGTCTTCATCTATCTGGCGCCCTTCGTCGTCGCCCTGGGCATGCCGTGGATCGCGCGCGGCGAGGCGCTGTCGGCGCGGCAGTGGCTGGGTCTGGTGCTGGCCTTCGGCGCCATGGCTTTCGCGTTCGCGGAAGGCTTCTCGGCGCCGGGCACGCCGATGCAATGGTGGGGCGACGCCCTCGGCGTGGCCGCCGCCGTGCTGTGGGGCGGCACGACGCTGGCCATCCGTGCCACCAAGCTGAGTTCGGCGCCGGCCGAGAAGACCCTGCTCTACCAGCTCGGCGTTTCAGCCCTGACGCTGTGCGCCGCGGCTCTGGTCGCCGGCGAACCCCTGCCCCTGCACTGGTCACCGCGCCTGTTGGGTCTGTTCGGCTTCCAGGCCATCATCGTCACCTTTGCCAGCTATCTGGTGTGGTTCTGGCTGATCCGCCATTACGCGGCCACCAAGCTGTCCGTCTTCACCTTGAGCACGCCGCTGTTCGGCCTGCTGGCGGGCGCGTTGCTGCTGGGCGAGGGCATCAGCGCCCGCCTCGTCGCGGCCCTGGCGGCGTTGGCGGTGGGCATCGTGCTGGTGAATCGATAGGGAAATGCTGAGCAAGCCCTTCGCGGCGGGCGCATCCTGGTAACGGGCGCATCGCAGCGTTGCAAATCCTCGCCATAGCCCGAGCTATGGCTGCGGTTTCCGCCTTGCGCTGCATCCCGCTACCAGGCGCGCCCACTCGCGAGGGCCTGCCCAGCACTTCCCGCTGTCGCCACCGCGCTAGAGGCTCGCCGCCGCTCTGCATAGACTGCGGCATTCACCAGGAGACCTCCCCATGATCACCCTCTGCGGCATCCCGCTCTCGAACTACTACAACAAGGTCAAGCTGGCCCTGCTGGAAAAGGACATCCCCTTCAGCGAGGAATACATCAAGACGCATTCCCATGCCGAGGACGTGCTGAGCTGCTCGCCACTGGGCAAGGTGCCCTTCATCAAGACGCCGCATGGCCCGCTGTGCGAGAGCCAGGCCATCGTGGAATACCTGGAGGCGGCCTATCCCGAGACGCCCCGGCTGATCCCCGCCCATCCCTACGAGGCGGCCAAGGTGCGCGAGCTCATCACCTATGTCGAGCTGCACCTGGAGCTGGTCGCGCGCGAGCTGTATGCCGAGGCCTTCTTCGGCGGCGAGGTCAGCGACGGCACCAAGAAGCGCGTGGCCCGCGTGCTGCCCGAGAACATCGCCGCCTTCAAGCGCCTGGCCAGGTTCGGCCCCTATCTGGCCGGTGACAGCTTCACGCTGGCCGACTGCGCCGGCTGGGTCAGCCTGCCATTGGTGGGCATGGCGACCAAGATCATCTATGGCGAAGACCTGCTGCAGGCCGGCGGTGTGGACTGGAAGCCCTATGCCAAGCTGATCGGCGAGCGCCCGCACGCCTTGAAGGTCGCGGCCGATCGCAAGGCCGACCAGGACCGCTCACTGGCGGCCAATCGAGCCTGAACACGCCCCTGCCTTGACCGCCGCGCACATCGAGATCGAACTGAAGTTCCTCGTGCCGGCGTCGTCCCGCGCGGCGCTGGCGGACGAGCTTGGCGCACGCGGCGCAGCGCGGCGCGTCTCGCTGATCGACGCCTATTTCGACACGCCCGACCGGCACCTCGCTCGCGCCGGGCTGGCTTGGCGCATGCGCCGTGAAGGCCGGCGCTGGGTGCAAGGGCTGAAGGCCGCGCGCGGTGGTGCGCTGGAGCGCTTCGAGCACGAGGTCACTCGCCCCGACGCCAGCCCCGACCCGCAAGCCCATGCCGCGACGGCGCCTGGCCAGCAATTGATCGAGTTGCTGGCACAGGCCAAGGCCGAGGGCCAGGATGCACTGGAACGCTTCCAGATCCAGCAGCGCCGCCTGATGCGCCGCGTGCGCACACGCGGCGCTGTCGTCGACATCGCGCTGGACGAGGGCCGGCTGACGGCCGGCGCCGCAGTGCAGAAGTTTCGCGAGATCGAGTTCGAACTGGTGTCGGGCTCGCCGGTGGCAATGCTGGGCCTGGTCGAGCGCTGGCGGCGGCGCTTCGGCCTCGTCTACGACCCGCGCAACAAGGCCGAGCGCGGCCATCACCTCGTGGCCGGGTCGCTCCATCCACCGCTGCGCAAGGCCAAGTCGCCGCGCTACGACCAGGACGCGGGCGCACTGGACGCATTCGGTGCGGTGTTCGATGAATGCCTGGCCCACATCAGCCGCAATCTCATCGGCCTGACCGAGGGCGCCCCCGAGCTGCGCGCCGAGCATGTGCACCAGGCCCGCGTAGGCATCCGCCGCCTGCGCAGCGCGCTGCGGGCCTTCCGAGGCTGGGTGACCGAGCCACCGCGCGGGCTGGTGGACGGCCTGCGCCGGCTGTTCGCCGAACTCGGCAAGGCGCGCGACAGCGATGTGCTGGGCAGCGGCGTCGTCGCCGAACTCAAGCAGGCCGGTGCGCCGCCGCTGGCCCTGCCCGTCGACAGCGCCGCGCACGACATCACCGTACTGATCCGCAGCGACGAGACGCAGCACCAGCTGCTGGCCTGGATCTCGTGGCGCGCCGGCCTTCAGCCCCTCGCCGAGCCGCAGGATGCGCTGCAGCGCCTGGCGCGCAAGCGGCTGCGCCGCTGGCACAAGAGGCTGGTGGACGGCTGCCACCGCTTCGACGAGCTCGAGCCCACGGCCCTGCATGCGCTGCGCAAGCACGCCAAGCGCCAGCGCTATGCGCTCGAGTTCTTCGCTCCGCTGCTGCCGCACAAACGCGCCTCCCGTCATCTGCAGGCCCTGGCCGCGGCCCAGCAGGCGCTGGGTGAGATCAACGACCTCGTTGTCGCGCGCGATCGCTACCAGGCCCTGGTGACCGCCGACCCTGCCGCCTGGTTCGCCGTCGGCTGGCTGACCGCGCGCCTGGCCGAGGCCCGCGAGCGGGCGCGCGACGAGCTGGGCCATCTGGCCGCCGTCGAGCCGCTGCCGCGCTGATGCCGCGGCCGCGGGAGCGCTCGGTCAGCACGCTCTCGCGTCGTCCTACACACAAGAGCCGCAACGCGGCGAAAACTGGGCCTTCGCCACCAAGGAGCCGACCATGATTCGCAAGCTCGGCAGCGGCCAGTACCGCCTTTACTCTCGCAAGCCCGATCCACAGACCGGCAAGCGCAGGAACCTGGGCACGTTTGACACACGCGAACAGGCCGAAAAACACGAGCGCGAGGTGCAGTACTTCAAACGGCACTGACTGCAGGAGAAACCATGGAACCCTTGCAAACTGACGCTGGGAACACCGGCTGGGTCACAGGCTGGATGGTGCTGCGGGTGAAGCAGGAGCTTCCCGGCGATTTCGTCAGCATCCATGCGCACGCCGCCGAGGCGCAAGCCGCGGCCCACCAGCGCGGCCCCGGCCATCAGGTCTTTCACGGCAGGTATCACGCGGCGGGCGGCGAGTTCTTCGTTGACTAGGGCCTGTTAACGCTACGGCAACGGGTCGCGTTGTGGCCAGAAAAGCCGCGAGCAAGGCGCAAAGCGGAGCCGGGTTGSACACCCGGCGAGCATTTGCAACGCYGSRCGCGGCTTTTCYGGCCACAACCCGAAGGGAAGGCCCKCCGYCAGGGGCCACTCGGCGTTGCGCCACTGGCYCGCACSCGAGTGCGGGCGGCGTGCCGCGCCTTGATTGGCCCCTGGCGGCGGGCCTTCGCGACCCCTTGCCGTAGCGTTAACAGGCCCTAGCCCAACAGCGGCGCCAGCGCGCGGCGCGCCTCGGTCTCGTCCAAGCCACAGCGCACGGCCCAGTCGGCGAGCTGATCGTCGCCGATGCGGCCGACATTGAAGTACGCCGCGTCAGGGTGCGCCAGGTAGAAGCCGCTGACGCTGGCCGCTGGCGTCATCGCCATGCTGTCGGTCAGGCCCATGCCGATCTCGTCGGGCGCGAGCACGCGAAACAGGTCGCGCTTGGAGAGGTGGTCGGGGCAGGCCGGATAGCCGGGCGCGGGGCGGATGCCTTCGTACTTCTCGGCCACGAGCTCTGCATTGCTCAGCGCCTCGGCCGGCGCATAGCCCCAGAACTCACGCCTCACACGCTCGTGCAGCCACTCTGCGGCGGCCTCGGCCAGGCGGTCGGCCAGGGCCTTGAGCATGATGGCCGAATAGTCGTCATGGGTGGCGAGGAAGTCCGCCTCCTTCTTGTCGACGCCCAGGCCCGCGGTGACGGCGAACATGCCGACGTGGTCGCCCTCTTCCGCAACAAAATCGGACAGGCAGCGGTTGGGGCGCTTCACTCCTTCGACGACAGGCCTCTCTGACTGCATGCGCAGGCCGTGCCAGACCATGGGCGGTTCGCTGCGAATGGCAATGTCGTCCTCGTTGACGCGCGCGGCCGGGTAGAGGCCGAAGACGGCATGCGCCTGCAGCCAGCGGCCGTCGATGATCTTTTTCAGCATCGCCTGCGCATCGGCAAACACCTTGCGCGCCTCGCTGCCAACGACAGCGTCATCAAGGATGGCCGGATACGGGCCAGCCAGGTCCCAGGTCTGGAAATAAGGGCCCCAGTCGATGTAGCGGGCCAGTTCCGCAAGGTCCAGGTTCTTCAGCACACGACGACCGGTGAACTTCGGGGCGGGCGCGACGCGGCTCAGGTTCAGCACGGCCTTGTTGGCCCGTGCGGCAGCCAGCGTCACCAGCGGCGTCTGCTTCTTGTTGGCATGCAGTTCGCGGGTCTTCTCGATGTCGGCTTTCAGCTCTGCGATATAGGCCGCGGCGCGGTCATCGCTGAGCAGCTCGGTGCACACGCCCACGGCGCGCGACGCATCGGGCACGTAGACCACCGGGCCGTCGTAGTGCGGCGAGATCTTGACGGCCGTGTGCACGCGGCTCGTCGTCGCGCCGCCGATCAGCAGCGGCATGTGGCGCGACGAAAAGTAGTCGTCGCGCTGCATCTCGGCCGCGACGTGCTGCATCTCCTCCAGGCTCGGCGTGATCAGCCCGGACAGGCCGATGATGTCGGCGCCCTCTTCCTTGGCTTTGCGCAGAATGTCCTGGGCCGGCACCATGACGCCCATGTTGACGACCTCGTAGTTGTTGCACTGCAGGACCACCGTGACGATGTTCTTGCCGATGTCGTGCACGTCGCCCTTGACGGTGGCGATGACGATCTTGCCCTTGGGCTTGGCATCGCCGCCGCCTTCGATGAGCAGGCGCTTTTCTTCCTCGATGTAGGGCAGCAGGTGGGCCACGGCCTGCTTCATGACGCGGGCGCTCTTGACAACCTGCGGCAAGAACATCTTGCCCTGGCCGAACAGGTCGCCGACGACATTCATGCCGGCCATCAACGGGCCTTCGATGACGTGCAGCGGCCGGCCGCCCTTGGCCAGAATGGCCTGCCAGGCTTCCTCGGTGTCTTCGGTGATGAAGTCGGTGATGCCATGCACCAGCGCGTGCGACAGCCGCTGGTTCACATCGCCGGCGCGCCAGGCCAGACGGGCCGAATCGTCCTTGCCGGCACTCTTGGCGCGGTCGGCGATCTCGATGAGGCGCTCGCCCGCATCCGCGCGGCGGTTCAGCACAACGTCCTCGACGCGCTCGCGCAACTCGGCATCAAGGTCGTCGTACACGCCCACCATGCCGGCATTGACGATACCCATGTCCATGCCCGCCTGGATGGCGTGGTACAGGAAGACGGTGTGGATGGCCTCGCGCACCGGCTCGTTGCCACGGAAGCTGAAAGACACGTTGGACACGCCGCCTGACACCTTGGCGCCGGGCAGGTTCTGCTTGATCCAGCGCGTGGCTTCGATGAAGTCCACGGCGTAGTTGTCGTGCTCCTCGATGCCGGTCGCGATGGCGAAGATGTTGGGGTCGAAGATGATGTCCTCGGCCGGGAAGCCGACCTCGTCGACCAGGATGCGGTAGGCCCGCTCGCAGATTTCGGTCTTGCGGGCGAAGGTGTCGGCCTGGCCCTTCTCGTCGAAGGCCATCACCACGGCCGCGGCACCGTAGCGGCGCACGAGCTTGGCCTGGCGGCGGAACTCATCCTCGCCTTCCTTCATCGAGATGGAGTTGACGATGCCCTTGCCCTGGATGCACTTGAGGCCAGCCTCGATGACGCTCCACTTGGACGAGTCGATCATGATCGGCACGCGCGCGATCTCGGGCTCACCGGCGATCAGGTTCAGGAAGCGCACCATGGCCGCCTGGCTGTCCAGCATGGCCTCGTCCATGTTGATGTCGATGACCTGGGCGCCGTTCTCGACCTGCTGGCGCGCGACGGCCAGCGCCTTCTCGAACTCCCCCGCCAGGATCATGCGCGCGAAGGCCTTGGAGCCGGTGACGTTGGTGCGCTCGCCGATGTTGACGAACAGGCTGCCGGCATCGATGGCGACGGGCTCGAGGCCAGAGAGCTTCAGTGCAGGAGGCGAAGGGGGCGTGGTCATCGATGGGGCTCAGGCAGAGGATCGATGAGCGCCGTTTTCAGAAATCCGAGCCTGGCAGGCAAGAAAACCCGTCGCAGCGCTCCTCGGATGGCCGGGAATTCTACGCAGCCACCCCTTCGTCCTCGCTCAAGATCGGCTTGCCGAAGCCGAAGGCCGTTGAGAATGCCTCAATCCATGGCCTCTGAACTCATCCCTCTACCGACCCGCACGCTGCGCCTGGGCATGACCCTGCCGTACGACCTGTTCGACGCCAACGGCAAGCTGCTGTTCGCGCGCGGCCAGGTGCTGCGCGACTCGCCGCTGGTGCGCAGCCTCGTCGATGGCGGCGCGTGGGTGAACTCCGCAGACACCATGGAGTACCAGCGCGCGCTGGCCCATCGGCTGGACACCATGGTCATGCAGGACGTGCCGCTGTCCGACATCGTCAAAGCCGACGGCAGTTTCCGGCTCGACACTCTGGCCCCGACCAAGGTGGAACTCGGCCCGCGCGAGGCCTGGTCCAACCTGCTGCTGCACACCCACAGCCTGCTGCGCGAGGCCGATCCGGTTGATTTCACCGCCCGACTGGCCGCGCTGCGCGACACCGCGCTGAAGCGCCTGCACGCCCACCCTGACGCAACCCTGATGCTGCTGATCTTCGAGAGCAGCCAGGAATTCGGCGACTACAGCGCCCGTCACGCGCTGTTGACGCTGCTGCTCTGCGACCTGGTCGCCCAGCAGATGCAACTGGCACCGGAACTGCGCAGCGCGCTGCAGGGCGCCGCGCTGACGATGAACTACGGCGCCGGCCCCGCCCACGACCGCTTGGCCAGCCAGCTCGACGCCGCCACGCCCGCCCAGCGCCAGGCCCTGGCCGCTCACGGCGACCGCGCTGCGCAGCGCCTGGCCCAGGTCGGCGTCGCCGACCCCGTCTGGCTGACCGCCGTGCGCCTCCATCACGAGGCCGGGCCCGGCCCGCTCGGCAGCCGCAGCGATGGCGAGAAGCTGGCCCGACTGCTGCGCCGCATCGACCTCTTCGGCGCGCGCTTGTCGCCCCGCCGCAGCCGCCAGGCCATGAGCGGCGCCGCGGCCGCCCGCGCCGTCTTCCTCGACGAACTCGGCCAGCCTGACGAAGCCGGCGCGGCGCTGATCAAGACCGTGGGCCTGTACCCACCCGGCAGCATCGTGCGCTTGGCCAATGGCGAAGTCGGGCTCGTCTTCAAACGCGGCTTCAGCGCCAATGAGCCTCTCGTCGCTGCATTGATCGGCAAGAGCGGCAGCCCGTTGAGCAACCCCGTGCCACGCGATACGCGACTGGCCGCCCAGGCCATCTCGGCCAGCCTGGCACCGGCGGAATTCAAGCTGCGCGTGAATCTGGAAGCCCTGCTGAAGCTCTAGACGGCGGTTGAATCGACCGGCAAGAGCGGCCCGCGGGCCGCTCTTTTCATTCCGCCGCTTGCATTCGCCGGACTGTGCATATATTCTGTGTATACACATTATGCACAGCAGTCTCTTCATCTCGCAGACCGACGCGAGGCCGATGTACCTCCAGATCGTCGAACAGATCCGCCAGCGCGTTGCCGCCGGGGACTGGCCAGCCGGGCAGGAGCTGCCGTCCATCCGCGCGCTGGCGGCGGATCTGCGCGTCAGCGTCATCACCGTCAAGCGCGCCTACCTGGACCTGGAATCCGAAGGCGTCATCGTCACCCGCCACGGCAAGGGTTCGTTCGTGGCCGACGCGCAAGGCCTGGCCAAGGACATGCGCCTGGCCCAGCTCGATACCCACCTCGCCGCGGCTGGCGAGATTGCCAGGTCGCTGGCCATGCCCGAGCCGGATTTGATCGAACGACTGCGCAACGCGCTGAATCAGGAGCCCGACAAATGAGCGCGAAAGCCATTGAGATGAACGGCGTGCGCAAGGCATTCCGCTTCTTCACGCTGGAGAACGTGTCCCTCGACCTTGAGCAGGGCCAGATCATGGGCCTCGTCGGCCCGAACGGCGCCGGCAAGAGCACCACCATCCGGCTGCTGATGGGCCTGCTGACGGCCGACGCCGGCAGCATCCGACTGCTCGGCCATGACATGCCTCAAGACCAGGCCGCCGCCAAAGCCGATGTCGGTTTCGTCAGCGACGACATGAAGCTGCTGCCGCAGGCGACGCTGGCCTGGCACATGGACTTCGTCGCGTCCCTCTACCCCGGCTGGGACGCAACCTACGCCGCCACGCTGTTGAAGCGCTTCGGCCTGCATGGGGGGCAGATGGCCAAGAGCCTGTCCACGGGCGAACAGGCCAAGGCCCTGCTGCTGCTGGCGCTCGCGCGGCGCCCACGCCTGCTGGTGCTGGACGAGCCCACGTCGGGCATGGACCCGGTGGCCCGCCAGGAATTGCTGACCGAGTTCATGGACGTGCTGCGCGACGACAGCCGCTCCATCCTGTTCTCGTCGCACAACACGCTGGACGTGGAGCGCATTTCCGACCGCATCACCTTCATCGATCGTGGCCGCGTCGTGGCGTCCAACAACAAGGAGGACTTCCTCGAACGCTGGCGCACGCTGCGTTTGCGGCTACCGGACGGTGCGCCCGATTGGCGTCTGCCAGAGATCGTCCACCGTGACGTCGACGGCCCCAACGTCACGCTGACCATCGACGGCTTCAGCGACGACTTCCTCGCCCGCCTCGGCGCGCCGGTGCAGGAGGTGCACCGCATGAGCCTGGAAGAAGTCTTCGTCGCCACCGTCATGCACAGCCGGCAAGCGCAGGAGGCACACCCGTCATGAAGCTGCTCACCCGCAAGCTCGTTGCCAAGGAGCTCTACGTCTACCGCTGGCTGCTCGTCGGCGCCACCGCTGCCGGCTTTGCCGGGCTGCTGACCGCGGCCAGCGGCGAGGTGGGCTTCAACATCGGCTTCATCGTCTGGCTGACGGCGATCATTGCGTTGGGCGTCATGCTGGCGCTGTTCGGCGTCGCCTCCGAGCGCAAGGAGCGCTCGCTGCTTTTCGTGCTGAGCCTGCCGCTGTCGCCAGGCGACTATGTGCGCGCCAAGCTGCTGGGCCTGCTCGCCGGCTTCCTGTTGCCGTGGGCTGGCTTAAGCGCCGGCGCGGTGGCGCTGATCCTCGTCATGCCGGGCATTGCCGACGGGCTGCTGCCCTACGCCGTGCTGCTGTGCGTCTTCCTGCTGCTGAACTTCGCGCTGGTGCTGTGCGCCGCGCTGAACATCAGCTCCGAGGCGGGCATGGGCGGCGTCATCATCCTCACGAACATGTCGGTCTCGCTCTTCATGATGGGCGTCGGCCGCATTCCCGAGGTGGGGCAGTACATGCTCGCCGCCACCCCCGTCTGGAACGGCACGTTCTGGCTGCTCCTCGCCGCTGAAGCGGCGCTCACCGTCCTCGCCCTGTCCCTGCCCCTGTTCACCGCCGCGCGTCGGCGCGACTTCCTGTGAGGAGGCATGAACCAACCCCTCACGCCCGCTCATCCCACCGCAACGCCGCCACTCGGCGTTGCAAATGCTCGCCGTAGCACGGGCTACGGCTCCGCTTTGCGCCTTGATTGGCGACGCCGCGACGGCCTGCTCGGCCGCGCGGGGTCGATCCACACCTCCTAGGGAAACACCATGACTTCACAACCCAACGGCGAGAGGCTGCACGCCCTCGACGCAGTGCGGAGCTTTGCCCTTTTGCTGGGCGTGGCCTTCCACGCCAGCATGTCCTTCATCCCCGGCATCCCCAAGGGGCTATGGGCCATGAGCGACAACTCGCCCAGTGCCTTCCTGGGCGACGCGGCCTTCGTCGCGCACAGCTTCCGCATGACGCTGTTCTTCTTCATCGCCGGCTACTTCGCGCGGCTGCAGCACCAGAAGCTGGGCACCGCGGGCTTCTGGCTCAACCGCGGCAAGCGCATCGCCGTGCCGCTGGTCGTCGGCTGGCCACTGCTGTTCGTCGCCATCGTCTTCGTGTGGGGACTGGGCATGCAGAAGGTGTTCAACGGCGCGCCGCCGGCCGCTCCGGAAATGCCCAGGACCTTTGGCGCGCTGCCGCTGTTCCACCTGTGGTTCCTCTACCAGCTGCTGTGGCTGTATGCCGGCGCCTTGCTGGTGCGCAGCATCGTCGCGGCGCTGGACCGAGGCCAGGTGCTGCGCGGCTGGCTGGACGGCGTCACGACCGCTGCGCTACGCTGGCCGGCCGGTGCGCTGCTGCTGGGCCTGCCACTCGCGGGCTGCCTGCTGTCCCTGCAGATGTGGATGCCCGCGGTCGGCATCCCCACACCGGACCAGTCGTTGATCCCGCAACTGCCCGCCACGGTCGGCTTCGGCACGGCCTTCATGTTCGGCTGGCTGGTGCATCGCGCGCCAGATGCGCTGGCGACGCTGAGCGCACGCTGGCTGCCGCATCTGGCGCTGGCCATCGCGTCCTCGGCCGTCTGCCTCTACATCCTGAGAACCCAGCCGCCATTCGGCATGCCCGATACGCCGAAGCTGATCTTCGCGCTGTCCTTCGTTGCATCGACCTGGTCGTGGACCTTCGCCATCGCGGGCCTCGCGCTGCGTTTCCTGTCCGGCCACAGCCCGGCCCTGCGCTACGTGGCCGATGCGTCCTACTGGATCTACCTCGTCCACCTGCCGTTGGTGTGCGCCGTGCAGGTCTGGGTGGGCGACTGGCCGCTGCACTGGGGCGTGAAGTACCCGCTCGTCCTGCTGGGCAGCCTCGCCGTGCTGCTGCTGAGCTACCAGGGGCTGGTGCGCTCGACGGTCATCGGCAAGGTGCTCAACGGCAAGGCTTATCCCCGTCGCGCAGTTGCCGTCTCCATCGAAGAACCGACGACCGATGACGTCGTCGCCTCGCTGCGCGGCGTGTTCAAGCGCTACGGCAAGCTGGAGGCGCTCAGCAGCGTCGACCTGCAGCTCAGGCGCGGCGAGCTGCTCGCACTGCTCGGCCCCAACGGCGCCGGCAAATCCACGGCCATCTCGCTGTGGCTGGGCCTGCACGACGCCGACGCCGGCATCGTGCGCCTGCTCGGCGGCTCGCCGCAGGACATTGCGCGGCGCCAGGGGCTGGGCGTCATGATGCAGGATGTTGAGTTGCCAAAGGATCTCAAGGTGCATGAGCTGGTCGCGCTGTCGGCCAGCTACTACCAGCACCCGCTGAGCGTGAAGGACGCGCTGGACCGCGCCGGCATCACGGCACTGGCCAACCGGCCCTACGGCAAGCTCTCCGGCGGCCAGAAGCGCCAGGTGCAGTTCGCCATCGCCGTCTGCGGGCGCCCTCGGGTGCTGTTCCTGGACGAGCCCACCGTCGGTCTCGACATCCAGGCCCGCGAGCTGATGTGGGCCAACATCCGTGCACTGCTGCGCGAGGGCTGCTCCATCCTGCTGACGACGCACTATCTGGAAGAGGCGGAAGCACTGGCGACCCGCGTGGCCGTGCTCGGCAAGGGCCGCGTCATCGCCTCGGGCAGCGTGGCTGAGATGCGCGCGCTCGTATCTCGCCGCCACATCCGCTGCGAGACCTCGCTGGTGCCGGGCGACGTGCGCCGGTGGCCGGGCGTGGTGGACGTGAGTTGTGACCACGACCAGCTCGCCATCGTCGCGACCGATGCCGAAGCGGTGGTGCGCCGCCTGCTCGCGGCCGACCCGCAGCTCTCGCGCCTGGAAGTGAAGCAGGCCGGGCTCAATGACGCTTTCAACGAACTGACCCGGGAGGCCGCATGACCACCTTGACCCGCCCCACCCCGGCTTTCGCGCCGGCCCACCGCACCACGTCGCCCTACACGGTCGAGATCCGCCTCGAACTCATCCGCCTGCTGCGCGCGCCGGCCTTTGCGCTGCCGATGTTCGTGCTGCCGGTGGCCCTGTACCTGCTGTTCGCCTTCGCGGTGGCCGGCGAGATGACGGCCAAGGACCCGGACGCCGCCCGCTTCATGTTCGCCGGCTTCTCGCTGATGGCCGTGACCATGGCCGCGGTGTTCGCCACCTGCCCGTCCATCGCCATGGAACGAGAGCTGGGCCTGCTGACCCTCAAGCGCGCCCAGCCCGCGCCGCCCGGCGCCTGGCTGACGGCCAAGATCGTCGCTGGCGTCGTGACCGGCGTGATCGCCTACCTGCCCATCCTCGTCGTCACCGCCGTCAGCGGCCAGGCTGGATTGAGCGCCGGTCAACTCGCGGCCATGAGCGTCGTGCTCATCACCGGCGCCATCCCTTTTTGCGCCCTGGGTCTGATGGTCGGCGCGCTGGCCAGCGGTTCGGCCGCGCCGGCCTACGCCCACCT
Organism: Roseateles sp. P5_E4; assembly: GCF_054049255.1. Lineage (NCBI taxonomy): Bacteria > Pseudomonadati > Pseudomonadota > Betaproteobacteria > Burkholderiales > Sphaerotilaceae > Roseateles > Roseateles sp. P5_E4. Next base: position 34,634 of record NZ_JBFUMS010000002.1, on the reverse strand, counting down.
GCTCTACCTGCCGGGGCTCTACCTGTCGGGCGTGTTCTTCCCGCTGCCCAAGTCCATGTACTTCCAGGCGCCGTTCTGGCCGCAGTTCCACCTCAACCAGCTCGTCTTCGCCGCGGGCGGGGTGGAGAAGTTCCGCTGGATCGCACCGGAGATGGCCTTCGCCATGCTGTTCGGGTTCACGGTGCTTTGCTCCGGGATTGCGCTGTACCGCCTGAAGCGGCGCGGCTGACAAACACAAGGGCGGCCCGCAGGCCGCCCTTGCTCTTCAGCCCCGATGTCGATCAGCGCTTGACCGAGCCATTGGCCGCGCCGTCCACGGCCACCGACTTGTCGGTGCGCGAGGCCTTGGCCGAGGCGCCGCCCGCAGCCTGGGTCTGGCGGCCGGTGGCCTGGCCGCTGGCATTGCCGCTGACTTCCTTCTTGCTGGCGCTGCCCGCGGCGGCACCCCCCAGCGTCAGCGGCGAGGTGGCGGCGGGCGCGGTGGAGGCCGTGGGCGTGGCCGGAGTTGCCGGCATGGCGGGTGTCGTGGCCGTCGGCGTGGCCGGGTTGGCGGGCGTCGTCGCGGCCGGCGTATCGCCACGGCTCAGCGTACCGTTCAGCATGCCGCTGCCTTGGCCCGCCAGATTGCCATTGACGCCGTTGGCCGTGCCATTCAACGCGCCGCTGATGCTGCCATCGGCGCTGCCCGAGGCATTGCCCAGCGAGTCCTTGGCGCCTTCGCCGGCGGTCTTCAGCTCACCCACCTTGTCGGTCGCGGTGGACTTCACCTCGCCGACCTTGGCCGTCGCCGTGTCCTTGACGCCGCCGACGGCGCCCTTGGTCTTGTCCAGCGTGCCCTTGACGAGGGAACCGTCCGCCGAGCCGCTGGCATTGCCGTTCGCGCGGCCACCGACATCGAGCTGGCGGGGCGACAGCGCGCCATTCAAACCGCCGGTCAAGCCACCGGTGAGGCCGCCACCGCCACCGCCGAGCAGGCCGGCGTGGGCGTTGGAAGCGAGCAGGCCGGCCGCGACGGCCGAAATGGTCAACACGGTGCTCAGCGTGGTGCGAAGAACTTGGGTGCGACGGGTTGCAAACATGATGGATCTCCGGGTGGTTGTTGCGGAAGAGCCAGCCATTCCGGCCCTTTCACTGAGTACAACGACCGCAGCCGAGACTTCCTTCCCGATCGAGATGCAAGTGTCTGTTTCAGCGTGCCTGGCGCGCTTGCAGCTGCTCGGGCACCACGCGCAGGTCTTCGGCGACGAGGCCACGGCCATAGACCGGATCGCGGCCGGGCGCGCCCAGATCGATGGCGGCAGCGGCCAGGCGCTCCAGCACTGCCGCAGCGGCGACCGGGTCGGGTTCGCGCAGTTCCGCAGCAAGCAGGCCCGCCACCAGCGGTGCCGCAAACGAGGTGCCGCGCGCGATGCCATAGCCGCCTCCACTGCGGGCCACGGCGACATCGGCGCCCGGCGCCGTCAGCAGCACCTGTGGCCCCTGCGCCGCCTCGGGCAGCACGCGGCGCGATGGGTTGACGCCGGTCACACCGACAACGCCGGCATAGGAAGCCGGGAACAGCGGCGGCGCGGCCGGGCCGTCGTTGCCGACCGCCGCGACCAGCAGATGCCCGCGCTTGACCAGGGCCGCGACGCCCTGCTCCAGCAGCCGGTTCGACGGGCCGACCAGGCTCAGGTTGATGACGGCGACGCGCTCGCGCGCCATCCAGGCAAGCGCGCGCACGACCTCCTCGGCCGAGCCGCCGTCGGGCTTGTCGCAGTACACGTCGGCAGCAAACAGCTCGGCCTTGGGTGAAGCGCCCGCAAAGCCGCGGTCGCGGCCGACGAGCAGGGAGGCGATGGCCGTGCCATGTTCGCTCGGTACGAGGCTGCCAGCGCAGCCGAAGCTGCCGCCGGCCGCATGGCGCAGGGCGGCGTGACGGCGGTCCACGCCGCCGTCGATGAGGCCCACGCGCACCGGGCCGCGCGGCTTGGCTGGGGCGACAGCGGCGCCGGGTGCGAGCTCCCCGCTGCGCGAATACAGATGGTTGAAGTCGGCCTGCAGATCGGGCTGGGCGGCGCGCAGCTTGTCCAGCGCCTCGGCTGTGCCCAGGCTCGCGGGCACACTCAGCACGACCTCGCGAAGTTCCAGCTCGGGCCAGGCCTCCTCGCGCAGCTTGATGAGGCCCAGGGCCGCCGCTGCGGCCAAGGCGGCATCGCTGGGCGAGAGCAGCACGAGTTCGCGGCGGCGCATCAGCTCGCCCCGCGGGTCGGCCTCGACGACGTCCGAATGGCGCTGCAGCAGGTCGCGCACCGTCGTCGCGCGCAGGTCGACCAGCTGCGTGGTCGACGACAGCAGCTCGGGCAGGGGTTGCACGACGCGGTCCACGACACGGTCCACCACACCGGGCAGGCGCGACACGCCCGGCAGCTGCGGCAAGCGCAGTTGGGCCTGGGCCGGCACGGCCAGGGCGGCGAGGGTCAGAGCGAGAAGAGGTTTCATGGCGTCGCAACAGCTTTTGTGAGGATAACGAGCGAGGGAGGGAAGAAAATCCATGCCTCGTCCGTTGTCCCTGTATCGATGCCCGAGAACCTTTCCGAACTTCGCCAGGAAATTGCTGCCCTGCTGCCGCGGCTGCGCCGTTTCGGCCGCACGCTGGCCCACTCCCGCGAAGACGCCGACGACCTCGTGCAGGTCGCCATCGAGAAGGCGCTGAACCGCACCGACCAGTGGACGCCTGGAACGCGTCTGGACAGCTGGATGTTTCGCATCATGCAGAACGCGTGGATCGATGAACTGAGGGCCCGTGAACGGCGCGGCCAGACTTTCCTGCCCGAGGAGGAAGGCGAGCACGTCGGCGACGGCGCCATGACGGGCGCGCCGCTGGACGCCATCCTCGTGCGCAAGGCCGTAGCCAAGTTGAGCGACGAGCACCGCACGGTGGTCGGCCTGGTGCTGGTCGAGGGCTTGAGCTATCAGGAAGCCGCCGAGACGCTGGGCGTGCCGGTCGGCACCGTGACGAGCCGCGTCGCCCGCGCCCGCGAGGCGCTGCAGGAACTGCTGGGAGAGTGGCCATGAACATGAACGAGGATCAACTGAAAGCCGAGCGCCGCCGCCTGGCCGCCGCCTTCGACGGCGTGCTGAACGAGCCCGTGCCGGAGCGCCTCAGGGCCTTGCTGGCCGAGCCGGCCGCGCAGGTCGTGGACCTCGGCGCCGTGCGCGCCCAGCGGCGTGCCATGTCCAGTTGGGCCGCCTGGGGCGGCATGGCCGCGACACTGCTGCTGGGCACGCTGATCGGCACCCGCCTGACGCCACCGGGCGCGACCGATGAAAACCGCCTTGTCGCCACCGGCGCCATCGCCCAGGCGCTGGACCGCCAGCTCGCCAGCGCACCAGGCGGCGCAGTGGCCGTGCAGGTCAGCTTCAAGGCCAGGGACGGCCGCTACTGCCGCAGCTTCACGACCACCGCCTCGGCCGGCCTGGCCTGCCGCGACGGCGACGGCGCCTGGGCCCTGCAGCAGGTCGCGGCCGTGGCGCCCACGCCCGGCACCGGCATGCGCCAGGCCGCCACCGCCCTGCCACCCGCCGTGCTGGGTGCGATGGACGGGCTCATCGCCGGCGAAGCCCTCAACGCCGAGCAGGAGCGCACCGCGCGCGACGCCGGCTGGCACTGAAAGCACCGCGGCTGGGCTAGCATGGGGCAGCCGGGGAGGGCAAACCACATACCAACCCCCAACTTTGCCTTCGCATGCCCTGGCGAATCTCTGCAAGCCTGCTGCGCTTCAAGCGCTACCTGATCCTCGGCAACCTCATCATCCTGGCGATGGTTGTCCTGGTCGCGCTGCGGGTCGCCTATGCCAGCCAGCAGACCCATGAGGCGCAGGCGCGCCAGACGGCGGCCAATCTGGCGCACACGCTGGGCCAGAACGTCAGCGCGGGCTTCAGGCTGGTGGACAACAGCCTGCAGTCCTTGCTGAAGCGGCTGGATGAGCTGCCGGCCAAGGGGGCGGACCTTCGCGAGATCGCGCGCATTGCCGAGGAGCAGCGGGCCCTGGTGCCCACCATCGATGCGCTGCGCGTGACCGACGCCAACGGCCTGGTGCTCAACCCCGGCGACAGGCCGGCCGTGTCCATGGCCGACCGCGACTATTTCCGCGAGGCGCAGGCCGACCCGACGCGCACGGCCATTTCCGAGCCCCAGCGCGGGCGCATCATCGGCGGCTGGGGCCTGGTCCTGGCACGCGCCCGCACCGCCGCGGATGGCCGCTTCTTGGGCGTGGTCTACGCCAGCATCAAGACGGAGCGCTTCCGGGACGACTTCAAGCGTGCCAACGTCGGCGCGCAGGGGGCCGTGACGCTGCGCTCCAGCTCGCTGCAGCTGATCGCGCGATATTCACCGCTGGATGCCAACCCCGAGGCCGGCACGGGCACGACGCGGGTGTCCGAACAGCTGCGCGCGGCACTGGCCGCGAACCCGAGGCAGGGTAGCTTCGTCACGCGCACGGCGCTGGATGGTGTGGAACGCGCCACCGCCTACGAGACCGTGCCCGACTACCCGATGCTGATGCTGGCGGGCCTGGCCACCGAGGACTTCTACGCCGGCTGGCGCCGGGAGGTCGGCGTGCTGGCCGCGCTGCTGTTGCTGCTGGAGGCGCTGCTGGTCGCGTTCTCGGTCTTCATCTACCGCGCCCAGGCCCGGCAGGTGCAGGAGCGCAGCCGCGTCGAGCTGCTGGCCGCCGAGCGCGGCGCACTGCTGGACAACGAGCTGGTGGCGATGGTCAGGCTGCGCGGCCGCAGCGAGGTCTGGCACAACGCCGCCCTGGACCGGCTGTTCGGCTACGAGCCTGGCGAGCTGAGCGGCCAGCCCTCACGGTTGCTCTATCTCGACGATGAGTCCTACGCCCAGATCGGCCGCGCCTCCCAGCGCCTGGAGGCACCGCACCGCTACCGCACTCAGCTGCGCATGCGGCGCAAGGATGGCAGCCCGGTCTGGATCGACCTGAGCGGCACGGCCCTGCCGGACGGCGAGTCGTTGTGGCTGATGCTGGACATCACGGCCATCAAGCACAGCGAGGAGCAGGCCCGCCACCTGGCCTTCCACGACATGCTGACCGGCCTGCCCAACCGGCACCTGCTGTTCGAGCGCCTGGCCTTCCTGCTGCGCGACGCCGAACGCAACGACCGCTGGCTGGCGGTCTGCTATCTGGACCTGGACGGCTTCAAGGCCATCAACGACGCCCAGGGCCATGACGCCGGCGACGCGCTGCTGCGCATCACCGCCGAGCGCCTGAGCGCCAGCGTGCGCGGCAACGACGTGGTGGCGCGTATTGGTGGCGATGAGTTCGTGCTGGTGCTCAACCAGCTCAACGGCCTCTACGACGAAAGGCATGCGCTGAACCGGCTGCTGACCGCCTTCGAGGCGCCCATCCCCCTGCCGGGCGGCGGCGAGGCCCGGGTGGGGATCAGCATCGGCGTGGCCATGTACCCGCGGCATGGGCGCGACGTCAACACCCTGATCACCTGCGCCGACCGGGCCATGCTGGCCGGCAAGCGCACCGGCAAGGGCCGCTGGGTCATGCATGAAGACGAGGACGGGCCGACAGCTTGAGCCGCGTGCTCAACTCAACTGCCGCGCCCCTTGGTCAGCAGTCAGGGTTCGGGGATGCGGCTGATCTGCACGCTGACGATCTTCCAGGCGCCGCCACGCTTCACGTAGATGTCGATGTAGCGGTAGTGGCTCTTGAAGGCCTGGCCCTGATAGCGGCCCGTCATGCGCGTGCGGCCGCTGAGCAGGGCCGTGTCGCCATAGACGCGCACCTCGAAGTCTTCGACGGTGTAGGGGTCGATGACAAGGTCGGGCGAGACCAGCCCTTCGACAAAGCTGGCCTTGGTTTCGACATTGCCGCGGCCGTCGATCTGGCGGAAATCATCGGCCATGTTGGCCTCGATGGCGGCGCGGTCCCGGCGGACGATGGCCTGGTCCCAGGCGTCCGACTGGGCCTTGAGCTGCGCGACCAGCTCGGCCGGCGGGGCGGCCTGGGCCAGGCCGGCTGCCAGCATCAACCCCATCAAGAGACCGCGACGCTTCATCGGGCCACTTTCAGACTGCGCCAGATCAGCCCCGTGATCAGCTCGCGGGCACGGTCGAAGTCCTCTTCTTCCAATGCTGGCTTGCCCATGTAGAGAGCGAACTGCGGCCCCAGATCGGCATAGGCCTGGGTGGACGACCAGATCAGGAACATCAGGTGGGTGAAATCGACGCGCCGGATGCGGCCCTCGGCCGCCCAGCCCTCGAAACGCGCCACGTCGGCATGCAGCAGCGGCATGACCTGGGCCTTGAGCACGTCCTGGTAGCGCGGCGCGCCAGCCATGATCTCGCGCGTGAAAACGGCGTTGCCGCTGGGCCGTTCACGGCTGAATCGTAGTTTTGCCGACACATAGGTGTGGATGGCGGCTTCGGGTTCGTCGGCCTCGGTGATGGCGTTCATGTTGGCCATCCACTCGCCCATCACGCTGTCCAGCACGGCGCGGTAAAGCTCCTCCTTGCTGGGCCAGTGATAGAGCAGGTTCTGGCGCGACAGATCGAGCACGGCAGCGATGCTGTCGAGGCTGACACCTTCGAATCCGTATCGGGCGAACTGGCGTTCGGCTTCAGCGAGGATGGCCTCCTGCTTGCGCAGGGTGGCGGCGCGCGGGGTGCGCGCGGCAGCGGTCACGGTCATGCCCGCATTCTGACGGCGCGCACCAAGCTGAAGCTGCGGGTTTTTACGCTTAGGTCAATTTTTACGGAGTAGTAATGTTTGGGTGTTTTCCACCCGGAGATTCCCGTGGACCTTGCCGATCTGAAATCCGGGCGCCTGACGCCCGATGACTACGCGCAGAATTTTGCCGACGCGCATCCGCCGCTGAACCGGACGCAGGCGCTGATCGAGGCGGAGCGCTGCTATTACTGCTATGACGCGCCCTGCCAGACGGCCTGCCCGACCGGCATCGACATCCCCAGCTTCATCCAGCGCGTGGCGCAGGACAACGTGCGCGGCGCGGCCGAGGCCATCCTGACGGCCAACCCGCTGGGCGGCATGTGCGCCCGCGTCTGCCCGACCGAGGTGCTGTGCGAGCAGGCCTGCGTGCGCAACACCAATGAGAGCAAGCCGGTGGAGATCGGCATGCTGCAGCGCTATGCGGTGGAGGGTCACTTCGCCAACCCCGGCGCCAAGCCGCTGTTCGAACGCGGCATGCCGACGGGCCGGCGCATCGCCGTCGTTGGCGCCGGGCCGGCCGGCCTGGCTGCGGCCCACGGCCTGGCGTGGCGCGGTCATGACGTCGTGCTGTTCGACGCCAACCCCAAGCTCGGTGGCCTGAACGAATACGGCCTGGCGACCTACAAGGTGGCCGGCGGCTTCGCGCAGAAGGAGATCGACTGGCTGCTGAGCATTGGCGGCATCACGCCCAAGTTGAACTGTCGACTCGGCCGTGACATCACACTCGACGGCCTGCTGGCTGAATACGACGCGGTCTTCCTCGGGCTGGGCCTGGGTGGCGTCAATGCATTGGGCATTGCCGAACCGCAGGTCACGGGCCTGCGCGACGCCGTCGACTTCATCGCCGAGCTGCGCCAGAGCGCGCCCGAGATCGTCACAGTGGGCCGCAAGGTCGTCGTCATCGGCGGCGGCATGACAGCCGTGGACGCGGCCGTGCAGAGCCGGCTGCTGGGTGCCGAGCAGGTGACCATGGTCTACCGCCGCGGGCCCGACGGCCTGTCGGCTTCCACCCACGAACAGCACTGGGCACAGACGAACGGCGTGACCATCCGCTGCTGGGCTCGGCCGCTCGGCGTGGAAGGCCAGGGCGGCGTGCTGCGAGGCATGCGCTTTGCGGCGACGAAGCTCGAAGGCGGCAAGCTCGTCGACACCGGCGAACAGTTCTTCATCGAGGCCGACATGGTGCTGCGCGCCATCGGCCAGACGTATCAGCCGGAACCGGCTGGCAGCGCCATCGCCCTGGAAGCCGGCCGCATCAAGACCGACGCCGACGGCCAGACCAGCCTGGCCCGCGTCTGGGCCGGCGGCGACTGCCGCGCCGGCGGCCGGGACCTGACCGTAGAAGCCGTGGAGCACGGCAAACGCGCCGCCATCAGCATCGACCGCGCCCTGGGCCTGAGCGCCGTCCGCCATCACGATACGGAGGCCTCCCATGGCTGACCTGAGCACCAACTTCCTCGGCATCCAAAGCCCCAACCCCTTCTGGCTCGCGTCCGCACCGCCGACCGACAAGGAGATCAACGTGCGCCGCGCCTTCGAGGCCGGCTGGGGCGGCGTCGTCTGGAAGACGCTGGGCGAGGACCCGCCGGTCGTCAACGTCAACGGCCCGCGCTACGCCACGCTGTGGAGCCAGGACCGGCGCGTCATCGGCTTCAACAACATCGAGCTGATCTCCGACCGGCCGCTGCAGATCAACCTCGACGAGATCAAGCGCGTGAAGCGCGACTTCCCTGACCGGGCCATGATCGTCTCGCTGATGGTGCCGGTCAACGAGGCGAGCTGGAAGGCCATCCTGGAGCGCGTGGCCGACACCGGCGCCGACGGCGTGGAGCTGAACTTCGGCTGCCCCCACGGCATGAGCGAGCGTGGCATGGGCTCGGCCGTCGGCCAGGTGCCGGAGTACATCCAGCAGGTCACCGAGTGGTGCAAGAAGCACACGAAGATGCCCGTCATCGTGAAGCTGACGCCCAACATCACCGACGTGCGATTCCCGGCGCGCGCAGCCCATGCGGGCGGCGCCGATGCGGTCAGCCTCATCAACACCATCAATTCGGTCATGGGCGTGGACCTGGACCGCATGACCATGAGCCCGGTCACCGACGGCCTGGGCTCGCACGGCGGCTACTGCGGCCAGGCTGTGAAGCCGATCGCGCTGAACATGGTGGCCGAAATCGCCCGCGACGCGGCAACCGCCGGCCTGCCGATCAGCGGCATCGGCGGCATCACCACCTGGCGCGATGCGGCCGAGTTCATCGCCATGGGCTGCGGCACGGTGCAGGTCTGCACCGCCGCCATGGTCTACGGCTTCAAGATCGTGCAGGACATGTGCTCGGGCCTGAACACCTTCATGGACGAGAAGGGCTACAAGAGCATTGCCGACTTCCAGGGCCGCGCGGTGCCGACCGTGAAGAACTGGAACCAGCTCAACCTGAACTACGTCGAGAAAGCCGTCATCGACCAGGACAGCTGCATCAAGTGCGGGCGCTGCCATGTCGTCTGCGAGGACACCTCGCACCAGGCCATCTTTGCGATGAAGGACGGCCAGCGGCATTTCGAGGTCAATGATGCCGAATGCGTCGGTTGCAATCTCTGCGTGTCGATCTGCCCCGTCCCTGGCACCATCTCGATGCGCGCGCTGCAGCCGGGCGAGACCGATGCGCGCACGGGCCGCGTCATCGACGGCAGCTATGCGAACTGGACCACGCACCCGAACAACCCGATGAGTGCCGGATGCACTTGAAGGAATCGAGATGAGTCCCTACGAAGTCGGTCATTGGATCAGCGGCGCCATCACACGCGGCAGCGGCGAGCGCCAGCAGGACATCTACAACCCCGCCAGCGGCGCCGTGCAGGGCAAGCTGCTGCTGGGCAGCGTGGCCGACCTCGATGCGGCCGTGGCCAGCGCCACTAAGGCCGCCAAGGCCTGGGGGCAGACGCCGGCGCTGGCGCGCTCGCGCGTGCTGTTCAAGTTCCTGTCCATCGTGCAGGACAAGCGCGAGGAGCTGGCCGCCGCGCTGGTGCGAGAGCATGGCAAGACCATGCCGGATGCCTTGGGCGAAGTGGCCCGCGGCATCGAGAACATCGAGTTCGCGACGGCCATGCCGCAGCTGCTGAAGGGCGAGTACACCGAGCAGATCGCGCGCGGCTTGGACGCCTGGAGCGTGCGCCAGCCGCTGGGCGTCGTCGCAGGCATCACGCCGTTCAACTTCCCCGCCATGGTGCCCATGTGGATGTACCCGCTGGCCATCGGCTGCGGCAATGCCTTCATCCTGAAGCCCAGCGAGCGCGATCCGTCGGCGTCGCTCTTGATGGCGCAATGGCTCAAGGACGCCGGCCTGCCCGACGGCGTGTTCAGCGTCGTGCAGGGCGACAAAACAATAGTCGACGCCATCCTGGCCCACCCCGGCATCGCTGCAGTCAGCTTCGTCGGCTCCACGCCCGTGGCCGAGCACATCTACAAGGTGGGCTCTGCCCACGGCAAGCGCGTGCAGGCCCTGGGCGGCGCGAAGAACCACATGGTCGTCATGCCCGACGCCGACCTCGAACAGGCCGTCGACGCGCTGATGGGTGCGGCCTATGGCTCGGCCGGCGAGCGCTGCATGGCGATCTCGGTGGCCGTGGCGGTGGGCGATGCGGCCGATGCGCTGGTGGCGGCGCTGGCACCCAAGGTGGCCGCGCTGAAGATCGGTGAAGGCCATGGCAGCGGCATCGAGATGGGGCCGCTGATCACGCGAGCTTCACAGCAGCGCGTGGAGAAGCTGATCGGCGAAGGCGTGGCGGCCGGTGCGAAGGCCGTCGTTGATGGCCGTGGCCACCGTGTAGCCGGCTTCGAGGACGGCTTCTTCGTCGGTGGCACGCTGCTGGACGGCGTGTCGGCCGACATGAGCTGCTACACCGAAGAGATTTTCGGCCCGGTGCTGTGCGTCGTGCGCGTGCCGGACCTGGCCGGCGCCATCGCGCTGATCGAAGCGAACGAGTACGCCAACGGCGTCGCCATCTTCACGCGTGACGGCCACGTGGCGCGCGAGTTCGTGCATCACATCCAGGTCGGCATGGTGGGCGTCAACGTGCCGCTGCCGGTGCCCATGGCCTTCAACAGCTTTGGCGGCTGGAAGCGCAGCCTGTTCGGCGACCACCATGCCTATGGCCCCGAGGCGGTGCGCTTCTATACCAAGCACAAGGCGGTCATGCAGCGCTGGCCGGATTCCCTGCCCAAGGGCCCGCAATTTGCTTTCCCGCAGAACACCTGAACTCGACGGAAGCTGACCATGAACGATCCGACGCTGAGCAATCCTGACCTGGTCCCGACCACGGCCGCCCAGCGGACCTGGCGCTGGTACCACTTTGCAGCGCTGTGGGTGGGCATGGTCATGTGCATCCCGGCGTACACGCTGGCGGCCAGCCTCATCGAGTCGGGCATGAGCTGGAGCCAGGCCGTCGGCACGGTCTTCCTGGGCAACCTCATCGTGCTGGTGCCCATGCTGCTGATCGGCCATGCCGGCGCCAAGTACGGCATCCCATATGCGGTGCTGGCGCGGGCCTCCTTCGGCACGCAGGGCGCGCGGCTGCCGGCGCTGCTGCGGGCGCTGGTCGCCTGCGGCTGGTACGGCATCCAGACCTGGTTTGGCGGCCAGATGATCTACACGCTGGCCGGCGTGCTGATCGGCCACCCGCTCACGGGCGACCCGCTGCCGGGCCTGGGCATCAACGCTGCGCAGCTGGGCTGTTTCCTGCTGTTCTGGGCCCTGCAGTTCTGGTTTGTCGTGCACGGCATCGAAGCCATCCGCAAGCTCGAGACCTACACGGCGCCGATCAAGATCGTCATCTGCTTCGTGCTGCTGTGGTGGGCCTGGGACAAGGCCGGTGGCTTCGGCCCCATCCTGGACCAGCCCTCGGCGTTTGTGGAAGGCGGCAAGAAGGCCGGCCAATTCTCCGCCGTGTTCTGGCCGTCGCTGACCGCCATGGTGGGCTTCTGGGCCACGCTGGCGCTGAACATCCCCGACTTCACGCGCTTCGCCAAGACGCAGCGCGACCAGCTCATCGGCCAGGCCATCGGCCTGCCACTGCCGATGGGCTTGCTCGCGGCGCTCGCCGTGTTCGTCACCTCGGCCACCGTCGTCATCTACGGCAAGGCGCTTTGGGACCCGGTGGACGTGGCCAGCCGCATGACCGGTGCGGCGGTGCTGATCGCGCTCATCGTGCTGCTGATCGACACCGTCAGCGTCAACCTCGCCGCCAACCTGGTCGGCCCGGCCTACGACTTCTCGGCGCTGGCGCCGGGTCGCATCAGCTACAAGACCGGCGGCATGCTGACTGCAGGCATCGCCATCGCCATGATGCCGTGGAAGATCCTTGAGTCCACGCAGGGCTATATCTTCACCTGGCTGATCGGCTACTCGGCGCTGCTGGGGCCGGTGGCGGGCATCCTCATCGTTGACTATTACGTGCTGCGCAAGACCGAGCTGGTGGTGGAAGAGCTCTACCGCGAAGGCGGCCGCTACAGCTACCGCGGCGGCTGGAACATCGCCGCCGTCATCGCCTTCGCCGTCGGCGTCGCGCCCAACATCCCCGGCTTCCTGAATGCCGCTTTCCCGGCGGCCTTTCCCGAGGTCGGCGCCGCGTTCAAGGCCATCTACACCTATGCCTGGTTTGCCGGCCTGGCACTGGCTGCCCTCGTCTATGGCGCGCTGATGGCCGGCAAGACCCAACCTCACTCGCTCACAAGGCGCGCGACATGACTTCTTCTCTCTTGATCCGAGGCGCCGTCGTCGTCAATGCCGACGCCGAGTCCCGCACTGATGTGCTGTGCGTCGACGGCCGCATCGCCGCCATCGGCGAACGCGCCGCGCGCGAAGCACCGGCCGGCACCACGACGCTCGACGGCACCGGCCAGTACCTGCTGCCCGGCGGCATCGACCCGCACACGCATATGCAGCTGCCCTTCATGGGCACGGTCACGCAGGACGACTTTTTCACCGGCACCGCCGCGGGGCTGGCCGGCGGCACGACGTCCATCATCGACTTCGTCATCCCCAACCCGCAGCAGCCGCTGATGGACGCCTACCAGCAGTGGCGAGGCTGGGCCGAGAAGAGCGCGTCCGACTACGCCTTCCACGTGGCCGTGACTTGGTGGAGCGAGCAAGTGCACGCCGACATGGGCACGCTGGTACGCGAGGAAGGCGTGAACAGCTTCAAGCACTTCATGGCCTACAAGAACGCCATCATGTGCGACGACGAGACGCTGGTGAACAGCTTCAAGCGTGCGCTCGAACTCGGCGCCATGCCGACCGTGCACGCCGAGAACGGAGAGCTCGTCTACCTGCTGCAGGCCGAGGTCGCCAAGATGGGCATCACCGGCCCCGAGGGCCACCCGATGTCGCGCCCGCCGATGGTGGAAGGCGAGGCCGCCAACCGCGCCATCGCGATTGCCGATGTGCTGGGTGTGCCCATCTATATCGTGCACGTCAGCTGCATCGAGAGCGCCGAGGCGATTGCGCGTGCGCGTGCGCGTGGCCAACGGGTCTACGGCGAGGTGCTGGCCGGCCATCTGCTGATCGACGACAGCGTCTATCGCGACCCGTCTTTCGAGAAGGCTGCCGCCTATGTGATGAGCCCGCCCTTCCGCCCCAAGATCCACCAGGAGTTCCTGTGGCGCGGCCTGCAATCGGGCCAGCTGCACACGACGGCAACCGACCACTGCACCTTCTGCGCCGAACAGAAGGCCGCCGGCAAGGACAACTTCGCCAAGATCCCCAACGGCTGCGGCGGCGTGGAAGAGCGCATGGCCGTGTTGTGGGATGCCGGCGTCAACTCCGGCCGCCTCACGCCGAGCGAGTTCGTCGCCATCACATCGGCCAACGCGGCCAAGCTCTTCAATATGTACCCGCGCAAGGGCGTCATCGCCGAGGGGGCGGACGCCGACCTCGTGCTGTGGGACCCGGCCGGCATCAAGACGTTGAGCGCCAAGACACAGTTCTCCAGGAACGACTTCAACATCTTCGAGGGCCGCACGGTGCGTGGCATCCCCAGCCACACCATCGCGCAGGGCCGCGTGGTGTTCGCTCGGGGCGAGCTGCGGGCGGAACAAGGCAAGGGCCGCTATCTGAAGCGCCCGCCGTTCGGCCCGCAGTTCGACGCGGCGGCCAAGCGCGCTGCCGACCTGCAGCCCACCGCCGTGGCCCGATGAACACCCAGACCGTCATCCCGCAGCTGCGCATGACGGACGCGGCGCGAGCGCAAGCCTTCTATATCGATCAGCTCGGGTTCAGCATCGACTGGCAGCACCAGTTCGAGCCCGGCCTGCCCCTCTTCCTGCAGATCACGCGCGACGGCCAGACGATCTTCCTGAGCGGCCACGCCGGCGACTGCGCGCCCGGCGGCGCCGTCTACTTCTGGGTGCCCGACGCCGACGCGGTCTATGCCGCCTTCACGGCCAAGGGCGTGAAGCCCGTCAAGGCCATCGAAGACATGCCCTGGGGTGTGCGCGAGTTCCTGCTCGTCGACCCCGACCACAACAAGCTGCGCTTCGGCACGAAGCTCTAAGGATTCGTCATGGATACCGTCGTCACCCGCCCCGACATCACGAAGCTGCGCGTCAACGGCCAACGCCTCTGGGACTCGCTGATGGAACTGGCCCAGATCGGCGCCACCGAGAAAGGCGGCGTCTGCCGCCTGACACTGACCGACCTCGACAAGCAGGGCCGCGACCTCGTCACGCGCTGGGCGCGCGAAGCCGGCATGACGGTCACCATCGACCAGATCGGCAACGGCTTCATGCGACGCGCGGGCCGCAACAACAGCCTGCCGCCCATCATGACCGGCAGCCACATCGACACCCAGCCCACGGGCGGCAAGTTCGACGGCAACTACGGCGTGCTGGCCGGCATCGAGGTCGTGCGCACGCTCAACGACCACGGCATCGAGACCGAGGCGCCCATCGAGGTCGCCTTCTGGACCAACGAAGAAGGCTCGCGCTTCGTGCCCGTCATGATGGGCTCGGGCGTGTTCGCCAAGGCCTTCACGCTGGAGCACGCCTACGCGGCGACCGACACCGAAGGCAAGACGGTCAGGGGTGAGCTGGAGCGCATCGGCTACATCGGCAGCCAGGTGCCCGGCGACCACCCCATCGGTGCCTACTTCGAGACCCACATCGAGCAGGGCCCGGTGCTGGAGGACCATGACAAGACCATCGGCGTCGTCACCGGCGTGCTGGGCATTCGCTGGTATGACTGCGTCGTCACCGGCATGGAGGCCCACGCCGGCCCCACGCCGATGGCGCTGCGCAAGGACGCACTGCAGGTGGCCACCAAGCTGATGCAAGAGGTCGTTGCCTGCGCCCACCGCCACCCGCCGCACGGCCGCGGCACGGTGGGCATGGTGCAGGTGCATCCCAACAGCCGCAACGTCATCCCCGGCCGCGTCAAGTTCAGCATCGACCTGCGCAACGCGACCGATGCGCTGTGCGAAGCGATGGACGCCGACATCCGCGCGGTGGCCGCCAAGCTCAGCGCCGACAGCGGCCTGCCCATCGAGATCACACCCGTCAGCGCCTATCCGGCCCAGCCCTTCCACGCCGACTGCATCGCCGCCGTGCAGAAGGCCGCCGATGCGCTGGGCTACAGCAATATGCGCGCGGTCTCCGGCGCCGGCCACGACGCCGTCTACATGGCCCGCCTGGCCCCGGCCGGCATGATCTTCATCCCCTGCAAGGACGGCATCAGCCACAACGAGATCGAGGACGCCAAGCCGGAGCACATCGAGGCGGGGTGCAATGTGTTGTTGCAGGCGATGCTTGAGCGAGCGGGCTGATTGATGTGAGCGCAGGCGCGGGCCGCATCGCGTTGAGGTTCGCCACGCTGGTGCTGGCCTGCCCGCTAGCTGCTTTCGCCGCACCTCCCAGCTGCCCCGAAGTCACAGGCAGCTTCACCGTCAACGGCGACCCCGCCGTCGTCAATGACGCACTGCGAGCGCTCGGTACCGGTGGCGGCGACGCGGCCGGTGCCAGCCTCACGCTGAGCGGCTCGCCACGGGGCACGCTGCGCCTGAGCGTCATGCCGGCTCGGCCCGATCGATTCAGCCGACCCACCGAGTGGACCTTGAACAACCCCGCAGACTTCCGCTGCGAGGGCGGCTGGCTGGTGCTGAGCCGGCCCGTCACCGCGTCCCGGCGCGTCAAGGACGGCCTGTTCAGCGGTCGCTCCATCGTCCGCCTGGCGCCCGCCGCCGGCGGCGACCTGCAGATCGAGGTGCGCTTCAAGGGCGGGGAGACCACCCGCATCTACAGCTACGACTCGGCCACGATCGACCTCCCACTGCCCTGGTCGCGCGCTGCCGCGACCGACCGGCTGGCGTGGCCCGAGGGCCGGGTGGCCGTGTTCAGACCCGAGCCGGCGGCGGTGGCGGAGCCCGCCCGCGTGGCGGAGGCGCGCCGGCTGCTGGGCAGTACCGGGCTGCGGGTCGGCAACATCGTCGCGGATGAGACGACCGTGCGCGCCAAGGTCTCGGCCACGCCGCGGGACCTGGTGCGCCTTGAAGACAAGTTGCGGGCGGCGGGGGTCGCCTATGAAGTCCCGGCGTCGCCGGTACAGACCGCCAGCGCCTACGTCGTCGACCTCGTGCTGCCTCAGTGGCCCGGTGCCACCAGCCAACCCAGCCGCCAGTGGGTGGAGCAGGAGTTGACGTCTTGGCGGCACCCGTCCGCGGATGTGAACAAGGTCGACTGTCGCGACGGCGCCTGCATCGCACAACTCGGCCTGAGAAGCGGCTTGAGCGCCGAAGACGCCGTGCAGCGGGTGCGCTCCATGAGCCAGGCCTTCAGCGACGTGCGCGTGCTGCCCGGCACCGAGCGCGCCCTCAGTCCCAGCCTGCGGGTCGTCGATGTGCAACTGCGGCCCCGGTAGGCGGCAAGAGCAGGCCCGGCCGGCATGATCTTCATCCCCTGCAAGGACGGCATCAGCCACAACGAGATCGAGGACGCGAAGCCGGAACACATCGAGGCGGGTGCAATGTGTTGTTGCAGGCGATGCTGAGTTCGGACCGAGCAAGGTCCTGAGGACCTTGCGACGCCTAACGAAGGACTCGCCCTGTCTCGCAGGGCGAGGCATGGAGCGTGCGGGCTGAAGCGCCACCCTTCACATGAACTTGCGGCGCTTGAATGCCCGCAGGTCCAGCGCGAACCATTCGCCGTCGGTCTGCTTGGACGCGAAGCGTCTGTGCCAGTACGCCGCGATGCCAGCAGGGTCGTCCGTCTGAATGGCGTGAACCTTGGTTCTTGTCGAGACTTCAGTCCTCAACCCGCGGCGAGTCGCGCCCAGCCTCACCACAACACCCCCACCCCAAACCCCGCAAATGCTCCATCCCGGCTGACCAGCGTAGCCTGCTCCAGCTCGGTCTGAGCGGCCAACATGCGATCAAACGGGTCGCGATGTTCGGCTGGGTGACTGCCGGCGCGCAGCGCATGCGCGGCCTGCATCGGCATGAGCCGAAAGCCGTCCGCCGCCACCAACTCCATGAAGCGGCTGCTGGCCTCAGGCACACCATCGAGCTTGCCCAGGCGCTGCTTGATGGCGATCTCCCAGGCGCTGGCGGCGCTGACCCAGACCTCGTTGGCCGGGTCGGCAATCGCCTCGCGGGCGGCGGGGCTGAGTTGGGGATCGTCCAGCCACCACCAGAGCAGCGCGTGGGTATCCAGCAGCAGCTTCACCGGCCGTTCCATGCATCGAGTTCGGCATCAGGCAGCGCGTCGAAGAAGCTCGCGTCCACCTGTGCGCCGGGTCGCTTGAGCCGGCCGGGTTGGCGCTGCCCGGGCTGCGTAGCCAGCGGCATAAGCCGCGCATAGGGCTTGCCGGCCTTGGACAGGACGATCTCCTCGCCGGCATGGGCTTTCTCCAGCAGGCGTGAGAAATGGGTCTTGGCGTCGTGGACATTGACCGTTTCAGACATGGCGTGCCTCCTTATGCGGCACGATTTTGACTAAGTTACCGGACTAAGTCCATATGAAATGCAGCGCCCCGAGGCCCCTGCCGCACGCGCCAGCCCTGCACCACCGCCCACGCCACCTCCGGCACGATGAACAGCAGCAGCACCGGCGCCCCCGACTGCATCCAGGCCCACCCCATCCAAACGCCGAACAGTACCCGCGCCGCCGCGTCATAGCGGCCGAACTGCTGCGTCGGACCGCGCAGCCGCAGTACCGCCCAGACCATCACGACGCTGCCCATCAGCACCGCGAACAGCGTCTGCATCGGGTCGAAAGGCGGCAGCGGCTGGCCGCCCAGGGCTTGGTTGATGGCGCTCAGCTGCGCCCGGTTCAGCTCGAAGGTCCAGGGCGTCGCAAAGGGCGCGGTGACGATGAGGTCGTAGAGTGCGCTGAACCAGACGACGCGCAGGAAACTGGAGTTGCTGAAAGCAGGCATGGAGAGGCACGAAACAGGGACGTGCGCATGCTCGACCTTGGACCACACTCCAAGGTCAAGCCATTTCGGATGCCCCATGCTCATCGGCACCCTCTCCACACTGACCGGCCTGAGCCGCGACAGCCTGCGCTTCTACGAGAAGCGCGGGCTGCTGCAGGCGCGCCGCGCTGACAACGGCTACCGCGACTACCCCGAGGAGACCGTGCAATGGCTGGGCTATGTGCGCACGGCCCAGCAGCTGGGCTTCACGCTGACCGAGATCGCGGCCGATATGCCCTTGCTCGCCCAGGGTGAAGAGGCCGGCCCGGCGCTGCGGGCAGCGCTGGCGCGCAAGCTGGCAGACATCGACGTGCGCATTGCGGCGTTGCAGGGGCTGAGGGCCGAGCTGTCCATGCGGTTGGCCGAGACTCCCGAGACAGGCGCGAGCTGCCCGCTGCGACCTACCGCCTGACCGATCAAGCCACCGCGCTTCTCACGGCCTCGCGCACCAGGCCGTCGAGCTTGCCGGTGATCTGCGTGAACTCTCCCGACACGACCGCGAACTCGCGGCCCGAGGTGCCCGCCCGCGCCGCGACGACCTGCGCGTTGAAGGACACGATGCGCGCATGCCTGGCGATGAGCTCGATGTCGCCCATGACGGCCGTCAGCTGTTTCTTGGCCGAGGCGGCCTGCTGGCGGGCGAGGTCCTCATAGATCTGGGTCAACCGGTTCAGCGTGGCAAGCAGCGGCGTCGCGGCCTCGACGAGTTCCTCAAGCAGGGCCGGTGCGCTGTGTGCGCTGGCCGAGATGGCCTCGATGGCGCGCCGGGCCAGTTCGATGAAGCCGACGATGCGCTCGTTGGCGCGGTCAGGGCCGAAATAGGCCTGTTTCAGCTCGCCGCCCAGCGCGTCGGGTGACAGCTCGCCCTGGAGCAGCGCCCCATGGGCGTCGCCGAAGGTGGTCAGTGCGTCGCGGGCAATGGTCAGTGCACCGTCGCGGCCCTGCGAGGCGAGTACCGCATAGAGCACGACGCGCTGCGACGTGAAGCGGCGGCGGCCCGACAGGTTGATGGTCTTGCCGAACAGCTCGCCCGCGGTCTGCTTGGGTGCAGCAGACGCCCGCTTTGGTGCATCGGTAAGCGCACGCGTGTGGTGCAACATGAAGGACTCCGTGAACTGGTTCTCGACCGACGCCTCGTACAGCGGGCGTGCCGGTCATGTGACCTCGGGTTTGCACGGAGCGTGCCAGCGCCAGGGACGGGCGCCCTTCAGCGGGGCAAGCCGCGCTGCAAACGCTGCGTCGCCAGTGCCAAGGTCTCGTCCCGCTTCGCAAAGCAGAACCGCACATGCCCTCGCTCCTGCGGCTGCTGGTAGAAGACCGACAACGGGATGGCAGCGACGCCGACCTCGGTGGTCAGCCATTTGGCGAAGTCCAGCTCGGGCCGATCCGACACCGCGCTGTAGTCCACCGTCTGGAAGTAGGTGCCCTCGCAGGGCAGCAGCTTCAGCGGCGTGGCTTCCAACGCGGCGCGGAAGCCATCGCGCTTGGCTTGATAGAAGTCGCTCAGGCCTTGCCAGGGGGCCGGGTTGGCGAGGTAGGCCGCGATGGCGTGCTGCGTCGGCGTGTGGACCGTGAACACCGTGTACTGGTGCAGGCGCCGGAAGGCCGCGCTCAACGCTGGCGGCGCGGCGACGAAGCCGACCTTCCAGCCCGTTACGTGAAAAGTCTTGCCAAAGCTGCTGACGAGGAAGCTGCGCTCGCGCAGACCCGGATAACGCGCCACGCTCTCATGCGGCGCGCCGTCGAAGACCATGTGCTCGTAGACCTCGTCGCTGACGATGAAGAGGTCGTGCGCTTCGGCGATGCGCTCCAGCTCGCGCAGGTCCTCGGCGGTCGCGATGCGGCCGCTGGGGTTGTGCGGTGTGTTGATCACCAGCGCCCGCGTGCGCGGCGTGATGGCGGCGCGTACCGCCGTCCAGTCGATGCGGTAGTCCAGAGTCATCGGCACGCCGACGGGCACCGCGCCGGCCAGGCGGATGGCCGGGTCATAGCTGTCGTAGGCCGGCTCGATGATGATGACTTCGTCGCCCGCGCCGACGCAGCTGTGCAGCGCGGTGATGAGGCCTTGCGTGCCGCCGGCGGTGATCGTGATGTCGCGGTCCGCGTCGTAGGCCGAGCCGTAGAGCGCATTCAGCTTGGCGGCCACGGCCTGGCGCAGCGCCGGCACGCCGGTCATCGGCGGGTACTGGTTGTGGCCGGCGGCCATCGCGTCGGTGACGGCCTGCATGAGCGCCGGGTCGGCATCGAAGTCCGGGAAGCCCTGGCCGAGGTTGACGGCGCCATGCTCGCCGGCCAGGGCCGACATGACGGTGAAGATGGTGGTGCCGGTGTTCGGCAGCTTGGTGGGCAGGACGGGCATGGCGGCAATTCTGCCGGCGCCAGGTTTCAACGCACTGGCGGGCCCAGCAGACAACGCCGCGCCGCCAGCGCGATGGGCAACCCGAAGACGAAGCAATGCGCCGCAATCGCCGCCGCATCCAGCTTGGGTGGCCAGAACGGCGTGTGCAGGGCCGACAGCGGCAGCACCACGTTGTTCATGCCGAAGTAGACGACAAAGCCGTAGGCCAGGCCGGCGGCGGTCGCATTGCGCAGCAGGACGGGCAGGCGCAGCGCCACCACGCAGAAGATGGCGGCCCAGATCCATGCGATGCCGTAGTGCAGCGCCACGCCGAGCGCAAAGGTCTCCGGCCCGCCGCCAAAGGCCGCCTCGCGGCCGATGAGGCCGGCGGCGACGCCCTGGAAAACGCGCAGCTTCATGCCGTAGTAGCTCAGCGCAAAGATCAGGTCGCCGGTGCCGGCCAGCAGGCCGCCCCAGAAGATGGCGCGGGTCAGTGGTTTCATGCTCATGTGATGCTCCCGGGCGGGCCCTTGAGTTCGACGACATTGCCTTCGGGGTCGCTCAGATAGATGGACGGCCCCTCGCCTTCGGCGCCGTAGCGGCTCTCGGTCTTGCCGGCTTCGACACCGTGAGAAGCCAGGTGGGCACGGATGGCTGCCGCGTCGAAGGGTTCGACGCGCAGGCAGAAGTGGTCCATGTTGCGACCCTCGGCGCCGGGCGCTGCGCCACCCATGCGGCCGAGCTTGCCGTCCACCGGCACGAGGTCGATCAGCGAGTGGCCGGCACGCAATTGCACGAGGCCGATCTCGTCCTGGCGGCGCTCGATCGAGCAGCCCAGCGTGTCGACGTAGAAGCGCACCATCGTGTCCAGGTCGATGACACGCAGCACGAGGTGGTCAATGCCTTGCAGCTTCAACATGGCGGCGTTCTCCTTTTTTCGGTGCGCAGCATCATGCCGCGCCGGGCCTGTGCTGAAAGTGACGGCGGGTTTGTCCGGAGTAACGAAAGGGTCTGCCCACGCTCAATAGAGGCATGCAAACCCCGCAGGCCCTCACACCATGCTGCCCGGAATGAGCTGGCTGACCCGCCTCGGCTTTGTCGCGCCGGCCGCTTCGGCGTCAGGGGACGAGGCCGCCCTGATGGCCCGCGTGGCCAATGGCGATGCCGATGCGCTGGCCCTGCTCTACCGGCGCGAGAGCGGCTCGGTCTACCGTTATGCACTGGCCCTGGCCGGCGACGAAGCGACGGCACTGGATGCCGTGCAGGAGGCTTTTGCCCAGTTGCTGCGCGGCCCGCAGGCCTACCAGCCCGGCCGCGGCTCGCTCGGCGCCTACCTCGCCGGCATGGCCAGGCACCAATTGCTGACCCAGTGGCGCGACGCACGCCGCCACGTGCCGCTGGACGACTCGCTCGACACCGACGACACCGCCGAGCTCATGCCGAGCAGCGACACGCGTTTGAATCAAAACCAGCAGCAGGATGGCCTCTGGGCCGCCATCCGCCGGCTGAGCTGGCCGCAGCGCGAGGCCATCGTGCTGGTGGACCTGCAGGAGCGCAGCTACGACGACGCCGCGGCGATTGCCGGCGTCAGCGTCGACGCGCTGCGCACCCGCCTGCACCGCGCCCGCCAGCGGCTGGCCGACCTGCTGGCCGTGGGAGAACGACCATGAGCATCGACAACGACACGCCAGCCTGGCTGCTGCCAGCCCGCGCGGACTTTTCCAAGCTGCAACCCGGCGCGGAACAGGACGCCGCCGTACTTGCCTGCTTGGCCGAGCAGCAGCACCTGCTGCGCGTGCGCCGCATGGCGGCTGAAAGGGCCGAAGCCCATGAGCCGCGCTGGCTGCGCCGTCTCGCCTGGGGCAGCGGCGCGCTCGGCGCCACGGCCGCCGTGCTGTTGAGCGCCATGCTTTTGCTCGACCCGCCGGGCAGCCAGACCGCCCAGGCCGCCACGGCCGGCAGCGGCTTCATCCCGCTGGTGTCCGAGCGCGAGTTCCAGGCCGCGCTGACGGCCGAGCGCAGCGCCGCCGTGTGGCTGCAGCCCACCGAACTGCCGCGCGAGCGCCTGGCGCTGCTGGGCCTGCCCTTTGACGCCGCACGCGCCGACGAAACGGTGCGCGCCGAACTGATGCTGAACCCGAGCGGCCAGGTGCTGGCCGTGCGCATCCTGAATTGACTTGACGACGGAGAACGACATGAAGAAACCCATCACCGGCCTGGCGCTGTTGGCCCTGGCGGCCTCGGCCACCGCGCTGGAGGCCGACCGCCTGATCGAGCGCGATTTCGAACGGGATATCGAGCGCAGCGTGCAGATCGCCCTGTCTGACATGCCCGTGCGCATCGCTTTGGGCGACCAGGCCTTGAGCTTCGCCGGCCGCGAGCTGGAGAGCGAGCGCGTCGTCAGGGGCGCGCCCTACTGCGCCACCGCCGTGCACGAGAACGTACAGACGCTGGGTGACGGCAACCGCATCGTGCGCAAGCAGCAAAGCCAGCTCTGCCGCGACGGCGAGGGCCGCACTCGCCGCGAGGTGCAGCGCGAAGGCGGCCCCAAGGCCATCTACCTGAACGACCCGGTGGCCAAGGAGAGCTGGGTCGTCTACCCCGACCAGAAACGCGTGCAGCGACTGCGCAGCAACGCGGCCTGGGCGCCTGGCGCCGACGCGGCGGCCCATGCCGCCTGGGAAGCTTCGATGCAGGACTGGGGCGAGCGCATGAAGGAACAGGCGGCGCGCTGGAAGGAATGGGGAGGTCGGGTCGCCGAGCGGGCGCGCAGCGTGGATGCGGAGCGCGTGCGCGCCCGGGCGATGGCCGGTGAGCCGGGCATCGTCATCGAGCAGGAGCTGATGACAACACCCGCACCGGGTGCCAGCGCCGTCGAGCGTCGCCGTGAGCTGCGCGTCATCCGCGCCAGCGAAATGCCCGCGCCGCCTGCCATGCCCGCCCCACCCACACCGCTGATGGTGCCCACGCCGCCGGTGCCGCCCATGCCGCTGCTGCTGCCTGGCCCCATGCTGCCGCGCGAAGGCGGCACGACGACGGCACTGGCGCCCAAGGAGATCGACGGTCTCAAGGTCACCGGCGAGCGCACCAGTTGGACCATCGAGGCCGGCAAGATCGGCAACGAGAAGCCCATCGTCAGCACGCGCGAGGTCTGGCGCAGTCCGGAACTGATGCTGACGGTCATGAGCCGCGACGCCGACCCGCGGATGGGCGAACAGAACTACCGGCTGGAGAAGCTCAAGCGGGGTGAGCCCGACCCGGCGCTGATGAAGCCGCCGGCGGAATTCAGCGAGAGCCCGCGGCGCAGCGCCAAGCCAGCAAGCGCGCCGAACCGCGCCTCCTGAGGCTCAGGCCGCCGCCAGCATCTGGCTGAAGAACTTCTCGCCGCTGACGCGCGGCTTGTAGGCCGACACGGCCTTGGCAATCGCCGCGATGTGGTCGGGCGTGGTGCCGCAGCAGCCGCCGGCGATGTTCAGGAAGCCGGCCTTGGCGAACTCGCCCACGAGCCGCGCGGTCACGTCCGGCGTCTCGTCGAAGCCGGTGTCGCTCATCGGGTTGGGCAGGCCGGCGTTGGGGTAGCAGCTCACCGCCACGTCGCCCGCCACCTTGGACAGCTCCTCGATGTAGGGCCGCATCAGCGTCGCACCCAGGGCGCAATTCAGGCCGATGGCGATGGGCCGCGCATGGCGCACCGAATGCCAGAAGGCGGTCACCGTCTGGCCGGACAGGATGCGGCCGGAGGCGTCGGTCACCGTGCCGGAGATGATGACGGGCAGGCGCTCGCCGGTGTCTTCCATCAGCTCGTCCAGCGCAAAGATGGCGGCCTTGGCGTTCAGCGTGTCGAAGATGGTCTCGACCAGGAAGAGGTCGCATCCGCCTTCCAGCAGCCCCTTGGCCTGCTCGTAGTAGGCGGCCCGCAGGGTGTCGAAGTCGACATTGCGCGCGCCCGGGTCGTTGACGTCGGGGCTGATCGAGGCGGTGCGCGGGGTAGGGCCCAGGGCGCCCGCCACATAGCGCGGCTTGTCGGGCGTCGAGTACTTGTCGCAGGCGGCGCGGGCCAGCTTGGCGGCCTCGACGTTCATCTCGTAGGCCAGGCCGGCGAGGTCGTAGTCCTCCTGGGCGACCGAGGTCGCGCCGAAGGTGTTGGTCTCGATCAGGTCGGCGCCGGCAGCGAGGTATTGCTCGTGGATCTCGCTGAGCACGTCGGGCCGCGTGAACATCAGCATCTCGTTGTTGCCCTTCAGGTCCTTGTGATGGTCCTTGAAGCGCTCGCCGCGGTAATCGGCCTCGACCAGCTTGTAGCGCTGGATCATGGTGCCCATCGCACCGTCGAGCACGGCGATGCGTTGCTGGAGCAGGGCGGGCAGGCCCTGGGCGCGACTGTACTTGGGGGTTTGGGCGATGGACTTCATGGCGCTATTTTCGCTGGCTCCTGGCGCGTGAACCGTTGACGCGCAGGAAACCCTGATTTGCGAGCATTCCTACGATAGGAATCAACGCGCCAAGACCATGTCGCAGCTCGGGCAATGGCCTCGAAAGCCCTTAATCCTCGTTGAAAAAGGCTTGCGCCTCGCCCAGCACCACCTCGGGCACTTCCTCGGCGATGTAGTGGCCGCTGTCGACGGCGCGGCCGCTGACGTGCTCGGCCGCCGCCTGCCAGAGCTTGAGCGGATCAAAGCAACGGCCCACCACGCCGTTGGCACCCCACAGCACGCGCAGCGGCGGGGTCACACGCCGGCCCACGGCACGATCGGCACGGTCGTGTTCGAGATCAATGCCGGCGCTGGCACGGTAGTCGGCGCAGACGCCCGCGGCCGAACCCGGTCGCACCATACAGCGCTCGTATTCCGCCCAGGCCCGCTTGTCGAAGAAGCCGCTGCCCCGCCGGCCCATGCCGTCGCGCAGATAGGCGATCGGGTCGGCCTCGATCAGGCGCTCCGGCAGTGGCGCCGGCTGGATCAGGAAGAACCAGTGCCAGTAGGCACGCGCAAAGGCCTCGGTCGTGCCCTCGTACATGGCCAGCGTGGGCGCGATGTCCAGCAGCATCAGTCTTGTCACAGCCTGGGGGTGGTCCAGCGCCAGCCGGTGCGCCACGCGCGCGCCGCGGTCGTGGGCGAGCACGGCAAAGCGCTCGTGTCCCAGGGACTGCATCAGCGCGATGGCATCCCGCGCCATTTCTCGCTTGGCATAGGCCGCGCTGCCCTCACCGGCCGGTGGGCGGTCGCTGTCGCCATAGCCGCGCAGGTCCATCAGCACGATGCGTCGCGTCTTCGCCAAGGTGGGCGCAACCCGGTGCCACATCGCCATGGTCTGCGGGTGGCCGTGCAAAAGCAGCAAGGGCGGTCTGCCGGATGCCGACGGGCCGCCCTGGCGGGCGAACAGCGTGACGCCGTCGCGCTGAACGGTTAGCGGTTGGAAGTCGGCCCACATCGTGGACCGATTCTGCCGCCACCTTCAGTTGTCCGCGGCGCAGTGCCGGTGCCGCAGCCGACGGGGTCAACATCTTGCGGGCCGAGCGCTGGGCCGCTCCCGAGCCGGCCCGCGCTGGCGATGTGCTTGCGGTTCGATGCCGCAAGCATCGCCGCCCCCCGGGGGCTGAGGCCGGACACATGGCGCCCAGTGGGCGCCATGTGCCTGCCGAAGGGCTGCGGCACTGCCGCAGCGCGGTCTGCAAGACCGGTCGGTCGCACCGCGTTCAGCGGTGTGCGGCCGGACGAGGGGCTGCATGTCAGGCCGTGCGCAGGAAGTAGAGGTTGGCGCTGCCACGCGTCAGCAGCACGAAGCCACGCAGAGCCGGCACGTAGCGCATGCGGTTCTGCAGGCCGCTGCCGTTGTCGGGGGTGGGCGCGATCTTCTGGCTGCCGCCGTTGAGCAGGCTCATGTCCCAGACATTGCTGTCATTGGGAGTGACGACATAGACGCGACCCGCCGCTTCGCCCTGGCCGCTGTAGAACAGGAAGCGGTCACTGTCCGGGTCATAGTCCATCGCCGCATAGCTCGGCTTTTCGTTCTGCCATTGCGTCAGCGCGCTGCTGGCGTTGAATGTGACGGCGATCTGCTGGCCGCTGCCCAGCGGAACGCGGCTGGCCACCATGCGTTGCGGGTCGAAGCCCTGGCCGTCGCCCCATTGCAGGCAGAACATCTGGTTGCGTCGCGCATCGAAGGCGATGGGCCAGCGCACCGCGTCACCCACGGGGTTGGTGACGAGGTCCGTCCACTTCTTATCGACGGGCGACCACTTTTTCAGGCCGGTGCTGACAACCTCGCCGGTCGCACGGATCTGCGCAGCACCGTAATAGCCCGAGGGCATGTCGGCCCAGGTGCCGGCCTTGTCCCAGGTGTTGGTGTCGAGGTTGAAGGCGTCGACCTTGGCAAAGTCCCAGGACGCGCCGTAGACACCGCGCGCACCGAACAGCATCAGGCGGTTGATCTGCGGAATGAAATGAGCCGTGCTGTAGATATGGCGCGACGACGGCATGCCATCGGTGTAGTGGGCAACATTCTGCGCGTAGCTCTTGCTGGCCGCCAAGCGCACCTTCCAGGTCGGCGCGTCCGACGCGAGGCTGATGGAGACGACCCGGTTGTCATAGGAATCGGTATGGCCACCGGCCGCCGCGATGATGATTTCGCTGGTGCGGTCGTTGATGGCGATGCCGCTGTAGGCATCGATTGCTGCGCCGCCGGCGCCAGCCGTGCCGGGGATCTCGAACCAGGTGTTCAAGGGCTTGCTGGCCAGCCAGCTTGGAATGACCCGCGCCGGCGCCACCGACCAGACCGGCGCGCTGTTGAAGGCATCTCGCAGCGCCGGATAGTTGCTGGCCGAAATGAGGCGCTGGTAGGCGGTGGCGGCGCCGTCGACGCCATGCCTGACTGCATAGGCCATGGCCGTCGTCAGGTTGCCCCATGCCGCGCGATCACCCGGCATGATCTCGCCCGCCAGCTTACCTTCCACGGTGCCAAACCAGGCCGGCAGGCTGGCATAGCTGGCCAGGTAGACAGCTGCATCGTTGAGATGCCAGGGGCCCTTGCCGGTCTGAAAGTCGGGCACCGCAACAGGCGAAATGCTCATGGTGTAGACGGCCGCGTTCACGTACCAGAAGCCGGTGGCCGGCCCCAGGCGCATGACGGCGCTGCGCGCCTTCCAGCGGAAGAAGGCCGCGTGCTTGGTTTCGACGGCCGCCGGTACCGGCAGACCCATGGACAACGAGTAGCCGAAGGCGGCGGTGACGAAGTCCTGCTGCCAGACCGCACCGAACTGCATGATGTTCTCGTAGCCCTCGCCCGGCTGGATCCAGCCATAGGGGTTGTTGGGCTGGGCGACGTAGACGGCGTGGAAGTTCTCGATGTTGGACTGCACGCAGTTGATGAACTCCTGGCGCAGCGTGGTGTCGTCGTCCGGCGTCACGTTCAGCGCCTGCGTCAGAGCGCGCCACTGCCACGCAGCGGAACGGGTCTGCCAGCCGCCGAAGCAGGACTGCACCAGGCCTTGCGAGCCACGGCGCATATTGGGCTCGTCGGCCTTGCTCAGGTAGTTCAGCGTGGCGGCGAACTGCACCTGCTCCATGAAGTACCAGCGGCCCGTGACCAGATAGGCCATATAACCCACCGACGGGCTGTGGGCGCAGTCCCAGCGCGGCGACTGCGTGCCGGTAGGCTGGGGCGTGAACTGGCTGCGCGTCGAACTGCCGAGGTCGCTGACGCGGCTGTCCTTGTGCAACACCAGGTTGGGGTACTGGGAAAAGCGGATCGGGCGCTGCGTCTTCTCGTCGCGGTAGAACAGCGGATAGCGACCGGCGGCGAAGCCGTTGCGCACCACGGCCGCATAGGTGTTGCTGCTTTCGCAGGTCAGATAGAGCGCGTCATGCATCGGCAGCAGGCCGATGGGTTCCTGGTAGCCGGTGGCCGCCATGGAGTCGCCTGCGTAGGTGAAATTTGCCTTGTCCAGCGGCGTGTAGCTGGTCACCAGCCACTGGGCGACGGCGCCATTCGCGTCCACGCGGGCGCTGTAGGTCGGCACCTGCTCGGTGGCCTGCAGATAGGCCAGGTCATGGCGCGGCGTCACGTCGGGGTCGGTGCCCAGCCAGTAGGACAGGGCCGTGCCGTTGATCAACGCCGTGCGGCAATGGTGGGACAGGTCGATGGTGGCCGAGAAACGCTGCGTGCCATTGATCTTGAAGGTGTAGGTCGCCGCCTTGCTGGTCGGGCCCGCCACCATCAGGTAGCCGTTCTCGATCCAGGGCAGGATCTCGACGGCGCCGCCGGCGAACAGGCGCACCTCCAACCAGGCCACCAGGTGAGCGTCACTGCCCACCGGCTTGCGGAAGACCCAGGACGACATCTGCGCGCCACTGACCCAGGTGGCCTGCGGCGCATCCCAGTCGGCGGCGCCAAAGCTGGCCGTGCCGAGGCTGCCGGCGCCAACCTCGGCGGTGATGCCAGTTTTCTTCAGGTCCGCAACGGTCAGCAGCGCAGCGCTGCCAGCGCTGGCTGCAACGCGACGCAGCCGCACGGTCAGCAAGCTGTTGGCCGTCAGGTCGGCAAAGCCGGCGATCTGGGCGAACTTCAGGGAGCCGTCAGGCCAGGTCGTACGTGGTGTGACCTGCAACACAGACAGGCTAGAGCCCACCGTGCTGCCCGCCGGGATGTCGCCGCGCTTGAAGGCGAAGCCCAGGCTGAAGGGCGCCTTGGCTTGCGTCTTGGTACTGACCAAGCTGAACTGCATCGCGCCAGTAAACAGGCCGAGCGTCGGAGTGGCCACAGGTGCGGGGGCCGGAGCTGGAGCCGGGGGCGGAGCCGGAACGGGTGCGGGGGCAGGAGCGGTCGTGGGCAGCTTGATCACCGAAGCAGTGACGGTCGCTCCGTCCGACGCAGTCGCCTCGGCCATGGCCTCTCCCCCTCCACCACCGCAACCGGCCAAGGGAACAGCTCCGCCAAGAGCGGCTGAATACTGGAGGAATTTACGGCGCTGGGGGTCAGTCATGGAAAAGCAATCCTTAGCAGCGAACGTCGCTGCACTTCGGTACTAGGGGGGTGGCCTAGGGGGGCGGAACGGATTCTGATGGCAGGCCCTGACGGGACCGTGGCTAAACGTTACGAACTAGGGGGCGCGGAGGGTATAAGTTTGGGTTATGCGTCTCGACCTTCGCCGCCCTTGCCGCGACGGGTCGTGCTCCAAACAATTCCCGCCCGTTCTCCCTCTGAAAAGCCACCGTCATGAAGCCCCTGCACTTCGCCCTGCTGACCCTGGTTGCGCTGGCCAGCGCGCCTGCGGTGCAAGCCCAAAACAAGCCGCTGATCTACTGCGCCGACGCCAGTCCGGAAGGTTTTGACCCTGGAATGTGGGACAGCGCTAGCACCAACACGGTCAGCGCACAGAT
Organism: Roseateles sp. P5_E4; assembly: GCF_054049255.1. Classification (NCBI taxonomy): domain Bacteria; kingdom Pseudomonadati; phylum Pseudomonadota; class Betaproteobacteria; order Burkholderiales; family Sphaerotilaceae; genus Roseateles; species Roseateles sp. P5_E4. The sequence goes on along the minus strand of NZ_JBFUMS010000002.1, from coordinate 4,726 downwards.
GTTCGACGGGTTGCTTGGCTTCAAACGACCCACGACGGAGCTGATCCCCAAGCTCGCCACAAGCTGGGAAATCTCGCCCGACGCGAAGAGCTTCATTTTCAGATTGCGGGACGGCGTGAAGTTCCACACCACCCCCTGGTTCAGGCCCACCCGCAACCTCAATGCAGATGATGTGCTGTTCACTTTTCAACGCTTCATCGACCCCAACCACCCGTTCAACAGGGCGTTTCCGGCAAATTTCATCTACCCACAGAACCTTGGACTGGCCAAGCTGATCGAGGGCATCGACAAAATCGACGACCGCACAATTCGTTTCCGGCTCCGTCAGCCCAATGTGACATTCGTCGCAAACTTCGCCTTCGCCTGGGCGGGCATCCAGTCCGCCGAGTACGCCGCGCAGCTACTGAAGGAAGGAAAGGCCTCGCAAATCAATGTGCAGCCGGTCGGCGCGGGGCCCTTTCGCTTCAAAAGTTATGCCAAGGACGACGTGCTGCGTATGGAAGCGCACCCAGATTACTGGGGCGGCAAGCAGCCCACGTCGAATCTGGTCTTCAGCATCAGCCGTGAGCCCAATGTGCGCGTGCAGAAGATCGCCGCCGGCGAATGCCATGTAACGGCAGCCCTGCGCGACGTCGACATTGCCCCGCTGGCGAACAACGCCAACATCAGCATCGAGAAGATCCAGGCGCTCAACATCTCCTACCTGAGCTTCAACCTGAAGAAGCCGCCCACCGACAAGCGCGAGGTGCGCGAGGCCCTGGACATTGCCGTCGACCGCGACGCCATCTTCAAGGCCCTGTTCCCGCGCGGCGACGCCATGCAGGCCGTCAGCGCCTTCCCGCCCGCCATCCCCGGCTACAACAAGAAGCTGAAGAACGAGTTCGACCCGGCGAAGGCCAAGGCGCTGCTGGCCAAGGCGGGCTTTCCCAACGGCTTCGAGATCGACCTCTGGGCCCTGCCCGTGCAGCGCCCGACCAACCCGAACGGCCAGTTGATGGCCCAGCTCATCCAGCAGGACTGGGCCAAGATCGGCGTGAAGGCGAACATCAAGACCTTCGAATGGGGCGAGTACCTCAAGCGCGCCAACAACGGCGAGCACAACGTCTACATGAGCGGCTGGAGCGGCGAGACCGGCGACGCCGATGACTTTCTGACGCCCAACCTGAGCTGCGCGGCCAACAAGAGCGGCATCAAGTTCTGCAACGCCGAATTCGAGAAACTCATCGACGAGGCGCGCGCCACCCCCGACCAGAAGAAGCGCATCGCGCTGTACGAGAAGGCCCAGGAGATCTTCAAGCACGAGCGGCCCTGGATCACGATGGCCCACTCCACCGTCTACATCCCCATCCGCAAGGACGTCGTCGGTTTCAAGATGGCGCCCAACGGCTCAGTGAACTTTGAAGGGGTGTATCGCAAGTGAGGCTGCGCCACATCGAAGTCTTCCACGCCATCATGCAGGCCGGCACCATCAGCGGTGCGGCCCAACTGCTGCACATCTCGCAGCCGGCCGTGACCAAGGTGCTGCAGCATTGCGAGCTGCAGCTCGGCATGGCGCTGTTCGACCGCGTACGCGGCAAGCTCTACCCGACGCCCGAGGCGCAGCGCCTGTTCGTCGAGATCGACAAGCTGAACCGCGATCTCGTCGGCATCCGCCGCCTGGCCGCCAACCTGAAGAGCGGCGAGAGCGAACAGGTGCGTCTCGTCGCCACACCGGCCCTGGCCATGGCCATCGTGCCGGCCGCCATGACGCCCTGGTGCAAGGCCTACCCGAACGCGAGCTGCTCGCTGGCCACGCACCACACTCGAGAAATAGTGTCGGCCCTGCTGCTGGGCGAGGCCGACCTGGCCCTGTCGCTGCAGGACCCGCGCCATCCCGGCATCAAGGCCGAGGTCATCGCCAGCGGCGCCATGGTTGCCCTGTGCCCCTTGAACAGCCCCGAGGCCAAGGGCGAGGGGCCGCTGGGCCTGGCCGACATCCGCACCGAGATCGTCGGCCTGCAGAGCGACGACCCGCTCGCCGGCCTGCTGCACCACGCCGGCGAGGCCCTGGGCCAGCCGCTGGCCAGCCGCATCACCGTGCAGACCTACCAGCTCGCACGCGCCCTCGTCGAGGCCGGCGTTGGCATGACGCTGGTGGACCCCTTCACCGCCGCCAGCGCCGACGCCAGCAAGGTCCGCGTGCGGCCACTGTCACCCACCGTGCCGGTGCAGCTCTATCTGCTCAGCGCCGCCAGCGCGCCGCTGGGCCAGGCCTCGCGCCGCCTGGTCAAGTTCATCACGGCCGCTGCGCACGAACACCTTTCTCGACTGCCGTGATTCGCATCGAAGACATTGCTTCGCATTCGGACTTCCGCCCGCTCGCCTCGCTGCAGCACGGCATCGCCGTGGATCTGCGCTACGCGACGGCCGACAACTTCGTCGGCCATTCCGTTTACGCCGGCATCGACTGCGCCTGGCTGCGCCGCGAGGCCGCGGACGCGCTGGAGCAGGCCGCCGCCTGGCTGCATGAGCGCCGCCCCGGCTACCGCCTGCTCGTGCTGGACGCCCTGCGCCCCCAGCGCGTGCAACAGCGCCTGTGGGACGAGCTGCAGGGCACGCCGTTGACGATGTATCTCGCCCACCCCGAGCGCGGCTCCATCCACAGTTTTGGCATGGCCGTGGACCTGACGCTGCTCGACCCGCAAGGCCGCGAGGTCGACATGGGCAGCGGCTTCGACGAGATGACGCTGGCCTCCCACCCCGACCACGAGGCTGAGCATCTGGCCCTTGGCGCGCTGACGCCCGAGCACCTCGTCGAGCGCGGCTGGCTGCGCGCAGCCATGCGCGAGGCGGGCTTTCACGGCATCGCCACCGAGTGGTGGCATTTCGACTTCGGCGACCGCGTCGCGGTCAGGCGGGATCTGCCGCGGGTGCTTTGACGTCGATGCGCTTCTCCATGAAGACGCTCAAGGGATCGTCGGCATAGCCACCGTAGGGCCCGCGGCGGACGTAGCCGCATCGGGCATACAGCGCCAGCGCTTCGAGCTGGTAGGGCCCCGACTCCAGCGTCACCAGCCTGCAACCCCGAGCGGCCGCTTCGGCTTCCAGCTCGGACAGCAGCCGCTGGGCCAGCCCCTGACCACGTGCCGCCGGGCTGATGAACATGCGCTTGAGCTCGCCGAACTCCGGGGTCAGCACGACTGCGCCGCAGCCCACGGCCCGCCCCACCGTATCCCGGGCCACGGCGAAGACGACGTTCGGCTGGGTCAGCGAAGCCAGGTCCAAGGCATACCGGGCTTCGGGCGGATAAAGGGTGTCCTGGTAGGCGTCCAACTCGGCGATGAGGGCGATGACCTCCGGCTGGTTGGCAGATTCAAAGGTGATGCTCGTCAAGCAAATGGCTCCATGGCTTGTAGGGAAGGCATAACTCGCCTGACGCGCTGGTCTGCGTCACGGCCTGCTCACTCAGTTAGGTGGTGGGCCCAGACATCATCCATTCCGATGGCGCGATGTCATAGGAGTCTTGTGCACAGGCAACGGCCTCCTCAAGGGTTTCATGCCAGGTATCGGCGGCATAGCGCCCATCCAACGAATGGCAAACAAGCAAGAAGTTCTTGTTTCCATCGTCTGTGATCTCGAATCGAAACTCGATCTCCAGCGCGTTATCGTCATCAGGATCTGCGGGCGACCACCCACTGTTTGGGTGCCCGAGGATGCGTACCGCTCGGCAAGCGATGGTTGCGTAGGATTTCATTGATGCGCTCTGACGTTTGCCATGAGGGGCGGCCGCAAGTGGGCGAAGCCCGCTTGTGGACGCCCCCTCGATGGAAGGGTTATGCCTCGGCGAGTGCATGGTGCCGCTACAGATCCCCTCGCTTTACTCGTTCCCACTCGTGCTTCAGGATCGCCTGCAAGTGCTTGACGACTGAAGCGTTGGCTTCGTTGAAGTCTTGCGCGATTTGCGCTTCTTCCTCCGGCTTGTACTTCCGATTGAGAACATAGCTCTTGGACACCATGGCGTCGATGAGCTCCAGAAGGTGGTTGTGCTCGGCCTCGTTTGGATTCAGACGCAGTGTGATTCGAGTGCCGAGTTCCTTCGCACGCATTTCGACGGTCAAGCGTTCTTTGAAGTCCTCGGCGAGCTGTGACCTCTCTAGCAATTGCTCCACCCGAGGCCTCTTGAGTTCTTGGATGCGGCCAACGACCGTTAGAAACTCAGCGGCGTCCTTGCGAAGCTCATCTATCCAGCTCTGGCGTTTGGTGGATATGTTGTCTGCAATCTGTCGTGTGGCAATGCGAGACTGAGTTTCGATCTGCAGCTTGGCAATTTCGGCCTGCATTTGCACCTGTCGCCTGGCGATTCGCCACTGCATCCACGGCCCAAGGAACAGAGCGACGAGCGCGACCAGGGCGAGAACGACCTTGTTGAAGTCATCAACGGACAAGTGCGCGAGCCATGACGAGAGTACTTGCAACATCGCGATGTCCGTTTCCGAGGCCTAACGAGGCTGTCCAAAAACCCTGTATCCGCAAGCACTCCTGCCGTGCAGCCCGCATGAATGGCTGTTGAATCGAGTCGGTGACTTCATCGGTGACATGGGCTGAATTTTCGGTTCCATGGCGCCTGCGCGCCTGCCTGACCTCAATTGTGTCGTCTGCTTGTCCGGTTACTGAACCCCGGATTGCCCGAACCCCGCCTTCGATAGCTTTTCGATGTTGTGAACTAGGCAGTACAGGCTCCATTGCG